>DAOSDL010000015.1:96079-97310 GCA_035362335.1 Bacteroidota bacterium
CCTGATGAATGCGACGGATTGTGCCAGTCGGCTCGCGCCGGGTCGGGTAAAGAGTAAAAACGAATCCCGGAAGTTGAATCGAAACAGCGCGCACGGCTGCCGCCCCCGCTTTACTCTTTACTCTTTACTCGCCACTCGCCACTCGCCACCCCTCCCGGCTCCCCCCTCACTACCCTCACCCCCCTCATTACTCTCTTGACAACTGCATATTGATTGCGTACATTGAGTTAGACATTTGACTAACCACGGTGCCACCATGTACCAGGAAACACTTTTCGCCGCGCATGAAACGCGCATTCTGCCTCCCCGAAGCATTTGGCGGCTGGAAAGAAAGGGCATTCATCTCGGGACGAGCGGCTACTCCTACAATGACTGGGTGGGTCCGTTCTACCGACACGGGACCAAGAAGCCGCAGATGTTGGAGTATTACCGGCATTTTTTCCCGGTGACGGAGTTGAATTACACCTACTACACCATGCCGCGGCCCAGCACGCTGTTTCAGATCCGCAACAAGGCGCCGCAACTGCGTTTCAGCGTCAAAGCGCATCAGAGCATCACGCATGAGCGCAAGCCGGTGCAGCAGAGCTGGCAGGAATTCGCCGACGCCATGCTGGTGCTTTCCGACACGCAGCAACTGGCGGCAGTGCTGTTCCAGTTTCCCTACAGCTTCAAATGCACGAACGACAATCTCAGCTACCTCGACGAGGTGGTGGAGTACTTCCAATCCTTCCGTATCGTGCTTGAACTGCGGCATGCAAGTTGGTACAACGAAACGATGTACGCCTACGCGCGCAAGCGGAACATCACGCTCTGTTCCGTGGATGCGCCCGATCTGCCGGGACTGAGCAACAACATCCTCTGCCCCGGCCGTTCGCTGTCCTACTACCGTCTGCACGGGCGCAATGCCGCGAACTGGTTCAGCGGCGACAACATCACCCGTTACGACTACACATACACGCCTCCGGAACTCGAGCAAATCGTCCGCAACATTCTTTCATTACTGGAGATGTCGTCCGATGTTTATGTCTTTGCCAACAACCATCCTCGTGCTCAGGCAATCGAAACTGTCGCCACCATCGCCCAGGCACTTGATGCGCATCCTTCGCTGGCGCAGCTTTGACCAGCACCGCGGCGAACGCATCGCCCGCGGCTCCTGATCTGTGCTAATCTGTGCGGAATCTGTGCAATCTGCTCTGAAAATAGTGTCGCTGCCTGCATCATGCGCTTCTGC
>DAOSDL010000016.1:0-93468 GCA_035362335.1 Bacteroidota bacterium
TCGGCTGAGATATTCAGTGAATAGCCAAGGTGGGGACATCGGAATTTGCCCTGTGAAATCGGCTGAGATATTCAGTGAATAGCCAAATCCGGCCGGGCGGTCCCGCCTTCCGCCACGAGCATGGGCTATTCATTGAATAGCCAAATCCCGGCCTCGAAATAGCTGTCTCAGCCCGAGACTGCCTCACTCCCCACGCGCATTTTCGCGAAATTCATAATACCGCAAGCTCCGGTATCATGAACCGCCTCCGATGGCTCCATAAAACCAGCCTGCCGATCCGAAATCCTCCGCCACCGCGCATACCTCTCCGGCGAATCGCCGCAGGGCGCTTCGTACCTGACTCGGGAACAATCGATTGACGCGAGCGGGTGCGATGGTCTATCGCGGACCATCCAATCCCATATTCCTCCACGCTACTCCGGCGCCAGCGAAAGCAGCATCGGCTCCGCATCCACAGTGTGCAACATCGCGAGCGAGGCGTCCAGCATCTCCGTCACCGTGGGGGAACGCTTCTTCCTGGCCTTGCCCGCAGCAGGAGACGCCGCCGTTGTCGGCGGCCGCAGCACGGTGTCGCGCAGGAACACCGCGCGACCGAGCATGAGCAATCCCGATGCAGACTGCGCCTCGGATCGCGGCACCCGGGCGTAGTCCTCGCCAAACAGAGCAAACGCCTCGTTCAGCACAGAGCGCAGATTCCGAACCGAAGGATTCGCCTTGTCACGCGTGAGCGCCGAGCGCTGCATCGCGGCGTTGAACGCGCAGCGGATCTCATGGAATTTACCGGCATCCGCCACAATGCAATCCTGGTAACGCCGCGTCCACACGGCACGCCCCGTTGTGCCTCGTGCGGCGTTGATGGCTCTCGCGCTGTTCATTTTTAGAAATCCCACCAGCAGCGGAATCGTCATCATCCTGCGCGCGCGAAGGAGATTCTCCCATTTCTCCGGATGTGCCGCGGTGTGATTGCGGAATTCGGTGATAGTGACGAGGATTTCGAGCGCATCGGATCGGAAGCGCGCGGCGTCGAGGCGCAGACAGGGGTAGCGTTGCACGGCGAGAGCGAGTTTCTCGAAGGTGATTTCCGCGAAAGCGTTGAGCCGCAGCACGCCGCCGCGTTCCTCGCCGAACAGCGCTTCGCCGCCCTCGGCATCGAGCCGCAGACAGTAGGTCCCAGGTTCGGAGTAGTTGTGCCCGCGCATGCGCGCACGGCGGTAAGGTATCTCAAGCTGCATCATTAGCTCCCCACTAATGGATGAAGGTGAAATGGAACGAGTAACATATTTCACTGGATGGAATTCCACAATGCCAATCCAATGGGTCAATGGCATGCTCGGTATTCTGTCGCGTCCTACATCTGATTGCATGGGCAAGGCGGTACTCTGAACAGGTCAATCTGCAGGAGAAGGCGTGCGGGATTCTGTGGCTGCGATGCCGAACTCCAATACTCCTCGGCAGAATACACCATTGCGTACCGGTGGAACGCACTCGTCACGCGGAAAACGGGCTCGGGGTAATCCCACGTAACGAGGAGGGAGTGGGTGATTGCTTTTTCATTGCTTTTCCCCGCTGTCTTTGCTATCTTTTCTATCCCATTGGCGACGTACCCAAGTGGCTAAGGGGACGCTCTGCAAAAGCGTTATGCATCGGTTCGAATCCGATCGTCGCCTCGAAAACGGCCGCTCACCAGCGGCCGTTTCTCTTATTGCAGCATCGACGGAACCCTCCCGCACCTGGTCTGTGGATGATGCGCCGCCACTTCCAGAGTGGAAGCGATAGATGCTCGACCCAATTACGCTGACCGGCTGACGGCCCGGCAGGGTATTGACACGCGAAGATTCTGGACATATTTTGTCTCAATGGGTTTTTCCAGACATAGCGCCCTTCGTGCCATCGTGGTCGGCCTGATGTTGATGTCCACCACCGGTGTGCCCCTCAGCTGGCACGTCTGCTCTATGAGCGGCACGGTTGCTGTCGCATCGAAATGTGACATGCATGCGAATGGGATGGACAAAACGATGTGCTGCGCAGCGAAAGCGTCGCCCTCGCGTGAGTCGCTGCGCGCTGTTGCCTGCTGTATCGACATCGACCAATCCACTCGCGTTGATGACACCTACACGCAGAACTCACTGCGTGTGTTGCTGGATATCGAAACCCTTCCTCTTCCCGAACATACGGCGGCCGATCTCCCCATGACGTCGTATCGCTGCGTCGCGGTGGATCTGCCGCCGCCGGACAATCTTCCCGCCTGGCTTTCCACAGGCACCTTCCTCTCCTGAGTTCAAACCGGCGAACCCAACGCCGTAGGCTCCACCGCACCCCGCAATGACGGGGTCAACGCGTTGCTACACCATGACAACGCGACGGACATGGTTTTTGAACACAAGCAAGGAATGATGCCATGAACAAGCATACATGTATCCTCTTCCTCCTAATCCTCCTCGCTCTGCAATCTCCCGTTGCGAGATCGCAGGTGTCGATAGGATCGGAAGAGGACGCGGTGCGTTACGCGCTCGAACACAGCGCCTCCATACGCGCCGCCAAACACGGAGTAGACGTCGCACGCGCCTCCCTGCGCCGCGCCGGCGCGTGGGAAGCGCCTACCGTCGCGTTCGAATTTTATTCCACGCCAATCACATCGTTGAATCCTCTGCGCGATGGTCTGGAAAACGACTACTCGATTCAGCAGATGATTCCTTTCCCCGGGAAGATCGGAAGGATGGAAGACATGGCCGCCGCCGGTGTGCGCATGAAGGCGGGCGAGGTTGAGCGCGCACGTCGGGATGTTATCTATGAAACACGACGCGTCTGGTCCATGCTCGCCACCGCGCAGCGACAACGCGCGATCAATCGTGAGGGAATTCAGCTTCTGGAACAACTGCTACGCAGCGTCGAGGCGGCGTACAGCGTCGCCCGTGCGGGACTTGCCGATGTGCAGCGTGTGCGGGTGGATATCGATGTGTTGCGTGCGGAGGACTCCCGCATTCACGCGGAGGAACAGCGGTCGATCGCCATGCTCGAAGCGCTTCTCGGCAACACTCCACTGCTTCCTGCCTCGCTGCCGGTGGAAGAGGATGCGCCCTTCGTCTGGGAGTTGGACTCGCTCGGTGAACAGGCGCTGTTTCACCGCGCCGAACTCGGAGCGATGAATGCCGAGCGTGATATGCAGCTGGCGCGTCGCCAACTCGCACAGCGTGAATGGCTGCCCGATGTCATGCTGCGCGGAATGTACAAGGAAATGCATAACGACATGCCCGACCACTGGGCATTGATGATAGGGGTTTCTGTGCCCATCGCGCCGTGGGCGAGTGCCGGCTATGCAGGAGCGGTGGAAGAGGCCGAGGCCGATAGAAAACGTGTCGAGGAAAGTATCGAAGAGATGCGGCGCATGATGCGCTGGCAGGTTCGCGATGCCTGGCATGAAGCGTCATCGTTGCGACAGCGCCTCGAACGATTCCGCACTGCGGTCATTCCTTCGAGTGAACAGGCGCTGCAAGCCTCCATGGCCGTGTATGCCACGGCGGGTGGCAGCGCCACTACCGTACTCGATGCCGCTCGCATGCTCGTCATGCTGCGCATGGATGCGGAGATGCTCGCGGGCGAGTACCGTGTCGCCCTTGCCAAACTCGAACGCGCTGTGGGGCGCGATCTCATTACATCAACGTCACGATGAAATCCCTGGAGCAGAACATGAATACAATTCGAAATATCACAGCTTCGCTGCTGCTGATGGTGCTCGCGGCGGCGTTGATCGCCTGCGGAGGCAAGGAAACATCGCATGCGCATGAAGGTGGCAAGGAAGAATGGACCTGCCCGATGCACCCGTCGGTGGTGTCGGATCGGCCCGGCGCTTGCCCGGTGTGTCACATGGATTTGGTGAAAAAAGCCGAAGTGAAGGACATGTCCGCCGAGGACGAGGCGATGCTGCGCTCGGTCACTCTTTCGCCCGCACAGCGTGTACTGGCGAATATCCGTACCGTGGCGGCAACGCGCCGCGACCTCGCGCGCCCGCTCGAAGTGGTGGGGGTAGTGGATTTCGCGGAGCCCCTGCAGGCGGCTGTCAGCGCCCGCTTTCGCGGTCGCATCGAAAAACTGCATGTGAATTTTACCGGCGCCATGGTGCGTCGCGGCCAGACGTTGTTCGAAATGTACAGTCCTGAACTCGTCACCACGCAACAGGATTATCTGATCGCGCTTGCCTCGCGTCGCGATGCATCCGCGGGTGGATCTGAAACGCAGGACCGGTTGCTCGCTTCCATCCGTGATCGTCTCGTGCTGCATTACGGTCTCGACGCGCGGAAAATCGAACAGCTTGAGAAGAGCGGTGCCGTGCAACACAGTGTCGCTATTCCCTCGCCCATTTCCGGCACGGTGACCATGAAAAATGTGCAGGAAGGTCGCTACGTGGACGATGGTACCGCCGTGTACGAGATCGCCGATCTCTCGCGCGTATGGGTGTATGTGGAGGTGCCGGAGCAAGACCTCCGTTTTGTCAAGGCCGGTCAGCAGGTGACGCTGCGTTCCGCCGCCTGGCCTGATGAGGAATTCCGCGGTCGCGTGACCTTCATCGATCCCGTCATGAAGCAGGAAACGCGCACCGTGCGTGTGCGGGTAGAATGCTCCAATCCGGGGAATCGCCTTCGTCCAGGGATGTACGTGAATGGCAGCGTCTCCACGCAATCACGCGAGATGCTGGTCGTGCCTGTGAATGCTGTGATTCGCACGGGTCGACGCGATGTGCTGTGGGTGGAAGCTGGCGAAAACCGCTTTGAACCGCGCACGGTCCGGCTCGGTGCGCGGAGCGGCGAATGGTACGAGGTACTCGATGGTGTGGAAGAAGGGGAGATGGTTGCGGAGACCGGCGGCTATCTGCTGGACTCGGAGAGCACGCTCACGCACCCGGAACTCGCGGCTTCGTCTCCGTCGGAGAACTCAAAGCAACAGGCGGACGGCGACAAAAAACGGCAGACCATGGGTACGGCCAGTGCGCCAAGAGAAATCAAGATTACCGTGAACTTCGGGTACAAACCGGAAGTGGTAAAAGTCAAGGCAGGCGAAACGGTGCGCCTGCTTTTCCATCGCACCGAGGATTCGAAATGCACCGAGGAGGTGGTGTTTCCGGATTTCAATATCCGCAAAGCTCTCCCCGCCTTCCGCAGTACTGCTGTGCAGCTCCAGCCGAAGAAGAAGGGCACATTCACCTACAGCTGCGGAATGGACATGCTCCATGGCACGCTTGTGGTGGAGTGAGGTGATGTCATGATAGAACGCATCATAACCTTCAGTGCACGCAATCGCTTCCTCGTGCTGCTCACCTATGCGGTGATTGTCGGCGCGGGTATCTGGGCGGTTGTCACCACACCCGTGGATGCCATCCCGGATCTTTCGGAAAATCAGGTGATCGTATTCACGGAATGGATGGGCCGTTCGCCGCAGATCGTGGAAGACCAGGTCACCTTTCCCCTGGTAACCGCGCTGCAGGGCGTGCCCGAAGTCGAAGCCGTACGCGCGCAGTCCATGTTCGGCATGTCCTTCATCTACATCATTTTCAACGAGCATTCCGATCTGTACTGGGCGCGAAGCCGCGTATTGGAAAAACTCTCCACTGTGCAATCATCGCTCCCGACGGGCGCGAAAGTGCAACTCGGTCCCGATGGAACAGGTGTGGGCCATGTGTACTGGTACACCGTCGAGGGGCCGTACGACCTCGGCACGCTGCGTGCTGTGCAGGACTGGTACGTCAAACTGAATCTCCAGGGTGTCGAGGGCGTGGCCGAAGTCGCCTCCATCGGGGGCTTTGTACGGCAGTATCAGATCGACATCGATCCGGACAAGCTGCGCGCCTATAGTGTTTCGCTCGCGGATGTGAAAAACGCCGTGCAGCGCTCCAACAACGATGTGGGTGGAAAGCTGCTGGAAGTTTCCGGTGCCGAGTCCTTCATTCGCGGACAGGGGTACATCCAGAGTGTCGAGGATATCGAGAGTATCGCCGTAATCACATCCACTGGCGGCACACCGGTACGCATACGCGATGTCGCGACCGTGCAGATGGGCGGCGATATCCGTCGCGGGTCCCTGGAGAAGGACGGCAAAGGACAGGTGGTCGGCGGCGTCGTGGTGATGCGCCACAATGAAAATGCCCGCGAGGTGATCGAGCGGGTGAAGCAGCGTCTGGATGAGATTCGTCCGGGATTACCCCGGGGCGTGGAAATACACACGGCCTACGATCGCACCGATCTCATCGACGCGGCCATTTCATCGCTGCGCGATACTCTGGTTAAAGAGTCGATCGTTGTCAGCTTGATTGTTCTGCTCTTCCTTCTGCACGTGCGCAGTGTGCTGCGCGTGATCATCGAATTGCCCGTGGCGGTGCTCATCGCCTTCGGTTTGATGAAGCTCTTTGGCATCTCGTCCAACATCATGTCGCTCGGTGGCATCGCCATCGCCATCGGAGTGATCGTGGACGCATCCATTGTCATGGTGGAAAATGCCTATCGCAACGTGGCACGCGCGCAGGAGGAACGTGGGACGTTGACAAAAGAGGACTATGTCTCCATATCCATCGCCTCCGCCCGGCAGGTGGGGCCGGCGATTTTTTACTCCGTTGCCATCATGGTCGTGTCCTTCCTGCCCGTGTTTTTCCTCGAAGGACAGGAGGGCAAACTGTTCCGACCGCTGGCATTTACCAAAACGTTCGTCATGGTCGGCTCGGCCATCATCGCGGTGACCTTCGTTCCCGTGCTGATGACCATGCTCACGCGCGGTCGATTCCGCAACGAGCAGGCCAATCCCGTCACGCGTATCCTGAATCGCCTGTACGAGCCGGTGATACGCTGGGTGCTGCATTGGCGAAAAACCGCCATCGCGCTCAACATTCTCGCTCTGCTCGTCACCGTCCCCATGGTCATGGATACGGGATCGGAATTCATGCCCGCGCTCGACGAGGGTTCGCTGCTCTTCATGCCGGTCACCCTGCCATCGGCTTCCATTACCGAAGTGAATCGCGTGATGCAGGTGCAGGATGCGATCATACGCACGGTGCCGGAAGTGGAAACAGTCTTGGGCAAAGCCGGCAGGGCCGAGACGGCAACGGATCCAGCACCGGTGAGCATGATCGAGAGCATCATATTGCTCAAACCCCGCGATCAGTGGCGGCCGGGTATAACGCAGAACGACATCATCAGCGAGTTGGATGCGAAGTTGCAGATTCCCGGCGTGCGCAACGGGTGGACGCAGCCCATCATCAATCGCATCAACATGCTGGCGACCGGTGTGCGCACCGATCTCGGTGTGAAAATTTTCGGCAGCAATCTCGATACGTTGGAACAACTCGCGATACGCGCCGAGCAATTGTTGCGTGACATTCCTGGCGCTGCGGACTTGTACGCCGAACGCACGCAGGGCGGTTTATTCCTCGACATCACCATCGACCGCGACGCGGTGGCGCGCTACGGTGTATCGGTGGCCGACGTGCAGGACGTGATCGAGACGGCCATCGGTGGAGAGAACCTCGGTACGGTGATCGAAGGGCGGCAGCGTTTTCCACTCCGTGTCCGTTTCGATCGTGAACGCCGTGACGATATGGAGCGCATCCGTCAGCTGCCCGTGCCGGTGAATGTCGCATCCGTCGGTGGAGGAGCGGCGCTGGCCGTAGCTGCTCCGTCATCGGGAGGCGCAATGGAAAGCATGGCGGGCATGGGCAGCAGCGCCTTTCCCACGCGTCCGAGCCCGGGTGCATCCAGCACCGCCAGCTCAGGCGACACGAGGAAATCGCTGTCCACCCGCGCCTATGTGCCGCTCGGAGAACTCGCGCGCATCGCCATGGTGCCGGGTCCGCCAATGATTGCCAGCGAGGATGCACAGCTGCGGTCCATTGTGTTTCTGAATGTGCGCGGTCGCGACATGGGCGGCTTTGTCGATGAAGCGAAACGCGTGCTGCAGGAGGAACTCACCTTGCCGCAGGGGTATTCCCTTGCGTGGAGCGGACAGTATGAAAACCAGATCCGCGCGCGCGCGCGTCTGCAAATCCTCCTGCCCATCGTGCTGATCATCATCTTTGTCATGTTGTATCTCGCGACCAAGGATGCGCAGGAATCGCTGGTGGTGATGCTGTCCGTACCATTCGCACTTATCGGTGGAGTGTACGCCATTTATTTTCTCGGCTACAACTTTTCCGTGGCGGTGTGGGTGGGCTTCATCGCGTTGTTCGGCTTGGCTGTGGAGACCGGTGTGGTGATGGTGGTGTATTTGCACGAGGCGCTCGATCGCCGACTGCTCGCGGTACAGCGGGGCGAGCGCGGTCCGCTCACCGCGCAGGACATTCGCGACGCCGCCTTCGAAGGATCGGTGTTGCGGCTTCGTCCCAAGGTGATGACGGTGGGAACCACACTGATCGCGTTGCTTCCCATCATGTGGAGCAGCGGTGTGGGCACCGATGTCATGCGTCCCCTCGCGGCGCCGATGATCGGTGGTCTGATCACCTCGGCCATCCATGTGCTCGTCATTACTCCCGTGCTTTTCACGTGGATGAAAGAACGCGCCTTGCGCAAGGGCAGCCTGGAGGTGTCGCGCATGGCGGGATGGATGAAGGAACATTAAACGGCGTTTCATTTTACCTCGGGTCGTTGCATGCGGTGACGCTGTCGCATGCAACGACTCCGTTTTTCGTGAGGGGTGAGGTAAACAGGCATACTCGGGAGGGTGGATGTGCCGAAGTCGTAACGCGCGAGAGTGCAACGGCGGATCGTCCGTTACCAGCCATTGTGCCGGGCACGTCGAGGCAAATGACATCGGTCCCGGGGCGTTCTCCACTCCATCCTCACTCCGCTGCGGTGGAAGGTGCCGAGCAATTCGAACCGGTCCAGACTGCACGACATTTCCCATTGTGAAATGCCCGATTTCACAGTATTTTCCATCTGCTGTACCGTTTCGAGCGCGTGAAATCCGGCCATCGGCATGCAGTATGGGCAAGGATACGCGATTGGAGTGGCAACCCTGCCGGGGTGGCGGAATTGGTAGACGCGAAGGACTTAAAATCCTTTGGATCCGAAAGGTCCGTGCGGGTTCGAGTCCCGCCCTCGGTACACGACAGTGGCAGTTCATGAACCATTCCCCAGACACCCTGCGATGAATCCATTCCCCGCGGCGCCGTGGCGCACGCATGTGCTTTCCGTCCTCTGCCTCTTGCTTGTGTTGCCCTTGCTCACGCTCCATGCGCAGCAGGGCGATCGCAAGCCACTGGACGAGGACCCGCTCGCCAAACGGCGCGTCACTCCCACTTCATCGACGGTGGAGGTGGCGGTGAACGATTCCACCTACATGGTTGGTCCGGGCGACGAACTGGCGGTCAGCATTTTCGGCACTAAATTCTACACCTTCAATGTACCGGTGAGCAGCGATGGCACCGTGGTGCTGCCTGAGCTGGGCGCGGTGTATGTGCGCCATGCGACTTTGGAGGATGTGCGGACGAAAATCCGCGCACTGCTCGGAGCGGACGTGCGTGGCGCGGAGATCGTCGTGAGTCTCGCGCGTGCTCGACAGGTGAAAGTGACGGTGTCGGGCGCCGTGAAAACCCCCGGCATCGTGGAGTTGCCCGCCACCGCGCGTGTATCCGAGGCGCTTGATGCTGCGGGCGGTGCGCTCAAGGACACCACCGCTTTGCGCAATATCACCGTACGGCGTGGTAACGGCAGCAGCGTGCGTGCGGATTTGCTGCGCTACTATCGCATGGGCGATGTCGATGCGAATCCCTTCGTCAGCGGTGGTGATGTGATTTTCTTTCCGCCGAAGGACCGCATTGTCGGTGTGTTCGGAGCGGTGGGGCATGAAGGACGCGTGGATTTTGTCGAAGGGGAGCGGCTCAATGATTTGATCGATGTGTGCCAGGGCTTCCGATCACAGGCCTTCCTTGATAGTGTGGAGGTTGTGCGCTTTCTGGAGGACCATCAATCGACGCGGCGCTTTTTCCTCGACTTGCGGAATTATCCCAACGATGAGGACGCGAATATCACCTTGGAAGCTGGCGATCTCGTGCTCGTCCGCGCCGTGCCGCAGTTCAGACAGCATCGCTTGGTACTCGTCACTGGTGAGGTGCGCTACGAGGGAAGCTATTCCATCGAAGCGGGCCGTACCACCTTGCGCGATGTCATCAACCGCGCGGGCGGATTCACAGCCGACGCCTCACTCGAGGAAGCGGTGGTGATACGCAAGCCACCGGAGTCCGAGAAGGATGCGGAATTCGAGCGCCTGCAGAAAATCCCCGCCGCCGACATGCGCGAGGATGAGTACGAGTATTTCAAGGCGCGCTCACGCGAAAAAGTGGGCGCCATGGTCGTGAATTTCAAACGGCTGTTCCTTCAGGGTGACGCCTCGCAAGACATCGTCTTACGTGAAGGCGATGTGGTTGAAGTGCCCAAGCTCAAGAACTATATCCGCGTCATCGGCCGTGTGAACAGTCCGGGCAATGTGATTTTCAATTCCCGATGGACCTATCTCAATTACATTCAGGCGACGGGCGGCTTCGGCTGGCGCGCCGACGATGGCGATGTGCGCGTGGTGAAAGCACGCTCTGGCGAATTGGTGGATGCCGACAATCAGGGCGACTATGATCTCGAGCCGGGCGATACCATCTGGGTGCCGGAGGTTCCGGAGGTGAAATTCTGGGAAATCGCCTTCACCAGTCTCGGTGTCATTTCCCAGCTGGCGGGCATCGTGGGTATTGTGATTGCCATTTCACAAATCAACAAATGACATGAGCGACACCGTGAACAAGGTCCCGAACGGCGATATCGAAACCTGGCGGCTGCTGCTGCGCACCGTGTGGCAGCGTCGCCGCACCGTACTCGGCATGATGGGTGCCGTGACAGTGGTCATGCTCGTGTATGTGCTGATCATGCCGCAAACCTTCACCAGCACGGTGACACTGCTGCCCCCGCAGAAGGATCAGGGTTCGATGAACCTCGGCTCGCTGCTGCAAGGGGCTTCGTCGCTGCCCATGTTCGACATCGGTTCGTCGCTCGGCTTTGGCGGCCGACCTTCCGATGTGTTTGGCGAAATTCTCAAAAGCCAGTCGGTGGCCGAGAGTCTGATTGTGCAACATGACCTCGCGCGTTTCTTCGGCGTTCCGGAAGGGGAATCCTATCGCCACGCCATCAAGCCGTTGGCCGAATCCAGTGAAATCGACATCAATAAAAACGGACTCATTCGTGTGTCGGTCACGCTGGGTACGGGCTTCTTCGCCTCCGCCGCCGACATCGACAGTGTGAAGAGGCTCGCCGCTGCCGTGGCAAATGATTACGTGCTGTGGCTGGACCGCGTCAATCGCGACAAGCTGGTATCCAGCGCGCGCAATTCGCGCCGCTTCATCGAGGAGGAACTTGGTCGCACCCAGGCCGAACTGGACAGCGCGTATGCCCGTCTGGTGCAGTTCCAGCGGGAGAACAAATCGGTGTTCCTCGAAAAGCAGATGGAAGCCGCGCTTACGGGCGCCGCGGATATTCGGGAGAAACTGACGAAGGCCCGTGTTGAGCTGGGTGTGGCCCGGAGGGATTTCGCCGAACACAGCCGTGTGGTGGCGCAGCTGCAATCGCAAATCGAAGAGCTGTCGCGCCAATACGCCGCCATGGCATCGGGATCGGCCGGCGAAGATTATGCCGTGCCGTTTCAACGCGTGCCCGAGGTGGCGCGGGAAATGGCGGGCTTGATGCGGGACGTGAAAATACTGGAGCAAGTGATCCTCTTCCTCAGTCAGCAGTATTACGAGGATCGTGTGCAGGAGGCGCGCGACACTCCCACGGTGCAGGTGCTCGACCAGGCCACGCCCGCCATCCAGCGGACGTCGCCGCGCCGCGCGGCGTTCATGCTGATGACAGTGTTTGTGGCTTTGCTCGCTTCGGTGGGATATGTCATGCTTTCGACCTGGCTGCGGACGCGTCGCGCGTTGCCTTCGGCCTGAGCGGCGGACGGTGCCATGACGGCTCCCGCGCTGCAACGCGTCGCCCTGAATTTCTGGACACTGACAGTGTCCCGCGTGCTGTATCGCGCGGTAAGCGTGGGCGTTGCAATGTATCTCGCGCGCGAGCTGGGTGCGGCGGTACTCGGACATTACGCCACGGTGATGAATGTGCTCACCTTGTATCTCGCCTTTGCCGATCTGGGCGTCACCAATCTGGTGATACGCGATGTTGCGCGCGACCGTGCGCTGGCTTCGTCGTATCTGGACAATTTTTTCGTGCTGCAATTGCTGGTGGGCATGCTGCTCATCGTGCTGATCATGGGCACGGGCTGGGTGTCGGGGTATTCGGAATTGCTGCTGCTCGCGCTGGCTGTGGGAAGCGCGGGTCCATTGTTCAGTGGCCTGTCCAACGCGTATCAGGCGTTGATGAACGCGCACGATCTCTTCTATCCCTTCGCCATCATCGAAATCCTCTGCATGCTGGTGTTCCTGCTGGGCAATGTGATCGTGGTGCTCGCCGGTGGAGGGTTGCTCGCGTTGGTGGCGGTCACGTCGGTGGTGTCGCTGGTGAAATATGTCATCGGAGCGTTCTGGGCGCGAAAGCTCGACATGCGTGTGGGCTGGCATCTGGAGGCGACGCTTGTCGGCCGCATGGTACTCACGGGTTTGCCCTTTCTCCTGATCAATGGCACGCATTTCGCCATACAGCGTCTGGATGTGCTCATGCTGTCATGGATAACAACGGATGAACGTGTCGGAATATACTCCGCCGCCTCGCGCCTGATTTTCGCTTCGCTGTTTCTCGCCTCCAGCATTGGCGCCATGCTGTACCCCGTGTTGAGCCGTGTGGTGGCGGAGGAGGGCGCACGTGCGAAGGAACTGTACCGGGACGGCACGGTGTATGTGTACGCGCTCGGTTGCCTCACCGCGCTGCTGTTCTGGCAGCTCGCACCGTGGCTGGTTGCGTTGTTGTACGGGACGGGGTTCGAGGAATCCGCACCTGTGCTTCAGACGCTCGGACTGTTCCTCCCGCTGTTTTCACTCGGACTTGTCGCGAGCAATGTGCTCATGGTGAGCCGCGCGGTCTGGTATGCCGTGTGGGCGAGCATACTGGCCTTGCTGGCTGGTGTGCTGCTTTCGCCGTGGACGATTGCGCAATGGGGCTTACAGGGCGCGGCCTTGGGTGTGCTTGTGGCCGAGGTGGTGGCGGCGGCGCTGTATGCACTGTTCGCATTCACCCGGCTCGGCATGGTGTTTCCCGCGAGGCGCGTACTCACCGCGACTCTCGCTTGTGTGCTGCCACCCGCGTTACTCTCACTGACAGGGAGCGCCACCGGCTTGTGGCAAGGCGCCGTGGGTGCGGCCCTTGCCCTCGCGTTGATGCTGTTGTTCGGAACAATCACCATCACGGAATTGCGCGGCTTGTTGCGCCTGGCGCTTCCACGGAGGACGGGCGCATGATACAGGCACTACGCATGTTGGCGCGTGAGCGCACGGAGGAACTGCGCATTGCCGGCGTGGTGCTGGGAATTATCGTTCTGCTCGTGGCGATGGGGGAACACTTCGTACGGACGCCGGCCACGCTGCTGGCCATGATCGCCGTGATAGGTGCGGGCGTACTGGTGCTGGTGAACATGCGATTGGCCCTGTTCCTGTTCGTGGCGTTTCTCGTGTCGTACGAGGAATTCAACCTCAGCAGTCAGGAGGCCTTTGTCGAGGAGAACATCGCCAACACGGTGTTGGCGGTGAAGGTGTTCGGCTTCGCGGTGATGGATGTCGTGTCGCTGCTGCTGCTGCTGCCGGTGCTGGTGCGCGAATGGGCGCATGCCCTGCGCGCGGGTGCCTGGCGTGTTTTTCCCGCCGACCGCTACCTCATGCCCCTGCTGCTGGTATGGGTGTTCGGCGCGCTGCATGGTTGGTGGAACGCACTCTCCTTCAGTGCCTACACCTGGGACATCCGCATGCTCGGACACGTGCTGGTGTTCTACTTCATCTTCTCGCGCGTATTTCGGACGCAACGGGATTATTGGCTTGCCTTGCTGCTGGCAGGTGCCGTGTTGCTCGCGCGGCAAGGGGTGTTTTTATGGCGCTATGCCAGCGGCGGCGGATTGGATATCGGAGGATATTCGCGCGTGTTGCTCGGCAGTGATTTGCCGCTCACCGCGGTGCTGCTGTGCATGAGCGTGGTCACCGCACTGCTGTACCGGCGGCGAGCACCGCGCGTGGCGATAGCGGCGTTGCCACTGGCAGCGTATTTCGCCGTGATGCTTGTGGCGGGCTTGGGAAAGCTCACCTATCTGCAGGCGGCGTACGCATTGGTGATGATCGGCATCATGCATCGCCGCGAAATCAGTGCGCGGCAACTCGGCGTGGTGTTCGTGGTTGCGGTGGGAGCGGTGTTCGTGGTGTACACGCTGTTCATGGGTGAAGCCATGCGCGAGGCGATTTCCTACGCGCTGGGCAGCGCGTTCAACTGGGTGGATGCGCTCAAACTGTACGGCGACCTGTCCTTTGGGACGCGCTATCTGGAAATTGTCAACGTCTGGGCGGTGCTACAGCGCGAAGGCGCGTTGCTGTGGGGTTTGGGTTGGGGCGCGCCCTGGGCCGAAATCGCCGTGCATCTGCCTTTCGATGGTGGCGCTTTCGATGTGGCGGAACAGTACAGCGGCATACATGTGCAGACGCATATCGACGCCCTCACTTTCCTGTTAAAAGTGGGCATACTTGGCACGCTGGCGGTATATGCGTCGATGCTGCGCTTCTGGTGGGAAGGTGTGCGGCGTTACGCCGGACTTGTCGAGCCCTGGCAGAAATGGACGTTGATGGCGCTGCTGCTGTTGATCGTGATTATCGTACCGAACTATCTGTATTTCATCCGACTCAAATATCTGCTCGGCTTCGCCATGGCGGGGGCGGCGGTGTTTTTACCGGAGTACCATGACGCGGAAACGCACGATACCCGTATCGCTGATTCTCACCACGCTGAATGAGGCGGCGGCCATTCCGCTGTTCCTCGACGGAGTGCGGAATGGCAGCGTGCTGCCCGCCGAGGTGGTGGTGTGCGACGGTGGTTCCACCGACGACACGGTGGCGTTGTTGCGTCGGGCCGAGCTGGACCTTCCGCTGCGCGTGCTGGAGGAGAAAGGCGCGTCGATAGCACGTGGACGAAACATCGCCATCGCCGCCGCGGGCTGCGATGTGCTCGCAATCACCGATGCCGGTTGCCGCCTGGATGAGGAATGGTTGGAGCGGATTACCGCACCGTTGCTGGATGATGCGACACTCGATGCGGTGGGGGGAGGATACACGCTGGAGGGTCGGCGACTTGTTCAACGCCTCACGGCGGCCGGCACGCTGCCATTGCATGCGAATGCGCCGGAGACCTTTTTACCTTCTTCGCGTTCCTTCGCCGTGCGCAGGGACTCGCTGCTGCGCGCTGGCGGCTACCCCGAACAACTCAGTTTTGCCGGCGAGGATACGGCACTGTGCCTGCGCATGAAGGACATGGGCATGCGCTTTGTCACGCGCTGGGATGCGCTGGTGCATTGGGAACTCCGCCCGACGATGCGGAGCTTCCTGCGGCAATACTACCTCTACGGCGTGGGCGATGGCGAGGCGCGCTCGTTGACGCGTCGTTACGTGAAAGCCTTTGTAAAATGGGGAGTTGCCGCAATCATGGTTCCGGGCGTGGTGTTCGTTCCATGGTTGGCGTTTGTCCTGCTGTTGTTGGTGCAGGGACATTTCCTCCATCTCTATCGCGCATTCCGTTGGGATCGGCTGTCGCTGTCGATGAGTTTCGGTGGCTATCTCTTCGTGCTGCTCAAGGAGGCGGCGATGATGGCGGGGTACATACGAGGCCGCTGTGGCGCGTCACGGAGGGCAACGACATGACCTTGCCGCGCATCGCGCATATCGCGTTCAATCAGGTGCGCAAGCTCCCCGTGCTCGGAGCGGAATTGCGCGCGTTGCGCGATGAGTTCGAAGCCGACCTCATTGTTCCATCCTACGATCAGCATCCCGAAGCGCTGAGGGAACAATTGCCGGATGTGCGCATCCGCTATGTTCACCTGTTTTCCCGCGAGTACTCCGCGCGGCAGACGCCGATGCTCAAGCTGCTGCGCTTTGTCGAATTCACTGTGAAAGCGATGTGGCAGGCCTGGCGAAGCCGCGCAGCGCTGCTGGTGGGACACGACATGCCTGGCATGCTGCCGCTGTTGCCCTGGGTGTTGTTCGCTCCGCGCCGTGTGATATTCGCGGCGCACGAACTATGGACAGAGGCGGCCGAGGACAACGCACCGTTGCGTCCGGTGTGGCGGGCTGTGGAGCGCTACATCGTGCGGCGGGTGGAGCGCGTTGTCGTGCCCGAGGAGAACCGTGCCCGCATCATGCATGAGGAATACGGCGCGCGCGTGCTGCCCGCCGTGGTGCGCAATATCCCGGAGCATGCACCCACGATTGTGCGCGGCGATGCCTTGCACCGCCTGCTCGGAGTGGATGGAGATGCGCGTCTTTTGCTGTATCAAGGGCTGATCGCCGAATCGCGCTGTCTTCTGGAGTTGATCGATGCCGTGGCCATGCTCGGTCCGGAAGTGCGGCTGGTGCTGATCGGCGAAGGCGATGGCGAGTACGAGCGGCGTGTGGACGAGAAGATGAAAGCACTGGGCGGCAGAGGGCATCGTATCGGGTGGACAGCGCCTGATGAATTGGCGCGGCTCACCGCATCCGCCGACGTCGGCGTGCTGCTGTACCGCAACAACGGCCGCAATAATTACTACGCCGCGCCAAACAAGCTGTACGAATATCTCTTCGCCGGACTTCCTGTGCTGGCCAGTGCGTTTCCCGGTTTGACGAGCGTGGTGGAGCAGGGGGGATACGGCGTATGCGCCGATCCGCAGTCTCCCGAAGCAATCGCACACGCGATCAGCGCCGCGTTGAACATCCCCGCCGGTGAAACGATCGCCATGCGGGCCCGGGAGCAATTTCGTTGGGATGGCGAAGCGGAGGTGCTGCGTTGCGTGTATCGCGAAGCACTCGCGGGGAGGCAGCGTGGATAAGCATCTGGTGTGTTTCGCGGGCAATGACTGGTGGGTACACAATCCGATGACGGAAAAGCAGTGGATGCGCATTCTTGCACGGCGCGGATGGACGGTGTTGTTCGTGAACAGCATCGGAGTTGGCATGCCCGGGCTCGATTCGCCGCGCGTGTTTCGTCGTGTGCTGCGCAAACTGACGAGCATGGCGCGCTTTCTGCGACGCGACGAGAATGTGTGGGTGCTGACGCCCGTGCTGTTGCCCTTCTGGTCCGTTTCCGTTGTGCGTACGCTCAATCAGTTCCTCCTTGCCTTGCAGCTTCGATGGAGCATGAAGCGTGCGGGAATGGGAACGGCGTTGTTCTGGGCCGGTCTCCCGACGGCGGCGTCCATGCTGCGCCGGATTCCGCACCGCGAGGTGCTGTACTACGTGCAGGACAATTACACCGCCTATTACGACAGCATGACCTTTTCCCGTATTGCCGAGGATCACGAACGCATGCTGCAAGAGGCGGACGCGGTGATTTGCGCCTCCATCGGTCTCCATGAGCGAATTGCAGCGACACGCGGACAGGTGTGGTACATTCCGCACGGAGTGCACGACGTGTTTCTTGATGCGCCGTTGCGGACAAACGAATCCCCGGACGACCTGCGCGATATTCCGCATCCGATCATTGGCTACTGGGGATCGCTCGAAGGCTTGCAGGATCTGGTGCTGATACGTGCATTGGCCGGGCGCCATCCGGAGTGGCAATTCGTCTTTATCGGCCGACCGATGCTGGACCTGTCGGCGCTGGCGGCATTGCCGCATGTGCATTTCCTCGGGCCGAAATCGCAACAGGAGTTGCCGCGCTACGCCGCCCATTTCGACGTGGCATGGATGAGCTTTGTGCAATCCGAATGGATTCGCTATTCCTGTCCGGTGAAATTGCGTGAATATCTCGCCATGGGTTTGCCCGTGGTGAGTCCGCCGATCATCGAGGTGGAACGGGCCTTCCCCGGTGAATGTGCGACGGCGGCCACAGTGGATGAGTTTTCCCAATGCATCGCCGAGGCGTTGGCGACGGATTCGCCCGAGGCGCGGATGCGCCGACGAGCACTGGTGCGGGAGCAGCGCTGGAGCGACACCGCCACGAGCGTCGAAACGGTGCTGCGGAATTTGCGCGGAGATCAGCGCGACGGAGGACGGAACTGATGTGCGGCATCGCGGGCATTCTCGGACGTGACGACGAACGTGCCGTGCGCATCATGACGCAGATGCAACGGCACCGCGGACCCGATGGCGGGGCAGTGTGGACCGGGCGTCACGCAGCATTGGGACATCGACGTCTGAATATCATCGATCTCAGCGCGCAGGCGCGACAGCCGATGCTGTCGGAGGATGGGCGCTTTGCGCTGACCTTCAATGGTGAGATTTTCAATTTCCGTGAGCTGCGTGAAGAGTTGCGGAGCAAGGGTCATGATTTCCGCACGCGCAGCGACAGCGAAGTGCTGTTGCGTGCCTGTATGGAATGGGATGAGCGCGCGCTGCCGCGATTGCGCGGACAATTCGCCTTCGCGTTTCACGACACCGAGAGCGGACGCACGCTGCTCGCGCGCGATCATCTCGGCGTCAAACCGCTGTATCTGGCGGAGGAGGACGGAGCGCTGTATTTCGCCTCCGAGGCCAAGGCCATCGCGGCTGTGCTCCCGCGCACACGCGAGGTGGCGATGGAGCATATTCCGGCGCAACTCGCTTTTTTATGGGTGCCTGGCGAACGCACGCTGTTTCGCGGGATACGACGGCTTCCGCCAGGGCATGCTCTCCGTTGGGAACATGGTGCTGCGAAGCAGTGGTGTTACTGGGACCTGATCGAACAGTGGAAGCGCGCGCGTTCGGCGGATGCGCGACCGGAACAGCGCGACGAGGAATTGCGGGTCCGCCTCGGTGAAGCGCTGCAATCGCAGCTCGTGAGCGATGTGCCGCTGGGCGTGCTGCTCAGCGGGGGACTGGATTCCACCATCCTGCTCGCATTGCTGCGCGAGCACGGCGTGATGCCGGACTGCCTCACCGCGGCGTATTCCGACAGCAGCCGCGCCCGCGATGTATTCGAGGACGACATGCCCTATGCGCGCATGGCAGCCGAGCGCTTCGGTGCATCCCTGCGGGAAATCGACATCGCCCCGGGGCCCGAGTCGGTGATACGTCGCCTTCCCGAGGTGCTCTGGCATCTGGACGAGCCCCTCGCCGACCCCACGGTGATCGCGAACGACGCATTGACACAGACCGCGAAGGCCACGCACACCGTGCTGCTCACCGGCATGGGCGCAGACGAGGTATTTGCCGGCTATCCCCGCTACCCGGCCGTCATGTTGGGCGAAGGCCTGCGGCAAGTCCCGACATCCGTGTTTCGCATTGCGGGTGCTGCCGTGCGAACGATGCTGCGCTTTGGCATGCTGGGAATCGAGCAGGCACGACGGCCATTGCAACTCCTTGAGCATGTACACAAGCCCTTCGAGCAGCGCTTCCTCGGCTACTCGTCCTACCTCACCGTGGAGCAACTCCGGCAAATGCTCGCACCGGAGGCCGTGGGCGTGATCGACGAGGAGGGCGTATTCGGCCATCACCACGCGGTGCTGCACCGCACGCGCGGCCTCTCGCCGCTGTCGCGCATGCTGGCCGCGGATGCGTTGACTTTTTTACCGCAGCTCAATCTCGAGAACATGGACAAAACCAGCATGGCCCACGGTGTGGAAATGCGCGTGCCGTTTCTCGATCACACGCTGCTGGAGTTTTGCATGACACTCCCGGACGCGGATAAACTCGCTGCTGGCGATCACCGAAAGGTGGGGTTGCGGCGGGCCTTCGATGGACGGATTCCGGAGAATATTCTCCATAGACCGAAAACCGGATACAGCCCTCCGGTCCGTGGTTGGCTGCGCGGGGGGTTGCAGGAGTTTGTGCGCGACACTCTGCTCGCCAGCGACGCCCGCTCGGCGGCATTGTTCCAGCGTGACGTTTTGCGCGCCATGTTGGATGACAATGAGGCCGGCAAACGCGACGCAGCGCTGCCGATATGGGCGGCGTTGACATTGGAGTTGTGGCTCCGTAATCTCGTCGATGAGGAGCGATGGCGCCCCGCCGACAGTCCCGATGATCTGCCGCTGGTTACGGCTCCGGGACATGCGGGCGTGGCAGAATGACGGAGTGCCACGGAGGATGAAACGCATGAATCGCGAATAACACGGAGCAAGCCATGAAACTCAGGCGCTATCTTGTCCACGTAATGATGTTGCTGATGTTGCTGCTGCTCGCCGTCGGCTCGGTGCTGCAGTCGCACATCGGCTTGGCGGACAATGGCGACTTTTCACGTCTGCACCCCTGGGTGAGCAGCGGTCCCGTGGGCTTCGCCGAGAATTGGCCCGAGGAAGGAAGCGAGGCGTACGGGCTTCGATTCTACAACAATGTGCTCGCATACTGGAAGCTCGACATGCCGTTCACTTCGCGCTGGGTGAGTTCGGTGCTGCTGCTGTGGCTGCCGGGTGTGCTGCTGAACGCGCTGCTGCATTCGTCCAGTGTGCTGTACCTCCCGTGGATCGCCGTCGGCGCGCGCGTTGCCGTGCTTGTGTTTTTCTTTCTGCTGTTGCACTCCTTGCGCAAGCACGCGGGCGGCATGGCGCCATGGTACATGCTGCTGATCGGTGTGCCCTTCATTCTCATGATGCTCGACACGCACTATTCCGCCTACCTGGTGAGTTTTTATCAGGAGCCCGCATCGGTTGTGGGCCTGCTTGCGGTGCTGCTGGCGATTGGCCGCTACTATGGCGAGGAGGACAGCCGCTGGCGTCCCTGGGTGGTGATGGCAGCGCTGCTGTTTCTCACCACCGCCAAATTGAGCAATGTGCATTGGGGCGTACTTGCCGGCGCGTTGCTGGTACCGTGGGGACTCTGGCGCACGCAGCGCTCACGCCTGGCGGTACATGTCTTGTTGCTCATCGTTGTGCCCAGCGCGATACCGGTGCTGCAAGGCAGTGTGTACGGCACGCGATTTGTCAATGCGTATCAAAGCGTGTTTTGCGGCAGTCTGACGTTCAGCGAACAACCCGGCACGCATTTACGTCGCCTGGGCGTGCCCGAAGCATCGCGCTACATCGGTTTCCACGGGTACAGCGCAATGGGCGAGGATTGCATGAGGCGCTATCCGGAATTGATGACGCACCGTGTCACCGCGTCGATGATACTGCATGAACCCTCGATAGCCTGGAGGATGCTGACGTTCGCGGCAGACAGTATGCAGCGCAGCGAAGTCCGGCATCTATCCAAGCAACTGTTGTACAATGAAGGTGGCGACAGGGACCGCTGGCGGAGAGTGGCGCCGCCGGTCGCGGCATCGGGCGACGTCTTCACCACTTGGTCCCGTTTCAAGGAGGCGCTGCTCCCGCGCGGAGGAGGGCTGCTCGCAATGTTGGCACTCGCGATACTACTGGGTGCCGTGGGAATGCGCGATCAACGTCGGCTGACGCGAGTGCTGTCCGCGGCCATGCTGCTGTTGGCGGTGGGAGCCCTCGCGGACATGTGGATGCAGATTTTCGGTGACGGTCGCAGGGATTTACTCAAGCATCTGTATTTGGCCAATGTGTGTGTGGATGGTGTGCTAATGTTGCTGCCGGCGTGGCTGCTCGCCATCGTCAGTCAGCGAGGATTGCTCCGTCGCCGCAGGCATTGGTCGGACGAATGGCGTCATTCGGGAGGGAGTCTGTCGTGAGTATGCCCAACGCTCCGGAACATGCATCATTGTTCGCGCGGTTGCGCGTGACGTTCTGGTCGCTGTGGTATCTGCGGCCGTCGATGATTTACTGGCGGATTCATCGCACGATCAAGGGCGTATTGCTGCGCATGGCGGGCAGCGCTGGTGTGCTGCCGCTGTTCGTGGCCACTCGTCCCGCCGCTGTGGGCATGCGGGCGCTCCCGCCGCTGGGTTCGCGTTATCATTGCGAGGACATCGACATTGTGGAGCGGCGCTTTTCCTTTCTCCGCGACACAATGGAACTGCCCGAGGACGCCGCGCAGTGGCCGGCGTTGCTGCGCGGCAAGCCGCTGCTCTGGCAGTTTCACTTCGGTTACCATGATTACCTGCTCGCTATCCTGGCGGATCGGGGCGACGGTATGCTCGACGCCGCACTGAATTTCGCCTGCTCCTGGGACCGGGCGTTTCCTCTCACCGCCACCGATGCGCGCCGCAGTGCCTGGCATCCGTATGTGCTTTCAATTCGCATAGAAAGTTGGGTGCGACTGCATGGCCTCGCACTGCACGGCGGCGTGGAGAAGACGGATGCGCGTCTCGGCATCATCGCCACAGGCGTGGAGCAGATGACCCGCGTGCTGCTGCGCAATCTCGAGAAGGGCACCATGGCCAATCACCTGCTGCGCAACATCAAGGCGCTGGTGTTCGCGGGCCTGGCTCTGGAATCCGCCACCGGGAATCGTGCGTGGCGAATCGGCATGGAATTACTCGCACGCGAACTCGCCGAGCAGGTGTTGCTCGACGGTTGTCACTTCGAACGCAGCCCCATGTACCACGTCTCCATGCTCAATGATGTGCTGGACATGGCCGAAGCAATGCATCTCGCTGGCGAGCCGGTGCCCGAAGCCGTTGGTGAAGCGGCTGCTCGGATGACGCGCTTTCTCGAGCACATGCGCCATCCCGACGGCGAGATTCCGTACTTCAACGATGCGACATCGAGCTTTTTCCTTCGCACCGACGAAGTGCTGCAACGCGGCAGGTCGCTGTGTACGGCGATGGGATGGACAGCGTCCTCACAGCTCACTGGCGGCATCGGTCCGGAACAGGTGTCGGGATTGCTCGCCGTGTCCAGCGAACGCCTGTGGACGGTGTTCGATGCGGGACTTGTCGGTCCGGATTATCAGCCCGGTCACGCGCATTGCGACACGCTGAGTTTTGAGCTGTCCGTGGACGGCCGTCGCTGGATAACGGACACCGGCGTCTACCATTACAAGGAATCCCCCGAACGCCGCTATTCGCGCAGCACCGCGGCGCATTCCACCATTGCCATCGACGATGCGGAGCAGTCCGAAGTGTGGAAGAGTTTTCGCGTCGGACGTCGCGCCCGCATACTTCACATCGAGAGCGAACAACGCGGTGGCATGCCGCTGCTCCGAGGTGCGCACGATGGCTACACGCGCATCGGCGGCGGGTTGGTGCACGAACGTGCGCTGCTCGTGGGTCCGGATTGGCTGCTGGTGATGGATTGGCTGCACGGACGCGGTACGCATCGCTGGGTGAGCCGGCTGCAACTGCATCCCGACATTCGCGCCGAAGTGCGCGAGGGTGGCGTGATGTTGCGGGGACGCGGTGCGGAAGGCGTGTGCACCGCGTTCGGCGCATCCTCGCTCGGTGTGCGGGAGGGTGAGTACTATCCCGCATTTGGTGAACGCTTCACACGCCCGGTAATCGAGGCCACCGGAGAAGGTGAATTTCCGCATCATTGCGCGATGCTGCTCGGCTTCGGGACGCGGATGCCTGTGGTGGAGATCGACATTCGTGCAGGCGTGTTTGTGATTGATGGGAGAATGGAGGTGAGGAGCGGGCTGTAGAAGGGGGGGAGGCGGACACATAGGTCCGCGCCAAGGGCGGATAGGTGGGTTCGCGGCAAGGGCGGATAGGTGGGTTCGCGGCAAGGGCGGATAGGTAGGTCCGCGGCAAGGGCGGATAGGTAGGTTCGCGGCAAGGGCGGATAGGTAGGTCCGCGGCAAGGGCGGATAGGTAGGTCTGCGATAAGGGCGGATAGGTAGGTCTGCGCCAAGGGCGGATAGGTAGGTCCGCCCTAAGGGCGGACACGTAGGTCCGCCCGTACGGGAGCGAGGGGGGGGGATGGAGATGAGGACGGGGGGGGGAGGGCGAGGGGATTTATTTTGCCCCATTGCCCGGATGGGGTGCGGGCGTGTATATTCGGATACGCCTTCTCCAAAATCTCGGGTGCTTCTCATGGAAAATGCAGTCACGCGATTGCGTGTGCCCCGTGTAGTGCGGCGCGAACGCGTCGTGCTTCCGCCGATGCTGTATGGTGTGCAGCGACGAACACAGAGTGGTCTCGAACCGTGGACCCCTTCGCCCGCCGAGCCGTGGGATGCGCGCCGCGCGGCGCATCTGCTCCGTCGTGCGACGATGCTGCCCGCCTGGCAGGACGTGCAATATGCGCTGACACGTTCGCCCGGCGACATGGTGCGCGAGTTGCTGCGTGCCATGCCCGATGCGGGTGAGCCCGGATCCTGGGTGTCGGAGATCGCGCCCCGTCCCACCACGGTGGACGAAGAGAACGCCTATCGCAGCGGCAACGCCGCGCGGATGAACGAGCTTCGGAGCTGGTTCGTGAATCGCATGGTTTCCGAGCAGCGGAGCATCCGCGAGAGCATGGTGCTGTTCTGGCACCGGCACGTCACCACCGAGGCCTCGGTGGTGCTCATCCCGCAGTTCCTCTATCAACAGAACATGCTGTACCGGGATTTCGCGCTGGGGAATTTCCGCGACATGATGAAGGCCGTCAACCACGATCCCGCCATGCTCCGCTATCTCGACGGCGAAATCAACGTGGGTGGGAATCCCAACGAAAACTATGCGCGCGAACTCATGGAATTGTACACCATGGGCGAAGGGCATTACACCGAACAGGACATCAAGGAAGCTGCGCGCTGCCTCACCGGTTGGCGCCTGGACGAATTCACCTCGTTCGAGGCAAACTTCAGTCCCCTCCACCACGACAGCGGCAACAAGATCTTCATGGGACGCACCATTGTGGGACGCTCCTCGCTCGACGGACGCTTCGAAGGCGACGAGGTGGTGGATATTATTTTCGAAGATCCGGCCGTTGCGCGTTTCATATGCAGGAAACTGTATCTGGCATTCGTGTACAACAATCCCGCCGCGGTGGATGGCGCGGTGGTCGAGGACATGGCCACATTGTTTCGCGACAACAACTATGAAATCGCCCCCGTGGTGGAAGCGCTGCTGTCCAGCCAGCATTTTTTCGACAATGTGAACATCGGCGCGATGATCAAAAGCCCCGCCGCTCTGCTGATCGGCTTGGCGCGGCAGCTCGGCGCGCATCCGGGAGGCGACCGCATTGCTGCGGACATGCGCACACTGGAGGAATTTCTCTTCAATCCGCCGACCGTGGCGGGGTGGGATGGTTACCGGACCTGGGTGAGCACCACCACGTATCCCTACCGCAAGGCCTTCGCCGAGCGCTTTATCACAGGACAGATGCCGGGAGGCAATGGTCAAACCCCCATGGACATCGTCGCCTGGGGCAAGCAATTCCCCGGTTTCAACGATGCGAACGCCTTGCTCGATGCCATCCTGCTCCTGCTCTTGCCCATGCCCGTGTCGTCCACGCGGAGGGAGTCCTTCCTCCAGAGCATGCTCGGAGGTGCGCCCGTGTACGAATGGAACATCGACGCGCCCAATGCGGATGCAAATCTCCGCAATCTTCTCGTCCGCATAGTCGCCGCACCGGATTTTCAACTGCATTAACGGAGAGCCGCCATGAAGCGCCGTGATTTTCTCCTTCAATCCCTTTACGCTTCCGCCGGAGTGGCTTCCGTGCCGCTCATCTTCGGTGGCATCCCGGTGCACGCGGGCAGTTATCGTGCGACGCGGCCGGAACTCATGCAGCAGAACGACAACATCCTCGTGGTTGTGCAACTGTTCGGCGGCAATGACGGCCTGAACACCTTCGTGCCATTCACCGACGCGCGCTACTACCAGCATCGTCCCACGGTGGGCATCGCGCCCACGCAAGTGCTGCGCATCGCCAATCCCACGATGGGTTTTCATCCGCGCATGACGGGCATGCGCGATCTGTTCAATGCCGGGAAACTCGTGGCGGTGCAGGGCGTGGGCTACGAGGATTCGAATCGATCGCACTTTCGCTCGGAGAATATCTGGCTCACGGCCTCGGGCGCGAACGACGTGCTGGAGACCGGTTGGCTCGGCCGCTACCTCGAATTTGCCAACCCCACCTTTCCGCTGAATCTGCCGCCCGATCCATTCGCGGTACAGATCGGCGGGACGCTGTCGCTGATGCTGCAGTCGGACAAGGGCAACATGGGTATCACCCTCGCCGATCCCGATACGTTTTTCCGACTGGGTCGCAATCAACTCGACGAGGAGGTGCCGGGTGGTACACCGTACGGAGACGAGTACCTCTTCGTGCGCGCCATCAAAGAGCAGAGCGATGTGTACTCGCAGCGTATCAACGATGCGTTCAATGCGGGGAGCAATATCGGCAGCTACGCCAACACCGGGCTCGCGCAGCAACTGCGTCTGGTGGCGCGACTGATCTCGGGTGGCCTGCGTTCAAAGGTGTTCATGGTGTATCTCGGCGGATTCGACACGCATAGCAATCAAGCCAATGCCCACGGCAACTTGCTGCAAACACTGTCCGACGCCGTGGCGCAATTCACCACTGATTTGCAGAATCAAGGACTGTCGCGGAAGGTGGTTGGATTGACCATGTCCGAATTCGGACGCCGCACGCGCGAAAATGGCAGCCTCGGCACCGACCACGGCGCCGCTTCGGTGCAGTTCCTGTTCGGCGAACCTGTGAACAGCGGAGTGTTGGGTCCGGATCCG
Source organism: Bacteroidota bacterium (assembly GCA_035362335.1). Taxonomy (GTDB): domain Bacteria; phylum Bacteroidota; class Ignavibacteria; order SZUA-365; family SZUA-365; genus JAOSJT01. The sequence goes on from DAOSDL010000016.1 coordinate 26,613, forward strand.
GATTTCACCGTGACCGATTCCAGCGGCGATTTACTGCATGCGTTTGATTACCGACAGATTTACTCCGAATTGCTCGAACACTGGTTCGAGACGCCACGCGACGACGTGACGCAGCTTCTGGGTGGCCGCTTCACGCCGCTGCCCCTGGTGCGCAGCGCAACATCGGTGGTGACGCCCTTCGCGCCCGCGGCGTTCGAGCTGAAGCAGAATCATCCAAATCCGTTCGCAGCCGGAGAGGGCAGCACCATACCCTTCACGCTCGGCGCGGCCGCGAACGTGCAACTGCTGCTCTACGACATGCGAGGCGCAATGATTGCCCGCATTGCCGAAGGTGTGTATCCCGCCGGCAGCCATGCCGTGCAACTGCCCGGATACGGCATGGATGCGGGCGTGTACTTCTATCAGTTACGCGTGGGCGGAGAGCAGGTCACCCGACGCCTCGTCGTGCGCTGAGCAGGGCGGCGGCAGCGACCGGCGTGCTCCATCCGCACAGACATGGAATGAACGGCGCAAATACACAGAAAGGACACAGGACCATCGAGTCGGAGTGAGACGAGCTTCATGAACTTCCACACCCGTTCCCGCAGCACCTTCGCCCGGACGATACCCGGCGCCCTGCCTGTTGTCGTTTTCCTGCTTCTCTTCCCATGGAGAATGGCGCAGGCACAGGCGCCATGCGACGTGGACCGCTCCTGCGTGGGCAATGCATTGCAATTCCCCGGAGGCGATCTCGATTACGTGGACGTGTTCACCACACCCGCGCTTGAGCGCATCAGCAGCAGCGGCGCGCTGACCGTGTCGATGTGGCTCGCCATCGAAAGGCAGGCGGGCGTGTCGCAGTTCATCGCCGGCGTGTGGGGACCGCGCACAGATCGCGACGATCAGTGGCTGCTGTATGTGGACGAGCGGGATTCCCTGGTGTTTGCGGTAAGCAATGGCACGACGAATCTCGGCCAATTCGACAACACCGTCGTGCGCTCCGCCGTGGCGTATGGACAGTGGGTGCATGTGGCGGCGATGTGGGACGCCGCGAGCGCCGAAGCGCGCCTCTACATCGACGGTCGCCTCATGGCGACAGCGCGCAATGCGGATTATCCCGCGACATCACTGCGCGGCACCATCAGCTATTTGCAGCTCGGCAGCTTCAACGGCCTGACGAACGACCCCGTCGCGCAGCGTCCCTTCACCGGACGCATGGATGAATTCCGTCTGTACGACCGGCTGTTGGACGAGGATGCATTGCGCTGCGGCATGCGCGCGGCATTGCAGGGCAATGAGAGTGGACTCATCCTGTATTTCCGCTGCAACGAGCAGAGCGGCGATGTGCTGTGCGACGCGTCGGCGTTCAGCACACGGGGGAATCGCCGCGGTGCGCTGCGTTTTATCGCGTCCGATCGCGTCGTCCCACCATCCACCTTCATCACACCGGCGGCATTTTCCTTTCCTCTCGGATGCATTTCGGATACAACGCTCACGGTGTCGCTGGTGGACACCTCGGCATGCGGCGAACAGGTGACACTCTCGCTGACCGGACCGGACGCGGGATCGTTTTCTCTCGGGGCGACGACCGCGACACTGCTTCGCAATCAACGTGTGGACATTCCAATTCAGACACGCCTGCGCGTGACAGGCGCGATTCGTGCCGCTGTGCTCGTGCGCCCGCGCAATTCCTGCAATCCCACCGTTTCCATTCCCATCGACATTGTCCGGAATACGCAACTCGCCGTATCCGCCGGCCGTGTGCGTTTCGACACCCTGTTCGGTTGTGTCGACAGGCAATTCGTGGACAGCACACTGCGGATATGCAACAGCACGGCGGGCGTGCTGAATGTGACGGGTTTGCTGACGGGTAATCCCGCCTTCGTGGCGTTGCCCTCGGGATGGACGTTGCCGTTGCAGTTGCAGCCGGGGGAATGCCGCGACATCCTGCTGCGCTTCGCTCCGGCGGACACCGGCAATTTCGTCGACACGTTGCGCATTCTCTCCGACGACGTTTGTCCGGGCAGCGGCACCATTCCCTTGCAGGGTCGGCGCATGGATGTATTGCGCACCACGCTTGCCTCCATCGATTTCGATCAACCGCCGCAGCCCTGCCGCCGCAGCATCAATCTTGCGGAGGAGTTTTTTCTCCGAAATATGAGCGGTGAAAATTTCACGGTCGAAGCCGTGGAATTCACCAACGCGGCATTTTCCTCACCAACGGCGATGCCCTTTCTCGCGCGGCCAAACAACGCCTACCGCATGTACATTCGCTTCCGCAGCAATATCGAAGGGGTGTACAGCGACACGGCGCGCATTCGCATCAATTTCCGCGGCTGCATTGTGTATCGCAGCATCCCCGTATCCGGACGTGTGGTGGATGTGCGACTGGCGGCGAGCGATACATTGCTGCAATTCGGCACGGTACTCGTCGGACAGAGCCGCACGCTGCCCGTGACGCTGTCCAACGCGGGGCTCGACACGCGCGATGTGTTCGCCTACCTCTCCTCCGGTCGTGCGTTTTCCATCAATGGCGGCACGCGATTCACCGTTGCGCCGGGCGCCGTGGAAGCGCTCGGCATCACCTTTCGTCCGCTCGGTCCCGGGCTGTACCGCGACACGCTCAACCTGCAGGACGTGGGATGTCAGAGCATCATTCGTGTGATACTGGAGGGCAATGGGGAGTTCGGCACGCTGGTGTTCGATCCACCCTGGTTGCAGGCGCGTGGCGTCATCAATTGCCGTTGCCGCATCGACAGCATTCGAGTGCGCAATGCCAGCGCGGCGGCGATCACGTTGCGATCCGTAAGCTTGTCGGGATCAGCGCGCTTCAGCTTTCTCCCTCCGCTGCCCGTGGCGAACGAACAGTTGCCGCCGGGCGGGGAGCGGCTGTACGTGCTGCAGTACTGTCCCGCCGGCGCGCCGGATTTCATCACCGATATCGCCGATGTGCGTTTCGACACCGACGGGCCCGATGGCGAATTGCGCATGCTGCTCACCGGCAGCGCCGTGGAGCCGCGGCTGATCATCGATCCCGTGACGAATTACGGCGACGTGGAAGTGGGCACGACACAGTCGCGCGTGCTGCGTGTGACGAACACCAGTCCCACACCTGTACGCGTGGATGCCATTCCGGGATTGCCGGCGGGTTTCAGCGTTACCGCTGCCGCACCGCCACTGGGATCGACGCTGCAGTTCCGCGACACCATGCTGGTCACCGTGACCTTCGCACCGCTGAACAACAGTGCGTACGGCGGTGCGATACGCGTGGAATCGGACGAACCGTGTCCGATATTCACCGAGGGGCAATTGCTCGGGCGCGGCATTATCGTTCCCTTGTTCGTGCCCTGGTCCACTATCGTCTTCAGTGAAGTGACGCGTTGCGACAGCGTGCTGCGCATCATCGGACTGGTCAATGACGGCAGCGTGCCGATACGCGTCGATTCGATATGGATCACCGGACGGGACTCGGCGGCCTTTACCTGGCGGGGACGCACGTTTGGCGGAGCGTTGCCGCATGATGTGGCGCCGCGTTTCGCGGACAGTGTGGACATACTCTTCCGGCCGGTGCAATCCACGAACGTGCAATCCTTCGCTCAGTTGCATATCGCAGCAACCACTCGCCTCGGGCAGCAGGTGTACACCATCAACCTCGTCGGCGGTCGGATTCTGCAGTACATCCCAAGCCGTGCATTACTGGCTTTTCCCGCGACACCGGTACTGAACACCGCAGCCACGATACGGGTGGATTTCCAGAATCCCAGTTATCTCGAAACGCTGACCATCGACTCGTTGAGCTTTCTCCCGGATCAGGGCGTGTTCACCTACACCGGCACGCTGCCGCTGGTGATTGCGCCACGTCAGACGCGTGGACTGGATTTCGCGTTTCGTCCCCGAGCGGCCGTGTCTTATCAGGCGCGTGTGCGACTCGTGACGAGGGTGGGATGTGTGGAAACCGACACCACCATCCTCTGTACCGGCGAGGGTTACACGCCACCCTGGTTGACGCGCTTCTGCATCGACACCACCGTTGTGGCGAACATCGGAGACGTGCTGCGCCTGCCTGTGACACTCAATCGCGACATCCCGCAGAATCCCCTCGATGTCAGCATGTTCATCGGCTTCCATCGCAGGGGGCTGCAATATCTGGGCTTCGAGCCGGTGTATACGCGACAGACCGTGCGCGACACCTTGCGCCGCGATGGCGTCACCATCGCGCTGCGTGGCAACGAGCAAGTGCGGGCGGGAACGTTCGGTTGGATCAGTTTCCGCGTCGCCGCATCGGACTCCATGCTCTTTCCCCTGCGCACCGACAGCATCGCCTTCGCCTCGGACTCGACGCTGTTTCTCGCGTTGTTTGGAGACGGCTGCGTGAACACGGTGAGCATCAATCCGCATTGCGGCATTCGTCAGCTCGCCTTCAGCGAGCATCGCTACGCGTTGCGACAGAACTACCCCAATCCCAGCTCCGGAACGACCACGGTGGAATTCGAGACATTGGAGGATGCCTACATACGCGTGGAATTGCGCGACACCGGGGGACGCGTGGTGGCGTTGCTGGCCGATGGATGGTACACGCACGGCGCCTATGCGGTGCAATTCGACGTGTCGGGACTCCCGGCAGGTGTCTACAATTACGTCATGACCGCGCCAACATTTACCGCGACACGCAGCATGATGGTGCTGCGATGAGTGGGCGCATGCGCAACGCGCGAGGCGTGCTACTCCTGTTCGGGAGCATCGGCCTGTTTATGATTTTTCACGCGAATGTTCTCACCGCGCAGAGCGTCTGGCATGTGGGAGTGCAGGGCGCCGCGCTGCGCAGCTGGCATGAAACAGCTCAGGATGTGCTGCCGGGGGGTTCGGAGTGCGGACAATTCACGTCCGGACGCGGGGCGGGGTTCGAAGCGGGCGTGCTGGTTGAAGTGGAATTGCTGCCGTGGCTGCGCGGTGTGGGAACGCTCGGCATGGCGCGACTCGGCGGCGACCTGCTCACGACCTGTGACAACGGCATCATCGTGCCTACGGGAAACGACAACGAATTCGCGCCGCTGCTGCGCGAATATCGCAAGGACGTAACACTGGACTACGCACTGTTCGAACTCGGTATCCGTGTGCAGCCCACAGCATTGCCGGTGTTTCTGGGCGTTGGTATCGGTGTGGGACGCCCGCTGTTCGGGGCGGAGTGGTCGCAGGATGAACGCATCGTGTCGCCCGCAGGCGCATTGTTCCCGGATTTCTCCGCACGGAGAAGCAACGGAGCGGGTGCATTCAACAACACGCAATTGCGCAGCGCGGTCAACGGCACGCTGGGCGTCACGCTGCCTCTGCGGGGCGCAGTGGAGTTTTCTCCACGGCTGCGCTATTCATGGCCGTTGAGCGATGCGATCACCGGCACGCGCTGGCGTATCGATTACGCCAGCATCGGAGCGGCGCTCACATGGACCATCGCGCCTCGGGAGGAGGTCGTGCCACCGCCACCTCCGCCACCTCCGCCGCCACCGCCTCCGCCACAAGCTCCCACCGCGAGCATCGGCAGCGGCAGCGATGCGTCCATCGACATCGTGGAAACCTTCGTTACCGAGACCTTTCCTTTGCTGCCGTATGTGTTTTTCGAGAAGGACAGCGACCGCCTTCCCGCCAAATACGCCGCCTTGGAGACCGACGGCGCCGCATCGTTTTCGGAAAACGACATTCCCCGCAATACGCTCGGTATCTACTATCGTTTGCTCGACATCGTCGGCTATCGCATGCGCACGAATCCCCGCATCGACATCGAACTCGTGGGTTCGACCGACGACAAGGACGGCGAGAAGGGCAACGAAGCACTCGCACTGGGACGGGCCCGCGCGGTGCGGGATTACTTCGCGCGGGTGTGGCAGATCGACAGTGCACGCATCGCGCTGGGTACGCGCACATTGCCCGCCATTCCCTCGACGCAGCAATTCGCCGAGGGAGACGAGGAGAATCGCCGCGTGGACATTCGTTCGCGACATGACGAAGTGTTTCGTCCGGTGGTACATGAACGCCTGAGCGAATTCGCCATCACGCCGCCCACAATGCGTTTCACGCTCGGCGCCGCGGGCACGGGCCAATTCGCCCGCTGGCGACTCGACATACGGCGCTCGGAGGGAACGCTGGCGCAGTTCCACGGCACGGGGATGCCGCCGGGCGAGTTGCAGTGGACGCTCGGCGATTCGCTCGCCCGCGTCGTGAATGCAGTGGACACGCTGCAGGCAGAACTCACTGTCGTGGATGCAACGGGGCTGGAGGGGCGCTCCTCGCTCGCCATTCCCGTGAGCAAGCAGCAGAACTCCTACGAGGTGGGACGATTGAGTCTGATTGTGTTCGATTTCGACCGTTCCGATATACTGCCGCACAACCAGCGCATGATCCGCCGCTTCGTATCTGAGGCCATCAAGGCGACCTCCGATGTGGTGGTTACCGGTTCCACCGACCGCCTCGGCGAAGCCGAACACAATCTCACACTCTCCACCGCACGCGCCGAGAACGTGAAGGCGCTGCTGCTGTCCCAGTATCCATCCTTCCGAAGCTTGCAATCCCGCGGCATCGGCGAAGCTCCGGAGTTGTACGACAACGCTTTGCCAGAGGGACGCTTCTACTGCAGGACAGTGGCCGTGGAGGTTCGGACGCCTGTAGCTGCGCCGTGATGCCGGGTCTACGCGCACGCGGGGAGTGGATGGTACAATAATCCGGAGAATTTTGTAGAATCAGGGAGCACCCTTTCACCGTTCGAGGACGCCGTGGCGCGTTGTGCTGTCGTTGGTATCGTGTTGCTGGGACTGTTGCTTGCGGAGCATACGCGGGCACAGTCGCTGTTGCTGTACGATGCCGATGCGCGGGCCTACCCACTGATGCGCGCGAAATTCTTTTTCCGCGATGCCCAGGGTAATCGCCTGCGTCCGCAACTCGGCGAGATACAGGTGGACGAGAACGGTATTCCCCGCGTGGTGACGCGCATCGACTGTCCGCCCGACGCCACACCCGTTCCGATCTCCGCCGTACTCACGCTCGACGTGTCGGGCAGCATGGAGGGCGACGGATTGGCGCTGGCGCGCACAGCGGCGATGGCCTGGATCGACGCGTTTCCGAGCGGCGTATCGGAATGCGCGGTGACGAGCTTCAATTTTTCCAATGCACTCAACCAGGATTTCACCAACGACAAATCGTTGCTGCGTTCGGCGGTCAACGCACTATGGGCGGGTGGAGGAACGAGTTTCGATGCCGCTCTGCTGAATCCCTTCGCCGGAGCGCTGCGCGTCGTGGCCCGAGGGAAGCATCGCCGCGTGGTGGTGCTGCTGACTGATGGCTACGCCACGGGCAACGAGCAGGCGATTATCGCCGAGGCACGCGCGGTGAATGCCCGCGTGTACTGCATCACGCTGGATTCGCGCATGCCCGATGTGCTGCGCAACGTTGCGGAGCAGACGGGTGGGCAGTGGTATGCGAACGTGGACACCGGCGAGAAGGCGGCTGCCATTTTTCGCGGCATACTCGACATGGCCCAGGATCTCGCTCCCTGTGTCATCGAGTGGGAAAGCGGCGGCTGCGATTTGTACCGCGCCGTGCGGGGCGTGGCACCGGCATTCGCTGTGGAAGGGCATGCGGGATATGCGGTGACCGTGGACGACCTCCCCGGACTGGATATCGCACCGGAGCGCGTGTTGGCCTTCGGCGCCGTGGCTCCGGGAAGCACCGAGACGCGGACCGTTACATTGACCGCGCGCAATGCCCCGGTGCGCATTACCACATTGCGTCCGGATCTACAGCTGTTTACGGTGACGGATTGGGGCGGTACCGCGCCGCCGTTCACGTTGCAGCCCGGTATGTCGAGAACGCTGCGAGTATCCTTCACAGCAGAGGATAGCTCCTATCTCATTTGCCGCTTCATCATGGACACCGACGCCTGCGACGCGGGATTCTTTGCCACGGCGGGAATACCGGGTCGCGGAAGAGATAGACGAACGATACGTCTGCTGCAACCGAACGGAGGCGAGGTGCTCGTGGCGGGCAGCGACACCGTGATCACCTGGGAAGGCGTCGCGCCGACCGATCCCGTGCGCCTGGAGTACAGCACCAACGGTGGCGCGAGTTGGATTCCCATCGCCGACAACGTCACCGGCCTGCGCTATCAATGGCGTGTACCCCGGACACCCAGCGATCGCTGTCTCGCGCGAGTCACCGCGGCCCTGCCGCGCGAAGTACCGCAGGGCATGGTGATTGTGCCGGCGGGGCAATTCCTGCGTGGCGATCAAACAGGACTGGGCGCGCCGAACGAACGACCCGCGCACACCGTACGCATCACCACACCCTTCCTCATGTCCGTGACAGAAATCACACAGCGGGAATGGAATGCCCTGATGCCCGAGAATCCCGTGCCGCAGCATTTCGGCGATGCGCTGCCCGTGCACAATCTGACCTGGTTGGAGGCGGTGCGCTACTGCAATGCACGGTCCCGCGCCGAAGGACTCGATACCTGCTACAGCATTTCGGGGAATCAGGTGTGGTGTGACTTTTCCCGCAACGGTTATCGCCTGCCCACCGAGGCCGAGTGGGAATACGCCTGCAAGGCGGGCGGAGGGATGGATTTTCACACCGGGGCCATGACACAGCCGTACTGCGATCCGCTGGATCCGATGCTGGATGCGGTGGGGTGGTACTGCGGCAACAGCGTGGCTCCCCAATCCGTTGGAGGAAAGGCCGCGAACGCGCACGGCCTTCATGATATGCATGGCAATGTCGCGGAGTTCACCTGGGATCTCTACACCGCCTATCCCGCGAGCCTGGTGACGGATCCGGTGGGAGAAAATCCCCGAGTACTGCTCTCCACTTCTGTGCAGCGCGGCGGTCATTGGATGGAAACAGCCACTGCCTGCCGCTCTTCGCAGCGTCGGCGTATCGATGCGTTGAGCCGTCAGCTGTACTCGGGCTTTCGCGTGGTGAGGACGTACTGATGCGCGGCAGGGCGACATATCGTCTCGTCGTGATGGCACTGTTCCTGACAGTGATGATGGTTCTGGCCGCTGGCAGCGTGCGGGCGCAGATCGCGGATACGTCGGATGCGTTTTTCTCCATCGTAATACCCGAGGCCGCGGCGCGCGATGTGGATATGGGCACAGTGCTGCTCGGCGCTACGCGCGATACACTCGTACGTCCATTTTTCCGAAACATCGGTGTGGTACCGATACGTATCGATTCGCTGTATTTCGAGGGCGGGGCTGCAGGCGATTTCGCGCTCATCGCCGGACGACCGCCGATGCGGCTTGCCACTGCGGCGGAGGCGGCCGCGGGATTTTCCTTCGCACCAACAGCAGTGGGCACGCGGCAAGCCGTCGTCGTGGTGATTACACAGGACGATACACTCCGATACACGATACGCGGAGAGGGTGTGCGTCCGTCCGTGGAGGTGGTGGCGGGAATGGTGGACTTCGGTGCGCACCCCGTGGGTTCGCAACGCGACAGCACCGTCGAGGTGATGTTGCGCAATCTCTCCGCGGGTCCGCTGCGCCTGTCTTCGGTGACGCAGACGGGACCCGATACCGCGCAATTCGCGCTGCTGGATGGCGCGCAGGCGATCACGCTCGCGCCCTTCGCGACGCATGCCATGCGCCTGCGCTTCGCTCCACGACGGGCGGGACGCACAAGTGGCAGCGTGACTTTCGAGGTGGATGGTGTGGCCGACCGACCGGTGGCGCTGTTGTTCGGCGAGGGCATCGGCGTGCAGGCCGATGTGCTGCTCGCCACCGACACACTGTCCGCGCGCACCGGTGAAATCGTGGTGGTGCCAATACGATTGCTCGAGGAGCGGCAATTGTTGCTGAGCGGTGCGCGGGCGTTGCGCACGGAATTGCGCTTCGACGCTTCGCTGCTCGTGCCTGTGGGAGCAACACCCAAGGGAAGTGTGCGCGATGGCATACGCGTCATCGCGCTGGAGAATTTGCCCACCTTGCCTGGACCAGGTGGAGTGATCGCGGAGTATCAGTTTGTCGCCACGCTTGGCGACAGCGAGCACACAGTGTTGGAATTGGTGAATTCCGCCGCCATCGGCGCTGATGTGACGGTGCGCGAACAGCCCGGCGCCTTCACGCTGCTTGATCTTTGCGAGGAGGGTGGACGGCGCTTGTTCGATGGGAGCGGACGGCTCGCGCTGCACCCCAATCATCCCAATCCCTTCAACGGCGAAACGCGGCTTCCCTTCGAACTTCCCACCGCGGGTCCGGTCCGTATTGCGCTATTGGATCTTGCGGGCAGAGAAGCGCTGTTATGTTTCGACGGACAGCTCGCCGCAGGTGCGCACAGTGTGCTGCTCGATGTACACACGCTCCCGAGCGGCTTCTATATCGTGCGCCTCGAAAGCGCCGGGCGGAGTGTGCAGCGGGTGCTGCACGTGTTACGGTGAAGAGAGAATTGTTGGAGATGAGTTGACTCAGGGGGAAAACCACAGTCTTTCATGTTCCTTACACCCGCGAGAATGAAAATGGTGCGAGTGCCTTGATAACTGTCGGAGCGGATCAACAGAGTTTCAAAACCACAGATTGCACGGATTACACACAGATTAGCACAGATACATCGTACATGACCACGAGAAGCTGCTGGGATCTGCGCACGCTGTGGTTTCCAACGTTGTACGTTCCGCATCGGACCATCCTGTCTGTGAAAGGTGAGGAAATGGGAAAAAGGAAATAAAACTCCGGGAAAACGCTACTCTCACCATTTGTCACTTTCTCCTTTCCACTTTTCGCTCGAGCAAACACGCATCCAGTACGTACTGGATTTTTTTATGCCTCCGTGGCCCGTAGTGCGTAACAAATCGGCGACTGCTTTGTTATTGATTCATGGGCGTCGGGAAGTTCGCCGCTTCGACCCCATCCATCGTTACACATACCGCTACTCCCCGAGGTCGCCATGCCTGTTGTGACCGTTGTGCAGCGCCGTACCCTCACGGCAATGTTCCTGCTCCTGCTGTATCCTATCCTGCTGTCCGCGCAGTTGCGACAGGTGTGGACGACAGATGCCGATTTCGATCGCGGCGCCATGCGCGCGGTGAATCATGACGAGGTGCACGATCAACTGCAACTCGATCGGCGCATGCAGCTTCTGCCTTTCGTGAATGTGGCGGCCTCCGCGCGCGGCACAGTGATACGCATTGATGCGAACACCGGCGCCATCATCGGCGAATATCGTACTGCTCCGCAGGGAAACGAACGCAATCCCTCGCGCACCACCGTGGATCGTCACGGCAACGTGTGGGTGGCGAATCGCGACGAACCCCTGTCCGGTGTGGGCTTCGAGGGCTCCGTCGTGAAAATCGGCATCGTGCTCGGTGGAACGCGCTGCGACAAGAATGGCAAACCCTCACCCGGCGGCCGCTATCTCAAACCGCCCTTCCTCTACAGCACCGCAGTGGATCGTGACGGCGACGGATTGATTCGCACTTCGATGGGTTTGGGTGACATTCTGGATTGGGGAGCGGGGAACAGTGTGCTTACAGCCGATGACGAATGTATTCTCATTTATAAGCGTCTCCCCGCGCATAATTGCCGGCACGTGTCGGTGGATGCGGCAAATGACGTGTGGGTGGGCGGTTTCTCGCGCAATAGCCGGAATGCATCGACCATGATGAAGCTTCAGGGCACCACCGGCGAAATGCTCATGCTTCTGGAGGACCTTTCCTGCGGTGGATACGGCGGATTGGTGAGTTCGTCAGGCACGATTTACTCGGCATCGCTCAACGGAGGCGAGGGTCCGCTACTGGCACTGTCGCCCGGCGGGGGAGCCCACTGCATCACGGATGTGCAGGGCTACGGAGTGGCGGAGGATACACTGGGCTATATCTGGGCATCGGACCACAAGAACGCACGCCTGTACAAACTCGACGCTGGCGGAGCGGTGATGCCGGGTTTCCCCGTCAACCTTCTGGGGAAAATGCCTCGCGGTGTGGCGGTAACCAGAGCCGACAATCATGTGTGGGTTGTGTGCTCGGGCGACAATTCACTGGAGCGCCGCGCACCCGATGGAAGTCTGATCAAACGCTTCGATCTCGGTGCGGCCCCTACGCAGGGATTGGTGCCCACCGGCGTCGCGGTGGATATCAATGGCAAGGTCTGGGTCACCAATTCCATGAGCGACAATGTGTTCCGCATCGATCCGCGACGCGGCGGGGGAGGAGACATCGACATGGTGGTGGCTCTGGGGCCCGGCGCCATGCCGTACAATTACAGCGACATGACCGGCGCCGCCTTTGGCGTCAATGTGCCCGCCTATGGTTCATGGACGGTGGTGCATGACGGCACCGTGCCGCAGGCCGTGTGGGAGCGTGTACACTGGAACGAGCGGCTGGGTGGGGATGCGCGCATCGTGGTGCGCGCCCGGGCGGCGGATGAGGAAGCCGCGCTCCGGGAAAAATCCTTTATCGAAGTGGACAATGGCATGCCCCTGTGCGATGCATCGCTGCGGGGACGCTACATCGAGCTTTTCGTGGAATTCCATCGCGGTAGTTCCATGCAGAACAATCCCATACTGCTGGATATCGCCGTGGAAGGTGTGCGACCACCGCGCTTGATCGCGCCGGCGCGTGAGCTGTGCGAAGGAGATTCGTTGCTGCTGCAAGGTCCCGGTGATGGACAGGACGTGTTCTGGAGCACGGGCGAACGCACACCCACCATCGTGGTGTGGCGCGGTGGAGCCTACTGGTACAGCGTGCGTACGCCAGCGGGCTGCACGCTATCCTCGGATACGGTGCAGCTCGCTATGTTTCCCGCGCCGCTCCCGCAGGTGGCGCTCAGCGCGCCGGTGCTCTGTCCGGGCAAGGAGGTGCTGCTTACCGCGACGGCGGGATACCGACGCTACCGTTGGCTGCCCGGAACCGTGGCGGACACAACGCGGACGCTGCGGGTTGTCGCTCCGGGCACGTATCGTGTCATCGTCGAAAATGACAACGGTTGCGCCGGCGCCTCCGCGGAAATCGTCATCGACGCGCCGCCAGCGCCCCGCGTCACGGTCGAGGCCGTCGGAGGAAGCACCATCTGTGCAGGTAGCAGTGTGACCTTGCGCGCGACGCCGGGCTTCGCCCGCTATGCGTGGAGTACGGGATACGTGGGTCCGGATAACAGCATCACCGTGCGCGCGCCCGGTGTGTACAGCGTTTCGGTGCGCGATGTGTGGGATTGCGAAGGCGCTGCGGATTCGGTGACCATTGTCGTGCGGCCGGAACCGCAGGTGGAGTTGCGTGCGGTGGGCGACACCATGCTGTGCCCGGGGGGAAGCGTGGACATCGCCGCGACGCCGGGTTTCAGCGAATACCGCTGGAGTAATGGCGTCCGCGGGGTGAGTAATCGCTTGACCGTGACACTGCCCGGCGAGTACTGGGTGGAGGTGATGGACGCCAATGGCTGTGTGGGACGATCGAATCCAGTGCGCATCGGTAGGCATGCACCACGAAATCTGCGCCTCATTCTTCCAGCGAACACCGCGTTGTGCGATGACGATTCCCTGTGGCTGGGTGCCACCGCCGGTTTCCGCGAGTACCGCTGGAGCGATGGATTGGCTACATCCGCGCCGGGGCGTTTCGTGCGGGGCGGCGGCCTGTGGTACGTGCAGGGTGTGGACAGCAACGGATGCGTTACAGCCTCGGATACCGTTATCATCGGCGTGTTGCCGCGTCCCCTGCTGCGCATCGCTGTGGATGGGGATACGCTGCTCTGCACGGGCGATTCGGTGACGCTGCGTGCCTCGGATGGCTTTGCGGAGTATCTGTGGAGCAACGGTGCCACGGGACAGGAATTGCGCGTCGCTGCTGGTGGGGTCTATCATGTCGTGGGACGCACCGCACTCGGCTGTGTCGCGTATTCGGATACCGTGGTCCTGCATGTTGTCGACGAAGAGCCCATCACCCTGAGGCTCAATGGTTCGGCGGAACTGTGTCCCGGTGAGACGGTGGAGATCCTTGCACCCGAAGGCTATATCCGCTATGAATGGAGCACCGGTGTTGTCGGTTCATCACGGGCAATTGTTGTCGGCGAAGCGGGCCGCTACTGGGTACGCGCAATGACAGCGCATGGCTGCGTGAGCATGTCCGACACTGTGGAAGTTCGGGTCGCGCCTGCGGTTGCGGTGCGTTTGACCCTGACGGGAAGCTCTCCGCTATGTCCGCACGATAGCGTGGCCCTCGTTGCCACGCCGGGCTTCGCGGAGTATCGTTGGAGCAATGGTATCGTTACTTCCGCCAATATCCTTGTCGTGCGCGACGCAGGCAGCTATTGGGTGGATGTGCGTACGTCCGCCGGCTGTACTGGCAGATCGGATACGGTGATGATACAGCGTCGGCCCGATCGTCTGCTCCGGCTGCGCGCCGATGGGGGAACGGTGCTGTGCAATGGCGGCACGACGCAGCTTATCGCAACCGAAGGGTTCCTATCCTATCGCTGGAGTACAGGGGATTCAGGGAATGCGCATGCATTGATGGTGAGCGCAGCAGGCCGCTATCACGTTGAAGCGGTGGATGAATTCGGTTGCGTCCACCGCTCGGATACCGTGGAAATAATGGAGAGCGGCGAACTGCATCCGGTAATCGCACTCTCAAGTCCGCGTCTCTGTCCCGGGGCGAGTGTCACGCTGGATGCCGGTGCCGGTTTCGCGCAGCACCTGTGGTCCACGGGCGATACGACGCGCAGTATTGTGGTGACGACTCCGGGACGCTACACGTTGCACGTGCGCAGTTTCCAGGGCTGCGAAGGCGACACCGCGATAGTGCTGCGCTACGCCGACGCGCCAGTGATTCTGGCCGCAACCGACACGTTGTGCGAGGGCGAAACTGCCGTGCTGCGCGTGCAGGGTGATTTCACCGAACTGCATTGGAGCAACGGTGACAGTGGCACGGAAATCCAGGTCCAACAGCCCGGCCTCTATCATGTGCTTGCTCGCACGGCGGAGGGATGCCAGCTCGCCGACAGTATCCGCATTGTGGAATGGTTCGCGCCTCCGGTAGCCATCATTGGCGAACGAGCAGTGTGTCCCGGCCAGATCGAGACCTACACGATTCCTGTGATACCCGGCTTTGAAGTGCGGTGGAGCATTCCCGGCGCGGTCGTTATCGACAGCAGTGATGAATGGAGTCGCAGCGTGCACTGGATCGTCGAGGGCGTACACCGCATCGAAGCGCAGGTACGCGACAGCCGGCGAGGCTGCGCGGTGACGGCGACGTTGTCCGTGCAATGCGGGGTGACGCCCATGCCCGTGGTGCTCGGTGAACGCGTGCTCTGCGATGGCGCGGTGGGAACGCTGCGCGTGCGGGACTGGCTCGGCACGCTCACCTGGATACTTCCTGATGGTCGACGTATACGCGACGCGGGTGAACTCAGCATCGACATGGCGGGTGACTACTGGCTGCGCATTGATTTCCGTGCGGGATGTACCGACTCGATGCTGATACACATCGCCGCGGCGCCTCGACCCGTGGTGGCGATCGACGGAGCGACGGATTTCTGTGACGGCACGTGGACCATGCTGCGCGCGCAGGGTATGCATGTGCGCGCGCAATGGCACAGTCCCGATGGCGTGTACGAGGGCGACACACTGCGCACCGCAGTCCCGGGTTGGCATGTGTTGCATGTGTGGAATGAAGCCGGGTGCGCGGCGCGCGATTCCGTATTCCTGCGCAAGCTCGCACTTCCACTTGTCACTGTGGATGGCTTGCGCGAGCTGTCTGTGGGCGACAGCCTTCTTGTCACCGCAGCGGGGAATTTCCAGCACTGCGCGTGGCGAGCCGCGGATGGGACGCTGCTTGGCCGCGAACGAAGCGTCATGCTGCATGACACCGGGCGGTACACCATTGAAGCGATGACGCTCGAAGGATGCGTAACGGTAGTGGAATTCCGCGTCCCGCCGCGCAAGGGCGCGTTGACCGTGGTGGCCGTACCCGATATGCGCGTCGATCCCGGACAGCATATCCGCGTACCGATACTGCTGCGGGGACGCAGCGGGGTGCCTGCGGGAAATGTGATAGAAGGTGCGATGAAGCTTCGCTTCAAGAGCGCGGTGCTGGTACCCGTGTCGCCGACCCCGCCGGGCGAAATCGATGGCGACGAGCGCGTGATTTTTCTTCGGGGTCGAATGTCTGATGAATCGGACACGGTCGCAATACTGGATCTTGTCGCCACGCTTGGAGCGGTACGAAGCACGCCGCTGCATATCGAGGAATTCGCGTGGGACGATGCCGCGATCGGGGTACAGGTGGTGGATGGTTCTGTCACTCTCAACGTCTGCGAAGAGGGTGGAGAGCGCTTGTTCGATGCGGTACGCCGCTTGCGCTTGCTGCCGAATCATCCGAATCCCTTTGGCTCCGGCACGGTGTTCGAATTCGAACTTTTCGAGCGTTGCCGGGCGCGCCTCGAGGTGTTGGATGGTGGCGGCCGCCTGGTGGCAGTCGCCTTCGACGCGGATGCCGACCCTGGACATTATTCCGTACCTTTCCGTGGCAACGACTTACCGAGTGCGGTGTATGTCCTTCGTTTATCCAGTGGCGAGTCCGTGCTCCAGCGCCTGATTCATTTGACGAAGTAATCGCGGAGAAGCAGCATGCACATCCTCATCCACCCGGGTTCGCGCGGCACGCGCATCGCGGCGATAATCACGTTATGGATGCTGCTACCGCCGATACCATGGACGCAGGCGCAGGCACAGAACATTGTGACCTACACCACCGACGCCGACTTCGACCGAGGCAGCATGCAGTCCGTCAATCACCGCGCGGTAGCCGATCAATTGCAACTTGATCAGGGCATGGATCCCTTGCCCATGGTGAATGTTGCCGCATCGGATCGCGGTACCATTGTCCGCATCGATGCCAACACGGGGCGGATTCTCGGCGAATATCGCTCCGCTCCGGAAAGTCAACCCACCAATCCCTCCCGCACCACGGTGGATCGCGCCGGCAATGTCTGGGCTGCCAACCGCAACGCGCCAATGTTCGGGGAGGATTCCGGAACGGTGATTTGCATCGGTGTCGTGGTGGGAGGCACGCGCTGCAACAGTGCAGGAACTCCGGATCCCAACGGAGGATATCTCAAACCGCCCTTCGATTACATCACCGCGCGGGATCGCGATGGTGATGGCCTCATCCGCACCTCCATGGGGCTTGGTGACATCCTGGCGTGGAATGGTCAAGGATCGGTGCTTGCCGCGGAAGATGAGTGCATTCTCCACTTCATCCGTGTGCCGGCGCTGAATTGCCGCCACGTTTCCGTCGATGGGGAAAATAATATCTGGGTCGGAGGTTACTCCATCAGCGGGCCGGGAAGGGCCACCATGCTGAAAATCAACGGGCAAACCGGCGAGCGCATGATCGTGCGTGAAGGCGTGCTGTGCGGAGGGTATGGCGGCCTGGTGAGCCGGCTCGGTTACGTGTATTCGGCATCGCTCGATGGTGGCGGGGGGCCACTGCTGCGCATGACGGCGGCAGGCGCGACGTACTGTATCGATGGTGTCGATGCGTACGGACTTGCCGAGGATGCGCAGGGAGCGATCTGGGCCACGGAACATGCGACAGGCTTGCTCTACAAACTGAGTCCCGACGGCGCGTTGCTCAACGATTTTCCGGTGTCGCTGGAAGGTGATTGGCCACGCGGCGTGGCGGTCACCAAAAGCGACAACCATATCTGGATAGCGTGCTCCGGATCCCATACCGTGGAGCGGCGCGACAGCGACGGGCGACTGATCCGCCTGTTCTCACTGGACAGGAACGATCCAGGAGGATTTTTCCCGACCGGTGTTGCTGTCGACATCAACGGCAAGGTCTGGGTCACGAACATGCAATCCAACAACGTCTTCCGCATCGATCCGCAGGCGAATGGCGGAAGTGGAGAGGTGGATCTCGTGGTGGATCTGGGCTTGGGTGCCGGTCCTTACAATTACAGCGACATGACAGGTGTGGCATTGGGGAGTTCCTTGCCCTATTTCGGCCGCTGGTCCGTGGTACACACGGCAGGCACCGCCGTGTGTGGCTGGGAGCGCATTGTCTGGAACGCCCGCCTTGATGGTGATGCGCGACTGCACGTGCGCGCACGCAGCGCCGACAATGCGCAGGAACTCGCGCAGGCGTCATTTCGCGATATAGACAATGGTGTTGTACTCTGTGGCGGTGATATGCCCGGGCGCATGATCGAAGTGGTGGTGGAATTTCACCGCGGGAGCAGTGCCACAAACAATCCCGTTTTGCTCGATCTCAGTATGTACCCCCGGCCCTGCGCGGAGATCACAGGTCCGTCGGAACTATGCGCAGGCGACAGCGTGGCGCTTGTGGCAGCGGCGGGCTTCGCTTCCTGCACCTGGCTCACCCCGGATGGCCAGCGATCGGGCGACACGCTGATGGTCAGGACGCCGGGCGAGTACATCGCCATATTGCGCAGTGCGTCGGGCTGCGTCGACTCGGTCCGTCATACAGTTGTTCAACGGGATGCACCCATCCCCGATGTGGCGGGGGATCGGTCCTTCTGGCCCGGTTCGAGTACGACGCTGGAGTTGCGAAGTGCGCACAGTGCCTGTTCCTGGTCCAATGCGGCGGGACAGCTGCTGGGCACCGACCGTGTGGTGGTCATCAGCGATACGGGCTGGTTCCGCCTGTGGATGCGCGATGCGTATGGTTGCATCGGCACGCTGGATCTGCACATCACGCATCGCGACACCGCCGATTGCGTTGTGGGATTCAAGCACTACACCGCCTCCCCCGGGGAGCGCGTGCGTCTTCCCCTGCTGCTGTTGTCGCGCAATGGTGATTTCCCGGCGGGCGAGCAGCGCTTCACCACCGAAGTGCGTCTCGACAGACGCGTGGTGGCGCCTCTGGTATTCCCCGGACTGTGCGCTGTGGACGGCGAGGAGTATGTGTTGCGCATGGACAGTGTGTACTCCGGCATCGGCGACACGCTGGCGGTGTTGCAGGGCGTGGCGACACTGGGTACGCAGCCATTCACGGCGCTGCATGTACGGGCATTCGCCTGGTCGAATCCCGGGGTACGCGTTCGCAAAGAGGATGGAAGTCTGCGCCTGGCGATTTGTGAAGAAGGGGGGAACCGTCTCTTCGACGGCACCGTGCGTTTTTCCCTCTCGCCTCCGTATCCTTCACCATTCAACGCATCCACCATCCTGCGTTACAGCGTGAGCGAGCGGCAGCATGTGACGTTGCGCGTATTCGATGTGCATGGCCGCTGCGTTGCCACACTCGTGGACGGTGAACACGAAGTCGGATCGCATGAAGCGCGTTTCGATGCCGGCGGCCTCGCCAGCGGAACGTACCACGCCATCCTTGTGGGCGGCATGCAGCGGCAGCAGGTGCGCTTGCTGCTCCTTAAATGATGAAGCTTTTGAGTGAATGGCCACGGCAGTAGGCGGCCTTGGTCATGGCGCGAAGGAGTGTGCATCGAAACCGGTGTGCACTCCTTTGTTTTTATGTGCCGTCGGAGGATATTACACGTTTGTATGCTGCCTGCGGGTGAATCGCGTGTTCCGCATCCGCATCTCACGCACATGACGCGCTCAACATTGATCCCTCACACCAATACGGCCATCCATGTTTGAAAGCACACCGATGACGCTGGCTTCCGTGATTGATGCCAGTACACAGCGGCATGCCTCGCGCATCGCCCTTTCCTTCGTTTCGGCCGCTCCCATGCTTTACGCGGAATTCGCAACCGAGGTCGCGCGCTTGCGTGCCGCCCTGCGCGCGCACAATGTGCGGCCGGGCGACCGCGTCGGAATACTCGGGAGCAATATGCCTCGATGGGGTGTGAGCTTTTTTGCCGTGACCACGATGGGCGCTGTTGCGGTACCGCTGTTGCCGGATTTTCACGAACGTGAGATTGAAACCTTTCTCCAGCATGCCGGATGCGATGTGCTGATCGTGTCTTCCCGGCTCTATGCCAAGGTGAAGGACGCCACACTCGACACGCTGCGTCATGTGGTGCTGATGGAGACCTTCGAACGCATCTCCCTCGGAGTGGTGGACGTCGAAACCACGGACCGTCAGCCGTTCTGGACTCCGGAGATGGGGGAGATGCCCAGCGCCGATGTGCGGGAGGACGACCTCGCCTCCATCATCTACACCTCCGGCACCACGGGTAAAAGCAAGGGTGTGATGCTGACGCACAAGAACATCGTGTTCAACGCGGTGAAAGTGCAGACCATACAGCCGGTGACGCAGGACGATGTCATGCTCTCCATTTTGCCCTTGTCCCACACGTATGAAAACACCATCGGACTGGTGGTCCCCATCATGATGGGTGGGTCGGTGTACTATCTCGAGAAGCCGCCCACGGCGAGCGTGCTGCTTCCCGCACTTGAGAAGGTGCGACCCACGATGATGCTCAGCGTGCCGCTGGTCATTGAAAAAATCTACAAACAGCGCGTACTGGCGAAATTCCAGAGCAGCGCCATACTCCGCCGCATTTACAACACCGACCTTGGTCGGCGCTTTCTGCACAAGAAAGCCGGCGCGAAGCTGCGAAAAACCTTCGGTGGCCGCTTGCATTTCTTCGGCATCGGCGGTGCCAAACTCGATCCCGTGGTGGAGTCCTTCCTGCGCGAAGCCAACTTCCCCTACGCTGTGGGTTACGGACTCACCGAAACAGCTCCGCTTCTCGCCGGCGCCAATCCCCGCACCGTGCGGCATCAGTCCACGGGTCCGGCCATGCAGGGTATCGAATTGCGCATCGCCCAGCCCGACCCGGTCACGGGCGAAGGCGAAATTCAGGCGCGCGGCGCAAGTGTGATGCGCGGCTACTACAACGAACCCGACCTCACCCGCGATGCTTTCACCGAAGACGGCTGGTTCCGTACCGGCGATCTCGGCGTGTTCGATGCCGACGGCCATCTGTATATCAAGGGACGGTTGAAGAATCTGATTGTGAGTCCGAGCGGCGAAAATATCTATCCGGAAGAAATCGAGCACGTCATCAACAATTTCGAGTACGTGGTCGAGTCGCTCGTGATGGAATACAAGGGCAAACTCGTGGCGTTGGTGCATCTCAACTACGAGGAACTCGAACAGCGCTTCAGCCATCTGCGCGAGGAGGCGCGGCAGTTTGTTCGTGGAAAAGTGGAGGAGATACTCCGCGATTTGCAGGTGCGTGCCAACACGCGCCTCAACCGTTTCTCACAACTGCATGCGGTGCGCGAGCAGGAATTGCCTTTCGAAAAAACCGCCACGCAAAAAATCAAACGCTTCCTCTACGCGTCGCGTCCCGTTGCGGAGTAGGTTGCTTGTGGACGCAGCCGCGCAACGGGTACAGAGCGTGACCGCATCCCGAAGGGAGGCGCGCTAGCCATGCCATGGACCTGGTTGCTGATCGCCGGTCTGCTGGAAGTGGCCTGGGCGATCGGTCTCAAGTACTCCGAGGGCTTCACGCGTCCGTGGATCAGCGCGGCCACAGCGCTCGGCATGATCGCGAGCTTCTATTTTCTTTCGCTGGCCTTGCGCCACATTCCCGTCGGGACCGGTTACGCCGTGTGGACGGGCATCGGTGCCGCCGGCACCGCCATTCTGGGCATCATTCTCTTCGCCGAGGCGCTCACACCGTTGCGCGTCATCTCATTGCTGCTCATCATCGCCGGCATCGTGGGTCTGCGCGTGGCCGCCTAGAGAAACCCCGACACACGGTCGACACCCTCCTTGTCTCAGCAGCAGAATCGTGCGGCTGGTCGAGTTTGTATCCGATACGCAACTCTTGAATCTTGATTCATCGCGATGTAGTTTGACCCCATCAATCGTAGCACATCATGGCAGACGAAGGCCGTGATGGAACATTTTCACAACAACTCGATCGGGAGTTACGTGATGTTGCGTTTTGCTTCCTTCTTTATTCTCCTGCTTATTCCTTTTCATGGATCGATAGCACACCCGATAACCGCACAGCAGGACACCCTCTGGCGCGGCACGGTCATTGCCGAGCAAGCGGAGCTGCGCGAAACCCCTTCCGCCACGGCGCGCAGCGTGACGACTGTGCGTCGCGATGCTCTGGTGGATGTGCTGGATTCACGCGCGGGCTGGTTCCATGTGCGCACTGCCGAAGGACGGGAGGGATGGTTGCAAGCGCAGCACCTGCGCACCGAACGCATCGCGATGGTAAAACCCGCTGCTCCCGTCCAAGCCCCCGCACAGTATCCATCCTCCTCCTATGGGAGCGGGGGAATGGCCGCGACACCAGCCCGAGCAGCGCGGCGTGCCCGTTTCCTGCGCTTCGGAGTGGAAAGCGGCGCAGTGATGGCGGGCGTGCGCGGCGCGGATGCACCGGACGAGCGCGACGCGCGCGTGTCGTTCCACCTCGGCGCCTTGATGCGTGTGAATGCGTGGGAGGACGGCGGTGTGCAACTCGGTCTCGCCTATACACGCAAGGGCGCGGTGCTGGGTGACGCACAAAGCCGGCGGGAATTGCGACTGGATTACCTCGAACTTCCGCTGCATCTGCTATTGCTCTTCCCATACAATGCTTACGGTTCGGCCATCACCGTGGGTGCGGGTCCCTTCGCGGGCTGGCTGCTCAACGCCGCGGAAGTTCCGGATGAAGGTCCCGTGCGTGAGATTTCGGATATCGAACAACTGGATTATGGAATCAGTGCGTTCCTGGGAGTGGATATCCCGGCGGGTGGCCTCACGATGATCGTTCAAGGTCGTGTGGCCTATTCGCTGGCGCAAATCCATGATGAGGGCGACACCCGACTCGATCTTCGCGGAATGGGCTTGCTTTTGAGTTTGGGCGTGATATATTAACGAATTATTTCCCTGTAAATACAGCAGCGCTTCCATAGAACTAGGTTCGATTGTTGAGTCATCCGGCCTGCCACCGCCAGAAGTACAAGACACCTATGGAGAGGTATGGTCATGAATGATGATGCGAAGCAAAGGCTACGGGCCGCACTTCTCGGTGCGGTGGTTGGGGATGCGATCGGAGTGCCTTTCGAATTTCTCTCGCGGGAGCAGGCTCGATCGCGCTTTACCTGTGCGATGACCGGGTACGGTACGTACGATCAACCGCCCGGTACCTGGTCCGACGATTCCTCCATGCTGCTTTGCACCGCCGAGGTGTACGCGAAAGGTTTCTCGCTTCCGCTTCTTGCGGATACTTTTGTCCGTTGGATGAATCAGGCACACATGACGCCGCATGGCCAGGTGTTCGATTGCGGCATCACCACAAGCAGCGCGTTGCGCCGTTATCATGCCGGCGCCGCAGTCACCGCCTGCGGATGCAGGGAGGAAGCGTGCAACGGCAATGGCTCGCTCATGCGCATCGCTCCCGTCGCGTTATTTCATGCGTATGCATCGCAGGCCGAATTGTGCTCAGAAGCCTCCGCGGTTTCGGCCATCACCCACGCGCATCCTCGATCCCGCCTGGCGTGCGTGATGTTCAGTCTCCTGCTGGCCGACACCCTGCGGACTCTCTCCGAGCAGCCCTCGGCCGATCCGCACGACACGTTGCACACCGCGATCGCGGCCATACATCGCCGCTATCGCGATCTTGTGAGCAGTTGCGATCTCGCGGGAGAATTACCAGGCTATCATCGAATTTTTCTCCCCGCTTTCAAGGAACTCACCGCGGACAAAATTCACTCCGACGGCTATGTCGTACACACGCTCGAAGCGGCCCTGTGGTGTGCGCTGCGAGGCGCTTCTTTTAAGGACGTGGTGTGCCAGGCAGTGCGTCTCGGCAACGACAGCGACACCACGGCGTGCGTAGCGGGTGCGCTGGCCGGTGTGATGTATGGCATGGATGGAATCCCGACCGACTGGTTGCACGGTTTGCAGGCCGCCGCGACGGTACACGCCGTGGTTGATGCGTTTGTCGATCGCGTCGATGCAGAGTGGACAACGAAGCGCGTGCTGACGGAATGAAGCTCCACGTATTCTTCACGATCGCCCTCTCGAATGTCCCATCGTTTCGCACCTTCGCCAGACACGGGATGCGCCGGCTCACTGTAGCGGTGCTGTTTGTCCTTTGTGTCACAGTCACTGCCGCCATGGAAAGTAGAAGCGGGCGACATGCGACAGATATACTGCCTGTCGCGGATACGCCCCGGGTTTCCAGGGGACGCATCGTGGTCCACCTCATAAGCAGTCGCGAAATCGGCGAACGACGCGTGGATGTGTGGCTGCCCGAGCAGCCTCCGCCGGAATCCGGCTATCCCGTATTGTACTGCAACGATGGCCAGATGCTTTTCGACGCGAGGAACAGCTGGAATGGATTGGAGTGGGGGATGGACGAAACCGCAGGGCGCATGATCGCCGCCGACAGTCTGCCCGCGATGATCATTGTGGGAATATGGAATGGCGGGGAGAACCGTCGAGCGGAGTACTTTCCGGAACGCGCGCTCGCGCGCATCGCTCCGCCCTGGGATGCGCGCATGCTTGCACTCATGCCCCGCGGTCCACGAGCGGACGCATATCTGCGCTTTATCATCCACGAACTCAAACCGCTGATCGACAGTCTGCATCCGACGAACAGGGGAGCGTCTGCGACCGCTGTCTGTGGCGCGAGTACGGAAGCACTTGGCGCGCTATACGCGCTGTGCGAATACCCCGATGTGTTTTCCCATGCGCTGTGTCTCTCAACGCATTGGACCGGCGTGCTTGTGGACAACGACGCTATTCCGGAAGCATTATTCGGATATTTCCTTCAGCGTCTGCCCGCTTCGGGGCGTCATGCCGTGTACTTCGACCGCGGCACGCGCGGGCTCGACAGTCTGTACGCGCGGCATCAAACCGCCGCGGACGAGCTTTTCATCCAAGCGGGATTGCTTCCTTCGGCATCGCCTGTGTACGAGGGAGACGATCATTCGGAACAGGCGTGGTCCCGGCGACTTCCGCTCGTTCTTCAATGGCTCGCCTCTCGGTTACGGAATCGGTGAGCCTCCTCCTGCGCGTCTGGCCGGGGGACTATCGCAGGAATGTTTGAAAATAATCCTTCTCTCCTGAAACGCGGCCATAGGGAATGCGCTACACATGGATCGCACCGCCGCTTTGTGCGTTATTCGTGCATACTCCACGAATTCACGAAGTCATTCACCAGAAATATCCATCCAACACCCTGTTTCCTGACGGATTTGTAAGTCGTCCGTAAGTCTCTTGTAATGCGGAGTTCATCTCCCCGTAAGGTGCGGGGAGTACCTTTGCATACAGTCCTATGCCTGGAGGAGGCGTTGAGGGCATGAGGTTCAGCGGATAAATACAGTGTCAATGATCGCATGAGGTGTGAGATGGTGAATGCACGCTACCGACTTCCAGCGCTGCTTCTGTTGTTTCTCCTATATTTCGGGGCTGCGTTCTCGCAGAAGGCCTCGGTGGATTTCCGACAGGCGGCAAATGATCACAATTCCTCAAGTCTAGGGAATGTCGTCTGGATCAATTCCATTCTTCAGCAGAACAACGCGGTGTATTACGAAGGCATGTCCGTGCCTCAACGCATCATGCTCACCGGGATTCCTGCGAGGACTGGCAATTTCCATACGTTGACCTTCAGTCATCTCGCCAGCAAGAACGGAAAGCACGCCTGGGATTTTCTGACTTCCTATAGTCAGGCGATGGCTGCCGCCAATGCGATAGCCGGTCCCACGGTGCTGGTGAATTTAAATAGCTGCGGACCGAGCATCGGCCCGCCTAGTTCCATGGCGTCGACTTGCGCGACGATTCTCGCCGGACCCTATTCCTACAATGTGGACATTCCCGACGCCATGGGCACGGTATTGTCGCACAGCGTCGCGAGTGCAGTGACGAATTATGAGACGCGTTTCGGCAACAGAACGCTCACGCTGTACGGCAACGCGGCCATTACCTCCGCAACGTTGATGTTCACCGGGTACAGCGGATCGAATGACAAGATGGCGAATTACACCTTGTATTGGACCTCGACATCCTCTTCCATACTCGTGCAGTTCGCCGGGCATCTCGCGATGGGTGTGGATGTGCAGGGAGCGGGTACGGGTATCGGCTACGGGAGCGGATTTGGTGCGGGCAGCATCAGCGGCGCGCCGTTCCATTTCAAACTTGGTTCGCTCAATGGCAGCTCGCTCGGAAGTCAGGACAATCAGATCAGTGGCAACGCCATTCGCAGCAGCATTGCTTGCTCGATGACCGGGGCCAATCCTGCCTGTGCCGGGACACAGAACGTGTATTCCTTCAGCACCACGCTCAGCGGACTTTCGTATGCGTGGTCGTTGACCTCCAACAGCAGCGGCGCGAGCATCGTGGGTTCAACCAGCGGTCAAAGCGTCACAGTGCATGCAGGCAATGGCACGGGTGGGTATACCGTGAACGTGGCCGTCAGTGATGGCGTGCAGACGGTGAATTGCAGCTATCCGGTGATTGTCAATGGAGTCAGCGCCACCGCCTCGCACACGCCCATCGGTTGCGCAGGTGGCATGTCCACGGTCACCGTCTCCGCTTCGGGCGGCGTGCCGCCGTATACCGGCACAGGGACGTTCAGCAAACCGGCTGGCACACATCAATTCATCGTCACTGATGCCAATGGCTGCAGTACCACAGTATCGCAGACCATCACGCAGCCCCCGCAGCTCAGTGCATCGGCGACCACCGGCGCATACAATTGCGGCACCGGACAGACCGCGGTTACGATCACGGCTAGCGGAGGCACACCTCCGTACACAGGAACGGGCTCGTTCAACGTCGGATCGGGAAGTCATCAATTCACCGTCACCGATGCCAATGGCTGCACCGCGACGACCAGCGTTCAGGTGCTTGGTGCAAGCTATGCGCTCACTGCGACTGCGACTGCAACGTCGATCACATGTAATGGCGGAATGTCGACGGTCACTGTGACGGCAAGCGGCGGTGTTCCGCCGTATCAGGGTACCGGTCAATTCACGCGCGCCGCGGGGACGTACAATTTCACGGTGACCGACGCGAACGGCTGTACCGGTGTTGCTACCGTCACCATCACGCAGCCCAATCAGTTGCAGGCCACCGCTGTCGTCGCGCCGATGACGTGTATCAGCAACACGACGACAGTCACCATCACGGCCACAGGTGGTACGGCACCGTATCAAGGCACAGGAGTCTTCAATCGTTCGGTGGGAAATTACAGCTTCACCGTCACTGATGCGAACGGCTGCACGACAAACGTGGCCGCTGTTGTCAATGCGGCAGTTGCGCCCACGGTCACCGCTGTGGCCACGCCGATCACATGCAACGGCACGACATCCACTGTGACTGTTACCGCGACGGGAGGCACTCCGCCCTATACCGGGACCGGCGTATTCAACCTTCCCGCGGGCACGCACACACTTACCGTCACCGACGCCAATGGATGCGCAGGTACGGCCAATCTGAACATCACGCAACCCTCGGCGCTCGTGGCGACCGCAACAGCACCGCCGATCTCCTGCACCAGCGGCAGCACAACAGTAACAGTGAATGCCACTGGTGGAACCCCGCCGTACCAAGGAACGGGGACCTTCGTCCGCACTCCGGGTACGTACAATTTCACCGTCACCGACGCGAACAACTGCTCGTCGGTCGCAACAATCACCGTGAATGCCGGTGGGCAGATCACGGTCAGTGCCAACACCACGCCAATTCTCTGCAACGGCGGGACATCCACTGTCACCGTCACCGCTAGCGGAGGCGCCCCACCATACGTGGGCACGGGTGTGTTCAACCACACGGCAGGCACCTACACGTTCACAGTCACGGATGCCAATAATTGCAGTGGTTCCGCTTCGGTGACTATCACTCAGCCGGGAACACTCACCGCGACAGCCACAGTGACGCCAATGACTTGCAGCGCAAGCAGCACCACCGTCACCGTTGCCGCCACGGGTGGGACAGCACCGTATCAGGGAATCGGTGTGTTCAATCGCACCCCCGGGACGTACAGCTTTACCGTGACCGACGCCAACGGCTGCTCATCGCAGGTCTCGGCCACCGTCACTGCCGCCACTGGTCCGGTAGTTTCGGCTGTTGCAACGCCGATCCTCTGTAATGGTGGAAGCTCTACTGTGACCGTGACCGCGACTGGCGGAACCCCGCCGTATGTGGGAACGGGTGTATTTAACCACACTGCGGGCACCTACACGTTCACCGTCACCGACGCGAACAACTGCAGCGGCTCCGCAGCGGTGACTATCACACAGCCGGGCACACTCACCGCGACCGCCACCGTTGCGCCTATGACTTGCACGGCAAGCAGCACAACTGTTACCATTGCTGCGACAGGTGGCACGCCGCCGTATCAGGGAACCGGCGTGTTCAATCGCACTCCCGGTACGTACAGCTTCACCGTGACCGATGCCAACGGCTGTTCGTCGCAGGTCTCGGCCACCGTCAACTCGGCAACCGCTCCTGTCGTTTCGGCCATTGCCACACCTATCCTCTGTAACGGCGGGACTTCCACCGTGACCGTAAGCGCAACGGGCGGCACTCCGCCTTATGTGGGCACCGGGGTGTTCAACCATACGGCGGGTACATACACATTCACCGTGACAGATGCCAATGGTTGTGGAGGATCCGCATCTGTGACGATAACGCAACCGGGCGCCCTGGTCGCATCGGCCTCGGCCCCGCCGATGTCCTGCAATAGCAGTACGGCGGCGGTGACCGTCAGCGCGACCGGTGGGACGCCGCCATACACTGGCGTCGGCGTGTTCCAGCAGGCCCCGGGAACGGTCAACTACACCGTGACCGACGCCAATGGCTGTACATCCAGCGCGAGCGCCACGGTGGTTGCCGCGCAGCAGCCCACGGTCAACGCCAGCGCCACACCGATCACCTGTTTCGGCGGTACGTCCACCGTAACAGTGACGGCCACTGGAGGAACGCCACCGTATATCGGAACCGGGGTGTTCAATCATGGCGCCGGGAGCTACACCTTCACCGTGACCGATGCCAACGGTTGCAGTGGCTCGGCGAATGTCACCATCACCCAACCTCCTGCACTCGTGGCCACCGCCATCGCGCCGCCAATTCCCTGCAACGGAACAAGCACCACGGTGACCGTGGGCGCCACGGGTGGAACGCCGCCGTACCTGGGCACGGGTAGCTTCGTGCGCACGCCGGGTACCTATAATTTCACGGTGACGGACGCGAACAACTGTTCGTCCATCGCCAGCGTCACCATCAATGCCGGTGGACAGGTCACGGTTACCGCGGTGGCGACTCCGATACTCTGTGCGGGTGACACTTCGACCATCACCGTGACCGCCTCGGGTGGAGCACCACCCTATGTGGGCACGGGAGTTTTCAACCGTACGGCGGGCACATACACCTTCACCGTGACCGACGCGAATAATTGCAGTGGTTCCGCCTCGGTGACCATTACACAGCCGACGCCACTGATCGTTCTTGCGTCGCCGACACCAATTTTGTGCAATGGCGGAATGTCGACCGTCACCGTCACCGCCACGGGAGGAACACCTCCGTATCAAGGCGTCGGTGTGTTCCTTCGCCCCGCCGGTTCCCATGTGTTCACCGTGACGGACAATAACAACTGTTCCGCCGCCGCATCCGTTAATCTCAGCGAGCCCCCGCCGCTCGTGGCAGCCGCAAGCGGCACACCGATTCTCTGCAATGGTGGAAGCTCCACCGTCACGGTGACTGCCAGCGGAGGAACACCGCCGTATGTTGGTACCGGAATCTTCAGCCGCATGGCGGGCAATTACAGCTTCGCCGTCACCGACGCCAATGGCTGCACCGATACGGTGGACCTGATGATCACCCAGCCGCCAGTTCTGGCAGCGGCATCCAGCGCCACACCGATTCTGTGCAACGGCGTGCCTTCAACCGTGACCGTTACCGCATCCGGCGGTACTCCTCCGTATCAAGGCACAGGCGTGTTCAATCGCACGGCCGGGACCTACACGTTCACCGTCACAGACGCGAACACGTGCAGCGCCACAACAACCATTACCATTACCGAACCCCCGCAACTCGTTGCGATGGCCAGTCCCACGCCTATTCTGTGCAACGGCGGCAGCTCGACAGTGGATGTTACCGCCAGCGGCGGAACTGCTCCGTACGTGGGAACCGGCGTGTTCCAACGCGGACCCGGAACCTGGTCCTTCATTGTGAGCGATGCCAACAACTGCGTTGACACTGTCCAGGTCACCATCACCTCACCACCCGCGCTCATGGCCTCGGCTCTGGCGGGGAACATTCTATGCGCTGGCGGAACCACGACTGTGAACGTCAGTGCTACAGGTGGAACGCCTCCATACTCGGGTGTGGGCACGCTGAATCGTGGAGCGGGAACACACACCTTCATCGTTACCGACGCGAACAATTGCGCCGATACCGTGTCGCTGGTCATCACCGAGCCACCGATGTTGCAGGTGTT
This sequence comes from Bacteroidota bacterium, assembly GCA_035362335.1. Taxonomy (GTDB): domain Bacteria; phylum Bacteroidota; class Ignavibacteria; order SZUA-365; family SZUA-365; genus JAOSJT01. The sequence continues at coordinate 56,939 of DAOSDL010000016.1, forward strand.
TGTCACCGCAACGTCGATCGACTGCTACGGTGAACCCGCCACCGTGACCGTGACCGCCACCGGAGGCACGCCCCCATACATCGGCACGGGCGTTTTCCAGGTGCACGCGGGAACACATACCTTCAACGTCACCGACGTCAACAACTGTGCGGCCAGCGCGCAGATCACCATCACTGAACCGCCCGAGCTGATGGCTCTGGCCAACATCACACCGATCCTCTGCTACGGTGGGTATGCTGTGATCGATATCACCGTGCTCGGTGGGACCGCACCATATCAGGGCACGGGCAGCTTCAACCGCACGCCGGGCAACTATCAGTTCATCGTCACCGATGCGAACGGCTGCGCAGACACGTTGGACATCACCATCACCCAGCCACCCATGCTGTACGCAGATGCGGCATTTACTCCCATCGACTGTTACGGTGGCAACACCACCATTACTGTCACCGGTATGGGCGGCACGCCGCCGTACCAGGGTACGGGCGTATTCCAGCGCACGGCCGGGCAACATTCCTTCACCGTCACCGATGCCAACGGTTGCGCCGCGACAGTGACCATCAACATCACACAACCGCCTCTCCTGGTTGCCAATGCTGTTGCAACACCGTTGCTTTGCTACGACGACACATCAACGGTAACGATCACCGCGATCGGTGGTACGCCACCGTATCAGGGCACTGGTACGTTCACGCGCAAAGCGGGCACGCATCAATTCATCGTGACAGATTCGCTGGGTTGCACCGCCAGCACATGGATTACTATCGTCGAGCCGCCCGAGCTCATGGCACTCGCCGATATCACGCCGATTCTCTGTCACGGTGGCACCGCGTCCATCGATGTCACTGGACTTGGCGGAACACCGCCATACAGCGGCACTGGGACGTTCAGTCGAGGTCCGGGCACCTACATCTTTACCGTCACCGACGCCAACGGGTGCTGGGACACGGTTACGGTGGTCATCACCGAGCCGCCTCCACTCACAGCGGATGCGGTGTTTACGCCGATTCTCTGCGCGGGTGGCAGTTCCACCGTCACCGTGACGGCACTGGGCGGTACGCCTCCCTACAGTGGCACGGGCGTATTCCAGCGCACGGTCGGTACGCACAATTTCACCGTGACCGATTTCAACGGCTGTCAATACACTGTGACCATCACCATCACGGAGCCGCCAATACTCATCGCGTATTCGACCGCGACACCGCTGCTTTGTCATGATGACATTTCGACTGTCACCGTCACAGCCATCGGTGGTACACCTCCGTATCAAGGTATCGGCCAATTCTATCGTCCGGTGGGAACACATACGTTCACGGTGATCGACTCCAATGGCTGTATGGCCAGCACGCAGATCACCATCACGGCACCGCCAGAGGTGGTAGCCGCTGCCCAAGTCACTCCCATTCTGTGTCACGGTGGAGGCACCACTATCACCATCACCGCGACAGGTGGTACGAGTCCGTACAGCGGCACCGGCACATTCTACCGTGTCGCAGGCATCTACAGCTTCACTGTGGTGGATGCGAACGGCTGCGCCGACACGCTGACCGTGCAGGTCACGGAGCCACCGAAACTCTTCGCGGCCGCAACGGCAACGCCGATTCTTTGCAACGGCGGCACTTCCACCGTGACTGTCACGGCCATGGGTGGAACGCCACCGTACACCGGCATTGGTCAATTCGTGCGCGGACCGGGAACGTGGACCTTCGCCGTCGTGGACGCCAATGGTTGCATCGACTCGACGAGCGTGGTCATCACCGAACCGCCGATACTCACCGCCGCGGCGAGTGCGCCTCCCATCCTCTGCCATGGAGGGACGACCATCGTAACCGTCACGGCATCGGGAGGCACGCCACCGTACAATGGAACCGGCACCTTCCTGCGTCCAGTCGGCACACACTACTTCACCGTCATCGACACCAACGGCTGCACCGCGCAGGCGCAGGTGACCATCACCGAACCCCCGGCACTTGTGGCTGCGGCAACGTGGACTCCGATCAAATGCAATGGCGGAAACTCCACCGTCACCGTAACCGCATCGGGAGGCACGCCGCCGTACACTGGTACGGGAACCTTCCAGAAAACCGCAGGCACGCATAACATGATCGTGGTGGATGCGAACGGTTGCGCCGACACGGTACAGATCACCATTGTGCAGCCGCCGCCACTTGTCGTGTCGTGTAAAATCTCCGATCCTTGCGTCAACGGTACCCGCACAATAACCGCGATCGTGACCGGTGGCACACCTCCTTACACCTACTTCTGGATGCCGGGAGGATACACCACCGCAGTGATCACCGTTCCGTGTGTCTTCGCGGGTAGCTACATTCTGCAGGTACGCGATGCGAATTGGGATCCCACGGATCCGAATGCCATGGCCTGTACCGGAACCTGTTCCGTGCAGATGCCGGACTTCGCGCCGGGCACGGGAGCGAGCAAAGAAGCCTCGGGTATTTCCAGTTTGGAATACGCGCTGTACCAGAATTACCCGAATCCATTCAACCCGTCAACCACCATCGCCTACCATCTGCCCGAACCGAGCAAAGTGCGCATCCACGTGGTGAACACCTTCGGACAGACGGTGGACGTACTTGTCGACGAGGAACGTCCCGCCGGCGAGAATACCGTGATCTGGAACGCGGGAGGCAGCCGTGGCAGGGCGATTCCGTCCGGCACCTACTTCTACCGCATCCATGCCACCTCGACCGTGAGCTCGCGTGAATTCGTGAGTGAGAAATCCATGTTCCTGCTCAAGTAAGAAGGAACGAATCCAGCTCAGAGCGGGGCGGGTGCATGAGCATCCGCCCCGCATTTGTAATAGCATTGCATTCCTGCGCGGAGATTGCTAGCATTGCATTTCGTATTCGTCGCACGATCAGCAAGGGAGGCTGACAATGACACGAAATGGTACCATCAGTTGCCGTCGACATCCCGGGCATGATTATTCCTCGCCCGGAACGTATTACCTCGAATTACCGCTGCGCGAAGAAAGCGCGCCGCTGGTGCGCACGTTCAACGGACGACGTTATCCGACACTGGAGGGTCGTGCCGTATTGCGCGAAGTGGGGGAGTCGCTGCATCGTCAGGGCCGGCATTTGCGTTTGGACGCGCTCGATCTCCAGCCCTGGATGGCGGTGTTTGTGGTGACGGTGGTTTCGCGGCCGACGTTGTTCCGTCGTCTGCTCATGGTGATGAGCGAGGCCCTGTACCGTCGGCGCATGGCGTTGATACCGCTGTTTGTGGGTCATGTGAAAATGAACAGCGCCCGTCGCATCAACGCGATGCGCGGGAAGGGTGGCGGATCGTACTGGCGGGAGGGGTATCGTGATCGAGTGATTTTCGATTCCTCCGAAGTTGCGGCCGTGGTGGAGCGGGTGGGGTGTGATTTCGGTGATATCCTGTTTCGGGATGAAGCGGGTGAGGAGCGGGATATGGCGGGGTTGTTGTTGGGTTGCGCGTATGTGCTGGAAGCACCGGTCGGGGAGCTTTCGTGGCCTGATGCGGATTCATGTATCCGCATTTCGCGGGAGGAGGTCGTCCGGCGGCCTGGTTGGACCATTGTCGGCGCGATTCCCGGCCGCGCGAGCCCCCGCATACTCACCGTCGAGGGGTGGATGTAGTCGGTCCCGCTCCCGCAACGACGCATTTAGAGGACAAATATATCGTTTAACATCCCTCGAGTGAGGGGGTCACCCCCGCCCGGCGACCGCGATGTTACATTCTGCGACCGGAGTGAGTGCGTCGCCGGGGTGGCGAGGTATTGTTACTCTCCGGTTGTGGTCATGATGAAGACGGAATTTTTTCGCTGGCATGCGCTACCGCTGTGAAGAATTATCGCGAATAGGTGGATCATAAGCTTCGTACCCTATGTGCGGCAGGGGAGGCGGACGTCTTAATCGAGTGGAATACGGATTCATGAATCCGCAGGTTCAAGGAGTCGTCTCGGGATTTCGCCCTGTGCCCCTGAATTTCGCCCTACCCCGCGCTTGCTCCACATCCCCGCGATGCGTACTATTCCCGCACGAATCAACGTCTCGTATCACCACGATCCCGCCCTACCGTCGCGATCATCACTATCGAGCATGGCATGGCTTCTTCTCTGATTCTCAGCATGCACCCCTTGGGCTTCCAGTGGACCACCATCGATCCCTTCCTCTTCTGCGTGCATCACCGCGACGCCTATCCACGCGGTAATGGGGCCCTCGGACCCGCCACCTCCCTTATGGGAAGGGATCTCGGACAGGATTTCTCCGGTAAAGACGGGTGGAGCATGTACCATGGCACGAGCGTGCCCGGATTTCCGGAACATCCGCACCGCGGCTTCGAAACCGTAACCGTGGTGCTGCGCGGTACAGTCGATCATTCCGATTCCCATGGCGCAGCCGGACGCTACGTCGATGGCGATGTGCAGTGGATGACCGCCGGCAGCGGTTTGCAGCATGCGGAAATGTTCCCACTGCTTTCCACCGGTGATGATAATCCGCTCGAATTGTTCCAGATCTGGCTCAATCTGCCACGAGCGAAAAAATTCGTCGAACCCCATTTCCGTATGCTCTGGCGGGAGAACATTCCCATACTCCAGGTCGGCAACGGGGGAGTGCGCGTGCGCCTCATCGCTGGTTCGGCCGAGAGCGTCACGGCGCCATCACCGGCGCCCGATTCCTGGGCCGCGCATGCTTCGTCGGAATTGGCCATATGGTTGATCGATATGGAGGCCAACGGGATCTGGTCGATACCGCCTGCATCCCCACGGGCACGTCGCGGATTGTACTATTACGAAGGCAGCGGTTTGACTGTGGGAGGAGAGGGCATCCCTTCGAGACACGCGGTGGAAGTCCGGGCCGATGTCCCCACAGAATTGCGTGCGCATGCCTCCTCGTCGCGACTTCTTCTCCTGCAGGCCGTTCCCATCGGTGAACCGGTGGTGCAATACGGTCCCTTCGTCATGAACAGTCGTGAAGAAATACAGGAGGCCTTTCTCGATTATCAGCGCACACGCTTCGGCGGCTGGCCCTGGCCGTCACCGGATCACGTGCATGCACCCGATCGGGGTCGCTTCGCACGGTATGCCGATGGAAGCGAGGAAACGCCGGGACTCGTGTGATGCGTCCATGCCGGCAAGGTCGATGTTTGCAGGCGATGCGTGCACAGTGGAGGATTGCAGGAAAAAGGCGAAACGAATCCGATATCGCGGCGGACACCCGCAATCTCAACAGCACATGCGCGTGGAGACACAACTGATTCGCAGTGGATTCAACAAGGTCGCCGGACGCAATCTGTGGGTCCGCAGCCCATTGCACCGGTCGGAACCCGGCGAGCACATCATTGTTGCCCGCGCACCCTTTTCTTTCTCGAACTCTCGACCGAACGGACAATGACTAGGCCCGGGCCACGATTCGCACAATGACGCACTACCCGCGCCCCCGCTTTACTGTTTACACTTCACCGATAGCCACTGACCATCAGACACTTGCAGTACAACACACGGAGCTCTTCATGCCGCTGACACTCGCCGAACAACTGTTGCTTATCGCCACCGACGACAGGAAGGGCTCCGTGCTCTTCGATGCCAGTGCCGCCTTACCCTACGGACTTACCGGCGCGGTGCTTCTTGAGTTGCTCCTCGCTGGGAAACTCGCCTGGATGGACGGAATGTTGCACGTGCAGGATGCCGGCGCGACGGTGGACGCGGTGCACGACGAGGCGCTCGCACTCATCGCCGCATCACGCAAGCCTCGGGACGCCAAGTATTGGGTGAGCCGGCTTTCCAGCAAACTCAAACGGCTTCGTCCTCGCGTATATGAAGGGCTCGTGCAAAAGGGAATTCTCGCACGCATGGAGAAGCACTTTCTCTGGTGCATACCGTATCAGCGCTTTCCGGAGCATGATCCCCAGCCCGAGCGGTTGGTGCGCGAGCGGCTTTACGAGTTTCTTCACGGACGCGTCGACGCCGATGAACGGCTGCATGGTCTGCTCGGACTCGTCGTGGCGAGCGGATTGCTCAATGAAATCGTGCCCAAGGGCGAACGCCGAGAGGCCAAACGCATTGCCAAGGCGGTGCTGCAAAACGAGCGTGTCGCCGGCGCCGTGAAAGCGGTGGCGGAGGAGGTCCAGGCCGCAGTGCTCATCGCGGTAGTGGCCGCGACGGCGGCTTCCAGCGCGTCGAGTTCTTGAAAAATCGGAGCGTCGCGCGCGTTGCTGACTCTGTACGCGCAGGCCTCCCGGCGATGCGGCGCGAGCGCCCTGACGGAGGCAACGCCTGCATACGCGGATAAACGGACATACCATCACTGGATTATCGCAAAATTTTCAGCTTGAAAAATCAAGGAAATGCCTGAAATCTTTGCATAATTCAGGAAAAATGTTACCTTATTAGCTGTGCTTTTTTGCGGATCAAGAGGATCTGCCCATGGCGGACACGTCGAGGAAAAAGACCATGGAAGTGGTCTCGGAAAGTCTGCGGGAATTGCTCCCGTACACCAACCTCGGCTGGCAATTGCTGGCAACCGTGCTGCTGTTCTTCGGCGCCGGGTATCTCATCGATGGCTGGCTGGACACAGGCAGAGTATTCACCATCATCCTCGCGGTCATTGGAATTATTGTCGGTCTGTTCACTGTTGTCTCAACAACACTCAAACTTCAGGAGAAGAGGAAAACTCCCGCGCCATGATTACCTACGTGAAACGCCAGCTCATCAAGGCCAGAATCGAATTCGCACTGCTCGCCACCCTGAGCGTGCTCTTTATCGTTTTTTCGATGATCCGTGACAACGGCCACTCCTTCGGGCCGGACCTTCTTGCTGGTTGTATTTTAAGCATCACGAATGCATTTTTAGGATATGTGTTCATCGAGAGGGCATTCAAACTGAACAGCAATTTGTTCATGCTCTTCTCCCTCGCTGGCATGGCGCTGCGCTTCTTCCTGATGATCGCCTCCGTCGCGGTCTTCCTGCTGACCACCACGGTGAACACGCTGGAGTTCGTCGCTTCCTTCATGGCATCGTACAGCATCTTCCTCATGGTCGAGGTGCTGTATATCAACCGCAAGACCGACGAGCAGAAGATTGCGAACAAGGTTGCGCGGGAGCGTGTGGCTTCCACGCAGACCCACTGAGTCGAACGCACGTAGTCAATCCATCAGCATGCATTTACGCCACAGATTCTCTTGGGGTACGCTTGTCCTGACGCTGGCTTTGCTCGCGTACATGGGCGCGCCGCTACGCGCTTCCTCCACCACCGACACCACGTCCGCGCACGGTGCGCATGAGGCGACGGGCGGACACGAGGGCGGGCACGGTACCGAGCATCTCACGCCTTCCGAGGAAATGATGAAAATCCTCGAACACAAGGTGGAGAATACGCCGTATATCCATGAGTATCCTTTCCCCGAATTGCATTTCCCCGAGAACTGGATCATCAACGTCGCGGGTGTTTCCATCAATATGTCACCCAACCGACATGTGGTGTACATGTGGCTGTCGATGCTGATCACCATTGCGCTCACAACGCTCGCAGCGCGGCAGAATCGCAAGGGTACAGTGCCGCGGGGCTTCGGGAACATGATCGAATCGGTCGTGGTGTTCATCCGCGACGAAGTGGCGCATCCCTTCCTGCACGATGCCACGTCGCGCTATCTGCCACTGCTGTTGTCGTTCTTTTTCTTTATTGCCACCATGAATTTCGTGGGATTGCTGCCGTTTGGCGCGGCATCCACGGGGAATATCAACATCACCGCCGGCATGGCGCTGATCACGTTCTCGTTCATGATCTTCGGTGGCATGCGGCACAACGGCGCATTGGGCTTCTGGAAAGGTCTCGTCCCCGGTGGCGTGCCGTTCGCGCTGCTCCCGCTGATGTTCGTCATCGAACTGATGGGCCTGCTCACAAAGCCGTTCGCGCTTGCCGTTCGTTTGTTCGCAAACATGCTCTCCGGCGCCCTTGTCATCGGTGCATTCTATGCGTTGATTTTCGGCATGGATACCGTGGCCGTGGCCCCGTTGTCGCTGGCGTTTCTGCTGTTCATGAGCTTGCTCAAGATTTTCGTGTGCCTCCTGCAGGCATACATTTTCACGATGCTGTCGGCGTTTTTCATCGGCATGTCCGTGCATCAGCATCATTGATTCGCGTAACCTGAACATTACTCATACTCTTCAACACTGGAGGTTTTCAATGGAATTAGCTTGGTTAGCAGCCGGTATTGGCGCCGCCATCGTCGTGGTGGGCGCGGGTTTTGGCATTGGTAAACTTGCCGCCGCGGCAATGGAAGCCATCGGTCGTCAACCGGAAGCCGCCGGCGATCTGCGTGGCGCGATGATCATCATGGCAGCCCTCATCGAAGGTATCGCGCTTTTCGCGGTCGTGGTGTGTCTGCTGCTGGCACTGAAATAATCCAATCGTCCCAATTCCGTCGGTCCGAACGAAGTCTCGAGGTAACGCATGGATAAATTGCTGACGCTTGAACCCGGCATGCTGATCTGGACGTTCATTACGTTCGCCCTGCTGTTGTGGGTGCTCAAGCTGGTCGCCTGGAAGCCCCTGCTGAGCGCACTGGAGGGTCGCGAGCAACGCATCGCCTCCGATCTGGAAAAGGCCGACGAAGCCCGGCGCGAAGGCGAACGCCTGCTTGCCGAGCATCGCAAGCTGTTGGAAAATTCCGAACGCGAAGCGCGCCGCATCATCGACGAGGCGAAACACACCGCCGAGACGATGAAACAGGGCATTGTCGACAGTGCCAACGAGCAGGCCCGGCAGATGACCGCCCAGGCCCGCGCCGAAATCCAGCGTGAAAAAGACACCGCCCTCCTGCAATTACGGGAGGAGGTGGCCGACCTCGCCGTGCGTGCCGCCGGAAAAATCCTGGGCGAGGAACTCGATGCCAACCGCCATCGCGCCATGGTGGACGAATTCATCAACACCCTTCCCCGGAACTGACCGGGGATTGCGGAGAGGACTATGAGCACCCATCGCGTCGCCATACGCTACGCCACCGCCATTCTCGAAGCATTGCCGGAGACTCTGTCGATGGAACAATTGCTTTCAGATGTGCGTGATCTGCGTTCGTCCATCCTCGCCTCGCGAGAATTGCGGCTGTTTTTCGAATCGCCCGTCATTTCCCGCGAAAACAAACGTGCCGGCGTGGATGCGCTGTTCGCCGATAAACTCTCGGACTACACCGTGGGTGTGCTGCGCCTGCTGGTGGAAAAAGGACGCGAGGTGCTGGTTCTCGATATTCTCGACGCCGTCATCGCCTTGCATCGCGAACGCGAGGGCATCGTGGCGTCGTCGATCAGCAGCGCGGTGGAACTCGACAGCGCGCAACGCACGCGCCTCGAGGCCATGCTCGCCGAGCGCTCGGGCAAACGTGTGGAAGCCGAGTATCACGTCGATCCCTCGCTCGTTGGCGGTTTGACCGTGCGACTGGGCGACACCGTCTACGACGGAAGTGTGCGGCGGCAACTGCAACGTCTTCGCACACGCTTCATCACCGGAACCTGATTTTTCAGACATCCCCAGAAACAGAGAATACACATGGCAGAAGTACGACCCGATGAAGTATCGGCCATTCTCCGTAAACAGCTGAGTGGCTTCGACCGGGAAACCGACATCTACGAGGTGGGCACAGTGCTGCAGGTGGGCGATAACGTCGCACGCGTGTACGGACTGAAGAATTGCCTCGCGGGAGAACTAATCGAATTCCCGAACGACATCTTCGGTATGGCCCTCAACCTCGAAGAGGACAACGTGGGTTGCGTGCTCTTCGGCGAGGCCACGGGTGTGAGCGAAGGCGATTTGGTAAAACGTACCGGCAAGGTGGCTTCCATGCCCGTTGGCGAGGCCATGCTGGGTCGCGTGATCGACCCGCTCGGTCGCCCGCTTGATGGTCGCGGCGTCATCCAAACCGAGAAGATCATGCCCATCGAGCGCAAGGCGCTGGGTGTGCTTCAGCGCCAGCCGGTGAAAGAGCCGTTACAGACCGGTCTCAAAGCCATCGACTCGATGATTCCCATCGGCCGCGGTCAGCGCGAGCTCATCATCGGTGACCGCCAGACCGGCAAGACCGCTATCGCGCTCGATACCATCATCAATCAGAAATACACGCATACCGAAGAAGCGAAGCGCCGCGGCGTCAACCCGGTGTTCTGCATCTACGTTGCCATTGGCCAGAAGGCCAGTACGGTGGCCAACGTGCATGCGAAACTCGAAGAAATGGGCGCCATGCCGTACACGACCATCGTGATGGCCGATGCCAACAGCCCCGCTCCGCTGCAGTACATCGCACCGTACTCGGGTGCCACGCTGGGCGAGTTTTTCCGCGACAGCGGCCGTCACGCGCTGGTGATTTACGACGATCTGTCGAAACAAGCCGTGGCCTATCGCCAGCTCTCACTGCTGCTGCGTCGTCCCCCGGGCCGCGAAGCCTACCCGGGCGATGTGTTCTATCTGCATTCGCGCTTGCTCGAACGCGCCTCCAAGCTCAGCGACGAACTCGGCGGCGGCAGTCTCACCGCATTGCCGATTATCGAAACGCAGGCGGGTGACGTGTCGGCCTACATCCCGACCAATGTGATCTCCATCACCGACGGACAGATTTATCTCGAAAGCAGTCTTTTCAACGCCGGGCAGCGCCCCGCTGTGAACGTGGGTATCTCCGTGTCCCGCGTGGGTGGCAATGCGCAGATCAAGGCCATGAAGCAAATCGCCGGTTCGCTGCGCCTCGATCTCGCGCAGTACCGCGAACTCGAGGCCTTCGCGAAATTCGGTTCCGATCTTGACAAGAGCACGCAGAATCTGCTGCGCCGCGGCTCGCACATGCTCGAATTGCTCAAGCAGGTGCAGTACGTTCCCATGAACGTGGAAGAGCAGGTCGCCAGCATTTTCGCGGGTATCAATGGCTTTGTCGACGAAATTCCCCTCGACCAGGTCGGCCGCTTCGAGGTCGAATATCTCGAGCATCTGCGCATGAGGCATCCCGAGGTGCTCAACGAAATCGCCGATGAAAAGAAACTGTCCGACGAGTTGCAGGCGAAAATGAAGGGCATTCTCAAGGACTTCACCGCTTCGTTCATGCTGTCGCTCAATAAAAACAGCTAATCCATGGCCAACCTTCGCGAAATACGCACACGCATCGCGGGCGTCCGCAGCACCAGCAAGATCACGCAGGCGATGAAGCTGGTGGCTGCCGCGAAGCTGCGCCGCGCGCAGGACGCTATCGTCTCCGCACGTCCCTACGCCTACAGCTACCGCGATCTCATCGCGCATCTGCTGTCGAAAGTGGATCGCTCGACCTTGCCCGTCACCGCCGAGCGCGAAACAGTCGAGTCCGTGCTCGTCGTGGTCATCACGGCCGACCGCGGTCTCTGCGGCGCCTTCAACACCAACATCATCCGCCACGCCACGCAACGCATCCACGGGCAGTGGGGCCAGCAGCATGCGCGCGGCGGTGTGAAGCTGTTGTGCATCGGTCGGCGCGGCTTCTCGCATTTCGCCAAGCGCGGGTATACCATTCTCGACAAGCATGTCGGCCTGGTGAATTCCGCCGAGATTCATGACGCGCGCGCAATCATGAGCGATGTGTTGCAGCGCTATCTCAACGGTGAATTCGATGTGATCGAAGTGGTGTACAACGAATTCAAATCCGTGATTCAGCAGCGCGTGCGCGACGAGCAACTGCTGCCACTGCCGCAGGAAGAGGAAGAGGGATCGAGCAAGTACCGCCAGTTCGTGGATTACATCTACGAACCGTCGGAACTCGAACTCATGGAACAGCTCATTCCTCAGCATCTGAATTTCCAGCTCTTCCGCACCTTGCTGGAGAGCAATGCCTCGGAGCAGGGCGCCCGCATGACCGCCATGGATTCAGCCACTTCCAATGCCAAGGAGCTGATCAATACCCTCGAACTCAACTACAACCGTGCGCGTCAGGCCAGCATTACCACCGAGATTCTCGAAATCGTGAGCGGTGCGAATGCGTTGAAGGGTCAGTGATTTCTCACATTCCAGTGTTCTCTTGAATACGCGGGGCCTCGATCTGGGGCCCCGTTTTTTTTCAGGACAAGCCCATGCTCCCGTTGCTATCGTGCATCGCTCAATCCTCATGCCGCATCCAATGGTGGATGGCAGGAACACTCACCACATGCGGGACAATTCCATGTCGACTCCACAGTCTTTCATGTTCCTTCGACACACCCGGGAGAATGAAAATGGTGCAAGTGCCTCGATATCTGTCGGAGCGGATCAGCAGGGTTTCAAAACCACAGATTGCACAGATTTCACACAGATTAGCACAGATGGATCGTGGAAGTCGGCGAGGTGCCGAGCGAATCGTCGCAGAAGCGACGAAGCGAAGCAGTAAGCCGACGACCCGGTCATCACCGGCCTTTCTCACCTGTTTTCCAAAGCACCCATCGCTCTTCACGATTCACGCTTCACGCTCCACGCTCCACGCTTCACGCTTCACGCTTCACGCTTCACGCTTCACGCCCCACGCTTCACGATTCACGCTTCACGCTTCACGCTTCACGCTTCACGATTCACGCTTCACGATTCACGATTCACGATCCACCTTCCCCCCGCGCTCTCGCGAAAAAATGTTATCTTAGATGTTTGAAAGAATCGCGCCGTGCATGTCATGGCGCTTCCAATTCACTGCAGAAGCGGATCCAGGTATGTCACAACAGGAAGCACCCGTCCAGAGCAATTTCATCAAACAGATCATCAACGAACACGAGAAGAGCGGGCGCTTCGCTGCGCGCGTGCATACACGTTTTCCACCGGAGCCCAACGGCTATTTGCATATCGGACATGCCAAGTCCATTTGCCTCAACTTCGGTATCGCGAAGGAGTACGGCGGGCTGTGTAATCTGCGTTTCGACGACACCAACCCGGTGAAAGAGGATACCGAGTATGTGGAGTCCATCAAGGAGGACATCCGCTGGTTGGGCTTCGATTGGGAGGACCGCGAATACTACGCGTCGGATTATTTCGAGACGCTGTACGGCTATGCCGAGCAGCTTATTCTCAATGGGGTTGCCTTCGTCTGCGACCTCAGCGCCGAAGAAATCCGCCAGCATCGCGGCACGCTCACCGAGCCCGGGAAGAACAGCCCGTATCGCGACCGGAGCATCGAAGAGAATCTCGATCTCTTCCGTCGCATGCGTGCCGGAGAATTCGTCGACGGATCGCGCACGCTGCGCGCGAAAATCGACATGGCCTCGCCCAACCTCAACATGCGCGATCCTGTGATGTATCGCATCCTGCGCGCCGAGCATCACCGCACCGGCAACGATTGGTGCATTTACCCGACCTACGATTGGGCGCATGGCCAAAGCGATTCCATCGAAGGCATCACCCATTCCATCTGTACGCTGGAGTTCGAGGACCATCGTCCGCTGTACGATTGGTTCATTGATCAACTCGGCATCCATCACCCGCAACAGATTGAATTTGCCCGGCTCAATCTCACGTACACGGTGATGAGCAAGCGCAAATTGCTGCGCCTGGTGCAGGAGGGCATTGTGGACGGTTGGGATGATCCGCGCATGCCGACGATTTCCGGATTGCGCCGCCGCGGCTTCACGCCTGCATCGTTGCGCGATTTCGCGGATCGCATCGGAGTGGCGAAAAAGGAAAGCACCATCGACGTGGCCTTGCTTGAACATTGCCTGCGCGAGGATCTGAACAAACACGCCGCCCGCGTCATGGCCGTGCTCAATCCGCTGAAAGTTGTGCTCACGAATTATCCCGAGGACGCGGTCGAGCATCTCGAGGCCGTCAACAATCCCGAGGATCCCGCGCACGGCACGCGCGATGTGCCGTTCTCGCGCGAATTGTACATCGAGCGGGACGATTTCATGGAGGATCCGCCGAAGAAATTCTTCCGTCTCTCACCGGGCAACGAAGTGCGCCTGCGCTACGCCTACATCATTCGTTGCGACGAAGTTATCAAGGACGACGCTGGCAACGTGGTGGAACTGCGCTGCTCCTACGATCCGGAAACGAAGAGCGGCTCGGCTCAGGCACAGCGGAAGGTGAAGGGCACGATTCATTGGGTGTCGGCCCGTCACGCTGCGGAAGTGGATGTGCATATCTACGAACCGTTGTTCCCGGTGGAGAATCCAGACGACGTGGCCGAAGGACAGGATTTTCTCGCCAATCTCGATCGCGATTCCCACCGCGTGGTGAAGGCGCTGGTCGAGCCCAGTCTGCGTGAAGCCACCGTGGGCGAACGCTTTCAATTCGAACGCGTCGGCTATTTCTGTGTGGACAGCAAGCATTCGTCGCCGGGTGCGCCGGTGTTCAATCGCACCGTGACGCTGCGCGACACCTGGGCGAAGATCGCGCAGGGAGGGGGCGCATAATGCTCTGCGCAAGGACGCGGCGCATAGTAGCACATCGATAATCGAGGACCACGACCATGATTGTATCCGTCACCGGCGGCACTGGCTTCATCGGTAGTCAGCTCATCGACACGTTGCTTGCACAGGGGCATGAAGTGCGCGCCCTTGTTCGCCGCAGCAGCAACCTTCGCTGGCTGGAAGGAAAAAACGTTCGACTTGTCCATGGCGATGTGCGCGATGCGGCGTCGCTCGACGCGTTTCTTGAAAACGCGGACATCATTTACCACATCGCGGGCGTGGTGAAAGCCCGCGACGAGAAAGGCTATGTCGAAGGCAATGTGGACGCGACGCGCAACATGCTGGACAGCGCTCTGCGCGTTGCACCGCGGTTGCGACGCTTTCTCTATGTCAGCAGTCAGACGGCGGCCGGTCCGGCGCACGCACTCGATCGCCCGACGCGCGAAAGCGACACGCCCGCACCCATCACCACCTACGGCCGCAGTAAATGGGCCGCGGAACAGCTCGTACACGGTTACCGCGACAAGTTGCCTTGGACCATCGTGCGTCCACCTGCCGTGTACGGACCACGCGACACGGAAATTTTCATTTACTTCCAGGCCATCTCCCGCGGCCTGAATTCCATGATCGGCTTCGATGACAAGCGGCTCAGTCTCATCCATTCGGCCGATCTCGTGCAGGGCATTCAATTAGCGGCCGAGAGCGAGCGCAGTGTGGGCGAAACGTATTTCATCTCCAGTGAGGAGTTTTACTCCTGGCCGCAGGTGGGGCGCATCTCCGCGGCTGCTCTCCGCAAGCGGGTGCTGACGCTGCGTCTTCCGCACGCCCTTGTGTACGGCGTCGCCGCCGTGGCGCAGGGAGTAGCCGCATTGAGCAAACAAGCCGCCACGCTCAATCTCGAGAAGGCGCGCGACATCACCCAGCGCTATTGGATTTGCGATGTGAGCAAGGCCCGCGAACAGCTCGGGTATCGTCAGCGAATGTCCATTGAGCAGGGAGTGCACGACACCATCGCCTGGTACCGCGAACAGGGCTGGCTGAAATAGGAGCGTTCACCACTGTCCGCGTGCGGACAGGGTGAAAACGATTCGGCGGCGGAGGACTCAAGGTCTTCCGCCGCCGCTGTGTTGTTTGCTTCGCGAATGCTGGAGCGGTACACGCAGCTCAGCGGTACAGGCCCTGCGCTTCGATGAAAATCTTCACCGCCCATGGGACGTGGTATTGTATCGAAGCGCCTGCGCGCACGCGAGCGCGTATGGCCGAGGAGGATATGTCGAGCAAAGGCATGGTAAAGGGCAGGGCGGCGTGAGTGAATTCATGCGTGGCATCGGCGATCGAGCTTCCGGGCCGCTCGGCCACGCACAATCGTGCCATCGCGAGTATGTCCTCGGGCTGCTTCCAGAGATGGAACTCCCGAAAGGTGTCGGCGCCCATGATCAAATGCAGCGTCGCATCCGGATGCTGTTGCTGCAGATAGCGCAAGGTGTCCACTGTGTACGATACCCCGGGATGCATCGCCTCCCAGTATTCGCCTTGAAGACGCGGATTATCCGAAATCGCGAGCGCGACCATTTCACTGCGCAACTCGGCCGACACCTGCGTTTCACCTTCCTTGAACGGGGAAACAAAGGTGGGCACGAGCAGCACCGTGTCAAGTCCGAAGCTTTCGAGAGCACACTGTGCCAGTATCAGATGGCCGATATGCGGTGGATTGAAACTGCCGCCGAAAACACCAATGTTCATTGCCGCATCCTCATGATCGGTGGAGTAGGTCGCGCCGCGTGGCGCGGAATATGTCGCCAAGCAGCGCGCGAGAGCTGTCGCCGCCGCGCAGCGCCGTTCCGGCGAATTTGGCGAACAGATACAACTTCAGCAACAGGAACTGCGGCATCGAACGCCATCGTGCGTAATATCGGAGCTGCTCGATGCGGTAGCCTCGCACGATGCGCGGATTGCTCCCGGGAGCGGAGCCCCCGCCGACATGGGTCAGGCAGGCGGCGGGTTCGTACAGCACCGTGTACCCCGCGTGCCACAGGCGCGTGCAGAGATCGACATCTTCGAAATAGAAAAAGTACCGTTCGTCGAAACCCTCGATCGCTTCCCACGCGCCGCGGGGCAGTAGCATTGCGGCGCCGGTAATCCAGTCCACCGGCTGCGCCGTGGCCCGCTCCCTGTCGCGCACCGCCTCACCGCGTCGACTGCGCCGCTGCCGGCCGCGCTCGCGGAATTCGCTCCATAGCGAGGGCGCATCACCCCAGGACAACTGGAAACGCCCGTCGGGAAACTCCAATCGCGGACCGATCGCTCCGATACGCTCGTCCGCCTCGAGCCGCGAGAGCAGGGGAGCGACAATATCCCCGCGTGCCTCGATGTCGTTGTTGAGAATGAAGAGAAACCGTCCCCGTGCCTCGCGCGCTCCGGCATTGCAGGCCGCACCATAGCCGCAGTTGCTCTCCAGGAGCAGGACACGCGGCGACGCGATCCGCTCGTCCATCGTGAACGGCGTGTGCGATGCGTTGTCCACCACCAGCACTTCGGTGGTGTAGGCGCATCCATGTCCATGCGCGGCGAACAGCGACGTCACCGCGAGGCGCGTGGGCTCCGCGTCGCCAAAGTGGATGACGATGAAGGAAACGTCAACACCCATCGCTTTCAGGCCACCGCATCATTCAGACGCCGCACACAGAGTTCGCGTCCGATCAATTCCGCCACCATGCCAAGCTCGGGTCCATGCGCACGTCCGGTAAGCGCGACGCGAACAGGCATGAACAGCGCCTTGCCTTTCACACCACATTCGCTTTTGACCTCGTTGATCATTTCTTTGATGCGCTCCGCGCTCCAGGGTTCCACATTCATCAGACGCGGGAGCAGGGCGCGCAGAACCACGTACGCCGACTCCGCACTCAACGCCTCCTTAGCTTCATCATCCTCGGGAGCGACGGGGCCGGGAGCGAAGGGAGCGAGCTGCGCGGCGATATCGGCGGGTACGGTCAGGTAGGAAGCGAGGAGTTCGAGCAGCGCATGTGTGCGCACGCTGTCCGCGATGTCAATACCCGCTTCGCGCAACCATGGAGCGCACAGCTCCAGCAGGCGCTCGGCTGGCTGCATGCGCAGATATTGCGCGTTGAACCAGCGGAGTTTCTCGAGGTCGAACACCGCACCGGCCTTGCTCACGCGTTCCAGGGAAAAGGCGTCACACAGTTCGCCGAGCGTGAATAGCTCGCGGTCATCGCCGGGATTCCATCCGAGCAATGCCACGAAATTCACGAGAGCTTCCGGGAGGAAGCCCTTCGCGCGGTAATCCTCGACCGCGACATCGCCCTGGCGCTTGCTGAGCTTCGAGCGGTCCGCATTCAGCAGCAGCGGCAAATGTGCGAACACCGGCGGCTGCCATCCAAAGGCCTCGTACAGCAGCACGTGCTTCGCCGTGGAAGGCAGCCATTCCTCGCCGCGAATCACATGCGTGATGGCCATGAAATGATCGTCCACCACATTCGCGAGATGATACGTGGGAAAGCCATCGGATTTCAGCAGTACCTGATCGTCGATCACCTCGTGCATCACGGTGATGTCGCCGCGAATCACATCGTCGAAGCGCAGCGATCCGGACAAGGGGACCTTCAATCGCACGGTGTACGGTAGTCCATCCCGCAAGCGTGCCTCCACTTCGTCCTTCCCCAGTGCGCGGCAGCTGCGGTCATAGGCCGCGTCGCGACCTTCAGCAAGCTGTCGCGCGCGAGCGGCATCGAGTTGCTCGGGCGAGCAAAAACAGCGATACGCCTTGTCCTGTGCGAGCAACAGCTCGACATGCTCGCGATAGAGCGCTGTGCGTTCAGACTGCACGTACGGGCCGTGTTGGCCGCCCTGCGCGGGACCCTCGTCGACGTCGATGCCCGCCCAGGCCAGCGTCGTCAGCAAATTCTCCACCGCTCCTTCCACGTAGCGCCCGCGGTCGGTGTCTTCGATGCGCAGCACCATCGTTCCGCCATGCGCGCGCGCGAAGAGAAAATTGTACAGAGCGGTGCGCAATCCACCGACATGCAGGTAACCGGTAGGGCTGGGGGCGAAGCGGACGCGGACGGGAGCGGTATTCATGGTTCGACAGAATGGTGGAACAGGTGCAATCACATAATATACGGAGCCGCACGACACGGCGCATGACCATGTCGCGGCTCATTCGCCATGCGCCAGGTTCACGATCTGAAAAGCAGTGCCACCATCAGCACGGCAGTTGCCGACGAGAGCACAAACAGCACGCCGACGACGGCCAACGTGACGGAGCGATGCGGGGGATCAGGTAGATCGTAGGACGTGAAGCCACGGAGATAACTGTGCCGGGCTTTGTAAAGAAACAGTGCGCCGATCGGGAGATTGAGAAATGTGATTGCCATCAGGAGATGCTCGAAGGGATGAATCACCGGTTCGCCCTCACCGAGATACGCCTGCATACCCGAAATGAGGAATACCGTACCGATCAACACGCTACCGAGTCCGATGAGCAGAGCAACGATACGGATGAATCTGCCAATGGGGGATGCCTGTACGGGTGCCATATCCCGATGGTTGGGTGGATGTGTGAATACTGTCGAACCTGTCGGTACGACGATGTGGGGTTGTCCAAGACTCGCGGGAAAAATACTTCGCGCCAACGAGAAAATGAAATGCGGTTTCGCTGTTGTAACCTGCGCTGATCTTCATGGCCGCGCTGTCGGCATGGCCAAAGCGCGCAGGAGAATCTCGTTCCCGCATTCCCAGGTTGTGCATAACAATACGGGTGCCGCATCGCTGCGGCACCCGCGGAATATCACACCATGAGGTGGGGTATTACACTTCCACTTCCTCGTCGTCCTGCGCTTCCTTCTTCTTGATCTCTTCGAGTTCGCGCGGATGCTCATGCGCCATCTCTTCCTCGGTCAGTGTGCCCTTGAGCCATGCGAGATTCATCGGGTACACGTCGGGGTTGAACATGACGAAGTAAATGTGCCAGACGATGATGGCCAGCGTGGCGAGCCAAGCTTCGTAGAAATGCACCGCCCGTGCCACGTCATAGCCGAGTTTGGTGAAAATGCCCATGAAATAGTTGTCGAACCACATGAACAATCCTGTGGCCGCCATCACGACATTGCCCCACACCAGCGCCCAGTACTCGCTCTTCTCGATGTAGGAGAAGCGGCCGAACTGCGGCTTGTAGGTCGAGATGCCGAGGTTGTATTTCAGCATGGCAATGGCTTCGGTGGCGTCGCTCCACTTCGGCAGCAGATCCTTGATCAACTGACGGCCGCGTTCGGTGAAGATCACGTAGTAGAGGTGATAGAAACTCGCGAGTATCATCACCACACCGGCCACGCGGTGAATCACGCCCCGCAGATCGAAAGCGGGCGCGTACAGCTCGTTGATCCACTGCACCCACCATGCGTTGGGATAACGCAACATGAAGCCCGTCACCACCAGCGTCCAGAAGGAAAGCAACAGCGAAAGATGCTGCATGCGCTCGCTCGTGGTCATGCGCACATACAGGCGATGAGATTGCACGTGATGCGACGGCATGAGGCCGCGACGCATCATCAATTTGTTGCGCGATTTTCGGTAGAAGTCCAGGACATTGTGCCCGACCATGCCACCGATGATCACCGCGATGAGAATGATGTATATCGTGGAAATCCAGTAGAGCAGCGGTTCCTCTTCCACCGAATCCATGCTTACGTGTACCGAACCCTGGGCAAAACGCTCGTTCGCGCCGGGGTGGCAGCTCCCGCAGGTCTCGGCAAGATTGTCCTTGTGCACGAGCGAGCGGGGATCGCTCGACGGCAGAATATTGTGCACACCGTGGCAGGAGGCGCAATTGGCCACTTGCAGCGATCCGCCCTGCAGCGCCAGTCCGTGATAGCTGTCCTCAAAGGTGCGGATGCGATTGCGCGCGATGCCGTACTTTTCGCTCAATTGCAGCGAGCTGTGGCAGGGCGTACACACTTTGCCCGACACATTGCGCGGAGCGACGGGGGAGAGGGGATTCTTCGGAGAAAGAATGGTGTGCTCGCCATGACAGTCCGTGCACGAGGGGGCATCCTTCGCGCCGCGTGCCAGGGCCATACCGTGCGAACTGCTCTTGAAATCGTGCAGCACTTGATCGTGGCAGGTCCCGCAGGTTGTGGGAATATTCATGCGGTTGACCTTCGATGCCGCTTCGCCCCCTTTCATCACCTCGTGCGCGCCGTGGCAGTCCACGCAGTTGGCGGCCTTGGGATTGCCGCCATGCAGCGAAATTCCGTGCGCGCTTTTATCGTAGGCCTTGATGAAGCCCACGCTGGTGGACATGCGTTCGCGCACATCCTCGTTGTCGAGATGGCAACTCAGGCACAGCTTTTCCTGCGCGATTTTTCTGTCGATATCCGACAGCCCGCCGTTCTTCGTCACCACACTCGAATGGCAGGTAATGCAACCGGGCGCTCCGGGCGTTTTCGCGTTCATGGCCTTGCCATGCGCCGAGGTAGTGTAGGCAGCGACGGCGTCGCCGTGGCATTTGCCGCAGGTTTCCGTCAGCTTCGATGCGTGAAAAGGCGAGGCGGGATTCTTCGGAGACTGCACATTATGCGTGCCGTGACAGTCCTTGCAGGCCTGCTGCAGCGTGCCCTTCTTCTGAGCCTCGAGCAGCATGGCGTTGTGGAACTTGTGCGTGCGCGTGGCGTCCTTGTGGCAACTCGAGCATTGCACCGGGGTGATGCGTTCCTTGTGCGGAATGTCTTCGGGATTGAAGCCCGTATGACAGGCCACGCATTGTAACTTGCTGTGCGGGGAAGAACGCAACACGCTCAGGTTCGTGTACAACGACACGTTCCGTCCCCGGCGTTCCATGCTGAGATCCTTGTCGCTGTGACAGGCCATGCAGTCGTCCACAGTCTGCGCGGATGCGAGGGTGGCGGCGCCGAGGAGGAGAGACAGGAAAACCGAGGAGAGAATTGTCCTTTTTTTCAGCATAAAGAATGCCCTTTCGGAGTCGGATGTGCTGGCGGTGTCGGGATCGGCTAAAAAATGGTTGTCAGAGTTGACAGTTGGTGCAGCAAACAGTTGCTAGAATGTCATCATCGAAAGATACCGATTTTCCTGTCCGATGCAAACGTGGACCGGCGACTCCGCAACGGTTGCCGACAGAATGTTGCAGGTGCCGGCGTCTCGGTCAATCGCCGTGATGGCAGTCCGAGCAGTTCACGCTTTTCCAGGCGTCATCGATGTCCGCTGGATGGCGGAAGGCCAGACCCGCGAGGCTGCTTTCGGGATTGGACTGCGGACCCTGCTTGATGATGGTATGGCAGATCGAGCAGTCGTTGCTCAACACGGTGCCGTCGTCCGCCACATGCCTGTTGTCGTGGCAGCGGAAGCACCCCACGTCGTACATGTGTCCGATGTTGTTGGGATAGGCCTTCCAGTTCACCTTCATCTCGGGGAAAAAGCTGCGCGAATAAATGTCGAGAATGGTGGCGATGCTTTTGTCCAGCTTCGCCTTGTCGCGCGACAGCACCCCGGGCGCTCCCCTGCGGT
Source organism: Bacteroidota bacterium (assembly GCA_035362335.1). Lineage (GTDB taxonomy): Bacteria > Bacteroidota > Ignavibacteria > SZUA-365 > SZUA-365 > JAOSJT01. The sequence continues at coordinate 78,828 of DAOSDL010000016.1, forward strand.
ATTCGTCACGGACGATACGGGGGATTTCCTCTTTCGCCTGCGCGGTCGTCTGGAATTCGCGCGTCATGGCATACGAGGCGATGCCGCGGATGCCGGGCAGCGAGGGGTCGATGCTGCCATGCGCCATGGCGTCGTTCACCGTGCGGAAGGGCGGGTAGTAGATGTGCGAGGGACGGTTGTGGCAATCGATGCAGTCCATCTTCCGCTGCTCGTAGCGCTTCGCTTCGGCGTCGGTCAGCGGATTGTCCAGCGAGCGGAAGATGCGGGTTTTTCCAGACAGATCGGTGCTCTTGATCCAGGGAATCGTCTGCCTCTTGGCGTCGGTGGCGACATACGACACGATGTTCGCGGTGTTCATGTGCCAATGGATACCTTCGGTGGGGCCAAGCTCGCTTTGTCCGCCGCCGATTTTCAGATCCATCTCGATCAGCCAGGGCTCGGCTCCGAGCGTGTCCATGGGGAAGTACACTTTCGTCAGCTTTTTATCGCTGCTGAACTTGCTGGGCCAATGGCACTCCTCGCAGGTTTCACGCGCGGGACGCAAGTGGGCGATGGGCGTGGCGATGGGACGATGGTACTTTTCAAAAATCACGGAATACACCTGATAGGCGCCGCTGATCTTCGCTTTCACAAACCAGTCCGCGCCTTCGCCGATATGGCACTCGGCGCAGGGCACGCGCGCATGCGGCGAGTGCTGATACGCCATGTACTCGGGGTACATCACGGTGTGGCACACCTCGCCACAGAATTCCACCGACTCGGAGTACGTGTAGGCCTGATAGGTGCCCGCCGCCGAGAGCACCACAAGCAGCATGGTGCCCACAGTGAACACCAGCACCGCCATGCGATGCCGCGGCTCATTGAGATCCAGCGTCATGTAGCGCCTCGCCTCGCCCTGATGCTTGCGTCGACGCCTCCGCTCCAACAGCATGCCCAACGGGATGAGCAGCAAACCCACGATCATGATGCCCGGCAGAATCATGTAGGTGAAAATGCCGAGATAGGGCGACTGTGTATAGCCCAGCACATCCATCAGGAAGAAAATCAGAATGCTGCCCAGCGTCACCAGCGCGATGCCCGCGCCGATCATGCTGATGGGATTGTACACGGACTCGGGAAGTTTTCTCATGGGCGCTCCTCAGTGTGGTAGCTGGAAAGTACAACCACATGTACAATGTTTCAAGACCTCACGACTCCGGTTATCGTTTGTCGTGCGCCTTCGGCAACAGCAGCCGCGTCACTTTCCATTCGCAAAGGCGTGCGCCGAAGCGCGCACCACGGTGACATTTACGCGCGCCGTGTTGACAACAGACGGGGAGTTTTGTAGAATGCGCGCGTGCGGTACGTACCCTCGGACACTTTCGCCATTATTTCCGGCGGACAGGCGGGCGCTGATCGCGGCGCGCTCGATGCCGCTTTGCATGCGGGCATCGCCCTCGGAGGCTGGTGTCCGCGTGGCCGGCTCGCAGAGGATGGCGTGATTCCCGCCCAGTATCCACTGCGCGAAACAGCGGGCGCGGACTATGAAGAGCGCACCGAACGCAACGTGCTGGACACCGATGCCACGCTGATCATGGTGTTCGACACAGCGCTTCGTGGTGGCACCGCGCTCACGTGCGAACTCGCCCTGCGGCATCGAAAGCCGTGCTTGACTGCGCTCGCCACAACCACGCCCGCCGAGGATATCGTTGCGTGGCTTCGTGCGCACAACGTGCGCATACTTAATGTGGCCGGCCCGCGCGAAAGCAATGCTCCGGGCATAGCACAGGCGACGCGCACGCTGCTGCTCGCCGTGCTCCACATCCTGTCCACCCCATCCGATCAGGAGGATGCGAAATGAAATCCATGTTCGTCTACGTATCACTCGCCGCCACACTCGCCACGGGCTGCGCCGGTAGCCACCCCGATGATCACGCCGAGCAATCAGCACGTGCGCGCAAGGCGGCCGAAGCGCTCACCGGCCGTCTCCTCGGCGAATTGACGCAGGCCATGAAAAACGGTGGTCCCTCCGCGGCTGTGCGCTACTGCGCCCGCAATGCCCAAACGGTGACCTCTTCTGTCGGCCTCGAACACCGTCTCGCCATTCGCCGCGTGACCGACCGCCCACGCAACGCCGCCGATGCGCCCGATGCGTGGGAGCGCGATGTGCTGGATGATCTCGACATGCGCGCCCGTGCCGGTACTCTCGCGGCCGATGCTGTGCACGAGGAAGTGCGCGAGGTGGACGGACGCCTGGTGCTGCGAGTGATGAAACCCATCATCGTCCGCCAGCCTTGCCTGGCCTGCCATGGCACCGAACGCGACATTGCGCCCGACGTGGCGCGTATCATTCGCGAGGAGTATCCGGACGACAGAGCCACCGGATATGTCGTGGGGGATTTTCGCGGGGCGATCAGCGTGCAGGTGCCCCTCGAGGATTGAGTGTGTCAGAAGCTGAAGGTGAAGCCCAGCGTGGATTGGAATTGCGTGGCGCCGTAATCGCCGAATCCTTTCAGCACGCGCGCGGTGTAGTCGATGCTTCCGTGATCGTACACCAACAATTGCACATTGGCTCCCACCAGTACGGTGGGCACGAGCTGGGCTTCGAACAGACCGAGCACATCCAATGCCGGATCGAGCTGGGCTGTGAGGTACTGTACACCGCCACCCAGAAGCAGCTGTATGCGCGCTACCGGTCCGATGCCCACGATCGCGTTGACGCCGTAGCCATGCAGTCGTTCCACGGCGTCGACAAGCCCGGGCTCGTCGGGAAAGCGCACGCTTTCCTTGTCCATGGTCCAACGCTTGCCGATGCGGTTGTAGTACAGATCCAACCCGGCCCAGATCGGGACGAAGCTGGTATCCAGTCGGTACATCCCTTGCAGGCCGATCAGCACGCCGCCCCAGGAGGTTTCGTTCGTGTGGTCGAACATGTCCTGCATGATGTCCGTGGGCTCCGTCATACCGTTGTAACCAGCGTACAAGGTCGCATTCACCGGCACGCTTTCCTTTTTCGTGCGCCGCAGCTGGAAACGGCTCTGCGCTGCGGCTTCGGTGACGAGAAATGCGGCGAACACGAGAAATAAAAGTGAGAAACGAGAAATTCGCATGGCATGCACGGCGTGGTGGTGAGATGGATGCGTAAGCTTCATTCGAATAATTTCCACCTTGCATCGTTGAAAACCAACTCCCGGACAGGGGAAAAGTGTATACCGGACCATTCCTTTCCCGACGACACGAGTTCCGAGCCCCGGAAGGAGGGGCTGCGCTCTTTTCCCTCCCATGGGCAATGCGTACATTGCCGTATGGACACGAATGACACGAATATGAGCATCGGATACGACGGCGTGGATTGCAAGCACTTCAACGGCTATAAACCGTGCTTCCCGGGAGTGTATTGCGGCGATGCGTGTCAGCGGCGCGAGCCCATGGGCGCGCGTATTCTCATCATCAACCTCGACGCCATGGGTGATGTGCTGATGAGTACCGCGCAACTCGCCGGCATCAAACGCGCCCACCCCGTCAGTCAGGTGCACTGGATCACTCTCGGCAATGCCGCGGCGCTGCTCGCGCACAACCCTCTCATCGATCGTGTGCATCGATGGAATGATGAAACGCGGATGATCCTGCGCGAACAGCATTTCGATCTGGTGCTCAACGCGGATAAATCCGCCGAGGCCTGTGCCTTCGCCGCAGCACTGCGTTGCACCGAATTGCGCGGCTTCACCCTGTCCCGTCGGGGCCAGATCGTCCCGGCCAATCCCGAGGCCGCCTACAATTTCCGCATGGGCATCGACGATGAGCTGAAATTCCGCGTCAACGAACGCAGCGGGCAGGACATTCTCGCCGAAACCTGGAAATTGCCTTACGAGCGCGATCCCTACGTGCTGGAACTCGATGCCGGCGAGCGCGCCTTCATCGAAGGACTGCGCAGGGAATGGCGGCTCGAAGGTGCGGTGGTGGTCGGTTTCAACACCGGTTGTTCCGAGCTTTTTCCCAACAAGAAAATGACTGTCGAGCAACACGTCGAGCTCATTGCGCGCCTGGGTGAGGACGAGGAACTCGTGCTCCTGCTGCTGGGCGGACCCGAGGACAGCGAGCGCAACGCGCGTATACTCGCCTCGCTCGAAGCACGCGGTTGCGGCGCGCGCGTCATCTCCACGCCCACCACCGAGGGACTGCGGCGCGGCATCGCCTACGAAGCACTGGCCGACATCGTGGTAACCGGCGACAGCTTCGGTATGCACCTGGCCATAGCGCTGCGCAAATACGTTATCGCCTGGTTCGGTCTGAGTTGCTGGACGGAAATCGATCTCTACGATCGCGGAGTGAAATTCTGGCCGCGCAATCTGGCGTGCTCTCCCTGCTGGAAGCGTGTCTGTCCCCACAATCTTGAATGCATCACCGGCATCGATCTCGCCGGTATCACGGAAGCGGTGCGCGCGCGCGTCGCAGAGCTGCGCGGCGCGGCACGCACGGTACTATCGGAGAAAACAGCATGAAACAGCGCATACTGCCCTTCCTCCTGCTCGGCGCACTCTGCGCGGCATGTTCTTCCGAACCCGACGTCACAGGCCTGTGGCGCAACGGCGACGGCAGCGAGGTACGCTTCCTCGCAAAGGACAGCGCCGCGCTTGGGCAGCAGGGCTTCGGTGATGTTCTCGGCTGCGCCGTGGACTACGCCGGCGACACGGTCATCGTAATCGAGCCGGTGGATCCCGCCAGCCAGAGCAAACGCAGCTATCGCTTCCTGCTCAGTGGCGATACGCTGCATCTCCGGGAAATTGCCACCGACGCCCCCGGCACGCATTACGTCGAGCCCATCGACCAACTGGCACGCCGCGCTGGCAAGTCGCTGGAAAAACTGGCGTTCATCCGTGTGGAGGAAGCGAAGTGAAAACACTGCCCACTGCGTCGCCGCTGATCGCCCCGTCACTGCTTTCCAGCGATTTTTCGCGCCTCGCCGAGGAAATCGCCGCGGTGGAGCAGGCCGGCGCCGACATCCTGCACGTTGACGTCATGGATGGACGCTTCGTGCCCAACATCACCATCGGTCCGCTGGTTGTCGAGGCCATGCACCGTCACGCGCGCACACCGCTGGATGTGCATCTGATGATCGTCGAACCCGACAACTATCTCCGGGATTTCGCGGAGGCCGGCGCAACCATGCTCACCGTGCACTGGGAGGCCTGCCCGCATCTGCATCGCACAGTGCAGCGCATACACGATTGCGGCGTGAGTGCCGGTGTGAGCATCAATCCGGCCACACCGGTGTCGTTGCTCAAGGACATTCTCGGCGATATCGAGCTTGTGCTGATCATGTCCGTGAATCCCGGCTTCGGCGGTCAGTCCTTCATTCCGCAGGCGCTGGAGAAAATCAACGAATTGCGCCTGCTGGCCGATGAACGCGGCTTGAGCGACCTTCGTATCGAGGTGGATGGCGGTGTGACCACGGCCAATGCCGAGGCACTGTGCGCGGCGGGCGCAGATACGCTCGTGTCGGGATCGGCGGTGTTTCGTTCCGGCGACTACGCGGGCTACATCGCGGAGCTTCGTGCCCGCGCAACTACGGGTCTTCGCCGCTGAGGCGGTGGGGCCGCTCATTTTTCCCACGCATGACAGAGGGAGACCATGCGGATGATCACATCCTTGCGATACCGCACATCGAACGACGCTGCGCACTCCGCGGCCTGGCAGATCCGTGAAACACGCCGCCGAGCGCCTCGTCCACCCGAAACGCATGTGGAGGCGCTGTGGCTGTCGCGCGCGCAACCGGAGCGGGTTTTTCGGTCAATGAACGGCGAGAACGTCCGTGTGCTGCGCACGGGCGAACGCAATCGTCACGAGGGACCGGATTACCTGCATGCGCTCGTGGTGCGCGACGGAGTGCTGTACCGGGGCAGCATCGAAATCCATGTCGAAGCCGACGACTGGTGGCGCCATGGTCACGCTTCCGATGCGCGCTATCGTGCCGTGGTGCTGCACGTGGCGCTGTATCCACCACGACGAGGCGCGGAGTTGCCGCCCACCGTGCTGCTGCGGGATCAACTCGACGCTCCCTTGCGCGAGGCCTGGGCGGTGCTGCTGCGGAACGGCGTCAAGGCAGCCTGCCCGATTTCCAGCATGGACGGCCTCGCCGATGCGCGTGCTGCCATGCTTTCGCTGCTTGCGCGTGAGCGCCTCGAAAGGAAAATCACCCGGCTCCGCCGGCGCTACGACGAGCTTCGTACAGCTTTGCCGCCTTTCGAGGCCTACACGCAATGCTCGTGGGAATTGCTCGCTCGCGCGGCGGGCTATGGAGGAAATGAACAACGCATGGAGGAACTGGCGCGAAGCCTGCCGCTGCGCTCCATGCGTTCGCTCGATGCCGTGGATCGCTTTCGCCTCGCCGGACAGGCCTGCGAACCCCGCGCCGATGACTGGGATGCGCGCGAGCACTGGCGCGTCGGAGCGGTGCGGCCGGGCAATCGCGCGCTGCCGAGGTTGCGCTGGCTGATCGGCGTCACCGATCGCCTCTGCGATGCCGCATGGTGGCGCGAGCTGCGCAGGGCCTTGCGTCCGGATTTCGACGCGGCAGCGCTCCGTCGTTTGCTGGACGTGCGCGAAAGCGCCATGTCCCCGGGTCCGATGCGCGTGTTGGAAATTGCGGTGAACGTGTTCGCGCCCTTGCTCGCCCTTGCCGGGCAGGAGCGCCGCGACGCGGGGATGGTGCGGGACGCCCACCTTTTGTATGTTGGTATCCACCCCGCACCGCCCAATCGCATCACGCATGCACTGGAAAAGGTGCTCGACCTGGCGGGGCCGCATGACAGCGGCACCCAGCAGGGAATGATTGAACTTCATTCGGAATACTGCGCACAATCCCGATGTGGCGATTGCCTCTTGAACGCGGAATATCTCCGGCGCTCGTCGCGACGGCCCTGATCCTGGCATCGGGGCTGCTCCTGGCGAGTCCCGCCCATGCCGAGCGTGTCACCGGACTGATGGTGTACCACACGGCGGGGCAGACCTTTCTCACCTGGCGCGGCGCCGGCAAGGATGTGCAACACTATACCGTGTATCGCTCGCGCTCCTCGTTGCGTACCGCGCTCGCTCTGGGCAAGGCCGAGCAAATTTTCACTGTGCGGCCGGGCGCGAGCAACGACCGCCGCATGTCCGCCATACTCGGTTATCCGGTGTACCATCGCTTTCCCGGCCCTGCCGGACAGTTGGGCCCGGGAGTGGAGTGCTTCGTGGTCACCACCGCGCAAAGCGGATCGTGGTTCTACGCCGTGACCGCCACCACCCGCAGGGGAGAGGAGCGCGTGGTTCGTCCCGGAGGCAATGCCACCGCCTCGGCCGTGCGCGAGCGCACCGCCACGCCGCGTCCCATACGCTGGGCCCAATTGCAGTACGAAGGCCGGCAAGTCGAAGTGTTCACCCACTGGGCATCCAATGTGGATGCTCCCGGCTATCCCGCCATGGTGAATGTGCCGAGCTATCCCTTTCATTTCGCGGTACGCAAGCGAGGCCGCTCCGGCGCGCATCCCTTGCTCGTGCGCCTGCACGGACGGGGCGACCATTTTCTCGGCAATCTCAATGGTACCGGCCATCCGCAGGAATACGTGCTCGCCCTGGACGATGAGCTGCCGGGGTTGACCCGTGGCACGTTCTGGTTTGGCTACAATCTCGGTGTGGACATTCACGGTGCCGTGACTCCCGCGCCGTCGGGTGGCGTGGTGTTGGACTACACGCAGCGGCGCGTGCTGTGGACTGTCGAGTGGGCCTTGCGCTCGCTTCCTTTGGATCCGTCGCGCGTGTACGTGAGTGGCACTTCCATGGGGGGATCCGGGGCGGTGTTCCTTTCACAGACCTTTCCCCGCCTGTTCGCCGCGGGAGTGGCACTCATTCCCCGTTTGCGCTATGCCGTGCGCGACTCGGCCGATACGCCGCGAGGCAAGGGCACAATGCATGCGTTCGATGCGCTCTGGGGGAATCCTCGTGGCAATCCGCTCATGCTCGACGGATCGCGAGTCTACGACGTGCTCGACGCGGTGCAGCAGTTCCGTCGTTCCGCAGAGACACCGCTGCGCATCGTGGCCGGTTCGCGCGACGCCGTGGTGGGCTGGAAACAACTCGCGGCCACGTTGCGGGCGGCCGATTCCCTGCATCGCGGCCTCGTGGCCTACTGGGACGACCGTGACCACGATACGCATGGCCGGCACTACTGGACTGCGCAACAGGATGGCTGGGAACTCTACCGCTACCACCGTGAACGCAGCTGGCCGTCATTCAGCAATGTTTCGGAAGGGCAATGGCCCGCGGACAGCAGTCGCCGTGGCATGATGAATGCAGGCATCGAGTGGTTCGAACCCCTGGTCGATCTCCCCACACTGTGGTCCGTGGGTGTCCGTCGATGCTCCGTGCAGTCCGGCGAGGGTGTGCTGGCCACGCCGGGCACGATTACCGCCACCATCAGTCCGCGGCGCGTGCAGCGTTTTCAACTGCGCGCCGGACAGTCCTACGAATGTCGTCTCCTCGAAGGCGAGCGTGTGGTGTACACCGCCACCGTGCGCTGCGCAAGGGAGGGCGAACTGAACGTGCCCGCCGTCCCTGTCGGTTGGTACCCCCTCCGCTTCGAAATTCGTCCCATTCTCGCACCGTGAGTGAGAATTTCTTCTCGGGACAGGCTTTTTTCTCTGAGTTATTGTGTTCAGGGAAAAAATACACTATTTTGATCGTGAAAATGTTCTCATTTGAAATGCCTTTTCGGCTGGAATCTTCCGGATGAGAGCGACGGAATGATCACGGTCCCGCGACCCCGGTCACAAGGAAACACCCATGGAATCGATATCGAAAGCTGCCTTCCGCCGCCTTCCACGTTACCACCAGATTCTGAGCGCCTTCGAAGCGCTGGGAAGGGAATTCATCTCCTCTCGGGAATTGTCGGAAATTCTGGAGATCAATGAAACACTGGTGCGCAAGGATATGGCGGATCTCAAGATTCGCGGGAAGCAGAATCAGGGCTACGGCATAGGCGTGCTGCGCAAGCGCATCGAGGATTTCCTCGGCTTGCTGGAGGTCACCGAAGCCCTCGTGGTCGGAGCCGGCCATCTCGGCACCGCGCTCGCCACGTACAGCGGATTCAAACATTACGGCCTGGAGATCGTCGGTGTGCTGGACAACGATCCGAACCGCATCGGCAGCATGATCGGTGGCCACGAGGTGACCTCGGTGTTTCGTCTCGCCTCGATGATTCAGAAATACAAGGTGAAACTCGTCATCCTTTGCGTACCCAAGGATGTCGCCCAGGAAATCACCGACATCGCCGTGAAGGCGGGTGTCAAGGCCATATGGAACTTCACGCCGCAGGAACTCTCCGTGCCGGATGGTGTCAAGGTGCGCAATGAACAGATCATCGGCGGCTTCATGGCGCTGTCGCATTTCCTGAAAATGCAGTCCCTCTCGCGTACCGAGGAAGGCGCCGCCTGACGGAACGCCACGCCGGTTGCGCCAAGGCGGCAACGGCGGGTGTGCACATCGTTTCCCCGGATCACCTGTCGCGGCGGGTGGCCGGGGAGCCCTGTTTTAGGGTGGAATCTTTGAGCGCCGCGATGTAAGTTTCAGTTTTATCATCCGGATGCAATGAAAGGTCGCTACCATATTCTCGCCGGCTCGTTGCTCGTCGCAGCGCTGTTCTGGTTTTCCGTGACCATGGGCGATTCCTACCGCACGCGTGTGGACATCCCGCTGGTCGTGGTGAACATGCCGCGCGATGTGGCGTTGGCCGAGCCATTGCCCGAAACCATTTCCGTGCTGCTTCAGGCAAATGGATGGCAATTGCTGTTCCTGACCGCAGGACGCGAGGTGGCATTCGAGGTAACGGGCGAGCAGTTGCGACGCGGCATCATTCTCCCCAACAGGTCGCTCGCTGAAATGATGAAATTACCACCGGGTGTGCAGGCCCTGCGGGCGTACCCCGACACGATATTCGTGAGCATCGACCGCTACGAAGAGAAAAAAGTGCCCATCGACGTCTCGGGTCTGCGTTTGAGCTTCAAAGAGGGCTTCGGTCTGGTCCGCGGCGTGCAGGTCACACCCGATTCCGTGCTGCTGCGCGGTTCCGAACGTGTTCTTCGCGGGATCCGAAGCTGGCCCATCGAAGACAGGAGCTACGACGACTTGACCATACCCGTCGCCGAGGACATTCCGCTGTTCGATTCGCTCCACGGGGTGATTTCCTTCAACGTGGACAAGGCCACAGTGTACATTCCCACCGAACAGCTGGCCGACATGTTCTTCAACGATGTCCCGATCAGCATTCGTGGCAAGCACGACGGCGGCGAAGTGCTGCTGGCGCGCAAGACCATGGATATTGCGGTGCGCGGCGGTGTGAATGTGCTGTCGGGCGTGTCCATCGACGATTTCAAAATCATTATCGATTACGACGATCTGGTGGCCGATACCAGCGGAAGCATTATTCCCACCATTCACCTGCCGGCGGGATTGCAATTGCTGAAGGTCGATCCGGCGGAAATTCGTTACACGCTCCGCAAGTAACATCGCTCCACCACCCGGGAACGCGGGAACGCGGGAAGCGAACGTGCGCCCTGCAATTCCGATCGGAGTTTGCTTCTCCGAAAAACAACGAGGTCGCCCGTGGCACGGACGACCTCGCGTTTTTCCGGTAGGTGTTGGCTAGTCGAGGAAGTGCACGAACAGTCCGTCGCGCAACTTTGGCTCGAACCAGGTGGATTTCGGCGGCATCACGCGACCCGCGTCGGCGATGGCCATGAGTTCGTTGATCGATGTGGGATGCAGGCTGAAGGCCAACGCCATCTCGCCCGAATTCACCCGGCGCTCGAGTTCGCCCAGGCCACGGATGCCGCCCACGAAATCGATGCGCTTGTCCGTGCGTGGATCCTGAATGCCGAGCAGCGGCGCGAGCACGTTGTTCTGCAGTATCGCCACATCCAGGCACTCGACGGGATCCGCATTGTCGAGCAAGGCGGGATGGGCGACCATGCTGTACCAGGCGCCATCGATGTACAAACCGAACTCGCCTTTGCGTGAAGGACGCAATTGGCCTTCGGCGGGGGTCAGTGTGAAGTGGTCACCGAGTTTGGCGAGGAATGCCGCTTTGTCCATGCCGTTGAGATCCTTCACCACGCGATTGTAGTCCATGATGCGGAGTTGTCCGGCGGGGAAGTACACGGCGAGGAAGAAGTTGTACTCCTCGTCGCCGCGATGCGCGGGATTGGCCTGTGCGCGCTCGCGTCCCACGATGGCCGCGGCCGCCGAGCGATGGTGTCCATCGGCCACGTACAGCGCGGGAATGGAGGCGAACTCGGCACGCAGGGCCTCGATCATGGCGGCGTCGTCGATCACCCAGGTTTGATGGCGAATGCCGTCGGCGGCCACATGGTCGGTGACAGGCGCGGCGGCTTTCACGCGATCCACAATGGCGTCGATGGTGGCGTTGTCGGGATACGTGAGGAAAATCGGACCCGAGTGTGCGTTGGTAACGCGCACATGCTCGCAGCGGTCCTCCTCCTTGTCCTTGCGTGTGTGTTCGTGCTTTTTGATCGTGTCGTTCCAGTACTCCTCCACGGCGGCACAGCCCACAAGGCCGTACTGCGTGTGGCCGCCCATGGTCTGCGCGTAGAGGTAGGCGCAGGGATCGGCATCCTGCACAAGCACGCCGTCGGCGATCAATTTCCGGAGGTTGAGCCGGCCCTGCTCGTACACGCGTGCGTCGTGCAGGTCGATGGAGGGGTCGAGGTCAACCTCGGGTTTACCGACATGAAGGAAGGAGAGGGGATGGCCCTGCACTTCCTCGCGGGCTTCGTCGGAGTTGAGGACGTCGTAGGGTTTGGCGGCCACTTCGGCCGCGTATTCGGGTTTCGGCCGGTAGGCGCGAAAAGGACGAAAGGTTGCCATATCGTTCAGTATTCTCCGGGATGTGCTCAGCCCTTGAGGGCGTCGATGATACGTTCGGCGATTTCCGCACCCACGCGGTCCTGACCTTCGACGGTCGAGGCGCCGATATGCGGCGTGACGGAAACATTCGGATGATTGATCAAGGCGGTCTGCGCTTCGGTGACGGGCTCGTTCACGAACACATCGATGCCGGCCGCGCGCACGGTGCCATTGTTCAGGGCTTCGAGCAGCGCCGCTTCGTCCACCACGCCGCCACGCGCGCAGTTGATGAGCACCACGCCCTTTTTCACCTTGGCGAATTCGGCCGCGCCAATGGTCGGACCTTCGGTCTTGATGAAGGGGATGTGCAGACTGATGAAGTCGGATTGCGCGAGCACGTCGTCCTTACTCACGAGAGTCACATCGAGATCGGTGCTGGTGATGACCGGATCGAAGGCAATGACGCTCATGCCGAGGCCGAGTGCGCGTTTGGCGGTTTCGCGGCCGATGTTACCCAGGCCGAAGAGACCCAGCGTCTTGCCGGTCAGTTCGATGCCTTTGCTGTACTCCTTCTTCGGCCATTCGCCCTTGCGCATGGCCACGTTGCTCTGCCCGATGAAGCGGCACACGGCGAACATGTGCGCGATGGCGAGTTCGGCCACCGACACCGAGGCCGCGCCCGGGGTGTTGAGCACGGTCAGCCCCTTGGCCTTCGCATACGCCACGTCGATGTTGTCGAGGCCCACGCCGCCGCGACCGATGACTTTCAGATTGCTGCCCGCATCGATGACGTCCTTGGTGACCTTGGACGCGGAGCGCACGAGCAGCACGTCGTATGCGGGGATCTGCTGCAGCAGCTCTTCCGGCGTCAGTTTCTGTTCGACCACCTCGTGACCAGCGTTGCGAAGCATGGCGGCTCCGTCAGCGGAAATGCCGTCGGTGATAAGGATTTTCATGGCACACTCCAGTTACGTGAAAATGAAACATGCGTACAGCATCAAGGACCCGATACAACACTACGCCGTTTCGGGTCCTCTTCCCAACAACAAAGGTAGTGAAAGGCCCGCTCGAAAAGAAGTATATGAAGATTGAGAGTAGTGAGGTGGGGAGAGTAAGGAGGGGCTTCGCGGGAACACAGAGTACACCGAGGGCTTCGCGGAAACACAGAGAACTCAGAGGGCTTCGCCAACACAGGGCCTTTCGCTGACACGGAGATCCCGGAGGGCTTCGCCACACCGAGGGCACGGAGGGATCGCAGCTTTGCGTCTCTGCGCCCTTGCGTTGACTCGAATGCGGCGGGGCGCACGGATCGCGCGGGAAGGACCTCAACAATTCCTCTCCGCTCTCTTCTCTCTCTTTCATCTCTTCAAATGTATCACGAACTCAGCCAGCCGGCAGGATTCGAGCGGGAAGCGCCCTCAAACATTCCTCTGCGCTCTCGGCGCCCTCGGCGCTCTCTTCGAATGTATCCCGTACTCGGCCAGCCGGCAGGATTCGAGCGGGAAGAGACCTCAACACTTCCTCTCCGCTCTCTTTCATCTCTTCAAATGTATTCCGCACTCAGCCAGCCAGGAAGAATATAGGAGTGACGAGTCTTATACGCCCTCGCCCGACTCCCCCAGCGCCCGCTCCACCGCTTCGCGGTCGTGTTCGGCCTTGCGGAAATTCACGAAGGCCATCAACACCAGGCCGACGATGAAAAACAGCACCAGCGCGATAATGCTCATGCGCGAGCTGCCGGTGATTTGCCGTATGAACGCGAAGGCGATGGGTCCCCAGATGGCGCTGAATTTTTCAAAAACGGAAAAGAATCCGAAAAATTCCGCCGAGGCCGAGGGCGGGATGATACGGCTGTACAGCGAGCGTGACAAAGCCTGGCTGCCGCCGAGCACCAGACCCACGATGGCGCCCAATATCCAGAACTCGTGCGGCTGTGTCATGAAAAACGCATACACCACAACACCGGTCCAGATCAGCAGCGACACCATCAGCATGGTCTTGCCGCCGAGACGCTGCGCGCTGTAACCGAACAACTGCGCTCCGCCTATGCCCACGAACTGTATCATCAACAGGCATCCCATCAGCGTCAGCGTATCGAAGCCCAACTCCGCGCTGCCGTAAATGGTGGCCATGGCGATCACCGTCTGTATGCCGTCGTTGTAAATCATGAAGGCGAGAAGGAACAAGCCCATGTGGCGGAGCTTCGGCAGCACCCGTAGCGTGCCGGTGATGCGCGCGAATCCCGAACGTATCAACGCCCCCACGGGCGGGCGACGTCCGATGAGCGGCGGCTCTTCCAGACGCAGGAAGGTCACGAAGGAAAATCCACCCCACCACAAGCCCACACTGCCCAGGGCGATGCGTATCGCCGTACCCATGTCGGCGATGCCCAGTGACTCGTGAAACTGCACCAACCCAAGCTGCAGGAGGAAGAGCAGGCCGCCCCCGGCGTAACCATAGGCGTAGCCGCGGCCGGATACCAAATCCTGCTCCTCCGGCGCGGCAATGTGCGGGAGAAAGGCGTCGTAAAACACATTGGCCGAGACGAAACTGAAATTCCCAAGAAAGAACAACAGCATGGCCAGCACCACGTCTCCGGGGCCCACGAAAAACATCAGCAGCGAACTCGCGCTCCCCAGCCACGCGAAGAAAAACAGAAACGCGCGCTTGGCCGAGGTGTGGTCGGCGATAGCACCCAGCACCGGCGCGCTGAGCAGCACCAGCAACGCGCTGCCTCCGAGAGTGTAACCGTACAGCGATGTTG
>DAOSDL010000017.1:0-86437 GCA_035362335.1 Bacteroidota bacterium
TGCTAATCTGTGGATAATCTGCGAAATCCGTGGTTTTAAAACCGTGTCGAATCCGTATAATCCAATCACCGCAGCATTTTCATTCTACTGATTCCTCCCCATCCATAAACCATTAGACCCCATGCGCGGCGCTATCACCACTGCATGGGGTCTAAAGGGCCAAGCTACCCTCCGTCACATGAACCTCTACCGGCCGTTGCTTCCTTCCGGACCTGGCGGGGTTGGGTAGGGCATCATTGCGAAGGACTTGGCCCAAATTCAAACGATGTCATTCGACATCAGACATGTAATATCGCCCGATTTCCGCTAATCCGCAACTGCATCCTCCCCGAAAAGTCGCCGCACCGCCTCGTACGCCACGCTCACTGAAAATCCCCGCCGCTGCAGGAATCCCATCACCCTGCGCAGCGCCTTGTCGCGGTCCAACGAAGCATGGCGTTCCAGCCAGTTGCGTGCGAGTTCCAGTGCGAGCGAGGAATCGTCCTGCTCCTCCTCACGCAGCGCCTGCTCGATAATCCCCTCGGCGACACCGCGCGCGCGCAACTCGCGCCGCAGCAATGCCGTCGAACGCGGCTTCAACCTGCCACGATCGCGTATCCACGCGGCCGCGTACGCGGCATCGTCTATCAATTGCACGCGGAGAAACGTGGCGATGGTCTCGTCGATAACGTCGTCTGGAAGCTCCTCGCGTTGCAGTCGTTTACGCAATTCCCCCTCCGAACGCATGCGCGTGGACAGATAGCGCTCGGCCACGAAGCGGGCATGTATGCGCCGGTCACTGTGTTGCACCACGTCCAATACTGCGCCGGAAAGCTCCATCCCCTTTTTCAACGCATGCAGCAGCGCCGTTTCCTCATACAACCCGAAGGCGAACTCCCCGTCCAGAAACACCGACACCCGGTGCCGTGCCTTTTTCTGCCGGAGCAATGCGGTGATCTGCGGCATCATCCCCCCGAGATGAGGCGATCAGCGAACGAGCGAGTTGTAACGCACGCGCAGTGAATCGGGAAACATTGATCCAAAAATCCCCGCGCCGTTGGTGATGTTGCTCACGTCTGGCCTGTCCAATCGATACGAAGTGGGATCGTCGAAACCGCGCACCAGTTGAAAATAGCTGTACAGATACTGGTCCATACCGTACGCGGTGATCACCACATCCTGACCGATCACTCCATCGATGTCGCGGAGCTGCGTCTGCGCGTACATGAGATTATCGAGAGGAATCAACTCCACCGTGCGTCGCGAAGGCGATCCGAATTCATATTGCTTCGTGTCGCTGTTGTAGCGCGCCGGGACCTCACGCCGAAATTCCACCGGCGACCCGCCGTTGTTCTTCGTGCCCACAACCCAGAGACGGAAAAGATACGCCGTTGCGGGAAACGCCACCGATGTCACCGTACTCAAACGCACACCGGTTTCGCCCCCGCTCACCTGCAAGTACGCCCTGCTGGGCACCAGCGTGTTTCCCGACAGTCGCGGGAAACCCGGCACATCCACGGTCACCGTGTACAGCTTGCCCTCACGCGGGGCCAAGTTCCGATTGATCCAAACCTTCTTCTTCGACCCATCCGCCTGAGTGAGCAACGTGTCTTTGAAACGGAACGTCCCGTCGTCTGTGCGCACGATCACCACAGCCGAATCGATGCTCGTTTTGCCGATGGGCTTGTCGGGATTGGTCAATTCGGCATCGTAGGTCTTCTCGAGTCGTACGATCTGAAACGGCGCTGCCCTGTCCAAAACACAGAACACCACAACACGATCCTCGTACTCGGCCTTGGGCGAAAAACTGTTGTCGCAGGCCTGCACGAACGGCAGAATCAAGAGGAAAAGCGGGAACAGGAACGAACGCTTCACGGAAACCTCGGGTGGACAATACGGCGACGGGCTTCTCCAACAGGAAAAGCATGAATCTATAACATACGCATTGGCCGCATTTCGGCGAAATGGAAAAACCCGTGCCCGCACCCGCCGCGCCATGCGCGCGGCCATGAAAAACTTCCGGGATACGATTATTTCAGGAAACGGGACAGCGGATAATTGGAAGAATCCGCGAGAAGCGTACCGAACACTCCCAGCCCCCCGTTGATGTAGGAAATGTCCGGATCGTCGAGGCGCATGCTCACAGGATCGTCGAAGCCCCGCACGATCTTGTAATAATTGTAAAATTTCTGATCCATCACATAACAGCGCGCATACACCCGTTCCGTGATCACGCTGTCGCCAAAGGCCTTGAGCGAATCGGCGATAACCTTGAGCACGTTGCTGTCGAAAACCAGGTACGATGCCTTCTGCGGAACAGGATACACCCACGATCCGCTCGTCGGGTCCTTGCGCAATGGCACTTCCACACGCCGCGTCACCGCCACCCCGTTGATGCGATGCGTGGTGGCGAGCCAGGCGCGGAAGTGAAAGCCGCCCGCCGGCACCCGGGGAGCCACCAGGCCCGTGTGCACGCGTACCCAGCCCAGGCCCGTGTCCGCATCGACGCGCTCGGCCGAGCAGTAGGGACGCGACGGCGAGGTCAGCTCAGCGGTAATGGGTTCCTGACCGGGAATACTGATGGACAACGTGTACACCACCTCCGCTTTGGGTCGCAATTCGCGCGAAATCCACGAGTGCTCC
This sequence comes from Bacteroidota bacterium, assembly GCA_035362335.1. Classification (GTDB taxonomy): domain Bacteria; phylum Bacteroidota; class Ignavibacteria; order SZUA-365; family SZUA-365; genus JAOSJT01. The sequence continues at coordinate 2,623 of DAOSDL010000017.1, forward strand.
TTGCGCCCGTCGTCGAGCGTCAGAACCGTGTCGCGGAAGGTGAACATCGTCCCGCCTTCGCGAATGCGCACAACGGCGGAATCGATCTCGCGCTGCGTGAGCGGAACCGGCGGGGTGCTGATTGTGCCGTCGTAGGACCATGCGAGGCGGACCACCTGCATGTCCGCCTCCGCATTCAGTACGGCGAACACCGCGATGCGGGGTTCGAATGTCGTTTTGGGAGAAAACTCGTTGTCGCAACCGAAGGCCAATACCGCGGCCAGGAACAACGCGATTGCGAGGGGACGAATGCCCATGGGTACTCCGCTGTTATTTCTTCTTGCCGCCCGCGCTTGCTTCGGGGACCTTTTCCTCGTCCTGAGCCGCGGCAGCTTCCACGCCGGAGATGCCCAGTTCGCGCTTCACCTGATCTTCGATGCGCTTGAGCAGTTCCGGTGTCTCCTTCAAATACTTGCGCACCGCATCGCGTCCTTGACCGAGGCGCTCCTCGGAGTAGGAGAACCAGGATCCGCTTTTCTGTATCACGTTCATTTCCGTGGCCACATCCAGAAGATCGCCGATCTTGCTGATGCCTTCGTTGTATAGGATGTCGAACTCGGTTTCTTTGAATGGCGGCGCCATTTTGTTTTTCACCACTTTCACACGCACACGATTACCGATGATATTGGCCGTGTCCTTGATCACATCCTTGCGGCGAATGTCGAGACGGATGGACGCGTAGAATTTCAGCGCGTTGCCGCCCGTGGTGGTTTCGGGATTGCCGAACATGATGCCGATTTTCGAGCGCAATTGGTTGGTGAAAATCACCGTGGTTTTGCTCTTGCTGATGGCGGCCGTCAGTTTGCGCAAGGCCTGAGACATCAGGCGCGCATGCGTGCCCATGGTGGGGTCGCCCATTTCGCCTTCGATCTCGGCGCGCGGCACCAGCGCGGCAACGGAGTCGATGATAATCACGTCGATGGCATTGCTGCGCACCAACGTTTCACAAATTTCCAGCGCCTGCTCGCCATTCTCCGGCTGCGACACCAGCAGATTGTTCACATCCACGCCGATTTTACGGGCGTAGCCCACATCCAGCGCATGCTCGGCGTCGATAAACGCAGCCATGCCTCCACGCTGCTGCGCCTCGGACACGATGTGCAGACAGACGGTGGTTTTACCCGAGGACTCCGGTCCGTATATCTCGATGATGCGTCCACGCGGCACGCCGCCGATACCCAGCGCGGAGTCCAGGGAGATCGAACCCGTGGGAATTACTTCCACCTGATTGATCACGCCGTCTCCCCAGCGCATGATGGAACCCTTGCCAAAACTTTTCTCGATCTGCTGCACGGCGAGATCGAGTGCTTTCAATTTTCCTTCCTTGTCGTCGGACATGGCTTTCTCCAGTGTTGTGAATGATTCCCCGCGTCATTCCCCGGGTTGCAGATTGATGGAAGCGCGTTCCTTGTGAATTGCCCCGCGCGGAGTCAACGTGCTCTCCATGACACGTACCGCCTGGCTCGTTACGGAGGTAGACATAAATCTAACCAATCGAAGTTCATTTTCCAAATCACCCGCGTCGCGGCTATCCTTCACGCGACCGATGGTGAAATGCGGCGTGAAGCGCTTGTCGTCGCGCATGATACCATGTGCCGCGCACACATCCTCCACCGCGCGCTGCAATGCGAGGATGCGCTGTGGAGGGGTGGCGAAACCTGTCCAGATGATGCGCGGCCGGCGCGCATTGGGAAAGGCGCCGACATGGTCCAGCATTTCTTCCACGATGCCGCTGCCGCGTAACGCCACGTCCAGCTCGCGCGCGATGGCGTTGAGTGTGGCGGCTTCCTGGTCACCGAGAAATTTGAGCGTGATATGAATCTGGCTCTCCTTTTCCCATTTCACCGCCGGGAGTCGTTCCGCCAGAGCCGCAATGTATGCGGCCATATGCCCGCGTGCCCCGGCATCGGGATACAGCGCGATAAAACTCCGTATGGCTGCTGTGTGCATGGATGAGGAACGACTCGTGAACAAGGTAACAACATAGCCCCTCGACTTCCTCGGATCAAGTCCATCGCGCGTGCCCCGGCCCAGCGCAGCCGGGGAGCGGTGAATACCCGTCCTCTCCACCCTACGCCCATCCCGAAAAATTTCGTATACTTTCCCTCGCATGAGATACCAGCAGACACCCATATCGCGCCTGTCCCGGGCTTCAGCCGCACTGATCACCGACGGAAGCTGGCAACCTTTCGCCTCGGAGCCGGGAGTGTATTATCGAGTACTCGACCGCACCATGCAGAAAGTGCGCTTTGAGGCGTACGAAGATCAGCGCCTGCTGCGGCTCTTCGAGCGTATCGCGCCACTGCCTTCGCGTGTGCTAAAAGAGGGCTTTCGCGAGGAATTGCATTTCGCCATCGAAGACGACCATTACCTGTTGACAGACATATTCGTGCGCGTATTCGTCGGCTGGGACGCCCTGGCTCTGGCCGCCGCCGACATTGGCGTGCGCATGACCTTCGTGGGTGGCAATTCGCTGCACTGTGCCATTCACATTGACAGTTGGGACGAGCCGAGCATCGTACGTGCCCTCGTGGTATCGAAGGCCTTTTCCCGTGTTGCGGCACAGCTCGCCTCGGATGCCGTGGAGGGCATTCCCCATACATCGCGTGAAATGTCCGGGCTGTTGCGCAGCGCCGTCGCCCTGTACATGGAGGAACTCTACGAGCCCTGGATATCGAAGCGACCCGCAGCATCCATCACAGCACAGGAGGAACTGTTCTAATACTTTCGCGGTCGCAATCTTTCGCGTGTTTTCGCGCTTTTCGCGGTCGCAATCTTTCGCGTGATTTCGCACCTTTCGCGGTCGCAATCTTTCGCGTGCATTCGCGCCTTTCGCGGTCACAATCTTTCGCGTGTTTTCGCGCCTTTCGCGGTCGCAATCTGTCGCGTGTTTCGCGCTTTTCGCGGTCACAATCTTTCGCGTGATTTCGCGCTTTTCGCGGTTCTAGATTCTGGACGATGATTATGCAGACCACCATTCTTCCCACCGGCACACCCCAGGAGCGCGCCACCAGCATCTCCCGCGCCGCCTCCGCGCTGCGCGGCGGTGAACTCGTCGCCTTCCCCACGGAAACCGTGTACGGACTCGGCGCCAACGCCCTGATGGACGATGCGGTACGCCGCGTGTTCGAGGTCAAGCGCCGTCCCATGGACAATCCCCTGATCGTGCATGTGGAAGCGCTGCGGCAGGCCATGGAATTGATGCAGGAAGTTCCTCCCTGCTTCGCCGAGCTGGCGCGCGAGTTCTGGCCAGGACCACTCACGCTTATCGTGCGCCACAATGCGGCGGTGTCAGACATTGTCACGGCGGGACTCGATACTGTTGCGCTTCGCGTACCCGACCACAAGGTCACCCGCGAGTTGCTGCGTTTGTTGGAATTGCCTGTTGCCGCCCCCTCGGCCAATATTTCCGGCACGGTGAGTCCCACCACCGCGGACAGCGTGTACGCGGACCTGAACGGATACATCTCCTGTGTCCTCGATGGCGGCCCTTGCGTGGTGGGCATCGAATCCACCGTGCTCGACCTCACCACCCGCGATCCCGTTATCCTACGGCCTGGTACCGTCACGCGCGAAGACTTGGAGGACGTGCTGCAAGCGCGCGTGTACTTCGCAACAGACGTGCCTGATCGTCCCGCCTCTCCCGGTATGAAGTACCGGCACTACGCACCGAACGCCGAGTTGGTGCTCTTCGCGCACGACCTCGCTGATCTCCACCAGCGCATCGCGGACGCACTGCGCGAGGAAGCAGCGCGTGGTGTGGTGACGGGTCTGCTGGCTCCCGACAGCTATGCAGATAGCGGAGCTGCGCATTTCCACTCCCTCGGCAGTGGCGAAGCGGTGGAATACGCACGACACATCTACGCCGGTCTGCGGGCCCTGGACTCCGCTGGCTGCTCGCTCATTCTTTGCCCCGCCCTTCCCGACGAAGGTATTGGTCATGCGGTGATGAATCGCCTGCGCAAAGCGGCTGTGCGCATCGTTCGGGACTGAACGCACCGGCCTCGTCGCCCGTGGCATCCCGCTCGTGGCTTTTTGCCAAAATCCGCACCCGCTGCGCATCGGTCCACGGGATCACATTTCCGCTCCTCACACTCCTTTTCTGTGCTCACTCAAACCTCGATTCAGAAAGCAACGCGGGCAGCTCGCGATGAAATCGAGGCGCTCTTTCCCGTCCACCTTCAGCGGGGATGAATTTTTTGCAATTTTTTCTCCTCATCGGTAGGGATTTTTCTCTCTATTCGCGCGCCCATTCTCCCTATTTCCGTCCAAGAAAAACAAGCACATAGCTTCACAAGCCTTCGAGTTCCCGATTTACATTACAAAATTGTAATGTTATACCCATTTATGGGGTATTGACTCCATGGTTTGAATTGCGTACCATTGCAGCGAGTTCATTTCTGTAGTAAGTCTGGTTGAATTCTTTTTCTGTGTAAATGGAACAGGCATGATCGCAAGCGACAACAGACAATCGACGAATAACCGGAATGGGAGACGCACCGGGAATGGCGGCAGGGAGTTCCCGCCATTCACCGATGCGCGTGTCGCCTGCGATCCTGCTTTGAAAGGGACCGCGATAGGGGAACACCTGCAGTCCGGCGCACGGACGTACTGGAGCACGATAGGGAACCCGATGCCGCGCGTAGTGCGCGGCTCCCGGGGCAATGCTTCCATGCGCCGGACCGCAGGGTGTCGCGGAGCAATGTTCCCTCACATCACACGCACAAGCGGACAGAATGCCGATTCGCTTCAGGGAGAGGTGAAAACGGGGAACGGCTCTGCAGCTGTCGGTGCCCGCGGCACCGGTTCCGTATGCGCGCAGGTGTGGGGAGTTTCAACGACCGGCTGCCGGGAGCACGGGCTCCCGGCGCCGGCAGGGATTTCAGGGATGCCAATTACCACTACGAGGTCGGCAATGTACAGTCACCGCTATATTCAGTTTCGTTTCCGCATAGGCAGCGGCGAAAGCAACGTGGCCATGTTCCTGCTCCTGCTCTCCATCCTACTCGTCACCATGCTCTTCTCCGCCTGCACCGACACTCCACCTGCCGATCCCGTCATCGATCCGCCTCCCCCCGTTCAGCGCGACACCACCAGCCACGACTTCGTGTGGGAAGTGGATACGATAGGATTGCCCTTCGGGATGATCAACGATGTGAGCATCGTCTCCGAAAACGACATCTGGGTGGTGGGGCAGTTCGATCAGATGGGGGATGATGGGCAGATCGATTATTCAAAACGAAGTAATTCCGCCCACTGGAATGGAAAAACGTGGACATTCCATCGTGCAATTGATACGGCATATCAAAGCTGCGCGGGGCTTGATAAGGTGTTCGCCGTTAACAGCTCGAACGTATGGTTCATGGCCGGGAATGGCCGCTACTGGGATGGCCTAAGATACCATCTAGTGGATCTGTATAATGCAGGTTTTCCAATGTCAGTAAATGGACTTTGGATCTCCCCTGATCTGAACACCCGCGTCTTTGTCGGCAATGACAACGGGGTTGCATTCTGGGACAGAGGTAGGTATGTCCGGCCCTTCAGCCCACCCATCGGTCACTTTTCGGACGTCCGGGGATTGAGCAATGGCGACGTAGCAATAGGGGTAAGAGCCTTGGATGGCACATACAGCGAGATATACAAAATGAACAGCGTGGGTGTCTTCGAACGTCTCGGCGCCTTCAGTGGCGAAAAAATAACACACTTGTATTGTGGAGACTCGATAATGTTCAGCACGGCACACGATGTTTTCAAGACCTGGGGAAATAAGCGCCACGCCGTATTCTCAACTGAATCATTTGTCAAGGCGTTCGAAGCAAACGGAATGAATGATTATTTCATTCTCACCTTCCCACTTCAACTCCACCACTACAATGGCTCCACATTCAAGGAAATTGGGCCGACATATTCATCATTCTTCAGAGCTTTCGGCATGGACGTCAAGGGAGATATCGTCGCCTTCGTGGGTGACGGTCCGGAACAGCGCTCACTGATCTTTCGAGGGAAACGCCGCAAATAAACAGGGACTTCGGTCTCAGGGAGAATTTCACATCACTTCCAAGGGAGAAGTTATGAAACGATCACTCTGTCTCTTCACCTTCCTGTGCTGCCTCCTTGCCTACACAGCACCAGCACGGGCGCAGCAGGAACCCCGCATTCTTCACAGCCAGAACATGCATCAGTACATCGTGCATCAGGCCTGGCAATTGCTTCAGAGAGAAAAACCCGGCCTGTCCAAGCGTCTGGAGAAGCACATCGGGCAACACGTCACAGGCACGCGTCCGTGGGAGGAAAAAACCATCATGACCGGCGCCTGGCGCGAAGATTGCGAGGATGCGGTCTTCGGCTATGGTACCGCCAACAAGGATCAGTGGCCCGATATCGATCTCAGCCGCAAAAGCGGTGTTTCGGGTCAGTATTACATGACGCTGGAAGGCGAAATCAAAGACAATGACGATTTCCGCGCTGGTCTCACCACCGCTGCCCACTTCTGGGATCCCTTCGCGCCGAACAATTACCTTTTCAAGGAAAACATCCGTCTGGAAGGTACTTGGATGCTGTCCGTGCTCAATACCGAGAATCAGAGCATCACAATCCGGCCGCCGCACAATGCCTGGGATAAATTCCAGCGCATCCTTCGTCCGAATGGCGAAATCGCCATTCGCGACAAATGGTGGGAATCCGGCGCCGTGTACTATTACGACAAGGGTGCCTCGAATACCACCCTGCCCATACAGCAGCATGCCTGGGAAGAAGTGGCCATCCGTTACTCCTCGCTTGCACATTTAATGAACACCGGCGAATGCCGTCTCGAAATCCCCGGCAGAAGCATCAACGCCACCTTCGTGTTGACCAAGGAGCAACGTCAGCGCTATGTCTGGGAAATGCTTGGCCGCGCCTGCCATCTCCTCGCCGACATGAGCGTGCCCGCGCATACGCATCGCGATCTTCACATGGGCAACCTGTATATCACAAACAGCACCGCTGTGGGCACGCTGCACATCGCTGTCGAGGATGCCGACAGCTACGAGAACTGGCTGCAACTTCCCACCCGGGCCTATTGGAATGCGGAGAATATACAGTCGGGACTGCTGGATTTGCAGGGCATCGGCGATCCGCTGTACCATCTCTTCTTCAGCATGCGCGAGCTGGCCGCTTCCTTTGCGTCCGACGACTTCGATGGCCAGGGTCCTGTCAATGGTCTTCCCCGGCTGCGCAACGACATACCCTATCGCTTCCCGAGCGATTGCAACTACGACGCGAATAAAACAGCGATGATGCTGCATATTCGCGACAATACACTGCCTTACGCCATCCGCGCCACCGCCACCTTGTTGGCCTGGTTCGCTGAGCAGTTGTATATGCCTGAGGATTTCGCAGTATACGTCACCGGCTCGAGTGGGTACAGCGACTTCTTCTGCAGGCCGGATTTTTATACCCACTTCCCGAGTATCGGAACAATTTCCGGCACGAGATTCAGCAAGCAGGTCGGTGATCCATTATCGCTTCGCGCGCACATAAACCCACATCCTAATACAGAATCAAAATTCGAAGGGTGGTACTTCGGAGATCTCCATAGAACAGACGATCATCAACTCGATAGTTACGTTATCGAGGAACAACAAGACATTATTTGCAGATTTTTTCCCAGTCAATCAATAATCGTCCCTACACTTCAAATCGTGAACCATGAGCGTGGAAGTGTCGTCACGACGGATTACCCATCTTTCCGCGATCCATGGTTTGTTGATCCGTCGAAATCACATGAATTCAACCTTCATCAGCCAAAAATTTTCCGTCAGTACGAGCCAAAATCAACAGCTTCGTCTAATGGTGGAATTTTCTTAACGAACTTTGACTTGAACAGGGAGAAGTACCCCCACTACTCCATCCGCGCCTCGAAAATCTGGGATGCAAAAACGCTGACGCACAAGTGGCCGCGTCCGGATGTGGGTGATTACGTATTCGAGCGCTGGGAAGCCATCAACACCGAGCTGTACGAGGAACCTCTCAACCTCGGCACCGATCCGGCCTTCGCCAATCCCGAGCAGTATGATACCCGCGCGGTGAATTTCCTCAACAATACCGCAATTCTCTCCGCCCTGGTGAAAGCACATCGCCAGAGCATCGGCAGCGAGCCGCCCTCGAAGAGCAACTCGCAGCGCAAAGTGGCACGCACCCGCGATGGCATGTATCATGCCGTGTATGAAAGTGCCGGACGTATCTGGTATCTGCGCAGCGATGATCGCGGCAATACCTGGATGCCGGAGATTCCAATCAGCGACGAACTCCGCCATGCCACGCGTCCCAGCATCGCAGTGGGCGAGCACGATGCATGGATTTCCTACGTCTGCGATGGTAAAGTGGAAGTCATGCGCGTGGCCGGAGGAATTCCCGGTCATGCCTACAGTGCTCCGCTGCGCCAGCCCGACCTGGCCACCCCGGCAATTGCCGCATTGCCTGTGGACCCTGCAAGTCCCGAACCGCAAGACCTCGTCATGCTGGTGTGGGAGGACTCGTATGAACTGCGCTTCGCCGTACTCAGCGATTGGGACCGCATTGTGGATAATCAGCTCCTCGTGCAGGGACAGCGCCGCGCTACCTCAGTGGATCAGCCGCGTTACCCGAGCATAGCAGCGTCGGTGGAAGGTCTTGTGCCCGGTACGGCGGCGGATCAATTCCATCTGGCATGGATCGAAAACGGTTCCATTTTCCATACGGAATTGCTCTTCGACCGCAGCGTGCATCCGCCGTTGATCAATGGCTGGCGTATGGGCAGCACAGCGCAACGCAATCTCGTTCATGACCGCAACGGCAGTGTCGGCATCGCTTATCCCGCCCGCCATGCTCCGTCCATCGCCGTCAGCGAGGCCGGAACAATCCATGTGGCCTTCGACGTGCTCAGCACCTGGTCGCCCTGGCCCGGCAACACTGCTTCCGCTACGGGCGGCAGCACGAGCATCGCGCCGCGCAATATGTTCGCGATACGCGAACGCGGTTCCTCGCTCGGCCACAATCCGACCTGGAACACCACGGCCACCATTGTCGGCACCAATAATCCGCTCTCGCGCTACGCCTCGCCCACTATCGGCACTCGCAAGGCGCCCGGCAGCAAAGGCAGCAAGTCCACATCGGTTCGCGTCACTTTCAACGATTCAGCCAGCACCATTCGCGGTGTGCGCATCGACGGCAACCTCACGTCCTTCGTGCATGCCGATGGCGTGGATCCGAATCTCACCGTCTGGTCCGCTGATCAGTCGGGCATGATCGATGTGTTCAGTACCGCACAGAACAAACCTTATGACTGGGCTTTCCTCTCCTCCGGCTACGGCCTGAACAAAGAGAGCGAACTCCAGCAGGTGCGCATGCGCGAAATCCTGCTTGGAAACGCCGAGGCCATCGGCATTCTCGGCGTCGCCGATGTGCGCATGGTCAACAAGGAGGGAGCCGTGTCCGCTATCGACTGGAATCCCGACCACGACACGTTGCAGCTCGGCACGCAGAGCTCCGTCGCCGCGAAAATGCGCAGCGCCTCCTTCCTCGCCGAATACGGCAACACACTTCGCTTCCGCGTGCAGCGCTATGCCGAACGCATGGCAGATGCAACAACGTCCTTCGTCATCCGCTTGCGCGATGCCATCACTGGCGAATTGATCAAACTCATCGACCTTCCCCTGGGCGATCTCAACGGCAGCGCACGCCTCGAGGCGATGAGCGTGGATCTGTCACCCTTCGCCGGACGCTCGGTATACCTCGATGTGGATGTGGCCGACGCTCCCGATCACACCGACGTGACCATCACCGACCGCTACGCCGTCGTGGACCCACAGCGCTACGCCGAGGAACTCGAGCGCGCTGTCGCTGCGACGACGGACGAACCGCTGTTGCTCAAGAATCATCCGAATCCCTTCAACCCGTCCACCACGATCAGCTTCTCGCTCCCGAGCGCGCAACATGTGCGCCTGTCGGTGTACGATTTGCTGGGACATGAAGTGCGCTGTCTCGTGGATACGAACATGCCCGCCGGAGAGCACGCCGTGAATTTCGACGGCAATGGTCTCGCAACGGGCATTTACATGTATCAACTGCATGCGGGCGGACGCACCATCACCCGCACCATGCATCTCGTCAAGTAACTCCCACCGGCGGCACGGGGGAAGTCTACCGCTTCCCCCGACCCACACACACCTGCTCCCACCAACCGCCGCCGCAATTCCGCTCGTTCATCTCACCTTTCTTCTGCCACCAAGGCGGTTCCGATTTCGGAGCCGCTTTGTTTTTTTAGAACTCGGCGCTCACGCCGATGGTGGGCAGGATACCGATCGATCCACCACTGCTCTCCACCTTGCTGTTGCGCGGATCCCAACGGTACGCCTGCGTGTTCTTGCGGTTGTACACATTCTGAATGTCGATGTAGGCAATGAGATTCCATCCCGTGAAACTCCAGCGACGATCCACGCGCACATCCATGGAGTGGAAATCCGGCAGACGCGCGCTGTTGTACTCCGTGGCAAAGAGCTGCTCGCCGAGTACATCGAATGGCGTCCACGGCGTTCCGGAACCGTAGCGAAATTTCACGCTGGCCTCCCAGCGCTCATCGAACTTGTAACCGGCGCTCAGATTCATGATCACCCGCTGATCGTACAGACCAGGCCTCTCCACGCCATCCAGACCCGTGTAGCGCGTCTGATTCCACGAAAGACTGAAAATGCCGTACAGCGGTATATCGGATAATCTTTTCTGAACCAATAATTCCACACCCCGGGCATATCCCTCGCCCTCGCTCACCAGATCCTCGATGCCGAAGGACGAAAACCCGTCCTCCACACCGCCGTAACCGGCGCCGGTGTTCGCCAGCACCAACCAGGGACGAGATACACTGGCGGGATAATCGGCGTACTGCTTCACGTAGCCTTCCACGCGCACCAGTAAATCCTCGCGCAACAGGCGCTCCACGCCCGCCACGGCCTGGTCCACGCGCACATGCTTGAGTCTGGTGTTCGCCGCATTCGACATCAACCAGATGTAGGACGGTGCCTGATAGTACGAGCCGCCGCTCAGCGTGAAGGTGGTGACTGGGTCGGCGCTGTAGCGGAATGCCAGCCGCGGTGCGAAGGCGAACTCCTCGTCGATCAAGTTGAAGTAATCCATGCGGCCGCCCAACGTTACGCGCAGGTCATCGAACAAGGTGCGCGCGTACTGCACATATGCCGAGCCCTTGAATGCGGTGCTGTCCCATACATTCTCCAACGTGGGCAGTCGCTGCCCCGTCTGCACGGTATTGTCCGTGGGCGTCAATGCGAAATTCCCCTGTATCCGCGCGAGCTTGCCCTGCGCGCCGATTGAAAACTCGCTGCTGCGGTCGAAGAGAAACACCGCGTCCGCACGCAGACTGCTTTCACCCTCGCGCGAATCGCTGCGAAACACCGGTGCAAGCAACGAATCCGTTTGCAGATAATCGAAATTCACATACGTGCGTCCAAGACTCAACGTCACAAATCCCTTGTCCAGCAGATGCTTCCAGGAGATGTTGGTGAAATACTGATTCTGCGAATTGCCGAGGATGCGGGCATTGCTGAATCGCTGATCCTCGGTGTCGTTGAAAAAGCGCACATTGTCCAACGCGCCAATGGTGAGGAAGGAAAACTCGTTCTCACGATCAATGCGCACCGTGGCTTTGCCGGTGAAATCCCAGTACTCGGGCACAAACCCGAAGCCCGCCGCCTTGAAAATCAGATCGAGATAACTCCTTCGCGCACTGAAGAAAAACGATCCGCTCTCTCCGATCGGTCCCTCGGTGTTGAGTCCAAACTGCGACGCCGACAACGTGAGTTTGCCACCCAGTTTGTCGCGCCTCCCATCCTTGAGCTGAATGTTCATCACCGATGACAGCTTGTCACCATAACGCGCACCAAAGCCGCCGGTGGCAAAAGTGACGTCCTGCACGAAATCCAGATTGATGAAACTCAACGGCCCGCCCGTGGCGCCCTGCGTACCGAAGTGGTTGATGTTCGGAATTTCCAGACCATCCACCACATACAAATTCTCCGATGGCGCACCACCGCGTACGATCAAATCATTGCGTCCTGCGGATGCCTGCACCACGCCGGGCAACACCGACACCGCACGAATCACATCCTCCAATCCACCCGGCGCGCGGCGGATTTCCTCGTACGACAGAGTCTGCGCGCTCACTTGCGCATCGGCGATTTCTCGGAAATAACTCGCCTCGACCACCACGGCCTCGAGATCGATAGCGGCGGGCTGCAGTGCGAACTGCAACTGCGCCTCGCGCCCCGGCGCCACCACCACATCGGATGCGATCTGCGCCTTGTAACCGATGACAGACGCCTGCACGCGATACGTGCCGCTGGGCAACGCGCGTATCACAAAGCCACCGTTGAGATCTGAGGCCGCGCCGAAGGACGTGCCGATCACGAACACATTCGCGCCGATCAACGGCTCGCGCGTCACCGCGTCCAAAACTGTTCCGCGTATACTGCCACTCTCGGATTGACTCCGCAGAGGAACGGCGAGGAGGGTCAGTGCCGAGAGGATGAGAAGGATTCTGTGCATGTGTAGAACTCACTGTATTTGTACTCAATGATCTGACAACGAAATCCCGAAGCTCCAAGGTTCCCCTCGATGCAAGGCCTCGCACAACCGGACCGAATATTTCCTGTCGAATTCCAATCGCGATCATGAACGCGTGGCGCGCGTGACTTGTCCGGTTGCTTACGCGGGCAAGGCACGAGGCCGAGCGCCGGACAATGCGTCCGTGATCGCCGATTCATCGAAACACGCTTCACACGATTTTCCAGAGGGTTTATACAGACTAATCTGTGATAATCTGTGTGTAATCCGTGCAATCTGTGGTTTTGAAATTATGTTCGATTCCGGGATAAAACACGAAAGCACGAATCGCTTCGTGCCTCCATGCATCTCCACGGAATGGTGGAAAGCTAATACCAGGGCAAGTCCTCGAGTTCCCGCAGCGGCATACCCCGCCTGTCCTTCTCCGACAGCAAAGGCTCGTCCACCGGCCAGCGTATGCCCACCTCGGGATCATTCCACAACAGGGTGCGCTCGCATTCGGGGTGATAGTAGTCGGAACATTTGTACAGGAAATCCGCCTCCTCGCTCAGCACACAGAATCCATGCGCGAAGCCCGGCGGTATCCACAACTGCCGCTTGTTCTCGCCACTGAGTTCATGGCCTTCCCATTTCCCGAAGCTCGGCGAAGCACGGCGCACATCCACCAGTACGTCAAACACCTGCCCTGTTACCACACGGATGAGCTTGCCCTGACCGTGCGGCTCCTGAAAATGCAGACCGCGCAGCGTGCTGCGGCCGGAGCGTGAATGATTGTCCTGCACCAACGGTGGAAGGCCCCACGCGTCCGCGAGATCGCGACGGAAGGTCTCCATGAAAAACCCCCGATGATCGCCAAGCACCTTCGGCTCGATCAGCAACACGCCCGGAAGCGTTGTTTCGGATACTTGCATCTGCAATACTACGAGCGCGCCAACACAGCGGGACGTCCGACGGAGAAGTAGTCGAAACCGCGTTCGCGCAATTCCTCGGGATCGTAGATGTTGCGGCCGTCGAACACCACGGGCTGCTTGAGCGAGGCACGGATCTTCTGCCAATCGGGCATGCGGAACTCGCTCCATTCCGTCACCAGCAACAGGGCGTCCGCGCCATCGAGCGCCGAATAGGCGTTTTTCGCATACGTGATGGATTCACCGAAGCGCAACTCGCGCGTGTTCTCCATGGCTTCCGGATCGAAGGCCACTACCTTCGCGCCCGCGGCGAGCAACTCATCGATCACGATGAACGCCGGCGCCTCGCGCGTGTCGTCGGTGTTGGGCTTGAACGCCAGTCCCCACATCGCGAAGCTGCGACCCTTGAGATCGCCATCGAAATAGTCGTAGACCTTCTGGAAGAAGCGACGCGGTTGATCGGCATTCACGTCTTCCACCGACTGCACGATGCGCAACGGATGCTTCGCGTCGGCCGCGGTTTTGAGCAGCGCCTTCACATCCTTGGGGAAACACGAGCCACCATACCCGACGCCCGAGAACAGGAATTTCTTGCCAATGCGCGTATCCGTGCCTATGCCCCGGCGCACATTGTCCACATTCGCTCCGAGAATCTCGCAGAGATTCGCCAAATCGTTCATGAAAGAAATGCGCATGGCGAGAAAACTGTTGGCCGCGTATTTCGTGATCTCGGCGCTGCGCTCGTCCATGATGATGATGGGATTGCCCGACAGCACGAAGGGCTCGTACAGCTCGGTGAGAATCTCCTTGGCTTTGTCATGCGACGTGCCGATCACCACACGATCGGGACGCAGGCTGTCCTCCACCGCGAAACCCTCGCGCAGGAATTCCGGATTCGAAGCCACGGTGAACTCGCCGTCGTACTTCGCGCGAATCACCTCCGTCACTTTCTCCGAGGTGCCAATGGGCACGGTGCTCTTGTCCACGATGATCTTGAAGGGTTGCGGTGCATGCTTCGCGAGAATCTCGCCAATTTGCTCTGCCACCTTCAGCACGTACTGCAAATCCGCCGAACCATCCTCCGTGGGCGGCGTGGGGAGACAAAGGAATATCACCTCCGAATTGAGCGTGGCATCCTCGAGGTCGTCCGTGAAACGCAGACGTCCTTCCTTCGCGTTGCGCTCGTACAGCGGGTGCAGACCCGGTTCGTAAATGGGGATCTGTCCGTTGTGCAGTTTCTGCAGCTTGCGCGGATCGTTGTCCACGCAAATCACCTGATTGCCATTTTCGGCGAAGCACGTCCCGGAGACGAGACCGACGTAGCCGGTCCCGATGACAGCGATGTTATAGGGCATACCGATTCTCGAAAAAATGTGAAGTACTGGATTGACGTGTATGGGCGGGGAGAAAGCGATGCATGGATGTCAGGGTGTGTAGCGGGACTGTTTACCCTTGGTGATGGAGCCGTGCCCGTTCAGCCCATTGTGGCCGTTCGTGCCGTTGAGATGCACGCCGTTGCCGTTCAAAGGCAGAACATTTACCGGACGCGGAACGGAACCGCGCGAACGGAGAATGTCGCCATAACCGAGCCAGCGCAGAAAAATCAATTTGAACGTGAGCAGAACACCGATGCTGATCCAGCCGACGAATCCCGGTGTCACCGCCACCAGCACACCAGCCGCGCCGTACACCGCCGCGAGCAGCGCCAGCAACAGCACAGTGGATTTTGTGGAAAATCCCCGCTTGGTGCGCAGCATGTGATGAATGTGGAAAAGATCCGCACTGAAGGGATTTTTTCCCAACATGATGCGGCGGAAAAATGCGAGCAATGTATCCGAAACGGGAAGCCCGAGAATGATAATGGGCACCGTCAACGAGGTCAGTGTGGATGGACCGCTGTCCACCAGCAGCCAACCACTGAGCGATAGGATGAAGCCGATGAACATGCTCCCGCCGTCGCCCATGAACACGCGTGCGGGAGGAACATTGAAGAGCAGGAAGCCCAGAATCGCGCCGCCCAACGTGAACAGCCCCACAGCCAGTGCGGTATTGCCCCACAGCAACGCCACCACCGCAAGCGCCAGTGCCGATATCAGCGACGTGCCACCCGCCAGACCATCCATGCCATCGATCATGTTGATGGCATTCGTGGTGCCGACCATCCACAACAGCGACACGACCATGGCCAGCGAACTGATCAGCACGCCCGACGTCTCCATGCTGAACACCTGCGGAAACATCTGCGCCTTGATCGCTCCGAGCACCATGAGTGAAGCAGCGAAAAACTGGAAGAAGAATTTCTGCGAATAGCTCAGTTCGCGCAAATCATCCATCACTCCCAGCACCACGATAATCACTGTGGCTTCGGCGATGTACGGGTACATCGCGTCGTAGCGCTCCTTGCCTGTGAGAAACACCTCGCCGCCGTGGAGCAGCGCTGTGGTGATCACCGCAATCACAAAGGCGAGAATAATTCCGTAGCCGCCGGTAAACGGCACATCCCCTTCGTGCATCTTGCGCATCGCATCCGGTGTGTCGAACAATGCATAGCGACGCGCCAGCCGAATACACAGCGGCATCATCGCGATGGCAAGGGACAAAGCCAGAAATGGGGAAATGAACATGGAACTACACGCTTCTTCCGGTCAAGTAAGGAAAATTACGAACTCCGCCGATAAAAAGGAATTACAATCGGTCGTTCGCTCACCACACCTTCATCGACACCACAACCTTTCCGCTGTTACAACACACCGCGCACCATCGCCCCGCTGCCCCGTTTCAGCGGATTGGACCATCCCCAGCCCTGCAGGCCGCACGGGTGCGCAACTCCACACGTTGCACGGAAGCTGGTAAAATGGAGTGAAGGAGAAAAAGGAAAATGTGATAAGGGGACAGTTGCGAAATCCGGAGCCCAACGGCGCGGACCTTACTCGACACAGACGAATCGCTTCGTCCTCCCTGCAAAGCTGCGCGGCATCCCGCACCCGACACCCACTCCCGGCAACCCGCCGCAGTCAATGCATCCATTCTTTCGCGTTTTTTCGCGCCTTTCGCGGTTACATCCCGCGCAGCGCGAGGACATAGGCCCAGCGCCTCTCCCAATTCGCAGCACGCAGCGCAGGCACCCGCTTCCACACATCGATGCGTTTATCGCTCTCCAGCCAGTGGCGGATCGGCACCTGAAAGCCCGTCTTCGCACGCTCAAGTAATTGCGCGGGGATGGGACGCGAGGGACTCGCGGCCAGCACACGCTTGCGTTCGCGCGGAGCCACAGTGTGCAGTACGGGAGCCAGCGTGCGAAGCAAGGCGATATCCACCAATGGCACGCGGATTTCTATCGAATGCGCCATGCCAGCCCAATCGGAATCGCGCAGCAGCTGATTGCGCATGTACATGCCGGCTTCCAGTGCAGCCACCCGACCATACGCCGTACCGGGCTCTGGCGTCATCGCCTCCGCGATCGTCTCGAACAACTGCAATTCGCGCAGACCCGCTTCGGCACGCTCCCGGCCCAGCAACGCCGGCAACTCCCAAGGCATGAACAAACCGCGACGCAAGTACCAGGCGCCAGCCCAGTTGCCGCCGTATAGCAGTGCGCCGGCCGCCTTCGGACTGCGAGCGGAAGAACCAGGCAGCAGGGAGAATCCCCTGCGGAACAACTCATCCGCGAAGGGTACACGCGATGCTATGCGGAATTTCTTCACCCAGGCGGGTACATCCACAAACGTATTGTATCCCGCGAACAGCTCGTCGCCGCCCAGACCCGACAGCGCCACCTTCAGTCCATTCTCCCGCGCCGCCTTGCTCACGTAGTACGTGTTGATACCGTCAATGCTCGGTTGATCCATGACCTCGAGAATGTGCTCGAGATCAGCGGAGAATTCTTCCGCGGTGAGCATGCGCGTGCGATGATCGGTAGCGTAATGTTTCGCCACCATTTCGGCTAGCGGCGCTTCGTCATCGTGTCGGCCACGAAATTCCTCGAACGCCAGTGTCACTGTGCGAATATCTTCCACACCTGCATCGCGCGCGAGCCCCAGCAGCGTTCCGGAATCGATGCCCGCCGACAGAAACGCACCGACCGGCACATCGGCTATCATGTGATGGGCTACGGTGTCGCACAACGCGGCGCGGATTCGTTCGGTGGCGTCGGCATCTCCATCCTGCTGCAAGGCGGTGGAGTGCAAAATTTCCGCGATACTCTCGTAGCGCACCGGCCCCGTGATGCCATGCGCATCCACGCGCAGCCAATGTCCTGCGGGCAAGGCCCGCACGGCGCGGGCGATGCTGCGCGGTTCGGGAACGGAACCGAGCAATAAAAATCCGCACAATGCGGCATCGTCCATTTCCGCCGAAACGGCGCCACCGGCGAGCAATGCCTTTACCTGCGACGCCAGGCGTATGCAGTTGCCGTCATCGGCGTAGTACAGCGGTTTGATCCCGTACGGATCGCGCGCGGCAAACAGCGCGCTGCGCTCGTGATCCCACAACGCAAAGGCGAACATGCCACGAATCATGCGCAGCATGGCTTCGCCGTGTCGCGCGTACAGCGCCATCAGCACTTCGGTGTCGCTTTCGCTGTGGAAGCTCCATCCCTCTCGCAAGCATTGCTCGCGCAGCGGACGATAATTGTAAATCTCGCCGTTGAAAGAAATGCTGTATCGCCCATCCACCGAATGCATCGGCTGTGCGCCGCGATCCGAGAGATCGATAATGGACAGACGGCGATGCCCCAGACCAACGCGACCATCCGCCGACAGCCATTCGCCATGGCCATCCGGCCCGCGTGCCGTCATGTGGTCCCGCGTTGCCCGCAGCTCCGCGACATCCACCGTACCGCGGCCGTTATAATGAAAAATGGAATTGAAGCCACACATGAATTACGCCAGGAACAGTCCAAACAACAATTCTACATTAGATCGATTTACCTTACGAGGCAAATGCGTGTGGGTGCAACGGGACATCACCGCGCGAGCCGAAGGCCTGGAAGCACGCATGGAACGCTTGCAAAGTCCGGCCGGCAGCAAAGCAACGCTGTTCACCTCTGCCGGTAACGTCGCATCAAATCCACCACACTGCTCGAACGAAACCGCCCATCGGAGTAGTGCATCACCGGGACCATCTTCGAAGGTACGGGATGGAAACGCACCCGGCTCAGCACACCCCCACGATGCCTGGAAAATGCGAGCGGCTCCATCACAATACCCTGCGTCACGATTGGATCGAGGGAAGCGAATTTCATCTCCATCACCGGCACGAATCCCGAAAGCTCATCCGAAGAGATCAGTTCCACCGTATCGCCGTAGGCTCGGATCGTATACGGTTTGTTCCAGTCCGTGAACACATTCCCCTCGAAGCGACCCAGCACGAACACCTCGCGCGTGGAGTTCTCGGCCGCCTCACTCCGCACACTCAAGGGTTGCCACACGGGCATGGCCGTCTCCGCTACTGTCTGCCCGACTCGTCCGATTTGAGCCAACACATACACGGAATCGGATTCCGGCACGCTGGCATTGAGACGCTCGACCTGCTGATTCCATGCTCCGATGAGATGAAATTTCCACAGCAGCGTCGCGTCGATGACGAGGAAAAGCACAAGCGCTGCCGCTACGGCAAGCGCGCGGAAGCGCTTCGCACCGCGTTGCTCGGCAAGAAGAAGCACGGCTGGAAGCAGCAGGAATGGCATGATCCCATAGGCAAGCCGTGTGGAGGGGAAGGTTGGAACATAGATTACGAGCGATAGAAATCCGGCGGCGAACAGCCATGCCGTCTCTCTCTTGCGCTTCAGTTGCGCGCGTGTGAATGCGAGGATTATCGCCGAAATGTACAGCAGCACTGCCAAAGCTAGCAGCAGCACTCCTGGCCACCACCGATACCACAGCGCCAGCGAGTCCACCGGATCCACCGGAGCAAGCAGCGAGGCCACACCATGGAACATCCACCGAGCGCCGCGTGCCGGGTAAAATGCCGGAAGCAGCGCTTCGTTGCCGGATATCGACCCGAACAGCGCCATCCGATAGCCGAGATAGGCGATGACGAGTGGAACAGCGACAGCGAACACCGCAGATATTCGCTTCCCGATGCTTCGATCCTCGCTCCCTGCAATTACGATACCCGAGCAGACCATGAGATACACTAATGTCAGCACCGCGCTTTCTTTGGAAAGCAGGGATACGAGCAGCATCAGCGCCATCACGCTCAGCCAGCGCACTGACGCAGTACGCAGGAACATCAGTGCGCTCAGGCAAGCGGCGAGCATTCCGGTGGTATAGAGAAGATCCGTCCGGCCGACGATCCACCACGCATTGATCAGACCTTGCGGCAGCAGAAAAAACACGAAACCCGTGAAAGCGGCAATACGCCCACGGGTTGCGAACAACTGCGTCATCAGCATCGACACAAACAGCGCGTTCAACGCATGTAGCAGCAAGTTGAACAAATGATACGACCACGGCTGCCCAGGACTCAACCAGCCGTTCAAAGCGAAACTCAACGTGACCAGCGGCCGAAAATACGCTCCCTGCTTGACCACACGAAAATCGCCATCAATGGGAAAAGGCGAAATCTGCGCGCCTCGTATCACCTCGTAATCATCGCCGGTGAAGTGATAGTCCAACACGAACGGTGCTATGAACGCCATCAGCGCAAGGAACGACAGGACTAGCATCGCCACATCGCCACGCGGAATTCCCGGCACGGGAGCTGCAACCCTCCCAATGATCCCGCTGCTCACCTGGGCAATTCCTCGTAGGCGAAGCCTCGTTCAACGAGCAAGCGCACATCGTTGGGTGCATCGTCCACGGAAATA
The DNA here is from genome assembly GCA_035362335.1 of Bacteroidota bacterium. Lineage (GTDB taxonomy): Bacteria > Bacteroidota > Ignavibacteria > SZUA-365 > SZUA-365 > JAOSJT01. The sequence continues at coordinate 22,972 of DAOSDL010000017.1, forward strand.
CGAAGTCGACGATATCCATAATCCCGCAATGGATCGAGAAACGCCATGCGTAGCCAACGAAGTGATGCCACCGATGTGTCCGCCATGAATCCAGTGCGCGGATCGCATGCCTCTAATTCCCACACATCGCCAACGCGTTGCACGCGATATTCTTTCGGAGACCTCGTCCCGTATTTCCTCAGCAAGCGCAGCGGCGATACTTGCAACGCAGTGTCCCGCCCGAACCGCCCTGTTCGATAAAAATGGAGAGCATACTGATCGAACACAGTTTGGTGCACCAGCAGCATGCTTTTGCCCACAGCCATACGCTGCTCATCGCGCAATAAGCTCTTATAGCGCATGTTCGAGGTCTCCGCTCTCCATTCCGGGATGATGAACGCCGAACCTGCAATCTGTGCGATCAATACGAAAGCCATGCACCAGGTTGCCCACTTCGGCCGCAGATATGCCAAGGTAACCGCCATGAGCACCATCAGTACGGCGACTTGTAGCGTGTTGATTCTCGGGGCTATTTGATGCACGGCTCTCGGTATCACCGCCACGAGAAAGATGAGTGCCGCCGCCGGTACGATCGCGCGGCGATTCTTGTCCAGTTTTCCATAGAGATACACACTCACGGCAACGAGCAGAATACCTATGGCAAGGGCCACCATGCGTTGCTCGTAGAGCAGGGGATACACCGACGCGGCCAACGAGGGATGCAGGCATATCATACTGATGGCCACAACGGAGAATAACTTCGTCGGCAACACACTCGTCAGCATCACCTCGTCATATCTGTCGTTGAACAACCAGATTCCAACGAGAATAATCGCGACCATAATTCCCATCGCGGCAATGGACAGTATCCGTACTCTGGGAACAGTGGTGATTCCGGCTCTCTGATAGATCAAGGCGATGACGAGGAACAGAAATGGCAAAATGGCGACAGTGAATTTCACGAAAAAGCCAACGGCGATAATCAATAATCCAGCGACGCCGTATTCCGACTTTCCCTGCTCGAGATACTTCAGCATCAACCACAAATACAGCATGCTTAACAGTAGCGCCAGTGTTTCGGTTTGATTGGAAATCCAGAGCACATTGTAGAACACATCGGCGTGCATACCCACGGCAAGCGCGGTCAGCATGGCGAGAACGACATCCGTACGACCGATCACCTGATTCAGCGCAGTCTGCGTGAGGCGGTAGCACAACAGCGTGGCAAGGACATGCATGATAAGATTCACCAGGTAATACCCGAGCGCATGCGTACCGAACATCTGCAGCTGCCCCAGAAACAGCACCATCGAGACGATTCTAAAACCCATGAAATTCAGATACTGCCCGCTCTCCCACGGCCACACCAGGCCACGGTCACCCAGAACAGCAAAGAGATAGAAATCGTCGGTGCGAAAATCATTCTGCACAAGAATATTGGGTACAAACCACACTGCCAATAACAGTATGATGCCCATTCCTCCCCGCCGAAATGTCGGTATTCGCGCATCCGTCATGGCGTTGAATCCTGCGTACGTATTCCACTCAACGTTGCGTCCCCGCTGTCAGCAGCATCTATCAATTCCCATCGTACGTCCCTGGATCCATCGCGCAAGTGCAACACCGCCCCTTTGTATGCGACTTCTTTGTACACCGTGCCGACAAGTCCGGAGAAGTCCTCGGTAAACCACGTGTACGTGTCGATGTAGTCTGGTCGACGTTGGAGAATGGAATAGGAGAGGTCGTACTTGTTGTGCCCGGGTACACTCTTCATTCCTCCCCACGAATGCATAATCCCCCTGTATGGTTTACGAGCTGCAATCGCTCTGTCACTTTTTCCGAGAATATCCACCGCAGGCCGCATTGTGATGTACGGCACAGTACCTCCCCAGGCCACGGCAACGACTGCGCTGTCTGTCAATACTTCCTGCAAAGCCAACGCTCTGCGAACATTCACCGTATTCATATCCACCTGATACGGTTTATCTATCAACATGGCCTCTCGTAAAAACCGAGCATTGATATTCCACAAAACCCCGCACAGGAGGATGGCGACGATGGCTACGGATTGCCCTGAAGTCAGCAGACTAAATGCAGGGCTGCTACGAAAACTGTGCAACAACACATTCAGTCCACGGAGCGCTAGCAACAGCAGTAATGGTATCAGCGGCGAGGGCATGCGCCAGTAGTCCCACGCGTCTCCTCCGATGTACACCTGGTAAGCCAGCATCGCAGTGAATAACGCAACAATGAGCACAGCCAGTCGACTGCGACAGAGTATCAGTGCGACTGCAGCCACCACAAGAAGCAACATACTCTCACGGAGGAAAGGTACAATGAATCCCAAACCATCCATGATACGCCAGTGGAGCGCGGTTCCGCCAAGTTTCAATCGCGCCGTATTTGGCAAGGGTTCGCCATACAGCAGGTATTGCAGCAGGAGCTGAAGCGACACCGAGACCAGTACCATCACCACGATAACCAATATGCTTCGAATATGCTCACGCAGGACGCCATCACGATAGAGATAAAGCAGCACCGGTATAATGATCGCCGGGACGAATATCACTGTATCGAGGCGTATCCATGGCAATACCGCGAGCCCGCCACCGAGAAGCAACGCGCTACGTATACTCGCGTTCTTGAGAAATTGCTGTGACAGGAGCAATATCACTGGCAAGCCGACTGCCAGCAGCCCAGTCTCCATTCCCTGGAGTGTCCAGAACGCCAGAGGATAGTACGCGACGAGTAATACTCCCACGCCTGGGCCTATCGTCGAATCGCCATCGAACTCCCTATACAGCCGACGCAGCACAAAGGGCAGCGAGATCAACAGCAGCAACCCTGTCAGCTTCACTACGAGCAGTGCGTTCTTCCAGCCGGCAACCGCAATGCTCGCACTCATTTGCAGCATTGTCAACGGATGGGTGTACCCCTGCACGCGCTCGTCGAGATTCCAAACTGGCCGTCCATGTTCGACGAAGTTCCGAGCGTAGCGCATGGTAACCATGGCGTCGTCAAAGAGGATGTGGTAGGTCTCGCTGGCAGTGGCATCCACGGATGTTCGGTGAATAAATAGCAAAGACCACAGCGTCAGGAGTGCAAGCGCAAGCAATCCTGTCCAGCGTATGATGTTGCTATACATCGGCGACGTAATACGGATCATTCTACCATCCTCCGTACGTCTCAATCAATCGCTCAACGGGATGGTTATGCGAATACTGTGACATTTTCGTGACAACACTCAGTTGAGAACTCCGTTGATTGCGTCAGAACATCCATCAGAGGTGCACCATGTCATTGCGAATTGTCTTACTAACAGGCGTCATCTGTCTTCACTGTTCGCTTAATGCAATCGCTCAAAAGGGCCAACCCATGCTTTTCCATTTGACAACTGGTGGAGTCGCGAAGGGAATTGTCCTCAAAGTATCGGATAGTACCGTGTACCTGGACACTATTAGGAGTAGAATGCGCGAATCCGATTCCATGCTTGAGAAGGATATTGTGGCAATCGAACGCCGGGATGTTGTTCGTGTGAAAAACGTCGAGAGGGATGCGTCCGGTACTGACGTCGTGCTTGTGTGCACGCTGGTTGGTGCCGCTGGTGGCGGACTTGTCGGTGCGCATAGATACAACAGTGCCAAAACGCACGGTTTTTTGGATCCGGGGATTGAACTCAGCGCAATCATCTATGCCATTCCGGGCGCGGTGCTGGGAATCATCATCGGATCTATCTTGAGCTCGGCTGAGACCACAGATCCAGTGGATTTGGACATTACCTTCGCTGACGATTGGCAAATCCTTAAGTCCTTCGCTCTTTATGAAAGGGGTATCCCCATTCGTCGATATCAGTGATTTTCGCTACCTCTGCTCAAATGTCTCTACCATCCTGGAAATATGCCCATCCCGCCCCACACGCACCCAGCCGGGAAGGGGTTCGTGCCAGAAGCGGGGACAAAGGATGATGCCATCCGATAACAAAGCAGCGCTGTAACTGAAAGCGCTACGGGACACGAGCAGTATGTCGGCGGTGCGCAAGGCCTCCCAATCGCTTATTTGATCTCCGTTGAGATGCAGCTGCGGTTGAAGATGTTGCAGCGCCGCGAAGTCCTCGGCCTGTCCTTCGGAATACAGGTGTGTTTCGTATGCTATGTGATGTTCGCGCAACACGCGCTGTACTGTACTCAGCGCGTGATTGAGCCAGGAATTGCTTGTGTAGCGGAGCGTTTCGTCGGGAGGGACATCGCCGCGTCGAGCATGAGCGGCAATGATCAGAGGGCTGTTGGAGGGACGATCGGAGGGGGCCCAGCGGCTGCGCTTGAGATGTTCGAGCACGGGGAGCCATTGCCGGGGGTAGCGGTCGGTGAACGCGTGGCAATTATCCACCACATTCAATGTACGGCTATCATAGCGCACAGAAGCCGGTCCAGAAGCGTGGATAATTCTCCCCGTCTGCACGCTCTCGACCGAGGGGAAAAGCTCACCCAAGCGCAACCATGCCTCCCAGCGCGCGGCGCACTCCTCGTCGGTCATCCCGCCTGGAGCATGCGACATACGTTGAAACGGAGTGTGCACGTAGCGCAGACCGGTATACTGCGCGAAGCAGATATTCGACAGAGTTGCGAGTATCTGCGAGCCCGGGCCGTCCCAGCGCGCTCGGGAGGTGAGGTATGCATCCCAGGGACCGTTTTGCTGTCTGCGCACCGCACGGAACATCCATGGCCACAGCGCGCGCCTCCACCGTAACCAGTGCATCAGCGCGTGCTCCTTGAGTTTCGGGTAACGCGCAATCACGCTGTGCATGCCCAGGAGAGACATTCCCCTCCGCAGCGTGGCCTTCATACCGCGCAGCATAGCGTTCCGCGGTTGATACGGATTCGTCATCGGTTAGTACGGTCACATCGTTGACAGCAAGCGTCTAATTCTTCACCTGCGTACATGTACTCGGCTCCTCGCAGACTTCCACGATCCATCTGTGATAATCTGTGTGAAATCTGTGCAATCTGTGGTTTTGAAATTCTGTCGATCCGCTCTGACAGTAATCATGGCACACGCACCATGTTCATTCTCCCGGGTGTGACGAAGGAACATGAAAGACTGTGGTTTTCCCCCTGAGCTGACTCCGCTCACACAATCTCCAGAGCACGACGGCTTCCTTTCAGCAAGCTATTGTAGCCGATTCTTATACCACTCGTATGTCTTACGCACTCCCTCCTCAAGCGATATGCTTGGAGACCAGCCCAGATCTTTAATCCTGCTTACGTCAAGCAATTTGCGTGGCGTGCCGTCCGGATAATCCGGATTGAAGTTGATCTCACCCTCATAGTTCACCACATCACGAACCAACTCCGCCAACTCTCGAATGCTAAGATCTTGACCAGTTCCCACATTCACATGTTGTTCACCATCGTAATGCCGCATGAGAAAGACCACCGCCGATGCACAGTCATCAACATTGAGGAATTCGCGGCGAGGAGAACCCGTCCCCCAAAGCTCGACCCCGTCAGCCGTAATGCCGTATTCCTGCAGACGATCGACGACTGACGTTTGATCCGCAACAGCGTCGCTATTCCCATCCACACTCGACGCTGCACGCCCACTCATAAGAGCTTCAAGAGTACTCCTACCGGTGTCAGTATTCGCGTCGCCTTCACGCAAGCGTTGCGCAAGGTGGAATTTCTGAATCATGGCTGGAAGGACGTGGCTGTTCTTCAGATTAAATGTGTCGTTGTATCCATACAAATTCGTTGGCATCGCAGAGATGAAATTATCACCGTACTGCCGCTTGTAGGACTCGCAGAGCTTCAGTCCGGCGATTTTCGCTATGGCATACGGTTCGTTCGTCGGCTCCAGTGCGCCTGTGAGAAGATAGTCCTCTGTAATCGGCTGCTCCGCCAGCTTGGGATAAATGCACGAGGAGCCCAGGAACAGGAGCTTCTTCACGCCATACATGTGCGCCGCGTGAATCACATTGTTCTGTATCGCAAGATTCTGGTAAATGAATTCTCCACGATACACATTGTTCGCGTAAATGCCTCCAACGCGCGCCGCCGCGAGAAACACATATTCCGGGCGCTCCGCCGCAAAAAACGCCTCGACGTCCGCCTGTCGCGTCAGATCCAATTCCTCCAGCGTCCGCCCGACGAGATTGGTATATCCCTCCGAGCGCAACCGCCGCCATATCGCCGACCCCACCATCCCGGTATGCCCTGCGATGTACACCTTCGAATGAGTATTCATATACGTTCCGATTCGTGAGTTTGCTAGATCATAAAAACACAGATTTCCCAGATTATTCACAGATTACACAAAGGACCACTCGTTTTTTTCTTAACAATATGACCGTCTGTCAAACAACGGACCTCGTGCCGGATCCCATGTAGTGTAAATTGCGGGTACCTCTTGACGCGATTCCTTCTTTTCCCAATATTATCGAGTTGCGGCACAGAGACCAACATTTCCTTCACATAGCCGCGACACCCATCGATATAAACATTTCAGGGAGAAATCAATGTCGACCATCAACGAATTATCCTATAAAATCATCGGCTGCGCCTTCACTGTTCACAGCACGCTCGGTCCGGGACTACTCGAGTCCGCGTATGAACCCTGCCTTTCACATGAACTGATTAAACAAGGCCTCCGTGTCGAACGTCAAGTTCCCATGCCTCTCGTTTATGACGGAATCGATATCAGTGTGGCGTATCGTGCCGATCTGATCGTAGAGAGTTCGATCATTGTCGAACTTAAAGCGATAGAGAAGCTTCTTCCACTTCACGACGCACAGCTGTTGACCTACATGAGGATTACAGGATTATCACTTGGGCTACTGCTCAATTTCAATGTCCGCGATATGAAGCAGGGTATACGAAGACTGATTCTTTGAGTCTTCGCTGCTGATCGTATTCCAGCAGAGCCAGATATTCGGTACAAGAGTTCGAGAACATACGAATCGGAGACCACGCACAGGATTTCACATAAATATTTTAATCTGTGCAATCTGTGCAATCTGTGCGTAATCTGTGTAATCTGTGTTTCTTACACTCAGTACCCGCGGCGGCGAACCTTTTCCAGGTCGGCGGCAACCATGATGCGCACGAGTTCCTCGAATTTCACCTGCGGCTCCCAGCCGAGCTGGCGCCTGGCCTTGGAAGGATCACCTATCAACAACTCCACTTCGGTTGGACGATAATACCGCGGACTCACTTCCACCAGCACACGTCCCTGCATATCAATACCTTTTTCGTTCTCCGCTTCGCCTTCCCAATGCAACTCGATGCCGAGTTCGCGGAAGGTGATGTCGGTAAATTCCCGCACCGTGTGCGTTTCACCTGTGGCCACCACGTAATCATCCGGCGAATCCTGCTGAAGCATACGCCACATGGCATCCACATATTCAGGGGCGTAACCCCAATCGCGCTTGGCATCCATGTTGCCCAATACGAGCTTGTCCTGCAAGCCCTCCTTGATGCGTGCGGCGGCGCGGGTGATTTTCCGCGTCACGAAGGTTTCGCCGCGACGAGGTGATTCGTGGTTGAAGAGAATACCATTGCAGGCGAAAATATCATAGGCCTCGCGATAATTCACCACAATCCAGTACCCATAGATTTTCGCCACGGCATACGGTGAGCGCGGATAGAACGGCGTGGTTTCGCTCTGCGGTATTTCCTGCACCTTTCCATACAACTCACTGGTGGAGGCCTGATAGAATCGCACCTTCGCACCACTTTCCTTGATCGCATCCAGAAATCGCAGCGTCCCCACCGCATCCACCTCGGCGGTGTATTCGGGCACCTCGAAGGATACTTTCACATGCGATTGGGCCGCGAGATTATACACCTCATCGGGAGCGATTTTCTCCAGCAGGCGATTCAAGTTGCTCGAATCCGTGAGATCACCGTAGTGCAGGAACAGCGATGTATTATAGACCTCGGGGTTGTTGTACAGATGGTCGATCCTGCCTGTGTTGAACGAACTGGACCGACGTATCAAACCGTGTACCGTGTACCCCTTTGCGATGAGCAACTCCGCGAGATAGGAACCGTCCTGCCCGGTGATGCCGGTGATGAGGGCTGTCTTCATGTGTTTTCTATTGCTGTGATAATGTGCAGTAAGATAAACTTTTGTGTGTAATCCATTAATGGAGGAGAGTAAGGAGGGTAATGTGAGTAAGGAGATGATTGCAGGCCCGGACCGGACCTGGAATGCACACTTTCAACAGTATCGAACTGTATGATCCGCCATGGTCGACATCGCGAACAACAATCTGAGACGAACGGCTCGGTCCGATGCGATGCTTTCGGTACGGGATGGCCTTCATCGAGAGCCTCTTGCTGTATCACCGCAGCATCGCCACTGCTTTTGTTCTCCTTATCCTCTTGATCTCCTTACTCTCCAAATATTATATGCCGACGAAGATACCGCCAGTGACTGTCGTGCGCTCACCGAGGTAGGGTGTGGGGACGTAGCGCGCGGCGTCGGGGCCGGTGACCGTGCTCAGATCCACACCGAGAAAAATACGGGCATTGTGCGCAAGTTCATAACCGGCTTCGAAAGCGATGCTCCTCTGCTCATAGCGCACTTCAGTCATGAATTGCTCTTTAATGGCCGCCGTACCGGTGATATACGGGATGTCGGGGCCGCGACGCGCGCGGGTGAACGATCCGGCGACACGCAGGCCACGGAGAGGACGTACAATCAGCGAGGCATGCACTTCGTCTGCATTATCGCGCAGATAGTGCCCAAGCACGAAGTTGTTGCTCTCGTACGTGGTGGTGGCGAGATTGTGCTTGTAGGTAATGGGATTGCTCCGTGTATACTCGGCGGTGAGCATGACATCCTTCAGCGGCCAGTTGCTCAGTCGCGCGCCCGCCTTCATACTGAAAATGTTGTTCTCGTCACCCTCGGTGAATCGCCGCGTGTTGAGTTCATCGAAAAACAATGTTCCATACACGTGAAGATGCTTGAGCTGCCTCGTGCTGATGTCGAGAAACATCTGTGCATTTTGGCCGGTGCGATTCGCAGCACCGTTCAACGTGTGATCCACGGATTTGTAAAACACGAAGGGGACGAGATAGGCAGCCTGAATACCTATGTCACTGTAGACAATGGAATTACCCACCGATATTGCCGTGTGGCGCCAGGGCCGGATCGTGAAGAAGTTCGCCGCCATATATTTATCGCGCAGCACATCACGGCGCTGTCCATCGGGAGTATAAAAAGTGGCATTACTGTCCAGCACATTCGACACCAGCCAGGCATGAATGTAATTGAATTCAAACCACCACACCGGCGCAAGGCGCAGCGCTATTTGCGCAGTGGATGGAACACGTCCCGACAGTATAATCGGACCATTGTATCCACTGCCCCAGGCCACATGATCCTTGATCAGGCCGACACTTCCCCATTCCCATCCCGCCGTGATACCACCGCGACTCTCACTGAAATCCGATCCGCCCGATACCGCGGTTTTTGCAGGTGCGCCTGCGCGTTGATTCAAGAACTGCGCGCGCGTGAGCTGCACCGTCTCATTGTTATCGCGCAGGCTGCCGTACACACCCACATGTTCGCCGATATAGCCGAAGCCCGCGATGCCGTTCCAGCGATGCCGGAACGTCTCCACATCATTGCTCCATACCTGCAAACCCAGTACCGGTAGCAATGCTGCGCGGAATACACTATCCGCATGAAAGATTCCCGCCGGAAACAGCGACACACTGCTCTCCCCCCGCCGCAGCAGATCTATATCACCATCAAGCCGTGCATTATTACCAGCTTCCAAACGAAAATGCCGGAGATAAAACTCCACCTCAGCACGCTGGCGCGTACTTAATTCCCTATCCTTCTCCCTCGCTTCCAGCAATTTTTCTGCTATCAATCCCCGCGAGTACGGCTTCGTCGCCGTATTCAACATAATCACCTGCTCCGCAGCCAACTCGTCGAGAAATTCATACAACGTCGTCCACGAAATGTGCTCGGGGACACTTTGGGAGTGAACACGGAGCACACAGAGGCAAAACACCGAGGCCACAGAGATGATGAATAGGGCAGCGGAGCGGAAGCCATGTATAGAGAGTAATGAGAGTAGAGAGAGTGAGGAGCTTGGGGATAACTGTGTCCGGTCTGATTTATTGTCTTTCATATCGTCTGCCAATATCGCATTATTTTAAATCTGTTTCACTCTGGAGCGGAAGCCATGTGTAGAGAGTAATGAGAGTAGGGAGAATAAGGAGGATGGGTGAAATGTTGACATCTCGAAGGCCTCGTCATGATTGCCAGACATCGATCTCCACGGGATAGTCTTTCAACACGCTCCACGCCACGATCTGCCGGCGGAAGATGGCGTCAATGATCGTCGCAAGATATCAGCAAGCCACCCAAATCTGATGGCTGAGGACTGCTTCATTGCACGAGACTTGAGTGGGCTGCAAAAAAACCATTCACCTCCTTACCCTCATAACCTCCTTACTCTCATTCTTCATAGGAGCGGAAGCCATGTGTAGAGAGTAATGAGAGTAGGGAGAATAAGGAGGATGGATGAAATGTTGTCGCCTCGTTTACTTCGCGATGATTGCCATGGGCATGGATCTCCACGGGGTAGTCTTTCAACACGCCACGATCTGCCGGCGGAAGATGGCGTCAATGATCGTCGCAAGATATCAGCAAGCCACCAAAATCTGATGGTTGAGGACTGCTTCATTGCACGAGACTTGAGAGGGCTGCAAAAAAACAATCACCTCCTTACCCTCATAACCTCCTTACTCTCATTCTTTACTCATATTAGGGAGAACACAATGTGGAAGCGCGAAGTCATCAATCAAATCACCGATACAATCATTGCCTGTGCCGTTCAAATTCACAAGCGCTTCGGTCCCATTCTTTACGAACGCGTGTATGAGATAATGCTGTCACAGATGCTGATACAGCGTGGACTCGAGGTAGAGCGACAGAAGGCCATCGACATCGATTTCGATGGGATAGTGTTTCAACGGGCGCTGCGTCTCGACCTGCTGGTAGAAGAAAGCGTCATTGTGGAGATCAAAGCACTGGAGTTTCTCAGCAAGCATCACGAAAATCAGCTCCTCTCCTACCTTCGTGTGACAAACTATCCGACGGGCCTACTGATCAACTTCCACGCGGACACCATCAAAAAGGGCCTGCTACGCCGCGACAATTTTCGATGCTCCTGGGAAGAGAGTAATGAGAGTTCTTCATAGGAGCGGAAGCCGTTTATAGAGAGTAATGAGAGTAGAGAGAATAAGGAGGACGGATTAAATGTTGACGCCTCGTATACTTAGCGATGATTGCCGGGGGCATCGATTTCGAAGGGATAGTGCTACAACATGCCCTGCACCTCGATTCGCTGCTGGAGGACTGTGTCAGTGCGCGAGATATGAGTGGTCTGCAAAAAACCCATTCACCTCCTTACCCTCATAACCTCCTTACTCTCATTCTTCACTGGCTTACGATCCCCACTACCCACTACGTGCCTTTTTAACGACAATGTTATTCACCGCCCGCCAGAAATACACCCAGTCCGTGCGCCAGGGATGCTTATCGTAGGAATCGAGGTAGCGGCGCTCGCTGTTCACGATGTCGTCGAAGGTTTTGGGCATGTCGACATAGAACGGGGGTACAAGTCCGGGTTTGTAGCGCGAGCGGCGCTGCTGCATGTCCTCGGGATAGAGACTGAAATAGTGCTTGCTCAAGGGACGCACGCCCACCAGCTTCAGATCGCCCTTGAGAAGGTTGAGCAGCATGGGGAGTTCGTCCAGCCACAGACGACGCATGATGCGGCCTGCGGTGGTGATACGGAAGTCGTTTGCGATTTTACCGCCAGGAGCGAGTTTGAAATTGTCGTACATGTACTGCTGCAGGTACTCGGAGTACGGATGCATGGTGCGCATTTTATATACGCCGATCATCTTACCGTCCTTGCCGTGTCGCCGCAACTTGATCAGCGGCCCATAGGTCGGCTGCATATCGAACACGGGCTCCTTCACCTTGCGCGCTGCGAAAAACAGCATATTGTTCGATCGTGTTTCCTCGCGCAATTCAAAGCCACAGGAGTACAGGCGACCGTAGGTCTCGGCCTTCGATAGCACGCGATTGTTGCCGCGCGTGAGGAAAAAATAGATTTCCTTCGTCACCGGCAGTTTGGGAAACACGCGCTTGATGATAAAATCGAAGAAGTAGTATATCGTATTTATCACCGGCGGGAATTTCGCCATGATACGCGCGCGACGCTGGCCGGTGGTCTCCACACAATCGATGAACACACCGCCGGGAGGAAGTTTGGAATTCACTTCCTCGAAGAACTTGTTGATGCGAGGTATATCGTTGATCCGCCGGAGGTTGACAATATTGCTGTACACACCCCTCGGCTGCGCCACGATATTGAAACGCGTGGTGGTGGCAACGATGAGCGTCTGCCCGGGATGCCCTTGCAACATGCGATTGATGAAATTGAAGCCCTCCTCGCCCACCATCTCGGAGATACTCTCGTACAGCTCCGATGCGTCGAATACCACTGGCGCCTGCATACGCTCGGCGATGGGAGCCAGCATTTCCTCGTGCTCCTCGTAGCTGGGCTCGGATACATGGCTCTCGGGTGAGGCGACGCCGTTCACACCGTTCTTCTCACCCGGGCCCACGTAACTCGCCGCTCCCAGTAGCACCACCATCCAGGTGGCCAGCAGCTCCAGGGCCGTGGTGATGCCAGTCATACCCAGCAGCACGCCACGAGAGTAATTCATGTTGGCGAAGAAAATGATAAAGGTCAGCGCGAGGAGAAGCAAGGTGTTCACCTTTATCACGCGTGAAAGCTCAACATACGTGCTGGTCATGCCAGCAAGCTCGTACTTGCGTGCAATGAGCGATCCCACGATCCACACCACGATGAATATCAGAATAGGCCCGCCATAGGCCTCCGGAATCGCGTGAAAGCGCGAGCCCTTGACCAGAAAGGTGATCACCAGCGCAATGGCGATGAAGATCAGGTCGAAGCCGATGGTGAGGATGTATTTACGGGTACGGTTCATTTAGGTGGCTGAAATCGGGAATACATTTGAAGAGAGCGAAGAGAATGAGAGAGCGGAGAGGGGTGTTTGAGGCGCTGTTTACTGAGATAGCGGGATACAGTTCAGAGAGCACTATATGCATTAAGCGTAATATTCAGCCTGATGCGCTCGAAATATTCCTCTCCGTTCTCTCCGCTCTCTCTGCTCTCTATATATGTATCACGAACTACACAAAATTAGATATTTCCTTCACCATCCACCCCGTCACATCGATTTTTTCGTTCAGCATGCGCTCACGGAGCGTGGTCCAACGCGTGCGGCGTTCGGGATCGGCGAGGATGGAGCGGAGCAATGCAAGAACGCGCGGTGCATCATGCACGGGAACTCCGTAACCGAGTTTGTACGTGTTATCGAGTTCTTCAAGATAGCTGATGCGCCCCACGAAACCGTTATGTCTGATGAATGGCACGCCCAACACACCTGCCTCGGCGGGTCATACAGTCTCTGAGTAATAGGCAATGCTTGAACTTCAAGACCTCAAGAGCATCAAATAGTACCCGAATCAACAAATATATTTTGACCTGTGATTGATCGTGATCTATCAGAGAGCAGAAAATGTACGGTGGCGGCAATGGATTCCTTCCGAGTTGGCTCTCTCAACGCGGTGCGTGCATAAATCCGACTTCTCATCGCTTCTTCCATGTTTTGATTCATGTCCGTTTCAGTGAATCCAGGCACAATACAATTCGACCTGATTCCTCTAGAGCCCCATTCTCTCGCTGTTGTTCTTGAGAAAGACTCCATGGCACCCTTCGTAGCTGCATACATCGCAAGGCCTTTATACCCTGTATGTGCGCAAATAGAAGATACATGAATCAATGATCCTGCTTTATCATAATTGAGCATATTCCTAATTGCATATTTAGTCAACAGCATCGGTATCATAGTGTTAATAGCGAACATCGAAGTGAGCGCGGAGTAATCTATATTTGTGACAATATCGTCGTAAGCTACTGCCGCATTGTTAATCAATCCATAATAACTTGCACCTTTTATGAATTCAGGCTGAATAATATACTCCGTAACCGCCGCAACATCTGATAGATCACATTGGATATGCCTGTAAGATGATGCATACGCCTCCTTAACTTCCTCGAGAGGGCCTCCGCGAGAGACGCCAACAACTTGATAACCCTGTCGCAAAAGCTCAAGGGTTATTTCTGCACCAATTCCACGCGACGCGCCAGTGATCATCACCAGATTCATATTCGCTTCCTTTTGCCTGTTCTTGTTATCGGCATCGTTGATACTATGTTAAAGACTCGGGGTACTTTATATGGTGCTACAGCTGAAGACAATCGCTCATGCAGTATAACCTCTGTGATCGAAGGATCTTCCACTATCACATCAGCCTCCAACATATTCCCAAGTACCGAACTTTTTATCCCGCGAACAACGGCATCTGTCACCCCCGGAATCAGCCTTATCACGTCTTCCACTTCAACGACTGACACATTGTAGCCACCAACAACTACCACATCACCAGAACGACCGATAAGGCGTATTTTCACTGGGTCGTTCTGCACCACTTCAACGATATCTCCCGTGCTTCTCCATTCACCTTCAGCATCATTCCACACGCACAATTCATGCTCGCTAACTTTTACTCTCTCAGATAAGTTAGCAGGAAGTGTGAACACATCAGTGTTAGATGTTAGGAGGGTCCCCGATTCTGTTGTTGCGTATATATTACGCAACGTTGCATTCGGAAACAGCATTCCTAATCGTCGAAGCAGAGTTCTATCAAGTCTCTCACCTCCGGATGTGACTCTCTTGACCTTTGAATGGCATGCTGTAGCCGGGAACCGCGTACGGTAAAACGTTGGTGTTGCAGAGATACAATGAATTTCCCGAGCTTCAATTACTTGTCCTAGAGTGTTCACATCCAGATTGAAACAAGGTATCAAAGTGCCGTTTGTCGCAACCGCCTGAAGCATGACCTGAACCCCGGCTATGTGCGAGGGATGAAATGCGAGCGCCCAGTTGAGAAAGTGATATTTCTCATCGAAACGCACGCTGCGCATTAGTTTACCAACTGGCTGAGTTATGCGCTTAGGTATTCCAGTCGTACCTGATGTGAGAAACGTAATCGAGCCGCCAGTTTCCTCATGATACTTAGCAATGAGAGTGTCTGCATTAACCGTGATTCCAACGAGAACAGATCTCTCATTCATTTCTTGTGATGTGATCCCTAATCCCAATATTTCTTCTTCACTCCACTCGGGATCGCAGAGTATCACATTTTCGCCGTAGACGGCCGCTGCGATAATCGCCACAAGTATATCGAAGGTATCATAAGAACGGACAACACGTGGAATAATCAGCTCTTCGCTCAGGATCTGGAAGAGCTCTCTATAGGTGACACGACGACCTGTTTGATCATCAATATGTACATATCTTGATATACTCATATACCAAGATGCTGTCTAACTTCACCAATTGTCTCGAGAACGCCCAATGCAAATACGTCTACACCATATTGACGTTCAACCTTTACTACGAATTCTGCAAGATCAAGAGAATCGAACCCAATATCACCGCGCAGTTTCATTTCATCTGTTAGCGCATTAAGATGCACGAGACCACGCTTTGAGCGTATGGTATTGACAAGTTCAAGCAGAGTCACGATGATTGCCTCTATAATGTTGATAATACTCCCGTGCTGTGGTAAATCCGCATCCAGCACGAATAATTGCCTTTATGTGTTGCTCATGAAGTCGAAGTCCCGCTGGACCCAGGTTTCTAAGTTTCAACCATCTGCGCAACCTGCCCGAGATAAGCGATTTGTTTGCTCCATATAATTCATCTTTTGCCTCTCCACTCTCATCCACTATTTCATTTGGGTGGAACAGGAATGTAAGCACGGTCCCGTAATATCTGGACTCTGTAAGAAGCATAGAACGTAATAGCCTGCTCAGCAAAGG
The DNA here is from genome assembly GCA_035362335.1 of Bacteroidota bacterium. Taxonomy (GTDB): domain Bacteria; phylum Bacteroidota; class Ignavibacteria; order SZUA-365; family SZUA-365; genus JAOSJT01. Next base: position 38,954 of record DAOSDL010000017.1, read on the forward strand.
AAACATCCTCATTGTTGTGCCAATATACGGCATAATTAAAGCTGACACAGGAATTTCCAACAAATCCAGATTGCCAGGCTTTGATAAGTTATTATCGCTTACAAAGTACGGCCTTCTTTCAGCTCGCAACCACTTCATTTTCTCCTCATTTCCTGTGGAGAAGAAAAAGTCGAATCTTTGAGGTGATACGGAGCTGTCAATGTGAAACCCAGCTTCGACAAGCGCTCTAGGCGTATGTCTATTTGTTCTCAAGGCTGGAGCGCGGAAAGAAATCACTTCTTGACCAGACAGATCCTCGAGCAACGATTTGGACCTCTTCAACTCATTGACCTGCCAATCGAAGGGATGAAGATCGAAGCTGTCTTCAAGACGATGTGACCAGCCGTGGCTACCAATTTCATGACCCTGATCAGCAGCGATACGAACAACATCTGGATAGATGGAAGCGATGTCACCGGTGATGAAAAACGTAGTTTTTATACCATACCTTTTATACATCTCCAATAACGAAGGCATTGCTGCTTCCAACACCCTTTTTCCAGTGGCATTTCGCATCCCGCCGTGATAGATGGATGTCAACTCCACATCATTCGTCAGAATACACGTTGAAAGCATCTTACTCCTTCTCATATGTTCTAACGACAATGGCTGGATTACCTTGAATAATTGCATGAGAAGGATATTTACCTGCGGCGACTGAACCTGCCGTAAGTATTGACCCTTCTCCAATCGTTGTATCCGGCAATACGATGCTGTTAATTGCAAGCCATGCATGTTTTTTTACAACAATTGCCGCCACATAAGAGAGCAGCACTCCCTCGAAATACTCTGGCGATCTACTATGTGCCAGGAGATGATTACCACCTGCGATCATCGCATAGTCTTCAATCGTTATGTATTCAGGATATGCCGCATCGAATATACAATACAGACCAATGAATACTCCCCTCCCGATGTTTGTACCGCGCTTTCTGAAACACCATACTCTCACAGAATTAATCGGAAAGAAATAGGCTGATATCTGTAGAATGTAGTTTCGTACCTTCCGCAGAACAAAGCACATCGGATTAGTGCCACGCAACTCACTGGCTTCTCGAATGGATTTTCCAACATTCTTCACTCCATAATGCGGTAACCGCTTAGAACTGGGGTATTTGCTGTTTGTGCCTATTTCCATTGCCTCACCACCTGTTCAATTGCATTAACCATCACTGCGTTCACGTCTACCATTTCAACGAGCATCCTTCGTCTGCGTTCTTGCCATATGCTTTCTCGTTGGGGCATGTTTAATGTATCACGCACTGCCTGTATCATTCTTCTTGCGTCCGCAGGTTTAAATCCGTATGTCAGCTGATATACATCCTCCAACTCATCAAGATAGCCAATTCTCCGCACAAAATCATTAATACGAAATGACGGCACTCCGAGCACAGCAGCTTCGCAAGCCATAGTCTGACTATCGCCAATATACATCGAAGCATACGCCATTACATCATGAAGCCTGCATGCAGGAAGCTTGATTTGATATGATTTGAGACTATCTGGCAATTCGATTTCCGCGCTGATCCAAACCCTCACGTTACTTTGCAACACTGCAATCAATTCAAGACACGATTTCTCGGTCAGTCCACGAACCGACACATCATGGTAAGCCCCAAGAGCAGATAATCTTATCAAGGCGTAAGGATCATTGCCTGCGTACTCACTTGCCAGAGATCGATCAGGCCGAAATACATTTGGGTGAAGATAGGCGAGTTCATGATATCCTTTATAAAATGTCGTCTTGCGATTCCACCGACCCATTCTGCACGACTGCGGTGCTACTATGGCTGTAGCTAGCGGATATGCCAACCAACTGAATTCGGGGACTACATCGTAGTCGTCTTCATTAAAAACCACCGAGGGAATTCGAAGTAAACGGCCAACGTGGGTAATTTCAACCGACGTACCAATCAGAACATCTGGTTTGACAGCCCTTACGATTGCGAATATATTTCTATCTTTTTCGAGCATGCTTACAAGTATTCCAATTTTACCCCTTCCACGCTGTTTAGGATATACATTGGTGTATTCATAGCCAGATGACAGGAGAAGCTCTTCCAACACATCCTTGTGTTTACATGCTATAACTATCTCCACTCCTTGTGATGTCAATTTCGACAGCACATTCTTGAACAAGTAATAATGAGCCGGATGACCTAAGTACACGAATACTTTCATTTTGCAGCTATGACCGTAATTCTGATTGTGGTAGCTGATTACTGCGATATACCGACATCGCTTAAGGCATGCCTAATGTTGTGATTCTACTCCGAGTGTTTCCTGTCTGACACTGCAAGCGCCACCGCCATCCATGCCTGACTCCAACGCATGTAGGGTATGCGGATGCTATGGCGTTGATAGTGTTGATGATGGAAAAAGCCGCGGGAGTCGTACATGTTGCGCTGCGTCCATTCGGCGATGACTGGCGCGAATGAACGGTACGCATCGAACATGGCGAAGGTGATGATACCCTGCGCCTGATTGTGTATCTCCACAGGCCATTGCTTCGGCACACGCCACAGCGAACGGCCATCGTCCAGAAATTGTGTATGACGATAGTAATCCAAACCCTTGCGCACCGCCTGCTCCCACGCGGGGGGACGCTCTCCTGTTACCCGCATGATCTCCTCGATGGACTCGATCACATAGCCCTGATGAAAATCGATCTGCGCGCGCTCCTTCCCTGTCTCTATATCCATGCTGTAATTCCAGCATCCGTCATCCTTCTGTCGCGCAACGACAAAATCCACCGCCCTCCGTACCAACATCCGCACTCTATCCCTCCCCTCCGTGCCCTCTGTGTTTCCACATTTCGCCAGAATCTCCGCGCCCAACAACGACGCATTATAGCACGCATCCTTCATCACGGGAGTATAGGAAAAACAGATGCCGCATTCATCCTCGTGACGCTCGACATGCTGCAATACGAAATCCGCTGCGCCGCGCAACAGTGGCAGCACCTCGGGATCGGTGGTGGCGCGCCAGTACTCGAACAGTCCCTTTACCACAAAGCCCGTGGCCACCACGGAGGGCATGTACGCCGGGAGATATTTGACCGGCGAGGCCCAGGGAAAATTGTACCCCCAGCAGTATTCACTGTAACCGCTGGAGGGATGCTCCCTCAACCAGGTGAACAGCGCCCGCATTCTCTCGAGATATTCCGGTCGCGGATCACGCTGATACAGCAGACTGTATGCGCGAAGAAACAACCCGATCGCCTTCGGATTGCGTTCTTTTCTTATCCCGAGCAGTGGACGAATATTGATTGGATTCCGCTTCTGGAACTGAATCGCCAGCACCGGACCCCATTTCCCAAACCAATGAAATGGTATCCACGAGTTCAGAGTATCGTAGGGATCATAGCCAGCGAAGTCCTCCGCTTCGGCGTAATGCAGTAAAGTCTGTAGTATATCGCTATGCAATGTTGAAAATACTTTGATGACACTACATTTTATAAACCACAGTCTCTCATGTTCCTTCGTCACACCCGGGAGAATGAAAATGCTGCGGTGATTGGATTATTCGGATGCGACACGGTTTTAAAACCACGGATTTCACAGATTTCACCCTGATTATCACAGATTATTCGTGGAAGTCTGCAAGGATCCGAGCAATTTGACGCCGCAGTAGAAATCCAACGACCGCTGTCGAAAGTGACGCGAAACACGCGTCGATTGACTGCGAGGGCAGCGGGGGTACAGGTTGGCTCAAGGCGATTACCGTCAAACTTTACTCTTTACTCTTCACTCTTTACTCAACTCATCACCGCGCAAATGAGCATAATGCCGGCAACGAGACAATTTTCAGAGCAGATTACCCGGATATATTCGGATTTTCACAGATACCCACGATTAATCTGTGATATCTGTGGTTTTTCCCCTCTGTCACATCCACTCCCACAATCATCATAGCACCCGCACCATTCGGCCATTTTTACATACGACATGCTCTCTCTCTGCATCCGAATCGCTTGACTATAAACCAGTCATGCACTGATTCTCTCGATCCAGTTCACCCTTGTTGATCAACGTCATCTGCACGAGGAGTGGGGATACTCCGTAATACTCGGAAACCTCCGATATATCGTCATCATTGGGCTGTGAACCCTGAAAGCGCTCCATTAGACCATCGAACGGGCAGAGAAATTCCTGTGCAAAGGCCCGCTGGAATTGTTGCCTTGCGGTTCTGACCGTTGTCGCCGGGATCAAGCGCCCGATATTCAAATGCGAGAGGTGGTCTCCCAGCAATCTGCAGCATGCGAAACGTCTGCTACTTGGCCACGAACTCGTGAAATACATATTGAAATATTCGCCTTCACCTCTGCGAAGCGCCATCGGTAGGGACACGGCGGCCTTTGTCCTGTCGGAAAAAACACGGGTATTCATGGAAAGTATTTCAGCAAGCGATTGATCCGAAATCGGCTGTGTGCCCAAGCCCCATTCCGAACGAGCGGTTTTGGCCAGTTCAGCAGCCTGCCGCCAAGGCCTTGCCAAAGGATCGAAGTTCACTTTGTTGCTCAATACCGGCATCGTAGCAGGGAATCCACCAACATGTGTACCGGTGGTATCCTCCGACAGGACAAGAATCTGATTCAGTATGTCCTGCGTCTGGTGACGACCGTATGCCGCAACTTCTTCGAGAGAGCCGACACCCAAAGCATTCACATGAGAGAGCAGCATGTCAATCATTTCCGGAGGCGCCATGTCCGGATCGTAACCACACATAGCTTCAAGCTTGCGCCACTGCGTCATTTCAGCATCGGCACGTTCCTCTCGCACCTCGGACCACAATTCATAGAGATTCATTCCCTCCATTCCAAAATCGTGCATCCTCGAGAGTACACCGTCGACGAACGAATCCACTTTCAGCTCGTATTCGATGACCGGGATGCGCTCCCGGAGGCCTCGCAGGTATCGAACGGACTCGCATCCCGACACTGCACCAGGGGCTGAGGCCTCCACCTCCAACGACGCGCCATCGCTGGTAAACAGCACGTCCGGCCAGACGTAGCCACCGCCCGCCGCCGCCATGCAGTGCGCAATACGCCAATCCACGTCGTTGTTCGATCCCTCGAACGCCGGTTCGTGGCGTAAACGCCACCAATTGGCCGCAAACCACTGTGCAAGCTGGTAACCGCTGCCTCGCATGTGCTTTCGCACCGTCCTCGCGGTGAGATCCTCTAGTTGCGTCAGCCATTCGTCGCCGACCGATACACCGATCTCCGCGTAGAAAGCACGGTCCTCCTCACTCCCGTCTTCACGCCCGAGCCATGAGCATTCGATGTGAAATTCAGTGTTCAACTACGTTCTCCCAATGATGCAAAACGATTCCTCGAAATGGATCTTTTTCCTGAAGCGGATATCCGTGATAGGTACCCGTTCCCGCATTTTCCAACTGCGCCTCCATTGCAACGCCGTCAGAGGTGACGGCCCAAATATTCTGGGGATATCCCTGCCGCATCTGCTCACTCACAAGGCCACGACGCACTCCCTCTCTCAAGAGGCGCAGCGCTGTCGCTCTGTCAAAAATACCCACACCATCACAGAGAGTCTTATCCGGTCTTGGACTCGCGGGAGGTGTCAATCCGAAATCGCCCGGATTCTTTTTGTGTTCAGGATTACCGCCGTATTCGACAGACTGACTCCAGCGCGACAAATCCGCTTCGACAGGTCTCGTGGAGATCGCCCGCTTGGGATTATAGCTTTTTCTTTTCGAGATCATCGGTTTGAATCGTACATTGGAACCTGTTGTGAACCATTTCCATCGGACGGATGCCCGTGTGCAACATAGCACTGGATGAACATCATTGCAATTACTCAGTGCCGCATTCCAGCGTTGACAGGTGACACCTTTTCGATGTACTGTGCCGCGTTAATCCGGCGTTGGATATTGAAGGTCACCCATGTACTCCCGACAATCTGCTCTGATAATTGTCTCGCTGCCTGCATCATGCTTATCTGCGCGGTGATGCGTTGGGTAAAGAGTGAAGAGTAAAGAGTAAAGTTTGACGATAATCGCCAGGAGCGAACCCGTACCCCTGCCGCCCCCGCAGGCAATGTCCGCCGAATCGTAACACTGCTGTCAGCGGGCGTTGAATTGCTTCATCTACGACGATTCGCTCGGCACCTCGCCGACTTCCACGATCCATCTGTGCTAATCTGTGTGAAATCTGTGCAATCTGCTCTGATAATTGTCTCGCTGCCTGCATTATGCTTATCTGCGCGGTGATGTGTTAAGAGTGAAGAGTAAAGAGTAAAGTTTGACGATAATCGCCAGGAGCGAACCCGTACCCCTGCCGCCCCCGCAGGCAATGTCCGCCGAATCGTAACACTGCTGTCAGCGGGCGTTGAATTGCTTCATCTACGACGATTCGCTCGGCACCTCGCCGACTTCCACGATCCATCTGTGCTAATCCGTGTGAAATCTGTGCAATCTGTGGTTTTTAAACCCGGGGGTTTAACATCATGTCGATCTGCTCAGATAATACCGCGCAGCTTATCCATCACCCCGAAGGTCGCCCATGTACTCCTCACAATCTCATCGAAGGGGATGGGTGAGGGAGCGCCGTTACGGAGGGCCTCCACGAATGCGCGGACGCCAGCCGCATGGCCTTTATCCTGTTTTTTGAGTTTGCTGCTTTTCACGCTATCACCATAGATATGCAGCTCACGGAAATCATCCAGCACGGCCGTGCTACCGCCACAGAATACTTCGATACGCTCCTTGGGCAGTTGTTTGCTGCCATTGCTGAAATAGGATATGCTGGCTATGCTGCCGTTGGCGAAGCCCAGGCTGATGGCTACAGTGTCGCGCAGACCCGCGCCGCTTCTGCTGTCCACGGCCTGCACGCTGCTGATGGGCGCGCCCGCCAGATACATGCAGAGATCGATGAAGTGACAGGCCTCGCCGATGATGCGTCCGCCTCCCACTGCGGGATTATGCACCCAATGTTCGGGCGGCACATTGCCGGCGTTGATGCGATAGCTGATGGATTTCACCTGCTCGTCGCGGTACATGGCCTTGAGTTGCTGAATCTGCGGTGCGAAACGCCGATTGAAACCGAGCATCAGACGCCCCTTGGACGCGGCATAGGCCTGCTCGATCTCCTCGATTTCGTGCGGATACAGAGCCAGCGGTTTTTCCACAAAAACATCCTTATCCGCGCGCAATGCATCCACCACATAGCGCGCATGCGAATCATGCCGTGTCATGATAAACACCGCATCGCTTTCCTCATCGCGCAGCACCATATCCGCATCCCCCGCCGCGAAAGCGAAACCGTACTTGTCCATCACAAACTGCGCTGTATTCCCATGCCCTGTCGCCACACCACGAAACTCCACCAGGCCCTTCAGATTCGGTAGTATCATATTCTGCGCAAACGACCCCGCCCCGATAAAACTCACACGCACGGCCCCCCGCGGCGCAGCGGATTTTGTGGGGAGAGAGGCTCGATGTTCTGAAGTACCACCCCCCGTCACCCTGAGCGAAGCGCCGACTGCGGATGTGCGAGATGCCACACTCTTCATTCGGCGCTGAGTCGAAGGGTTCGACTCCGCGCCGGAATGCATACCCTCTTCGCCACCGAGATCGTCCTCGGCGCTTCGCTCACCCTTCGACTTCGCGCCGAGCGATGTATCATCTTCGCTGCCATATTCTCCTTCGGCGCTTCGCTCAGGGTGACGAAGATCTGCTTCGGTGATTCGCTCGGGTCGAAGATCCGCCGCGGCGGAGTGACGCGGGTTGCCTGTTACAACTGATTCGTACCGCAACAACACCCCAACCACATGCTCCTGCCTTGCAAGTATGGTGTCATACGCAGACTTCGCTTGCTCCAGCGGGAATTCATGTGATATAAGGGCTTCGATATCGAGATAGCCGGAGGCCAGCAGATCCAGATAGGCCTGCATATTGCGCTGCTCGGTCCAACGCACATAGCCCACGGGATAGTCCACGCCCTGCTCCTCGTAGCGCGAGTCATAGCGACCGGGACCATACGATGAAGACATGCGCAAATCGAGTTCTTTGCGATAGTAATCCTTACGATCGAAGCCGGTGGGCACGGCGCCAACGATGACCACCTGGCCTTTCTTGCGACTCACTGCTCCCGCAAAATTCACCGGCCACAGCGAAGCGCTGCCGGCGGTAATGATCACGGCATCCGCGCCAATACCGTGGGTGAGATCTGCGATGGTGGCTTCGAGACCTGCCTGGTCGCTATGATAGCTGTAGGGAAAACCTAGCGACCGCGCGAGCCGCAGTTGACGTTCATCGATATCCACACCGATGGCGGTACAGCCCTGCGCGCGAAGGTATTGCATCGTGAGTTGTCCGATAAGACCGAGGCCGATGACCACAGCTGTTTCACCGAGATGCAACTCGGCCTGGCGCACACCCTGCAAGGCGATGGCAGCGATGGTGGTGATGGCCGCATGGCGGGCATCCACTCCGTCGGGAAGCAGCGCGCAGAGATTCCGACCAACGCATACGATTTCCGCATGGGCGGCATCCGCGCCTCCACAAGCCACGAGATCGCCCACACGAAACTCTGTCACATCCGCTGCAACCTCGATCACCTCACCCATGCAGGCATAGCCCAGCGGAGAATACGCATCGAGTTTATTACGCACAATGCGATAGGTGTCGCGTATCCCGGCCGTACGAGCGAGATCCAACACCATCCGTACTTCCTTTTTCCGCGAGCGCGCCTTCGCAATCAGTCCTTTCCTCGCATCGGAGACAGTCTTACCCTCCGTGCCGGCGGAGACAGCAGAGTACAGCGTGCGAACAAGAACGTAGCCGGGCTTGCAGGCCGGCGCCGGCACTTCGGTGATAGACATGGTGCCGTCTTTGAGGGATTGCGTGAGTTGTTTCATGGGGCTGAGCTATTTTAATACATTTGAAGAGAGCGAAGAGAATGAGAGAGCGGAGAGGGATGTTTGAGCACTTTTTACTCAGACCGCATAATACATTTGAAGAGAGCGAAGAGAATAAGAGAGCGGAGAGAGATGTTTGAGAACCTGTTCACTGGGACTGCGGATACGGTGTAGAGAGCACTATATGCACGTCCCTGCGGCTTTGCGTTGACTCAATTACCGCGGCGCGCACGGATCGAGCGGGAAGCAACCTCAACAATTCCTCTCCGCTCTCTTCGATCTCTCCGCTCTCTTTATATGTATTTGGATCTCGGCCCTACATCGCATACTTTTGTGCAAGATGCGCTCTGAACTTTCCTCTCCGCTCTCTTCGCTCTCTTCGCTCTCTTTAAATGTATTCAGATCCTAACTCTCGAAGGTCAGTCAACCGTCCGGCCCGCGATTCTGCCTTGCCTGTGACGCGCAACACTTCGATATTGAACGATGTATCATTCGTCGTTCAGGGAGAACATTATGTGGGATACAAAGCGCCTCAACATCATTACCAATGACATCATCGGTTGTGCGATACGCATTCATCGTCGCTTTGGACCGATTCTTTTCGAGCGGGTATACGAGCAATTGCTCTATCAACTACTCGTCAACCAAGGATACACTGTGGAGCGTCAAAAGGCGCTCGATATACAGTTGGGTGAGGTCGTCCTTCCGAGAGCGTACCGGCTCGATCTACTCGTAGAGGAATGTGTCATCGTTGAAATCAAAGCAGTGGACTTCCTTCTCAAGCTGCATGAACAGCAGTTGCTCGCGTATCTACGTGTGACAGGATACCCTGCGGGGCTGTTGATTAATTTTCACGCGGAGACCATCGTCAAGGGCCTGATACGTAGATGCAATTATGTACGTGATACATTTGAAGAGAGCGCAGAGGGCGCAGAGAGCGCGGAGGAGTGTTAGAGCGCTTCTCGCGTAGTTCTGCGCTTATTTAAATAGTGATGCTCAAGTAGCTTTTTCAGAGAGTAACATACTACCGGTCCAATAGTTGCTACAGCACAATTGTCCGAGATGTGCTCTATAACTCTCTCTGTGCTCTCTGTGCTCTCCGCGCTCTCTTCAAATGTATTAAGATCTATGCCCCGCGCGCTGATAGCGCCCCCAGCACCGGCAGCAGCCCCACCATCAACGGCATGATATACGACGGGGTGAGTGCCACGCTGTAGCCCAGCCAGATTACGAGGGCGCCGATGAGCAGTACACGCTCGGGTATGGCGAGCGCGGGAATGCGACGGAGCAGCAGAAGGATGCATGCAGCATAGCACAACAAGCCAATGATGCCGGCGGTGACGAGTATGCGCAGTACATCGCTGTGCGCTCCGAAGCCCAGAGCGCTGCTGAAGCTGCCGGTGCCTGCAAAGCCGTAACCGAAGAGTTGTGCTTGCAGGGGAAGGCGCTGCCAAGTGGCGAGATGGTCTCTCCAAATATAACCGCGCGCATTTGCGATGCTCTCGACGGGACGCTCACCTTTCAGCACTTCCACGTCCGGTAAGTATGCGGCATCCATTGGTCCGAGAGCGCTGTGTGTATACGAGAATGCGAACAGCGCTACCGCAATCACCGGTAATGCGGCAGCGTGCCACCATTTCCCCGATCGCAAGAATACATACAGTGCCACTACTGCCAGAGCGAACAGTATAGCGTATGTGCTCAGATGCAGCACGTAGGGCAAGGCGAAGGCGAGCATAGCCAGTAACACGAGGAGCAACGTTGGATACAACGTTCCTTCGCGTTTTACCGCCAGATACAGGGCACCCAACACTCCGAGTGCGAAATGTATGCCGTACACCGACACCTGTGCATACAAACCGATGTAACGTACAGAGAGGGAACGCTCTGATATGTTGATCGGACCCACGAGTATCTCATAGTACAGCATACCAAGGGGTACGATTAGAGCCAACAGCAGACACAGCGCTACGCGCTCCAGCACTTCCCTGTCTGACAGATAGAACACACCAAACAATGGAAGCGCAATGAACAGCACTGTACGCAGCAAATGCTGAACATGCATTTCCCAAGCGCTTAAACTTGTTATCAGACCCAGGATCGCAGAGAGCAATACACACAGCGCCAGTAAGATGTAAAGAGAGTAGTGAGGGGTGGAGAGTAAGGAGATGAGGGTCCCTCTTCTCCGTGCTCTCTGTGTCCATAGCTCCTTCTGATCTTTCGGTCCCCTTAGACTCTGTGTGCTCTGTGTACCCCTTAGACTCTGTGTTCTCCGTGTACCCCTTAGGCTCCGTGAACTCAGCGTATATACAAAGAACGGCGCCATCAACGCGCCGATCAGTTGCAAAGGAGAAATCGGTAGTAGGTGTTTCAGCGACCAAGTTGCAGCTAACAACGGTTGCGTGATGAGCAACAAGAAATACAAATATTGAATACGCCTTCTTTCATGCATAATACAAAGCCGACTCCGGCGCTTTACATCGATAGACCGCACTCTGTAGAGTGGAGAACCTCTGACACCTCCTTACTCTCACTACTCTACTTACTCTCGACGAGTGGCTTATGGACGATGATCATCGCTTATCGTCACGAGTAACGTAGTCAATCGCCTGTCGGAATCCATCGATCATTCTTTCAACATTCGCTTCCGTTCGAACCGTCTCCAGCGCATTCTCCTTCATCCGGGCCAACAACTCCGGATCGAGAATAAGGCGCTCTATACAAGCGGCAATTGACTCCGGAGTGGAATCGCAAAAAAAGCCGTTGTATCCGTCCTTGAGGTATTCGATTTCCGGACTATGAAATGGGCCATTCTCCGTGCTGCGGCATGTAATCATAGGCAGACCGAAGGCGAAACCGTGAACGATGCTTAAGCCGACATAGCCTGGCATTATCATTATATCGCTACAGTAGAGATACGGTGCACTCTTGTTTGTATCGTGGATTGCGCCCAGTGCATACACCCCATCACTCGCGGAGTAATCACATATCAATTCCATATCTGGGCCATCACCAATTACCAACAAGCCGACATTATAATGACTTCGCAGGATTTTCCACGACTCTACAATTAAATCGATGCGCTTATCGGACAACAAACGACCTATATACACCATGTTGAATCGCGTGTGCACGCCAATAGCAGATCTCACATCACCTTGCCGCTTACTCGAGAGAGTATTACTCAATCGGATCAACGCTTGTGTGTCAAGAGTGTTATTCGCGACAAAACACTTGTCCGAAACAGTCGGATTACGTTCTACGAGTCGGTCTCTTCTCTGTCTGGAATACAGAATCGCTGCGTCACAAGATCTCAACATATAATCTGTTAATCTTGCGTGCTTATCGCGAGAATACTTCACCATGGCTTGGTTCTGTATCCCATGCGACCACAAGACGAGCTTGAAATCAAAGACAGGTCGTAACAACCACAACTTCCAGAAAGTGAGGTTTCCCAGCGAATATTCACAGATCACGCATCTTGGACGGTAGCGCTTCAACACGCTTCCTACACGTTGCGAAAACAGAATGCGTTTATTAAATAAAAAACGCCCCGGTAGTATCTCGCTATCCGCGTTCATCTCGCTATGGGCGCTGGATACTCCAGAAATGGATGAGATACTATGACATATTACTATTCCCAAGTGACGTGAAAGATAATGAAACACTGAGACGCGATAGCTTGGTACAATGCGTTGAAATAGCAAGATGCTACCGACCGCGACAGTATTTTCTTGATTCATCGAAGCTGTCATCATCACACTGACACATCGTAGATTTCCAGCCATTTCGCAAAGATAAACAGCTTCCACGCCTCGGAAACATGGGTAGGCTGATTCATATCCTGGCCAATTAGTCTGTTGTAACTTTCAACATCAATGAGGGAGCGGATTCTTGAGCTGTGCATAAATTCAAGAATATCATTTCTTTTCTCAACAAGCCAGCGTCCTGCAGGTGTTAGGAAACCCATTTTGTCACGTCGCCAGCGGATTTCATCGGGAACCAACCCTGCACCGAGCTGACGTAAAGGGTACTTTGTGAACCCATTCTTTATAAGCCACTCCGGCTTCATGCGTAATACATGCTCTGCGAACCTGTGATCGAGAAAGGGCACGCGGGACTCAATTGAAAACGCCATTGATATCCGATCTTCGTACCTAAGTAACTGCTGGAGACCGTATTTTACAGATTCCACTGCGAGTCCATGAAACGTCTTTCTATATTCCGCTCCAGGAAAATCAGACTCAAGAAGTGCAACAAGCGCAGGCTTGAGCAGTCCGGCGCCTATTCGCTTTTGCTTCCTAATAGCGGATCGCAATACTGATGGCAAATAATTGTAGAACGCCCGCTGCATATCATCACGAAGATGCGAAGTAAAACCTTTCTTCAGCTCACGTGCTTCATGCATGAACCGCAGCCATCTAAAGCCCACGAGCAGAGAAACCAGGTACTGCCCGGTAAAGTTGTAGTATCCTCCGAGCAATTCATCAGAGCCCTGACCGTTCATTACAACCTTTATGCCACGCTCCTGAACGCTCCGCATAACTTCCCATTGAGCGAACATGGAACTCGAATGAAAAGGCAGATCATGATGATATATCTGCTTGTCTAATGACTCCCAAGTCTGATCCATTTCTGGATAAACCACTGTCGATTGAATTGCTGGATAGCGATCTCGCACTAAAGCTGCGAGTCTAGACTCATCCACCGTATCAATGCTGTAGCCTGCTGTAAAGCTTTTTAGACTGACGTCTGAATACTGAGATGCGAGAAAGGAAGCAATATAACTGGAGTCAAGCCCGCCACTGAGGCATACACCGACGGGAACATCCGCGCGTTTGTGTAACCGTATAGAAGCATTGAGTAGCTCACCGAAAGTAGCATTTGCCTCCTCCTCGCTTAAGCTTTCTGACACTTCAGGATTTATATTTCCGAATGTATAGTAGTGATAATTCTTTAGGTCGGCAGTTACAAGGTCATACCGCAATACAGTTCCTTGTGGGACTTCTTCTATTTCGGAGAAGAGCAGCCCTGAGGGATTGAAAGTGCTACTATAGAACAAAAACTGCGCAGCAGCGCTATGTTCCAGTTTTGCTCCTCTGCCTGATTCTCGCAGAAGCGCTTTACACTCAGAAGCGAATCTAAGTGTTTTCTTATCTATACTATAGTACAATGGCTTTATACCGAAGCGATCTCGAGCGAGCCATGCTACTTTTTCGATACTATCGTAAATGCAAAACGCCCACATACCGATAAATCGCGACAGGCAGTCAATACCCCATTTCTCCCAACTCGCCAGCAGCACTTCTGTGTCACTTACGCTTCTGAATGTTGCTCCAGCCGATAACAACTCCTCTCGCAATTCCACATAGTTATACAACTCGCCATTGAAAACCAATAAATATCGACCATCGACACTCAACATTGGCTGAGCAGCTTCATCAGTAAGGTCTATTATAGAAAGACGACGATGCGCGAATGTAGCTATCAGCTTCCCTTCGCCATCATAGCAACCACCGTTTTCCAGAGCGTACTCAGCTGCACTATGAGACATAGCGATTTGTACTGTTGACTCGCTTACGACAGCGAAACCCTCTGCATCCAAACCCCTATGTGCAAGTAAATGAGACATTCTCAAAATACGTGCATGGTTGCATTCTCGACCGAGAATGCCAGCTATTCCGCACATAATACTCTCTATTAACTAATTTGAATCGTTACATGTTTTTGTATTACACAATAATCGTGCTTCATAAGTCACAATTCGCGACTTTGTAATTTCAATGCATTTTAGATCTGCGATAATCAGTTTTTTGTAAGGCGCCCTTCATGTATCTGCGATTAGTTGCGCCATTAAGGCCTAACTGATGAATATCACATATATTACTATTTTTGCAACACTACAACAAACATGCTCGACAATAATCTCCCCCGGCGACCACCAAAAACATATTTCATTAATTCCTGACGCGGCAACGAATAAAACACTTTATCCCTTATCTTATATCCCAAACCCTCACACGAGCGCGTGACCTCATCTACGTCATAATACTTCTTGATATGGCCAGAGTAATGGCGCGTAATTCGTAGCGCTCTAAGTACGACTCTTTCTACAAGTCGATACCAATTACTTCTATTCGGAAATGAAACAATAGCTATACCGCCACACTCAAGCATCTCATGTACTTGAGCAAGCACCAACTCCCACTGACTTATGTACTCAATAACACTTGACAACACAATTATCTTATGCTGGCCCGAAAGGTGTTCCAGTTTATCTGCGGAGAATGGGAGTACTGCTTCTTCTGTAATCCATCTTTCATTGCTATATCCTGATAATTTTTTTTCTGCAAGATCAAGCATCATCCTACTTCCATCGTACAACGACACTCTATATCCGCTGGTTAACAATATTTCTGATATGCAACCATTTCCGCAACCAATATCGGCTGCGTAGCTATCGCTTTTGTCAAGTGATGCGTACTTTTCTATAAGAGTTCTAAATACTTCATATCTTTCCGCAAAAGATAGACGATGCTCGGTATTACGAACATACGTTAGCGCTTGATCATTAAAGTATTCTACTGCACTTGCATGATTTTTAATTTTTGGCTTCTGCATACGACATCAGTGACTGTCAATTCTTTTCGCTTTGCTCACTTTGCTTTTATACTTTTACTTTGCATCTCTTTTTGCGCCCTATTAACTGTGAACCACAGCATGCGCTACTGAATGCAACTTTTTTATCATTTTCTCTATTGTGTGCTTTTCCTGGTATACTGCAACAGACTCTATTTTCATCCTTCTTAATATATCTGCATTTGATGCTAGCATCATAATCGCCTCTGCTATCGATTCCGGATTATTTGTTTGAACGATGACTCCATTTCTCATATGTTGTACTGATTCGGTAATAGCGCCTTGATCGGTCGATATGATAGCTAATCCATGCATCATCGCCTCGATCAACACATACGGCATTCCTTCTGGTAGAATTGGCGTAAATACAAATATGTCAGCATTAGCAAACAGCATCTTTTTTTGAACGCCGTCAACAATTCCGTGGTATCTTGCGTTGCTATATGATTTAGTAATATTCTCAACGGTCCTATACACCTCTTGATCAACTTTTGCGCCGGCAATATCTATACTGATATCCGCACCAGCATCCCTTGCGATTTTGTATGCGGCCATCACATCAATTATTCCTTTGCGCTTCATCATATTGCTTACAGAAAGCAATGATGGGTTCTTACGATCAGTTTGGTTATTACGCTCTTCAACCCCTACATTAGACAAGCCATTTTCTATAACATAGATTCTACTCTGATGATACCAGCGTTCAAAGTTACTTCGCAATTTTTCACCGAGCACAACGGCACCTTTCGTTTTAGATAATATATATCCAACATACTTGGCCCAGGCTGCATTACTTCTTATCACAACATCCTTAAATTCACTTCCATGGAGATAGACAACGACCGGGCACCTTATGCGGTCTGCTATATATATATATATTGAATCTCTTAAGAAACCCAGTTTCGACTGACTTAATGGTATAACTACGACAGGTCGTGCTCGCAACGACCTGAGATACAAATAATAGCTAAAATACTGTCGGACTATCGCAATTATCTTAGTCGTGTTTACAATTCCAATTTTGTCAACAGCACGATTGACACTAACATCGTACATAAGTATATCAGATTCAACAGAAGCTATTTCTCTCGCCCACATTGTTGTACCTGTAAGCGGTGGTGGCATGCGACATACGACAACGATATTATCTCTTTTATCTTTTGACAATTTGCTCATTCTCGTATACCGCAAGACCAAATGCAAACAAGTATGACACCAATGGCGTCAACAACGGAAGTGTAGTTACTGAGTACAGAAGTATTGTTATAAATATCGACCTCGACAATACCGCGTTGTCTATATCCTTGTAATTGCTAAAGAACACCTTCCTAACAATATTCAAATATATTATAAGTCCTACAAAACCCACGCTATACAATATTCTGAGATAATCGCTATGAACAGCTCTACTCATCCACAAACTTGCATCGCCGAGCCCCGAAACGTAAACACTAAAAGGAACACCCAACATTTTATATAATACATGTTTATCTTCCCATAAAACCATGTATTCCTTCCATCTGCTTACCCGCCCATGTAGCGCCTGGTCTATCGGGCGCTCTCCACGCAGGATTTCTAACTCACGCTCCATCTGATTATCTGTACTTTGGTCAGAGTAATATCCTGTGTATATGGAATATATTAACCCCGCTAAGACGACCAGGACAAACGCCACATTTCTTCTATTGCTATTTTTGCTTGTCAAACTATACGCTATTATGCTTAGAAAGGCGAACAATGAAACCAAATGACTGGAGATAATTAGCACTAAAGCACATACAACAAGATATATACGTACAATCGTTTTCATTTTCCGAGAATAATACGATTTCAACCCAGCTATAACAAGTATGTTTGCATAAAGACCGTAATTCATGGGGTCAGCGTAGTAACCTCTCACGTATTCAATTTCATTGCTCCCTAATGATCTCGAACCAGGATTCAGAATAACTTCTATTATCATAATTGATATCGCTGTAATTGACGACAGTGCGAAGGCGTAAAGTATCCCCGTCACATCCTCCTTCACTCGGACAACTTTTACACAGTAAAGAACCAACAAGAAGGGTGTGAGCGTTAGCAATGCCAATGAACTAAATTCAACAATGTTGCTTGCTGTAAGGCTTGATACTGCTACCGCTATTACAAACATCATTCCTAGAATTTTTAGGTCAACTAACTTAACCGCCTTACCGACATCTCTCATGGCTGTTAGAGATAATTGCGCCATGATAGGAGTGAACACTCCCGCAAAATATAGTGGCGAGAGTATTGGACTGACTTCCTTTACAAAATAGAACAAATCTATGATCGGTCTCAACAAGATCAAATATATAAACCACTTCTCAACCCATGATTTCGTATTTAGCCATGATCTAAATGACTTCTTATTGTATATTATTTTAACACTCGCGCTCATGCAATCGTTGCTCGTATTATTTTCTGAATATATATTTTATAATCTCTAATCGGTATCGTCTCGTATCCCTTTCTATTGTTTAATACACTAAATGTGAAAGCGAAGCTACCGACGACCAGTTGAGCGAGAAGCATTACAGCTACAGTTAAACTTAGATATATCTCATGTCCACGTATCTGCGGAAATCCGATAACTAATATGCTGAACAATACGGTTAATACGCCAATTAACCCAATAAGTGAAGAAATAGAGATGATTACTCTTACGCCGAGAACATCTGAAAACACAGACATCGCACCTAATCCATGTGTCACTAGGCTTGTCATATTCATTTTCGAATTACCGATGTATCTTTTACCACGATCCAACGGCACTTTTAGTATTTTTATTTTTGATTTCATAATTGCTGCCGGATAATGAATCCATAGTTCCGATATTACGCATATTCTACTTAGCAATGCAGAAGGGATATACGAGAAATTTCCGATATTTACCACATATCCTGTTAACGATACACTCATTTTCTTGTATATACTATACATTATCTTAAATAATGCTCCTTCGCTTCTCCTCGCTCTTTTTGCAAATACAATACATTTTTCATCTCCAGCAACAGACGACTCGATAAGCTGGCAGATCCCCTCTGGCCTGTCCTCTCCATCCGAGTCCATCACTATTACTCCGTCATAACAATTCTCACGTTGAATAACGCACAAACCAATTGCTATTGCTTTCTGATGACCAAGGTTTCTTTTTAACCTTACAATTATTACGTCATTATAATCGAGCAGTATTGACTCTAATTCTTTCTCGTCCTCATACGAGCCATCATCGATTAGATAAAACGTAGAACGACCAACACAATCAAGCGCTTTCCGTACCTCCATGATTAATATGGATGCGCATGCCCAATCATTGAACACTGGGACAAGAACTGCATATCTCCTGACGGAATCCATTCTCAACCTCCACTATTTGCTACATACAGAAAATATGCAACAGATATAAAAAGCATTCCAAAAAGGCCAATTATGCCGATACGTCGACTATTTACAGTCGAGTCTATCATAATAGTGCTCAATATTGCATAGTCGTAGTATTTTTGAAAGTTTTGCTTCATAAACGTTGCCGATATTATGAAGAATACTATTATCGACAGCGGCAGATAATTTTTGTCTAGAATCCATTTTGTAATTATCCATCCACCAACAATCGATAGAGCCCATATAGGCAAAGGAGTTCCAGCTACTGATGGTAATTTACTCATAACGTTCATAAAATATCCGTCTGTCCCAAGGTTTATGCGGTGCAGCGGTTCTACAGCAATAAGCGACGTTACAACAATTACACTGACAACATAGTGGAGAATATTTTTGCCTCCAATTATCGTCTTCCATCCGTAAACACTGCCTAACTTTAACTTATTCAAACATAGCTGTCCATATAGTACAATGCCATAAAATGCTAATAACGACAGAGCTAATGTTATCCCGGCAATATTCGGCCACATTGCTTGATGGTGATACTGATGTGAAGGAGGAACCATCCCTTTCCATATATAAAATAGATAGAGCAATGGAAAAGCTGTTATGACGAGAGAAATCACAGCCAACACAACGTCTTGACGTTCACGACCCCTTACCCAGTATATACAAACCAGCACTGGATATATCCAGATGTAATTTTGCCTTGTTAATATTGTTAATCCGGCGGCGATCGCCGAACCCACTATTAGAATATTTCCCTTCATACCCTTATCGTCAGATGCAATAAGGGCCATCCATATCGATATGTACAATAGAAAATTGGCTAGATTGTCATTTATTAGTATGAAGAACCCACCGAAGATATACGGCGACAATGAGAATATTATTGCCTTCTCGAGATTCTGCGCTGAAGTTAGATTTGATCTTCGTAGGGTCAGGAACAAAGCGAACATCATTAGCAGCGATATTACAACATTCATCCATCGGAGTCGTTGAGCGTCCATGCCAACGATCTCACTTGCCAAATGAGCGACATTGTAATATAATGGTGGCGCAGGAGAGTAGTAATCTCTATAATCACACTCACTAAATTGCTTTTTTGTATCTACAATAGTATTATAATATGTATAATCGTCATAATAATGATACGTTATCAGAACTTCTTTAAGCATTGAAGTGCTGACCAAAGCATAAGCTACGCACGAAATAAACATGCAGCATATTATCACTAATGCAACATTATTAATCTTTTCTACATGCTCTTTCATAGACCACGCTATAACGTTTGAACATTAGTTCTAACGAGAATTGCTTTGCGATTTCCTTCGACACAGCAGCCGTACTACTATTGCCCCTATTATTGTATTCTTCAAATATTAACTCAATCATTTCACTATCATCACAGGCTATTGACTTGTATGGCAACATGGAAGCTATTTCTACCAATCCACCACCGTCAGAATAAACCGCGATTCTTTTGCCTAATGCCAGCGCCTCAATAGCAACTAGTCCAAATGGCTCCCCGACCGACGGAACTATGATCATAGAAGCCTGGTATATATACTTTTCTATATCAGACTGATATCCCATAAATACCACATAGTCTTTCATGCCCATTTTTTCCACCAACCGCACAAGCTCACCCTTATAAGGACCATCACCAACAACATGTATATTTATATCCCCCATAAGCATTTTTAACTCGGGCAACAATCTTAATACACGCTGGAACCCCTTCTGCTTTACTACTCTTCCTAGAAGAAGCACATTGAATTTTTCATATTGGAGCATTTCATCTCTCTTTTCCTTCTTTATTTTTACACCATTATAAATCACGCCTGCTTTTTCATATAATTTACCATAAATATTCAGAGCGTATGATTTGGTATATTGTGAATTTGCGACAAGCACTACCTTTGCGCTACGCAATATCAATCGATACAAAACAGCACTGAATCTTTCGACCAAGCGAGTACTCCTATCTATTACGAAATTACCATGCTCAGTAAATACGATGGGACGCCTAACTCGGTATATTAATACTGCAGCGATAAATGGGTTAAAATCATGAAGATGGATCACATCAGCTTCATTCGTCTCCTCTATAATCGAGTCATACACACTCTTACTAAATGAATATCCACGCGCCATTTTTAAATCTACACAGTCTATTTTTCCATTAGAGAACTGCGCTCTAAATCCACCCGAATATCTGCAAAATATAATTTTGACATTGTGCCCTCTATTCTTCGATATATCGCATATATCAGATACGAATCTTTGGATTCCACCGAATTCCGAATTCCAAACAACGTGAACAATATTCATTTTATTATGTTTAAATCTAACTTACAGTTACATGCAACATTATGAAGCTATCTCGCCTAGATATTTATGTACTTTTATCGCGACAGATGACGAATATAGCAGCATACCGCTTTTTCTTCTTCGATATTTTTTCTACGGCCTTATTCCAATCTCCTCAATCGGATATCCTCGATAAAATGTATAGGGCATCGTATTCTCTTCTGATGTTATTATTGTGCCAGCTCCAAGAACAACTCCGTCTTTAATATTTACTCCAGCCAATACTGCAGATCCTAAACCTATTGACACATCATATCCAATAATGATTGGTCTTGCAAAGCTGCTCTGAAGCAAGTGTGGCTTTTTTTTTCTAAACATATGCGTAGAATCACGGATGGAGACTCGCTCTCCGAAGCCAGTATAATCTCCAATCGTTACTGAGTCTTGTACGCCAAAATAAACTCCATCGCTGATATTAACATAGCTGCCAATTTTTAGCTTTGCATTTATTCCAACCTCAATTGTCACGCCTCTCCCAATAGTAACACCATCTCCGACTGTAATATTACTACATGGTATTTGCTTGAAAAAGGGCCAACCGATACATGTAGTACTCTTGCCGACACTACACCCATGCAATCGAAGATATGCCTTTAATAGAAGACCACGGATTTTCCATATCCTCCTTCTAATTCCCGTCTCAATATAATAAATCATCGCTTTCTCAACTTCTCCTTTTCATTTATCGTCTCCTCTACCACTTGTACGAGAGATACGTAATTCTTTATTCTCGAAAGCTTGTCATCCTCCAACTCAATATCAAAGACGTCCTCAAGCGCCATAACGATATGAATGTGCTGGATACTAGACCATGATATAGCATTACTCTGTATCGCGTTACTTATGTGCTCTTCACCCAATATGGCCGTCATAGCTCTCAGCACCGTTTCACGTATCGAGAATGATTCTGACATAATCTACCTTCTCCGTTACTTTTTGATTGTCAAGCGCAATATACCATAATATTTTGCCATCGGTACTCGTTCCTTCGAGACCGGCATACTCTACTAACATTTTATGCACAATGTCATTTTTCTGAGTTCTGCGGTACTCAATAATTAATTCCTGGTATCCGGCCTTACGCAAACGATTCGCAATATATTTTATAAAAGTATACTCTGCACACTTCCCTATCACCCGGCAACTCATTATAAAGGAATCGAGACGTGCGCTGCGACCATCATCAGCCTTAATTATAAGAGCGGTGCCGACAAGCCCCATATCTCCGTATTTATCAGCCATACTAAAGGAGTATAAATCTGATCTGTGATCGCTAATAAAAGTCTTCAACTCGTCACTTGTATAACGCTTTGTTGTCGCGTTAAATTGGTTTGTTTTTTCAAAAAGCTGATGTATTCTCTGCAAATTATCATAATTATTACATTCTATCTTCATCGTCTGTTCAAGTGAGGCGAGATAGTCTTCATAGCTGGCATGGGAGTTCGCCTCCTTCTTTCTTTTCGACTCCTCCAAGTAGTATTTAGTCCTTGCACCATCTTCCTTAGACACACCCTCCAAATAGAACTTGGCCGCAACCTTTCTCATAACATAGGGATAATCATAAATATTCTCTGGTACCTTGACTACTTCTACACCAGGCAGCCGCAATCTTACATTTTCCAATTCATGTTCAGAATCATCCACGAAGACAATACTTTCCAACGATAGGTGAAGTTCGTTTGCAATGGATATTATGTTTTCTACCTTATCTGACCAATTTATTCTATTAGCTACGACATCAGTCTCCTTTAGCAGCATTGATGAGTTATTCTTGAATACCTTCCATACATCTTCACTGTTGTTCTTGCTACACAAGGCAACTGCTATCCCGTTGTTTGCCAGATATTTCACTATTCCCTGGCACTCGCGATAGATCACCCCTGGCGCGTCCACACCATCTAGAATCACATCCGCTTCCAACTCTCCGCATAAGCCTCCCCACAATGTGTTGTCACAATCGAGGATAAGCAGCTTCTTCTGCATACCAATCGATATACAAATATACTTGACTGCTATTTCGCTAAATAAATACGCGTATTCGTAAGAATGAAGCATTCGTGAGCGATAATAGTCGCGAGCATTCACCGCCTTGCTCGGGGACAATTCCATTATTATTGCATTCGAATCTATCCAGTATACTCTCCTGCTAACTTTATGAGACAATTCTCTATTTACGTCATTCATAAAATTACACATGGAAGCTTCAGCTTCTGGTTCGTGCATGAAGTACTTTGAAGTGACCTTGTTGCAGATACATATTTTATTCGGTGCTATCTCCGAAAGAATTCTAGCGAACTTATCTGTCATGACCTTTCTAAGCTGCGTCCTCTCGTCCTCGCTCATTAACAGCAACTTATATTGCAAACCCCATACTTCTGCAATCGCCTCCCATAGAATAACTATATGAGTATATTCTTCAGTCCTTGCATGCAGACGCTGTTCGATTTCTCCATAATCAGCAACATCCACTGATACACTTAACCCGCTACGAACTAACTGGTACTGCAGCACCTCATGAAATTGGGCCGCTACGAGGTTCGAAACAAGAAGTACGCGTACTGTATGCTGACTACTTTTACTCTGTTTACTACGAACTTCTTCTATTACATCTATATACTTTGGGATATTGACTCCCTTTCGATAAAGTCTAGTCATTACTATAGTCACAAGTTGTTTTTATCATTTTACTTTTCTTTCTTACCGATCTAATTGCGTCAATAACCGTTATCGTTTGCAGCTAACTTGTGCCTTTCTATAATATGCTCCGTTACAAGCACACATTCATCTGCACGACAATTGCAAACAACAGTTCGATTCCTTCATGCATACTACGACATTTGGCCGACGTCAGGCTGCGATTCTAGCACTATTACGTTGCATATTCATTATCAAGCTGGAATGATACATGCGGATTATTAATGCGAATCCAATACTACGGAGCCGCATCGTACGAACAGTGGGGATGCCATCAATTGCCTATCCGTCAGTGATCCCAAAAACTATAACGTCCCTTCATCAAAGCAGGGATTCCGGCGTAGATTGCATTCTCCGACAACAACGATTTTACCACGACTGAGCCAGACGCAACAATAGCATTTTTAGATATATACACACCTTTTAATATAGACACCCTGCACCCTATCCAAGAATGCGCTCCAATAATTATTTCTTCCGGCTCATTGCACAATTTGCCATTTTCGTCATATATTCTATGAAAGTCTGTGTCCATTACCAAGACGTCCCATGAGATTAACACGTTTGGTTCAATAACAATTCGGTTGTATGCAATTATAGTACTTTCAGCGGTAATTTCGAATTTATCTCCAATCTCTAAATATCCATTAACAGCCAGCTTGCTGCCATGTCCAATTTTCGCGGTCCCCTGGAACACTATCAATCCACCTATCTGGTTCCATACTGTACGAGAGCGAACTTCGTCAAATATTGGAACGTGCGGAAAGCCCAGAAGTACTCTTCCAGTAGACAGCTCACCATTCATCGCGATCTTACCTTTCATGTTTTTTAATCGCACGTGTCGATAAACAAATACAGGCAATCGCCAACCTTTTAGAATTCCAAAATACCTTATATTAAACACCACAGTTTTCAGAAACGCACTGGGATGCAATAGGTGTTTTAAGTATTTTCGAGGCGCAACTATCATTATTATTTTGCCGCTAACGCATCATTTATTATGCTGTCTGCTAACGCGATATCACACTTTTCGCTATTCCAATTATTTTTCGTCGCAACATCTTCGCCGCATACAAAAACACGCATTTCATGAGATACCACCATCTCAACCAAAAAGTATTCGATAGAACCCTGTCACAATGCAACGCCACTATTCCAGCATCAAGATACCCATTAGAGCTCCATTTTATCCCAAGAGATCTATACGGCCGCAACTCACCGCATGCCGCCGCAGAGGCATACACCACCTCTTGCTGGAGATAGCATATAATATCCGAAGCAAAGATAGACGTCTCACTCATATGATATTTATATCTTCTTTTCGTAGCTTGCAAAGCATGAGTCCTCGACTGCACTAGCACTGCATTTATCCTTTTAGCCTTACAAATAACGCCCAGCTTAATGAACAATTCGACATCTGAAGTGTGCGGTCTTGCAGTGTTGAATTTTCCACATTCTAACAATTTGCTTCTAGGTGCAACTACCGAGCATCCGTTAACTGTATTTGAATACAGCAGCTTGAATACAAACGCCTCTGGCGTTATATCGGCATTTGACACCTCTGATAGTATTTTACCGCTATCGTTAATATACTCATAGTCCGAAAAGTAGAACACTGATTCACTCCATCTATCTGCCTCCGCAGAAGCCATGATTTGAGATATAAATGTGGGGTGGAACCTATCATCATGACTCAACCAACTAAAATACTCCCCCTTCATTTCATCTATTCCACGGTTCAATGCGGCGGATTGACCCCCATTCTTTTGCGAAAAGTAGCGAATCCTGTTGCCGTAACTCAATGCAACCTGTTCTGTATCGTCGGTCGAGCCGTCATTGATGACAAGAATTTCGATATTCGGATATGTCTGCGCCAGCGCACTGTCTATAGCTTCGCGCATGTAGTTCACGCCATTGTATACCGGGATGACAATGGACACCAGTGGCATGTCACTCGCAATCCTTCGACCGGCAAGATTCTCATTCATCGTATTCCATCCCAGGCATTACTTAGATTTGCAGTTCCGAGAATGAGGCGCACTACTCTCGCGGATGTGTCACTTACGGTATAGTCGACCGGACAAACCGCATTGCGCTCAATTCCGGCCATCAGTACTGCGTATTCCACATTCCTGAGTACCGATTGCACCGAAAGCCCTGTCAACGCGATGCTACCCGTGTCCAATGCTTCGGGACGCTCGATAGCGTCTCGGATCGTTACCGCTGGAAAGGCAAGAATTGACGATTCTTCCGCAATCGTACCACTATCGGAAATAGTACACATCGCGTGCTGTTGAAGGTGAACATAATCGAAAAAACCGAAAGGTTGCATGAAACGTACGTTCGAGGCCAACTTCGGTTGTTGTTCAAGAGATTCGATACGCTTCAGGGTCCGAGGATGAGTTGATACTATGACCGGCACACCGTAGCTCTCATGCAGCGCCTGCAATACATCGAGCACGCATGTCAACCGTTCGGGCTTGTCTACATTTTCTTCTCGATGAACGCTTACCATAAAGTATCCGCCATGCGCTATACCCAGGCGCTGCAGTATATCCGAACGCTCTATATCCACTCTGTAGTGCTCGAGTACCTCGCGCATCGGAGAACCTGTAAGATAGATCCGTCGGTGAGAAAGTCCCTCGGCGAGCAGGTGTCGACGCGCATGCTCGGTATACACCAGATTGAAATCCGCGATGTGGTCAATAATTCGTCTGTTTATTTCCTCCGGAACATTCAGATCAAAACATCTATTGCCCGCCTCCATGTGATAGAGGGGGATACGCAGTCTCCTCGCCATTATCCCGGCCATACTGCTGTTCGTATCCCCGAGAATGAGCATCGCATCTGGACGCTCGTCTTGAACGATACGCTCTGCTCCCGTGATCACCCCTCCCAGCACCGAGCCAAGCGACGATGTATCGACATTCATAAAATGATCGGGACGACGAATACGCATTTCGTCGAAAAACACCCCATTCAGAGAATAATCATAATTCTGCCCGGTGTGTACCAACACATGATCCGTGTGCTCGTCCAACGCCGCTATGACCCGAGAAAGCCGAATGAGCTCCGGCCTCGTCCCCACAACAGTCATTACCTTCAGATTATTCATTGCGGCTCCTGAACGACGGGATCAATGTGAGTATCGGCATCATCTGGATTGTAGATCTCATTGGACCAAAACAGGGTGAGAAGAGCCGACGAGCCTGTATTTTCTATACTATGCGTGTAATATACAGGCATGTCAATAAATACCGGCCGTGAACCCGTGACGTGGTATTCATCACATGTCGCTGTACCAGTGCGACGGAGTCGAATACTCGCCTGCCCCTCAACCACACAGAAGCGCTCGACCTTCCTCGTGTGAAAGTGATTCCCTCGTGTTACTCCCGGCAGCGTACGCGAGAAGAATATCTGACCTCCGCTGAGCGATTTCAGGATTTCTACAAGATACCCTCGTGCATCACTACGCATCGGTGGTTCGAAACGTCTTCTGTCTGAAGGGATGTATGAACGGAATGTATTGAATAACGCAGTGTCAAATGGCGAAGCGAAGGAAGGCACGCGCCCTTCATCCAGATACGCAGCCGAAAAGCTTTGCAGTTCGCGAAGTAGCCATGAAACTGACCGACGCTCGGGTCTGAACTCCACCAGCCCGTCCCTCTCATGCGTCTGCTGCACTGCATTCAGTATCGACTCGGCCAGATCCACAACATAGATCAGTGGGATTTCCGCATCGATATCGATGCGCGGTTGCTCACCATGCACGAGTTGATGGCAGAACGTGGCAACCACGGAATTATAGAACGGCCTGCAGAATGGACCAAACACATTGGGAATAGTCAATAGCGAACAGCGCGCGCCAGCGGATTTTGCCCAATCCTGGAGCACGCGACCACCCTCACGCTTGGAGCGGCCGTAAGGATTGTCTCTGCTCTCCTGCGTGGATGAAGAAAACAGAATATGATTAGGTCCCGGATTTCGCTGAAGAGCATCACGAAGAGTGTACACGAGCCGCATGTTCGTGCGATAAATGTCTTCAGGATCCCCGTCGGTGCGATTCATTGCCGCCAGATGCAGTATGCTGTCACACTGCTGGACAAAGGCGTCCATTGCATGAGAATCCTCAAACCACTCGTCCTGACAGAGCACGCAGCGCAAGCCAGGCCGAAGTGCCGCATGCGTGCGAACGAAATACCCGATGAATCCCGTGGCCCCGGTTATACCGAGCGTTGCAACACTCACGCCAACACCGCCTGAATTTCGCGAAGCGAAAGTATCAATTCGCGGGTCTCGGAACGATTCAATCGGCGTGTATTCTCGGAGGTATAGCCCTCGGTTGGGAAGTCATTATGCTTACCCTCGATGAAGAACTTGTCATAATCGATATTCGCCAAATTTTGAATACGATAATACTCTGGATAGTCTTCGGATTTCAGCAATTCCTCTCTCGTTACCAGTGTCTCATGCATTTTCTCACCCTCCCGGATACCAATTTCGTTGATATCCGTGGAGTGCCCAAAAATGTCCGCCACAGCAAGGGCAACATCGCGAACAGTCGCTGCTGGAGATTTTCTCACAAGCAAATCTCCGTTTTCTCCCTGCTCGAGGGCGAAAAGAACAAGATCGATGGCAACCGGAAGAGGAAGAAGGTAGCGTGTCATATCCGGATGCGTGACTGTGAGAGGTTTTCCATCGCGGATCTGTTGCACGAACAGTGGAATAACCGAACCGCGAGAATACATGACATTTCCATAGCGTACACCACAAAACACTGTAGCTGACGCAGCTTCGCGCGCCTTGGCGAGCATGAGCTTCTCCATCAATGCCTTCGTCATTCCCATCGCATTGATCGGGTACACAGCTTTGTCCGTGCTGAGAACAACCACCTTTCGCACCCCCATCGCTTCTGCCGCGTCGAGAACATTGTGCGCGCCATCAATATTTGTTCGTACAGCTTCGTACGGAAAAAACTCGCATGCAGGAACTTGCTTCAACGCAGCGGCATGGAACACGTAATCGACGCCCTTCATTACCTCGAATACCTTTTGTCTGTCGCGGGTATCGCCTATGCAAAATTTAAGCTGCGGATTTCGATACTGGTTCCGCATATCGTATTGCTTCTTCTCGTCGCGGCTGAGAATGACGATACTTTTCACCGAATATTCCTGCAGAAGGCGCTCCACGACATGATGGCCAAACGAGCCCGTCCCGCCGGTGATGAGTATCGTTGCGCCATCCAGTGATGATGTTGCTACCATGCTTTGCTCTGTGAACGAGTTAGTACAACCCGTCGATATTAGTGATAGAATTGTTGAACAGCAGCGATTACCGCATCTTGCTCGTGCTCTTCCAAATCATAATACAGCGGTAATCGCAGCAAACACTCCGCGTAGTGGACAGACATGGGCAAATCCCTGCCGTCGTGCCGGTCCTCGTAAAAGCGTGATTTGTGCAGAGGCAAGTAATGGAACACCGCCTGGACGCCACGTTGCCTGAGAAATTCGATTAATTGAGACCGCTCATCCATGCTTTTACAAAGAAGATAAAACATGTGGCCATTGTTCGTGGCCGTAGCCGGGATATGTGGCAGTGACAAACAGCCGTCGAGAGCGAGTCCGTTCAGTCCCTCAAAGTACCGCTCCCAGAGTTGAATGCGGCGATTCTGGATCTCGTCGATCTCCTCCACTTGCGCGTAAAGAAATGAAGCCATAATTTCCGAAGGAAGGAAAGATGAGCCAACATCCACCCATCCGTATTTATCCACCTCTCCACGGTAAAACGCAGTACGGTTCGTCCCTTTCTCCCACAATATCTCTGAACGTTCAAAAAAGCGACTATCATTCACTACCAGCAACCCCCCCTCGCCTGAAATAATGTTTTTCGTCTCATGGAAGGAAAAAGCCGCAAGATGCCCAATCCCACCCAATGGCCTACGTTTGTAAAATGAATCAATCGCCTGAGCAGCATCCTCAATTAACAACAATCCATGTTTATCTGCGATCGACAACAGCTCATCCATCTCGCAAGCCACTCCGGCATAATGCACTGCGATGATTGCTTTTGTCCGAGATGTAATGAGACTCTCGACCGCATTGTGATCAAGATTTGGATGGGTTGTCAACGAGTCCACAAACCGTATCGTGGCTCCGCGCAAAACGAAGGCATTCGCGGTTGAGACGAAGGTATATGATGGCATAATAATTTCGTCACCAGGCTCAATTCTTGCTAATAACGCACACATTTCTAGCGCATCCGTGCATGAAGTTGCAAGCAACGCTTTATTATAACCATATCGCCGGCATAAAGCACTTTGAGCCAATTGAGTAAATAACCCGTTACCTGAGATTTTTCCCGTATTTATTGCTTGGCGGCAATACTCAATTTCTTTACCCGTAAGATGCAATCGATTAAACGGAATAGATTTATCCATCTTTCTTAGCTCTTTATTTTTACTTTATTCGTGCTTTTTCGAAATATTATCTCTGCTTATTTTAAACCTTTCTCCATACAGCGCATCCTCCACGATATGAATTTTAACCGGCACCTTAAATCTATCCAGCATAGTTCTCGCTTCGGCTTTTATGCGGCGAACTGCACTCTCCTTTTCTTCATTATGAAGCAGATTCAACTTAGCACATACTATTTGACCCGTAATATGGTGGCTCTCTGCGTATACAACAACATCCTTAACATTATCAATGCATCTAATAACACTCTCCACTTCAATTGGATATACTTTTTCTCCGCCAACATTAATTATTTCGCTCCTGCGACCAAGTATTTTAATGTAATCTCCATCTCTCAACACATAATCACCTGTAATGAAATACCCATCACGAGTGAATGGTGATTCTGCATTTAGATAACCTAACATCGCTGTTTCTGATTTTATTTGCAATATATTGTCCACAATGCGCACATCATATCCTTCACCTCCTATTTTCAACCATGTGGTATCATTACGATTCGTACTGCTCTGCAGCACGCCAACTTCAATTAATCCGTAAGTCTGCTTAAAACGTACATCAGGAAACACCTGTACCAGCTTCTTCAGTGTTGTTTCCGGCATCGGTTCAGTTCCATATGTCACCATGGAAAGGGAACTTAAGTCGTATCTCTGATATGCTTCGGAAAGCAACAATAAGTTCAAAAACGTTGGCGACGTCGGCAACATCTGCACACGATATTTTTCGATAATCCTACATACTTCATCGGGGCTCCTCTCTGTCAGACTAACCACACAGCCACCACTGGAGAGAATATTGAAAAGCGTATTCAGTCCGCCCCAGTGATCAAACAACAAAAAGTTTATAGTTCGTATATTCTTATCTTTTATTGAGTATCGATTCATGAGTTTTGACAAATCATGTACTGCAGCCTTAGGCACTCCTGAGGTACCGGAGGTAAACAGTATCAATCCGGGGACGGATTTCTTTCTAAGAACATCATAATAAGTGTGATTATACCGATACTCAAGATCAGAAGTTTCTACTACTCCATCGCAACTCACTGATATTAGTTTTGATGCGCCAGAAAGCTTTATCTTCTCATCTGCAAGAGATCTCCCACCACTACTTACAGGCACAATAATTGTATTCGCACTAATCAACGCGAGCAAGTACGCTATTCCATGTGCGTGAAATTCTGATTCTAATACTACTACCTCACCAGGTTTTATTCTCGCACCCCGTAAATACTCAGTAGCCCTACCAATTTTCGAAATCAGCTCATCATAAGAGCATTCTCGATTACCTGATATATTTGCGACTCTCGAGCCATAGCTTATAAAGGCATCGTAAAACCTTTCAAGAGACATTATACACCTCCAAGATAGATTGTCTGTCCAGTTACCATGCCGCTACTAGGCCGTATTAAGAAGTCAATTGTATTTATAACATCTTCTGGAACCCCATACTTATGTATCGCCTGACGTTCAAGTAGCTTCTTAAGCTTCTTCTCATCTACGCCTGCTATTAAATTCGTCTTCACAGCTGGCGGTGCTATAGCATTAACTGTAATGTTCCATTCTGCGTATTCCCTCGCCATAATATGGGTTAACGAATCTACGGCCGCTTTTGATGCAGCATAAACTGCTTCACCTTCTAGCTTGAACGGAACAGCAAATGTAGTAATGTTTATTATTCTACCATATTTTGCTCTTATCATAAGCTTTGCAGCTTCTCTAGAACAAATAAATGTACCGTATACATTCGTGGAAAATATCTGCTTCAGCGTATCCGTTGTAGTAAGCAAAGAATGATTCATTGACGCTACGCCTGCATTGTTTATCAGCACATCAAGGCGACCCGACTTTCTTTTAATCGCTCTTATGGCGGAATGCACCTTTTCTTCGTCATCCACCGATGCTTCATAGTGTTGATAATTCGAGTCCGCAATCTCAGACGCAGTTCTGCTTATTCCATAGACCGAATGACCGAGCTCAGTGTAGTGTCGCGCAATTGCGTATCCAATACCTTTACTTGCCCCCGTTATAAGTATTACCATTTTACTTTCACCTATCATACAATATTTACCTCCCTTGATATGAATTCAACAAGGCGTATGACATTCGCAAATGGACTATGTCGCTCCGATATTGCTCTTTCGTTTGCAATTGTTATCGATATACCATATATATTTTCCAGCCTTTCCTCTATTATTACAAGTAAATTTACCAGGTCCAGAGAATCCAGCTTACCAGCTTTTCCGAAAATAGCTTCTTCTTCATACTTTTCGAAGGAATACTTGCCATCAGACATCTCGCTCAACTCATCTAGACTGTCGTACACTATCTGAAGAAGACCCTCATGATTAAGTCTCATCGCTGCTCTCCATGATTTATTATTCGATGAAATCCGTTAAATGTTTTATCTACTTTGAACCCTAGTTCAATATACATGTTAATTATTGTAATATTACTTGCAGAAACAAGGCCCGACGCACTTGCAACACCTTTTCTCTTCAACTCACATAGTACTGATGTCCACAACGCTGGGCTCAAATATCCCTTACCAATATCACTGCCGCCAAGCATTAATCGCGCACGGCGCTCACTTACTTTGTAAGCCATGAATGCGTGCACGATACCTTCCGTTCGATACGCCACGATCTCGTAATTATCTTTTATCAAATCATCAACCCAATTCCGGTATCGAATACGCGCGCGTTCTATTTCGATATTTGCGTCTTCATGAAATCTTGAGTGATTAAATGCACGCTGAGATATATTCCTGATTTGATCATAATCATGTTCATCATTAACTTCGTAAAGTATAAGTTTGCTTCTATACTTATCTTTTGGAGCAAACTTGCTAAGATTTCCATTTTTCATTTCTATTGACGATTCTGCATAGTAGAAACCCATTGACTGAAGCACAGCTTTCGCAACGTGATCACTCGAATCAACCCTAATGTATGATAGTTCTATTCCGCTGGTCGATACATAATCAATGTATTTCGTCAGCAGCTCCACTAGCTCCGCTGTACTCGTATACTTCATAATCATTATTTCATCTGTTTTTACACCTAGCGCCATCTCATCCCAAGGTGTTCTTCTATGAGTTAATGTGCTATTTCCAGCCGCTATGTGCTGCTCGCTGTGATCCATATCCTTGCCTAACATTCCATTTTTTAGAATTTCGGTTAATGTTACTCACCTGATTTCCATTCCAACAATTGCTTCCACTCATCTGCAATCTTCTTACTATCAAACTGCTCCACCGCTGTCGCGCGGGCATTCCTCTTCATATCAGCATACTGATCATCCGATAGCGAAATAACCTTTCCGACAGCATCTGCAAGTGCACGAACATCACCCTTCTTCACGAAATATCCGTTCACTCCGTTACGAACAACATCTTCTGCTATACCTGTATTATACATGACCACCGGCACCCCGGACATTAATGCTTGGCTAACTATAGATGGTCCCGAATCTTCCAGCGTAGGACATACCACCAAATCAATGGCGCTTATAATTTCAGAAAAACTATCACCATCCATAAACTCCATATTTTTCTGCTCATAGCACTCGCATACTGCACGCTTTTCGCCACGCCCCACAATTAATATATATATTTCATCATGCTCCTCCTTGCTTTGAGAAGCGGCAAGTTTTCTCATTCCCTCGATGAAATCTGAATACCCCTTTCTCTTTTCACTGAGATAAGCGGACGCAAACATAATAATCTTTTTATTATTGGAGAGAGAATACTTGCGCCTGATCGCTTCAGCATTCATCAGTGGAGTAAGCTTTACAGAGTCATATCCTAGCATAATCTTATGAATCATACTATTTCTTAACAGCGAACTATTCAATGCTTGCTCATGCTGATATCGACTTCCTGCCACATACTCAATCGCTGAGTCGCACAATAATTCGTATCTTGACTTCCATTGATTTCTTGAATAATCATTTTC
Source organism: Bacteroidota bacterium (assembly GCA_035362335.1). GTDB lineage: Bacteria > Bacteroidota > Ignavibacteria > SZUA-365 > SZUA-365 > JAOSJT01. Next base: position 73,402 of record DAOSDL010000017.1, read on the forward strand.
ATCCTTTGATGCTAACGCCGGGCATCGTCCGCATTTTTCGGTATACCCTAAGCAACCCCATGAATAATGACAACCACCAGTAAAAGGTGCCATGTCCATCATTAGCCATAGCACGCGCGCTCCAGTCACCTTTGCAAGACGTACAATCGTTGCCGTATTTAGCATTCCATCGTAAAAATGAACAATAATTATATCCGGTTTAGCGGGCAGTTTCTTAGCGATGTATTTTGATTGGTAATATTCGCTCTCAGTATATACGTTAAAGGAATAATCTGGATTCCTTTGTAATCTGACAGGCTTGAATCCCCTCAATCTGAATTTGAATATTCGCCAGTAGTGATACAGCTTAACTCCTATTCTCGACCGATGAAATCGTATAACTCCTTCCCTCCTGGGGCCAGGTACAGATGTCATAATCCAGGATTCATACCCTGAGGAGAGTAATATTCTATGTAAGTCATAAGTCACCTTGCCAGCGGCCTCTTCAGGCGCGGCCGTCAGATGAATTACGACAAGATTTTCCTTGCTCATTTTACCCAGATTCCTGACGCAGTGCCGTTCATTATCTTGCGAAATTGTATCGGCGACCATATTGCAGGGAGAACTGAACCGAAAATAGCACCAAACAGCACTCCTTTAACTCCAAACTTAAGTGTCGAGGCAAATAATATCGCAAGGGGTATACTTGTAACAGATCCAATCGCAGCCCCGACGAGTTGCAATCTAAGAATGCCGATCCCGTTTTGGAATGCAGAAAAGATACTATTCCATGCGTTCAGCAACACATACACACCCATTGTTATCGTCAGTGCAAATGGGATACTAATATCGTCTCCAATCCATACGTTGTACACCTGAGCAGAAACAAAAACCATAAATGCAACAAGCGCAAACAATCCGCACCATGACCACATGAGGCGATTCATCATTCTGTTTATCCAATCATGGTCACCACGATGATACGCATCGGTAAACGCGCTCCAAAACGGCGTCAGAACGATGGAGAACACCATGGTAACCACACTCAAGTATTTGAATGCTATTCCATAAACAGTCACTTCGTGCGGACCGAACAACTGAGTGATAATCATGTTGTTCGTCGAATAAATAATAATAGCCGCTGCTTGCAGAAGAAAGAATTTAACACCGAGCGACAAGAGGCCTCTCGATTGCGAAAAGTCCACATGCTTCATGCTCGGCCGATATTCGCGATATCGCGTCCGAAAAAACCAGACACTCGCTCCGATCAGCGGTAAAAGATTTGCCAAGCCAAACAGAAGAGCCATCCAGAGTATGGAGCCCTGCTGTTGCAAACTTAATACGTACACTACCAGCAAGGAAAGTGCGCTACCAATGGTGCTGAGGTAGCCAGCTGTCGCAGGTCGTTGGTCTGCGGTTAACAGTGTACTGATCAGGCCAAAAAAAAACTGAAGGCAGAAAAACGTATAGACAACCAGCACGAGAACGCCAACGTCAGCATTCAATTCCGCAGGTGTCTGAAGTATGCGTGCCCAATCAATGTGTGTATACAGCAACAGAAAGACAACTATAAGTACGGCTGTTATTATTGCGATCAAGGCGTACGAGGTACTGACATACACTCTCACCTTCTCCCGTTCATCCCGCGCCAATGCCTCAGCAACTTTATTTCTCATCCCGTTACCGAGCCCGAGATCAAAGAAGTACATCCAGGAAATAATCGATGTAAGCGTCAGCCATACCCCGTATTCCACCGACCCGAGATACTTCAGGGTAAGCGGAACGAGAAGGACACTGATTCCAACCCCCAGTCCCTTTCTCAACAGCAGAGCGACGACGTTACGTTTCGTTCTCTCAGAACGCGTCATCTCCCTCACTTCAGTCATCGCAACCGTCCTTCATGTTTGTTTTTTCGGAGATCGAACCATGAAGCACGGCACTATCATGATTTTATCCAATAGCGACACGTCCCGCTTGAATAATGAAGATATCCTTTGATGCCGCGAGATTCGCGGAACTCGTCAACCGCCTTGGTACATCCCGAGTAATATCCGTAATCATCGATAACGATGAAGCCACCGACAATTACCCGCTCATACAATCCCTCAAGACAAACTTTAATTGAATGATACAAATCGCCATCCAAACGCAGCAATGCGATCCGTTCCGGCTTTTGAGAAGCATCATTGACTGTTTCTTGAAACCATCCCTTGTGATAACTTATATATATCGGATCATATCCGACCATCTCCTCCATGAGCATTCTATTTTCCTCGATGGTCCCCGGTCCGCCAAAATTGCGATATACGCCTTCGATTGGGATCAACCTCCCCTTTGCCTCAACCCGTCTTCCTGCAAGCAGACTCACCTCTTGCCGCGCAGTCTCTCCATCTTTTTCCTCATCGGGCTCACAGATGTTATCGAATATGTCGTACATGTGAATCGTTCGACGATGTTGTCCGTACCTCAGATTCGCCAAAGCCATCAGACCACAAGCACCACCTTTCCAGACACCACACTCCACCAGATCCCCTTCTATACCTGCACCCTCGAGGTATCGCACCTGCTCATAGAGAGTCATCAGATTCACATAGGGAAGCATCGTATGTCGACGCACAAGATTTATCGCTGTGTGGGCATCCTCGTTGTACCTGAAGCGCTTTTCGCCATCAAGATCAACGTGAAACTCCGGGATGTTCGCACGCAGTTCTTTATAGTGCGGGATTTTTTTGACGTCGACGCCAAAGTATCGCAGCAATTTCTTTAAAAAATGCTTCAAAAGTTTATCCTACTATTTTACAAGCATTTTATTCGTCGCAAGAGCGATACAACTTTATCGCAGTACGCACACGTTCATTTTTGACTCTCGCTCAACCAGGTGTCATACACGGAGATTATATACCAGTTGTATCCTCGGGTAGGCGTCGCAGATACCAAAGCCCAAATCTCACTCGGCGTCTTCCGGCGTATCGTCCAGCTTCCAAATGTATACCGCTTTGCCCCGCGCGCGAAGCAGTGGTGCTGCGACGGTTTGCAGCTTGACGAGAATACGGACTTTTTCTTCAATCGGGAGCTTGGCTAACGCCTGTCGTCGCTCTTGCTTTGCAGTAAAAATGCGCTGCAGATCCAGATTCATTGCGTCCATGTTATGGATGGATCGAGACGCGGGGGACGGGAAGGAAGTTAAGCGCTAAACATTAAACGGGAGCGTGCGTTGGGTCAGGTACGGAGGTTATGCACCAACTGTATACTTGGATATGCGTCCCCTATCCCGAAACCCTGTCCGGCGAGGATGCGGCGGTATACTTCGGTATGCAGATCGGTGAAGCCGCCGGTGAATTCCACTTCTTCGCCGTCCACGGTGATGCTGCGATAGGTGCTGCGGCCGCCGTTGCGGGCTTCGGGGGGCAAATCTTCGCGCTCGAGCGAGAGGAACCAGCGCACGTCGGCGTCGGCCAGTTCGAGTTCGCCTGCCATGCGGCGGGGCTCACGCAGCGTCACGGTGCTATGCCGCACGTAACCGAACCACCACAGCAGCAAATCGAAGAAATGCACACCGATGTTGGTGGCGATACCACCGGACTTCTCGGGGTCGCCCTTCCAGGAATAGTCGTACCAGAGGCCTCTTGTTGTGATGTACGTCAGTTCGACTTGGTATCTTCTGTGTCTGCTAATCGATAATCGGGAATCGGGAATCGTTAATCGGGAATCGGGAATCGGGAATCGGGGATTGGAATCTGTTGGCGGGGCTTCTTTCATTTTCCGGTTTGCATCGTGGTCAACCAATCCCTCGCCCTTCAGCTCGTCCTGTGCTGCAACCGCCCCGTCTCCCTCCGCCTTAGGCGGACCGATTTCCGATTCGCGGCTCTCGATTAACGATTCCTGTTTATCGGCTCCCGCCTCACTATTATCGATTAACGATTCCCGATTATCGATTAACGATTCCCGATCAAGTCTCTCTTTGAACGCAATCAATGCCGGATGCACGCGCAACTGCAGGACGGTCCAGATCCTGCGTCCAGACTCGGCCTCGAGTTCGGCGAGCGCGTCGAGATTCCAGGGATTGAGCACGATGGGTTTTTCACAGATGGCATCGGCATCGATGCGCAGCGCGAGGCGGATATGCGCGTCGTGCAGGTGATTGGGCGAGCAAATGCTGACGTAATTCACACGGCGCTCGTCCGGTCCCCTGCGCAGTTTCTCGAGATGGCGGTCGAAGCGCTCGAACTCGCGGAAATAGCTCACATCGGGGAAGTAGCCATCGAGTATCCCCACGGAGTCGTGCGGATCGGTCACGGCCACGAGCGTATTGCCGGTGTCCTTGATGGCCTTGAGGTGGCGGGGTGCGATGTAGCCGGCTACGCCGGTCAATGCAAAGTTTGACAAGTTAATCTGTTGGTTGCGGGAATCGGGAATCGTTAATCGGGAAGCGTTAATCGGGAATCGGGAATCGTTAATCGGGAATCGGTCCGCCTGAGGCGGAGGGAATCGGGAATCGTTAATCGGGAATCGTTAATCGGGAATCGTTAATCGGGAATCGGTCCGCCTGAGGCGGAGGGAATCGGTCCGCGTGAGGCGGAGGGAATCGTTAATCGGGAATCGGTCCGCCTGAGGCGGAGGGAATCGGTCCGCGTGAGGCGGAGGGGTCAGGGGCTGTGGGGTGGTTTAGGGATATTTCCGTGGGTGCGTTTTCATTGGTATTGATGTCATTATTGCCGCTTTTGTATCATTGTCGTGTTCTTTGTCTTTCTGTGCACTGTCATTTTTTTGGGGAGAATCACCATGAGTTCAAGAATGAATCGGCGGCATTATCAGCTTGATGCCTGGAAGCATGCAATGGATCTCGTTGTGGCTGTCTATGAGATTATCACCTTGCTGCCGAAGGAAGAGCGCTTTGAGCTGGCATCACAGCTTCGCAGAAGTGCTGTCTCCATTCCTTCAAATATCGCTGAAGGAGCGGCACGGGCGCATCGAAGAGAGTATCTCCAATTTCTGTATATCGCTCGCAGTTCGTTGAGCGAACTCGAAACCCAAATGCTCATCTCTGCAAGGCTTTCGTACATTTCCGAAGAGCATGAGATTTTCGAGAGTATGGATCGGGAAGCGCAATTGATTCAGGGGTTGATTCGAGGATTGTCGTGAATCGTTAATCGTTAATCGGGAATCGTTAACCGTTAATCGGGAATCGTTAATCGTTAATCGGGAATCGGGAATCGATAATCGTTAATCGGGAATCGGTCCGCCTGAGGCGGAGGGAGTCGGTCCGCATGTGGCAGTGGGAGTCGGGTATCGTAATTGGTCACCGCTGCTTAGTTCGTGATACGGTGGAAGTTGCCTTTATCTGACTGTCCACCACTTCCCTCACTGCGCTTGTCAATATTTCCAATCCCTGCACCCCGGCTCTCGATTAACGATTCTCGATTAACGATTCTCGATTAACGATTCTCGATTAACGATTCCCGATTAACGATTCCCGATTATCGATTATCGATTTAAGATACTCGCCATACGGATTATATCTGTATACCACTGCAAGTCTATGCAACTCAGAATCCTCGATCCAGCCTTTGCGCCAGGCGATTTCTTCGGGGCAGCCGATTTTGAGACCCTGGCGCTGTTCGATGGCTTCGATGAAGCTGGAGGCCTGGAGCAGGGATTCATGCGTGCCGGTGTCGAGCCAGGCGGTGCCTCGGCCGAAAACGTTGACGCGCAATGTGCCTTCGGCGAGGTAGCGATTGTTGAGATCGGTGATCTCGAGTTCGCCGCGGGCGGAGGGGCGCTGCTCGCGCGCGTAGCGCGGGGCGTTGCCGTCGTAGAAATACAATCCCGGCACTGCGTAGCGGGAGCGGGGTTGCGCGGGTTTTTCTTCAATGGAGAGGACGCGGCGCTCCTCATCGAATTCCACCACGCCATACCGTTCTGGATCGCGCACGTAGTAGGCGAAGACGGCGGCGCCTTCGCGCAATGTGGCTGCCTGGCTTACTATGCTTTCGAGATTCGATCCGTAGAACAGATTATCGCCCAGGATCAAACAGCTCGGTCCGCCTTGCAGGAACTCCTCGCCGATGATGAAGGCCTGCGCCAATCCTTCAGGCCTGGGCTGCTCGGCGTACGCGAGCTGCATGCCCCATTGCGATCCATCCCCCAGCAAGCGGCGGAACAGCGGCAAATCGTGCGGCGTGCTGATGATGAGCACCTCCCGTATGCCCGCCAGCATCAACGTACTCAGGGGATAATAGATCATCGGCTTGTCGTAAATCGGCAGGAGCTGTTTGGATACGACGAGCGTGAGCGGGTAGAGGCGTGTGCCGGAGCCGCCTGCGAGGATGATGCCTTTCATGGGGTATACACCTGTAGAGACGTTGCATGCAACGTCTCTAAATGCAACGTCTCTAAATGCAACGTCGTTACATGCAACGTCGTTACGGAGATTGTTATTGGTATTGATTTCGGGACCGAGACCGCGTAACGTACCGAAATAATGCGACGTTGGGAAAGGTCGCAACGGGGACGCAACAGTATTTCGGGGGAATCATGCACGAAAAATATCTAAACAGGTATCGTATTTCTTCAGCTCGGGCGTCGTGGTGGGATTACAGCAACGCTGGTGCCTATTTCATTACCATCTGCACAAGAAGGAGAACGGAATACTTCGGGCACATTGTTGATGGCAGGATGCATCTTTCGCCCTGCGGAGTCCTGGCGGATATTTTCTGGTATCAAATACCCGACCATTCATCCCTGGTGGGCGTTGGTCCATACGTCATCATGCCAGATCATGTGCACGGTATCGTATTTCTGCGGGAAGGGGCCATCCCATCGGAACGGTGCACGGGAAATGCAATGTCGGAAATGTCGCCGCAGGCCAACTCGATCAGTTCGGTCATCAGAGGGTACAAATCCGCCGTCACGCTGCATACCCATCGATTAGGTTATGAATTCGCATGGCAACCCAGATTCTATGATCGAATTATCCGAGATGATGATGAATATCAACGCATTGAGGCCTACATCGAATCGAACGTGGCGTCATGGGATGGCAACGTCAATCACGACCGTGATGATGGTTTTGCCCCCCAATTGTAGAGACGTTGCATGCGTTCCCGGTAGAGACGTTGCATGCAACGTCTCTACAATGCGGGGGGGGGCCGGGAATGGGGGGGGCCGGAAATGCGGGGGTTACCGCGGACGCACGTTCCCCTCTTCCAACACGTATTCCATCCCCGTCTTCCCGCACACGGCCATGCCGTCGGCATCGAATTGCAGGCGCTCGCCGGCTTCGCTGACCCAGCCGATAATGCGGGCGGGGTTGCCGACGACGAGGGCGTAGTCGGGGATGTCGCGGGTCACGACGGCGCCCGCGCCTACGAAGGCGTGGCGGCCGATGCGGTGTCCGCAGACGATGGTGCAGTTGGCGCCGAGCGAAGCGCCTTCGCACACGCGGGTCTCAAGGTAAAAGGCGCTGCCCACCTGCGGATATTTGCAGCGGGGATTGATGACGTTGGTGAACACCATCGAGGGTCCGCAGAACACGTAATCTTCGAGGATGACGCCTTCGTAAATGGAGACGTTGTTCTGAACCTTGCAGTAATCCCCGATGTGCACGTTGTTGCCGACATTCACATTCTGCCCGAACACACAATTCTTTCCTATGCGCGCACCGGATTGTACATGCGTGTAATGCCAGATCTTCGTGCCGTCGCCGATGAGCACGTCGCTGTCGATGTAGGCGGATTCGTGGGTGAAGAAATTCATTGCGTGGGGGGAGGGTGAATCGTTAATCGTTAATCGTGAATCGTTAATCGTTAATCGTTAATCGCTAAACGGGAGGGGTGGGTTACGCGATAAAGGTTAAACGAGGGAGGTGATCTTGACGTTTAATGTTAACGCTTAACTCCTTCCAACGAAATCGAGGACGCAATTCGCCACTTCCGCAATCATCTCCGGGGTGAGTTCGGGATACACGGGCAGGGCGATGATGCTTTCGCACACCTGATCGGAGACGGGGAAGGCGTCGGCGCAACTGGGGAGCCCGGCGAAGCATTTCTGCTGGTGGAAAGGCACGGGATAATATACCGCGCACCCGATCCCGGATGCGGCGAGGTGCTCCATCAAGCCGTCGCGATTCTGCACGCGTATGCAATACTGATTATATATATGCGGGAAGGCCACTTCGCTCCCCTCCCCTCGTTCAACGTCTAAGGTTTCACGCTTCACTTCATACACGGATTCCGGCACTATCACCTTCCCATCGCCCACCACACCGGCTTCGGTGAACAGACGATTGTACAAGGCGGCGTTGCGGCGGCGGCCCTCATGCCAGGCATTGAGATGCGGGAGCTTCACATTGAGCACGGCGGCCTGCAGGGCATCGATGCGGAAATTTCCACCGATCATTTCGTGATAGTAGCGCTTTTCGGCGCCATGCATGCGCAGCAATTCGATGCGCTTGGCCAAGGTGCCGTCGTTGGTGGTGATGATGCCGCCATCGCCGAAGGCGCCCAGATTTTTACTCGGGAAAAAGCTGAAGCAACCCACAGTGCCAATGCTGCCTACGCTGCGTCCATCCTTGTACTGCGTGCCAATGGCCTGCGCGGCATCCTCTATCACATACAGATTGTGCGCGCCGGCGAAGTCCATGATGGGGTCCATGTCGGCGGACTGCCCGAAGAGATGCACGGGAATGATAGCCTTGATGGTGACGGTGGACTTGTATTTCTCATAGGCCTCGGCAATGGCCGCCGGGGCGATGTTATATGTTGCGGGATCAATGTCCACAAAAATCGGCGTGGCGCCGAGGCGGGAAACGGCTCCCGCAGTGGCAAAGAAGGAAAATGTGGGGACGATCACGCCATCACCGGGCCCGATTTCCAGGGCCATCATGGCCAGCAGCAGCGCGTCGGTTCCGGACGATACGCCAATGGCGTGCTTCGCGCCGACATAGGCGGCGATGTTTTCTTCCAACGCCGTGACGTCGGGTCCGAGAATGAAATACTGCGAATCCGCCACGCGCAAAAGCACGGGTTCGATTTCGTGTTTGATGCTCTGGTATTGAGCTTTGAGGTCGAGTAGTGGAACGGGCATGGAATCAGGTATTCAATGAATGTGAGAGGTACGATGTAGCGAGAACACGCTCATGTCACGGCGTATTCACCACCCGCGAGGGTGAACCGACGAGCGGCACAACATAGCGGGCAATTTCCGATTGGATTTCAATGATGGAATATTCATCGCCCGAGGGATCCTGATAGTGACCGGCGACGACACTTTTCTGCACACGTGACAGCAATTTAGTCAGTTCATTCTCGGTGCCACTCGGATAGGTGATAATTGCCGAAAACTGAATAAGAAGATCAATATCGAGATCCGAGAGTATTCTCTCATAGAGAAAACGCAGACGGTCCTTTTCCGAGGGCTCGAACCAGGAAGCGACGAGCACCAGATCCCAAAGTATATAATCCGCCCTTCGTGAAACGAGACACTTGATCTCAAAATCGCCGCGTTCCTGTTCGATAGCGCGGATCGCCTTATGCATTCTTACAAAGAGATCTCGCATAGATCCTCCGCGATTACTCGTGCAGACTCGATCATTCTTTCGGCGTCTTCCTTGCTGGCGTTGGCAGGATCATCGTATCGCACTCCCTCGTTCCAACGCGCTACTGTGGCCCATTCCTGAAGCTTTTTCAGCTTCTCCTCCTTGCCGGTCAACGACACCAGCAATTCCAGATCATGCACTTTCAGGAATTTCAATTTCCCGTCGGTATTATACCGCTTCCAGTTCAACTGTTTGGCAATTGCGTATTTCAGTGCGAGTTCAACGCAATAGCCACAGAGATAAATCGCATTCGCATACCTGCCATTTTCCGCCAAAAGAGTCGCATCGTGGAATTTCTGTTGCAGGTTATCGATAATCTCATCGAGTGTCATAACGCTCCCCATTCTCCCTTGATATTACGCGTGCGACTCCATATCCGCATCCACCATCATGCGCACGAGTTGTTCGAACTTGACGCGTGGCGTCCAGCCAAGTTCGGTTTTGGCGCGGGTGGGGTCACCGAGCAGGATTTCCACCTCGGCGGGGCGGTAGAAAAGAGGGTCGACCACGACGTGATCCTGATAATCGAGTCCGACGTGCTCGAAGGCGAGTTGCACGAAATCGCGCACGGAGTGGGTTTCGCCGGTGGCTATAACATAGTCGCGGGGCTGCTCCTGTTGCAGGATGAGCCACATGGCTTCGGCGTATTCCTTGGCATAGCCCCAGTCGCGTTTCGCATCGAGATTGCCGAGGCGCAATTCGCGCGCCTGGCCTTTTTTGATGCGCGCCACGGTGCTGGTGATCTTTCGTGTCACGAATTCAAAGCCGCGGCGCGGGGATTCGTGATTATACAGGATGCCACTAGCGGCGCGAATGCCATAGGCCTCGCGGTAATTACGCGTGAGGTCGAAGCCCGCGACTTTTGTGATACCGTAGGCCGAGCGGGGATGAAAGGGTGTATCCTCGTTCTGAGGCACTTCGCGCACCTTGCCGAACATTTCGCTGGAGCCGGCAAAATAGAAGCGGCAGTGCGGAGCATTTTCCTTGATGGACGACAACAGATAATGCGTGCCGTTGATATTCGTATTGAACGTGGAAAATTCGTCCTCGAAGCTATAGCTCACGAAACTTTGCGCGGCCAGATGATAGCATTCATCGGGCATGATATCGCGCACCACCTTGAACAACGACGGATAGCTCTCCAGCGACGCGGGATGCAACTGTATATCATTGATCAGATGCTTGACGCGTCCCAGCCGCTGTTCCGGGGCTTCCATTGCCACGCGCCGCACAATGCCGTGTACTTCGTAACCCTTTTCGAGCAGAAGTTCGGCGAGGTAGGAGCCGTCCTGGCCGGTGATACCGGTGATCAGAGCTTTTTTCAATGGTGTACTTCTATACTCGTTTTAAAACTGAATCGAACCGGATGAAGACGGAAGTGAAAAGTGAAGAGTGAAGAGTAAAGAGTAAAGGCGTAATGACCGCCGATTCGCGTCGCTACTATCTGCGGCATTGGATTTCTCCCCCGGCGTCAATGTGCTCGGATTCACGCGGAATTCCACGATTCATCTGTGATAATCTGCGTGAAATCTGTGCAATCTGTGGTTTTCCCCCTCTGTCACTTCCGCTCCGACAAGAAGACTGTGGTAGAGAAGACCATCTCTTCAATCTTCACTCTTCGCCGGCACTACCACGATCTCTGACACATCCACCTCAACCACCACACTTTGCCGGATGCCTTCGACAAAGACAGCGACTTTGCTGGCGCCGCGGTATTGGGAGAGTTCGCCTTTGAAGCCGGCGAGGGGTCCTTTGACCACTTTGATGGGTGTACCGGCAGGGAGGCGGTCGGGTATGACATCGAGTCTGCGCGGTCCGCTGATGGCGATGCGTATACTATCGATGACATCGGGGCGGACGGCGGCGATTTTACCGGAGAAGTGCACGTACTTCAGCACCCCGAAGATGTCGAAGGCCTGCAGGCGCTCGCGTTCATTCACATGCACGAAAATATATCCAGGGAACAGCGGTACGACGACCTTCTTCTTTCTATCGCTCCACTGGCGCAGCACTTCGTGCAGCGGGAGGAAGGTTTCGATACCGGCATCCTCTAGCTGCGGCGCGATTTTCTTCTCGAAACGCGGCCGCACGTAGAGGATGCGCCATGTGCGGGTTGCTTGCACGTTTATTGTCGCTAATCACTTTTCAGACTGCGCGCGCTGAATACATCTGAAGAGCGCAGAGAGCGCGGAGAGCGCAGAGGAAGGGTTGAGGGTGCATCCCGCTCTATCCGTGCGCTGCGCGTTATTCGAGTCAACGCAAGGGCGCAGGGACGCATACCCACGATTCCTCTGGGCCCTCGGTGTTGGCGAAGCCCTCTGGGTACTCCGTGCCACTCTTCCTCACTACTCTCCAATAAGTACGGCTTCGCCAATTCAGTCCCATTGACGGGACCTACGGCGTGGGGGTGCATCGAATGTACACCACCGGGAGGTCATTTGGAAACGACCAGCCCGGCGAGTGCGGAAGCTTTGAGAAAAAACTCGAAGCGGCCGGAATTACGCTATGTCAATAAACGACTTGCGGCGATTCTGCCTGCGCCTGCAGTCGGATTATTTTTTTAATTCGGCAATGATACGAGGCCAGATGCACATTGGCAACACACCATCAATCGCCGCTTTGGAGGCGCAGCATCTCGTCGCGCAGTTGCGCGGCTTTTTCGTAATCCTCCTTGCCGATGGCTTCGTCCAGTTGCTGTTGCAAGGTGGCGAGGCGCTGTTCGCGGGGAGCGATCACCGCATCGGCGGCAACAGCATGGTCGGGAGCTTCCTCGCCTTCGGGCACAAAGCCCGCCTCGTCGAGCACCTCATCGGCCACGAAAATGGGTACACCGAAACGCACGGCCAGCGCAATGGCGTCGCTGGGCCGCGCGTCCACTTCGTCGAGCGCGGCATTGTCCAGCGCGAGCCGGGCGTAGAAGGTCCCCTCGCGCAGTTCGGTGATGGTGACTTCAGTGATGGTGAAACCCAGGGTATCGATCACAATCTTGAACAAATCGTGCGTCATCGGGCGCGGGGGCTTGATACCTTCGATTTCCAGAGCGATGGCCTGCGCCTCGAAGGCCCCGATGATGATGGGCAAGCGCCGCAGTCCCTCGCTTTCGCGCAGGATCAGAGCATACGCACCTCCGCTGGACGAGGAGGTGGAGAGACCGAGTATTTCGACGCGTTGTTTGGGCATCAACGTTCACCTTGCACGTACTGTGTTTATTGTTCTCGGTTCTTAGCGTACTGCGCCGTGGGATGAGTGAAGAGTGAAGGGTAAAGAGTAAAGCGAGAACGGGGTCCGGGCTGTTTACTCTTCATTTCTTCACTTTTTCGCCTATTACCAATTCACCTTTTTACCTGTATCGACTGTGGTAAAGAGTGAAGTGTAAAGAGTAAAGCGAGAATGGGGTTCGACTGCGTTTACCGGAATCGTGGTCCGTGGAGGAGGACATCTCTTCACTCTTCACTCTTCACT
>DAOSDL010000018.1:0-83030 GCA_035362335.1 Bacteroidota bacterium
CATTTCCTCCCCGTTCCGGAGGGTTCACCGAAAGGTGGACCCTCCGGTCTTTTTTACTTCTCGCCGGGGAGTGCGCATGCGATTTGTGAACGCACAGGCGATATCCGTGGGCGATATCCGTGGCGCGTTGCATCTTTACAGCGGCAGTCGTATGATGCAGATTGTTCACACACGACGATTTTCCATGCACCCCGCAACCCATCACATTCTCCAGACCCGGCACGGCGCGATAGATCTCGCCGCGCGTCCCAGCGTGATGGCAATAGTGAATGTGACGCCGGACTCGTTTTCCGATGGTGGCCGTTATCTCGAACCCGCCGTTGCGGTGGAGCAGGCGCTGCGCATGGTGGAAGAGGGCGCCGATCTCATCGATATCGGGGGCGAGTCCACTCGGCCGGGTGCGGTGGTCGTCAGTGCTCGAGAGGAAGCCGACCGCATTCTACCAGTGGTTGAAGGAATACGCCGACATTCCAGCGTTCCCATTTCCATCGACACCACCAAGTCCGCCGTGGCCCGTGAAGCGCTTGCTGCGGGAGCCGACCTGATCAACGACATCAGTGCCGGTGCAACCGATGCGGACATGCTGGCCTTGGCGGCAGGCGAGCAGGTGCCCTATATCGCCATGCACATGCAAGGAACGCCGCAGACCATGCAGACGAATCCCGGCTATAATGACGTGCTTGCGGAGGTGTGTTCGTACTTGCATGAACGAGCGCGGCAATGTGAGGCAATGGGCATCCGTCAGGTGATACTCGATCCTGGAATCGGTTTTGGAAAAACACTCCGACACAATCTGACGCTGCTCGCGGGAGTGGATCGTGTGGTGGGGCTCGGGCGACCGGTGCTGTTGGGTGTATCGCGGAAGTCCTTCATCGGCGCTATCACCGGAGCGGACGTACACCGGCGCCTCGGCGGAAGCATAGCCGCCTCGGTGCTTGCTCTGCGGCAGGGGGTTCGCATGTTCCGCACGCACGACGCGGCCGATAGCCGCAACGCGCTGGACGTGGCAGCGGCCATACTCGCCGCAATGGATCAGGAGGTGGCTGATGCTTTTTAAAATCGGATTTCTGGCGGTGAACTGGACGGACATCCTCGATGTACTCGTGGTTACGTTCGTGTTTTACCGTCTGTACCTGATCATGCGTGGTACCATCGCGATTCAGATTTTCCTCGGCCTGCTGGTGATTGTGGCGGGGAGCTTCGTGGCGAGTTCGCTGGAACTGAAAGCCGTGACCTGGATTCTGAAAACACTCACCGACATCTGGGTGATCGCCTTCATCGTCTTGTTCCAACCGGAATTGCGGCGCATACTCGTCATTCTCGGGCGCGGCCGCTTGATGGCGAATCTGATACGCAGCAGTATGGACAAAACGATCGACGCCATTGTGGATGCCTGCGAGGAGATGTCGCAGCGGCAGATCGGGGCGTTGATCATACTCACGCGCACCACAGGCATTCGCATGATTATCGAAACGGGCGTGCCGCTGGGAGCCGAAGTGAGCAAGCAATTGTTGCTGTCGATTTTCAATCCCAAAGCGCCGTTGCACGACGGCGCCGTGGTCATCAAGGATCGCATTGTGGAGGCGGCTCGCTGCACCTTGCCGCTCAGCGCGCAGTTGCAGATCGATGGCTTTATCATGGGAATGCGCCATCGTTCGGCCGTGGGAATTTCGGAGCAGACCGACATTCTCGCCGTGGTGGTGTCGGAGGAAACCGGAACCATATCCATTGCCGAGGATGGCCGTTTGCGGCGCAACCTCAGTGTGGAGCAACTCCGTGGCGCCTTGCGCAGCGGACTCAATGTCGGGGCAAAATCGATGTTCGATATACCGGGGAAACACAAGCAGGCAGAGGAAACACAGGACGCATGACACCATCGCCCACGCATCGGCAATACGAATTGGCGCGGCAGCAACTGCTGGAATTGCTGCGCAAAAAGGGAATCACCGACAACACCGTCATTGAGGCCATGGCGCGCGTTCCGCGGCATGATTTCGTGCAAGGCGTGTTCCGTGATCGCGCGTATGAGGATTCGGCGCTGCCCATTTCCTGCATGCAAACGATATCTCAGCCTTACACCGTTGCCTTCATGACACAGCTGCTGCGCGTGCGCCGAGGCGACAAAGTGCTGGAGATCGGCACCGGCAGCGGGTATCAGGCCTGCATTCTGGCCGAGCTGGGCGCGAGAGTGTTCACCATCGAGAGGCACTTCGATTTGCTCGAAGAATCGCGTGCGCGCTTCGAAGCATTGGGCTACAACATCGCCTCCAAAGTGGGAGACGGCAGCGTCGGCTGGTCGCAGTTCGCGCCATACGATGGCATTATCGTCACCGCAGGCGCACCGGACGTGCCGCAGTCTCTTCTGCGGCAGATGGCCGACGGGGGACGACTGGTTATTCCAATCGGCAACGAGCAGACACAGAGCATGTTTCTGGTCGAACGCAGAGGAGATGAATTCGTGCACCTCCGCAGCGAGGGTTTCAAGTTCGTACCGCTCATCGGCAAGGAAGGGTGGAAGTCTTCGTGAGAAGCGTGCGCGTGCGAGCCCCGCGTGCGGCGAGACCATCCAGGTGACAGCCATGAAGCAAACAGCTCCCATCATCATACTCACCGGTCCAACCGCAACCGGCAAGACTGCGGTTTCGGTGCAGCTTGCGCATATGCTCGACGCCGAGATCATCAGTGCCGATTCGCGGCAGGTGTACCGCGGCTGCGATATCGGCACAGCCAAACCGACGATGGAGGAACGCGAAGGCATTCCGCATCATGGCATCGATATACGCGACGCGGGCGACGAGTACTCTGCGGGCAGGTTTCACGAGGATGCCCAGCGGTGGATCGAGGACATCAGAAGTCGCGGGAAGCGCGTACTGGTGACCGGAGGCACGGGGTTGTATGTCAAGATGATCGAGTGCGGCATATTCGCGGCGCCCGCTGTGGATGCGGCCTTGCGGTCGCGGCTTGAGCAACGTGCGGCGGAGGAGGGATTGGCGACGTTGGTGAGGGAATTGTTCGCGTTGGATCCCGGAAGTGCGGCTTTCGTCGACACGCGCAATCCCGTACGCGTCATCCGCGCCCTGGAGGTGTGTTTGCTCAGCGGCGAGCCGTATTCGCGCTATCGCAAGCAGCACATGCCCGAGCGCCGTCATGAGACCGTGGGTTTCCTGTTCACGCTGGATCACAAGGAGTTGCGACGACGCATCGAAACGCGGGTGGATGCCATGGTCGAGGCCGGACTCGAGCGCGAGGTGCGCTCACTGCTCGAGGCGGGAGTCGATCCCGCCTGCAACGCCCTGCGATCCGTTGGTTATCAGGAACTGATCGAGTATTTTGCGGGTTCGATCTCGCTGCAACGCGCAATCATGCTCATCAAGCAGCACACGTGGCAATACGCACGCAGGCAGATGACATGGTTTCGCAAGCGGAACGATCTCACGCGTGTTGTTCCGGGGCCGGAAGCGCGAGACACGGCGGCGGAGATATGGACTTTGCTGGAGCAACGGGCTCGATGAGCAAGCACAGGAGGAGAGCTATGACACGAAGCGGAATACTGACACTGGCGCTGTGCGCACTGCTACTGATGCACTGCCAATCCAGAAGCGATGGCGCGGCATCGGAGTCGGCGGCCATGGGCGCCGCGGCAAGCACGGTGAAAGGCGGCACGGAGGACGTACGCTTCACGACCAGCGATGGCGTGGTGATCACCGGCACGCTGTACGCGGCGGGAGCCAAAGCGCCGGCGGTGCTGTGCCTGCATCAGTGGCGCAGCGATCGTGGAAGTTTCGCATCATTGGCGCGCGGCTTGCAGCAGGCGGGATTCACCGTGCTGGCTATCGATATGCGCGGTTACGGCGGCTCGCTGAAAACCGCCGACGGCAAGAGCGTGCGGCCCGATCGCAAGGCACGTCTGGACGTGGAAGCGGCGGTGGGATTTCTGCGAGGGCATGCTTCGGTGGATCCTGCGCGCATCGGCATCATCGGCGCATCGTACGGCAGCAGCAACGCATTGATGTACGCGGCTGGGGATGCGTCGGTGAAGGCGCTGGTGTTGTTGAGTCCCGGCCTGAATTACTTCAATGAGTTGCCCACCGAGGATGCGATTAAAAAAGTAGCATCGCGTCCGATATTTGCGGTGGCGAGCAAGGAGGATGTGCGATCGGTGGAGACGTTGGATGCGTACGCCAAGGTGGCCAAGAGCATGCGCACCGAGCGTTACGACAATGCGGGACATGGCACGGATATTCTGGCTGCGAGCGTTGGTTTGGAGCGGGCCATTGTGGAATTTTTGAAAAAAAATCTCTGATCCCGTGCATTTTTCCGCGGGAACCCATTCGCGATATTTGACTTTCACCATTTTTTGAATATATTTGTGATCCTGTCCACATTTTGTGGACATACCTGCTGGCGTAGCTCAGTTGGTAGAGCAGCTGACTTGTAATCAGCAGGTCACCAGTTCAAGTCTGGTCGCCAGCTCAACTGGAAAGACGGTGGGGTACCGAAGTGGCCAACCGGGACAGACTGTAAATCTGTTGTCTTAACGACTTCGTAGGTTCGAATCCTACCCCCACCACACCAACGGCCGCCTTGCGCGGGCCCTCCAACGCGGGGGTAACTCAATTGGCAGAGTCACAGCCTTCCAAGCTGTTGGTTGCGGGTTCGAGTCCCGTCTCCCGCTCCACGCTCACGTAGCTCAGTTGGTAGAGCACTTCCTTGGTAAGGAAGAGGTCACCGGTTCAATCCCGGTCGTGAGCTCAAGGTACAAAGGTACCTTTTGTCGTATTCGCAATTTCAGCAACAGTGACGAACGGTCATGGCTAAAGGAAACAAAGGCAGGATTATCATCACCCTGGAGAGTACGGCGGGTACGGGGTATCGATATTCGACGAAGAAGAACAAGCAGAAGCATCCGCAGCGCGTGGAGTTCAAGAAGTACGACCCGATGGCGCGGAAGCATGTGATTTTCAAAGAAACCAAATAATTCAGCGTACGAGAGTAGCTTAATTGGTAGAGCAGCGGTCTCCAAAACCGCAGGTTGGGGGTTCGAGTCCCTCCTCTCGTGCAACATTTCACGCAACAGCGTCGGCAGCATCATGAAGGAAAAAATTCTGGAGTTTTTCAACGGTGTCACCAAGGAAATGCGCAAGGTGACGTGGCCGACGAAAGACGAGTTGAAGGAATCGACGGTGATCGTGCTCGTTTCGACGCTGATCCTGAGCGCCTTCGTGTTTCTGGTTGATTCCGTGTTCACCAAGGCAATGGAATTGCTGTTGGGCAGCTGACAGCAAGGAACACTACGCTCGTGACAACGGAAACAGCAAAAGAGCAGGTCGACCATCTCCGCTGGTATACGATTCGCACGTATTCCGGCCATGAGAACAAGGTCAAGCAGTACATCGAAAACGAGGTCAAACAGGCCGACGCCGAGATGCACATGGAAGAACGCATCACGGACGTTGTCGTACCCACGGAGAAGGTGTACGAGATTCGCGGTGGGAAGAAGCGTACCAAGACGCGCAATTTCTTCCCCGGCTATGTGCTGATCCATTGCACGCTGGACAAGGACACCAAGCACCTCATTCTCAACACGCCATCGGTAATTTCTTTCGTGGGCCCGAAGGGGCAGCCCGAGCCGCTGCGCGAGGAAGAGGTGAACCGCATTCTTGGCCGCATGGAGGAACGCCGCGACACCGAGGTGCCGGAAGTGCGCTTCCGCGTGGGCGATCCGGTGCGGGTGATCGACGGTCCGTTCAACACCTTCAGCGGATTCGTGCAGGAAGTCAATCAGGAAAAAAGCAAGCTCAAGGTCATGGTGTCGATTTTCGGCCGCAAGACCCCTGTGGAGCTTGACTTCAGTCAGGTGGAATTCGATACGTAATAGTCAGTATACAGGCGATTCATCATGGCAAAGAAAATCACGGGGTATATCAAACTCCAGATCCCCGCGGGTCAAGCCAATCCGGCACCCCCGGTCGGTCCGGCGCTCGGTCAGAAGGGCGTCAATATCATGGAGTTCTGCAAGCAGTTCAATGCGCGCACGCAGGACAAGATGGGGCTCATCATCCCGGTCGTCATCACCGTGTACGGCGACAAGTCCTTCACGTTCATCACCAAAACACCGCCCGCGGCGGTGTTGTTGAAAAAAGCCGCGAAACACGAGAAGGGTTCGGCCGAACCGCATCGCAACAAGGTGGCCAAGGTCACCATGGAGCAGATTCGTGAGATCGCCGAAACGAAAATGCCGGATCTCAACGCGCACACGGTCGAGGCCGCCATGTCCATGGTCGCCGGCACCGCGCGCAGCATGGGTTTTACTGTCGAGGAATAAGGTAGCGCAATGAAACTGACGAAACGCATGAAAGCGACCACGACACTCGTGGAGAAGCACAAGGAATACACCCTCGCCGAGGGCGTCGCGCTGGTCAAGCAGACGGCCAAGGCGAAGTTCAACGAGTCGGTGGACATTGCCGTACGCCTGGGTGTCGACCCCAAGAAATCTGATCAGATGATCCGCGGTACCGCGTCGCTGCCCAACGGCATCGGCAAGGAAGTGCGCGTGCTCGTGCTCACCAAGGGCGCGAAAGAACAGGAAGCGCGCGACGCCGGCGCCGAGCATGTGGGCTTCGAGGATTACCTCGAGAAGATCAAGGAGGGTTGGGCCGATATCGATGTGATCATCGCCACCCCCGACGTGATGGGCGAAGTCGGTAAACTCGGTAAGGTGCTCGGCCCCCGCGGCCTGATGCCCAATCCGAAATCCGGCACCGTGACGCTCGAAGTCGGACAAGCCGTGCAGGACGTGAAGGGCGGCAAGATCTCCTTCCGCGTCGACAAGGCCGGCATCGTGCACGCCATGATCGGCAAGGCCAATTTCACCGAGGAAAAACTGGTGGAGAATATCCAGGCCTTCATTTCCACCTTGAATCGCATGAAGCCCTCCGCCGCGAAAGGCGTGTACATCAAGGGCGTCACGCTGAGCAGCACCATGGGCCCCGGCGTGCGTATCGACCGCGCCGAAGCCTCCTCGCTGCACTGATCGATTGTTTCCGTCCCTTCTCCGGGACAAACCCGCCGGCCGCATCCGCCGGTAACGCACTCTCAATGCTTCTACTAATTCACCAAGAATCCATTCGCACTGTCCCGCTGAGGAACGAATGACCAAAGAACAGAAAATCCAGGTGATCGAAGAGACGACGGCGCGGCTTGAAAAGGCCGTCGGTTTGTACCTGGTCAGCTTCTCGGGACTCACCGTTGAAAAGGCGAACCAGCTCCGCTCGGAGTTCTTCAAAATCGGCGTCGAGTACAAGGTGGTTAAAAACACCCTGCTCAAACGTTCGATGCAGAACGTGGGTGGCTATGACGGAACGTTCACGTACCTCGCCAACCAGACCGGTGTGGTGTTTGCGTACGACGATCCGATCGAGCCCGCGCGCGTGTTGAAGAAGTTCGTCAAGGACAACGAAGGCAAGATTTCCGTCAAGGCTTGCGTCATCGACAAGGATGTGTTCGATGGCGAGCGCCTGAACGACCTCGCCTCGCTGCCCACGCGCGAAGACCTCATCGCAGGTATCATCGGCACCATTGCCGCGCCCGCCAGCGGTATCGTCGGCGCGATCAACGCCGTCATCACCGGCATTGTCAATGTCGTGGATGCCATCGAGAAGCAAAAACAGGAACAGGCAGCCTGATTCCTGCCGCATTACGAAGCAACAAACATTTTCCTCACAGGAGTGATACAATGTCCGTGATTGAAGAAATCGTTGAGAAAATCGAGAAACTGACGCTGCTTGAGGCGTCGGAACTGAAGAAGGCGCTCGAGGACAAATTCGGCGTCACCGCTTCCGCCCCGATGATGATGGCCCCCGGCATGATGGCCGGTGGCGCGGCCCCCGCCGCCGAAGTCGAAGAAAAGACCGAGTTCAACGTCGAGTTGACCGCCGTCGGTTCGAACAAGATCAACGTGATCAAGGTGGTGCGCGCCGCGACCAACCTCGGCCTCAAAGAAGCCAAGGATCTCGTGGACGGCGCCCCCAGCATCGTGAAGGAAGCGTTGCCCAAGGACGAGGCCGAGAAGCTGAAGAAGGAACTCGAGGAAGCCGGCGCAACCATTACGCTGAAGTAATTCCCCGCAACGACCGGGTAGTAAGTCATTAGACACAGGCACGACTTCTGACGACTGTGTACTACATGTGAACGACAAGCGGCGGGTCGAAAACGTTCGACCCGCACTTGTCGTTTTGTCGCCCGGCCGCGTGTCCTCCGACAACCCCTTTTCTGGCCTTCACGATTACCGCCACGAACGCAGCTATGTAAGGAGCACGGAATTGACAACCTCTCACGCGAACGGCTTCAACGATACGTTCAGGAAATTCAACCTCCGCCAGATGTCGAACGGGCGTTGGAGCTTCGGGAAAATCTCCGATCTCTACGAATACCCGAACTTCCTCGACGTCCAGCGCGCGTCCTTCGAGGCCTTCCTGCAGGAACGGAGTTCCCCCGCCGAACGCAAGGACATGGGCTTGCAGCAGGTGTTCACCACCAACTTCCCCATTACCGATACGCGCGAAAACTACATTCTGGAATTCATCGAGTACTTCATCGAAAAACCGAAGTACTCGGTCAACGAATGCCAGGAACGGGGCCTGACCTTCGCGGTTCCGCTCAAGGCCCGTCTGCGCCTCTCGAGTAAAAGCGAGGAACCCAACAGCACCGAATACATCGAGACCGTCGAGCAGGAAGTGTACCTCGGCAACCTGCCGTACATGACCGAACGCGGTACTTTCATCATCAACGGCGCCGAGCGCGTTGTGGTCAGCCAGTTGCATCGCTCGCCCGGTGTGTTCTTCGGCGAGTCCATGCACCCGAATGGCACCAAGATGTATTCCGCCCGCATCATCCCCTTCCGCGGCTCCTGGGTCGAATTCGCCACGGACATCAATCAGGTGATGTACGCCTACATTGACCGGAAAAAGAAATTCCCCGTCACCACACTCCTGCGCGCACTCGGCTATTCCTCCAATCGCGAATTGCTCGAACTCTTCGACCTCGTCGAAGTCATCGACATCAACAGCAAGGATATCGAAGCCATGTACGGCCGCGGTATCTGTGAGGAAGTGGTGGATCTCGACAACGGTGAACTTCTCGTCAAAAAGGACACCATCCTCGACGAGGACATCGTCTCCAGCATCCGCGCGCACAACGTGGGCGAGGTGCGTGTGTACAAGTCCGACAACGAGAATGCGCTGGTCATCGCCAATACCATCAGCAAGGATGAGGCGAGCAACGACCAGGAAGCGCTTGAAATGATTTACAAGCAGCTCCGTTCGGGCGAGGCGCCCGATCTCGAGACCGCCAAAGGCCTCATCGAGCGCCTGTTCTTCAATCCGAAACGCTACGACCTCGGCGTCGTGGGCCGCTACCGCCTCAATTCCAAGCTCGGCGTCGGCATCGAACCGGATGTCACCACGCTCACGCGCGAGGACATCGTGGCAATTGTGCGCTACCTCATCGATTTGCTGCAAGGTCAGCAGCCGGTGGACGATATCGACCATCTCGGCAATCGCCGCGTACGCACCGTGGGCGAGCAGCTCGCGGCCCAGTACAATGTGGGTGTCTCGCGCATGGCGCGCACAATCAAGGAGCGCATGAACATTCGCGACGTGGAGAATTTCACGCCAGCCGAACTCGTGAACGCGCGCACCATCACCAGCGTGGTGAATGCCTTCTTCGGCACCAACCAATTGTCGCAGTTCATGGATCAGACCAACCCGCTGTCGGAACTGACGCACAAGCGTCGTATGTCCGCGCTCGGCCCCGGTGGTCTTACTCGCGAACGCGCCGGCTTCGAGGTGCGCGACGTGCATTACACGCACTACGGACGTCTGTGTCCGATTGAAACGCCCGAAGGTCCGAACATCGGTCTGATTTCCTCGCTGTGCATTCATGCGCGCATCAATGACTTCGGTTTCATCGAAACGCCGTACCGCGTTGTGCATGACGGCAAAGTCTCGTCGGATGTGGTGTATCTCACCGCCGAGGAAGAGGACGAAGTGGTGATCGCGCAGGCGAACGCGCCGTTGAATACCGACGGCACCTTCGTACTCGATCGCGTCAAGAGCCGCCTGCGCGGTGATTTCCCCATCGTGCAGCCCAAGGAAGTGGCGTACATGGACGTGGCGCCGAATCAGATCGTGAGTCCCGCCGCCGCGCTCATTCCCTTCCTCGAGCACGACGATGCCAACCGCGCGCTCATGGGTTCGAACATGCAACGCCAGGGTGTGCCCCTGTTGCGTCCGCAAGCCCCCGTGGTCGGAACAGGTCTGGAAGAAAAGGTCGCGCGCGACTCGCACGCCATGGTGATCGCCGAGCACGACGGCCGCGTGCTGTTCGTGGATGCCACGCGCATCCGCGTGCAATACGATCTCGGCCGTTCCAACGACGACCGTCTCGTGGCCTTTGACAACGACGGCGTGGTGGAATACGAACTGACGAAGTTCTTCCGCACCAACCAGGACACCTGCGTCAATCAGCGTCCGGCGGTGCGTCCCGCCGCGAAGTTCAAGAAAGGCGACGTGCTGGCCGATGGCAGTTCCACCGAAAGCGGCGAGCTGGCGCTCGGACGCAACGTGCTGGTGGCCTTCATGCCCTGGCGCGGGTACAATTTCGAGGACGCCATCATCGTGAGTGAGCGCCTCGTGGCGGAGGACGTGTTCACGTCCATTCACATCGAGGAATTCGAGCTGCAGGTGCGCGACACCAAGCGCGGCGAAGAGGAACTCACCCGTGAAATTCCGAACGTGAGCGAGGAAGCCACCAAGGACCTCGATGAAAACGGTATCGTGCGCGTGGGTGCCGAAGTTCGTGAAAACGACATCATTATCGGAAAAATCACCCCCAAGGGCGAATCCGATCCGACGCCCGAAGAGAAGCTGCTCAAGGCCATTTTCGGCGACAAGGCGGGCGATGTGAAAGACGCCTCCCTCAAGGCGCCTCCCGGAATGAAGGGCGTGGTGATCAAGACCAAGCTGTTCAGCCGCAAGAAGCGCGAGATCGACACGAAAAAGGAAGAGAAGCGCCGCCTCGAAGTGCTGGAAAGCACCTTCGACAAGCGCCGCAGGGATTTGGTGGAGCTGTTCGCGAAGAAGCTCACCACGTTGCTCAAGGGCGAGAAACTGCTCGGCGTCCGCGACATGCAGGGCAGCAGTGTGCTGCGCGGCGGAACGACTGTGGGCGACGAGACCTTCTTCAATGTGATGGATCAGTTGGAGATCC
The DNA here is from genome assembly GCA_035362335.1 of Bacteroidota bacterium. Taxonomy (GTDB): domain Bacteria; phylum Bacteroidota; class Ignavibacteria; order SZUA-365; family SZUA-365; genus JAOSJT01. Next base: position 11,269 of record DAOSDL010000018.1, read on the forward strand.
TGGATCCCACGCAGCCCTGGGTCGAGTCCAAGCGGACCAACGCCCTGTTGCAGCGCATGTACGACAATTACAAGTACGCGCGTCGCGATCTGGAAGAGGATTACAAGCGCGAGCGCGGCAAGATTCAGATGGGCGACGAACTGCAGCCCGGCATCGTGCAGCTTGCCAAGGTGTACATCGCCAAGAAGCGCAAGCTCTCAATCGGCGATAAAATGGCCGGCCGCCACGGCAACAAGGGTGTGGTATCGAATGTCGTGCCTGTGCAGGACATGCCCTATCTCGCGGATGGACTGCCGGTGGACATCGTGTTGAATCCGCTGGGTGTACCTTCGCGTATGAACCTCGGCCAGTTGTACGAAACCGCGCTTGGCTGGGTGGCACGCCGCCTCGGCAACGATGTGCGCTTCGCCTCGCCGATTTTCGATGGCGCGAAATGGGAAGAGATTCAGGAACTCATGGAGTCGGTAGGCCTGAATGCTTCTGGCAAAATCGACTTGTTCGACGGCCGCACCGGTGAAAAATTCGATCAGCAGGTGACAGTGGGCTACATCTACATGCTCAAGCTGTCCCACCTGGTGGACGACAAGATTCACGCCCGTTCCATCGGCCCGTACAGTCTCATTACGCAGCAACCGCTCGGCGGCAAGGCGCAATTCGGTGGTCAACGCTTCGGAGAAATGGAAGTGTGGGCACTCGAAGCCTACGGTGCCGCGCATGTGCTGCAGGAAATCCTGACGGTGAAGAGCGACGACGTGCAGGGCCGCGCCAAAGTGTACGAAGCCATCGTCAAGGGTGAGAACCTGCCCGAACCCAACGTGCCCGAGTCCTTCAACGTGCTCGTCCGCGAGCTGCAGGGACTCGGCCTGGAGATGAAGATCGAGTGATCAACCCCCGATCGAGCGACAACGGTTCTTCCCGACAATCGAATACGAAATGATTGGAGATAGACGATGCCTTTCAAACCGCAGGAAGCTGTAAAAAAGAACTTCACCCGCATCTCGGTGAGTCTCGCCTCATCGGATGCCATATTGTCCCGATCCTATGGCGAGGTCACCAAGCCCGAAACCATCAACTACCGGTCTTTCCGTCCCGAAAAGGATGGTCTGTTCTGCGAGAAGATTTTCGGGCCGGTACGTGACTGGGAATGCCATTGCGGGAAATACAAACGCATTCGCTACAAAGGAATCATCTGCGACCGCTGTGGCGTCGAGGTGACGCAGAAGTCCGTGCGCCGCGAGCGCATGGGTCACATCTCGCTCGCCGTGCCCGTGGTGCACATCTGGTACTTCCGTTCACTGCCCAGCAAAATCGCGAACCTTCTCGGCATCTCGTCGAAGGAATTGGAAAAGATCATCTACTACGAAAACTACGTGGTGATCAATCCCGGTCCGACGAGCTTCCCGAAACCGTTCCAGCATCTCGACGACGAGCTGCCGGAGATGGACAGCGAGGACAAGGTGGACAAGGCGATGTTCCGCAATGACATCAGCCTGCTCACCGAAGAGGAATTCCTGGATGTGCTCGACACGCTGCCCGAAGGCAATCGCGAACTCGACGACGACGACCCCAACAAGTTCGTGGCCTATATTGGCGGCGAGGCCATCAAGGCCCTGCTCCGTTTGGTGGATATCGAAAAAATGGCGGATCATCTTCGCTATCAGATTCGTGTGGAAACCTCGCAGCAGAAGCGGCACGAGGCCATCAAGCGCATGCGCGTGGTGACGGCCTTCCAGAACAAGCGCGAAACCGAATACATCAACCGTCCCGAGTGGATGGTGCTGGATGTGATTCCGGTGATTCCGCCCGAGCTGCGCCCGTTGGTACCGCTCGAAGGTGGTCGCTTCGCCACGTCCGATCTCAACGATCTCTACCGCCGCGTCATCATTCGCAACAACCGTCTCAAGCGTCTCATCGATATCAAGGCACCTGAGGTGATTCTCCGCAATGAGAAGCGCATGCTGCAGGAGGCGGTGGACTCGCTGTTCGACAATAGCCGTCGCGTGAATTCGGTGCGCAGCGACAACAACCGCGCGCTGAAATCGCTCAGCGACATGCTCAAGGGCAAGCAGGGCCGTTTCCGTCAGAACCTGCTCGGCAAGCGCGTGGACTACTCCGGCCGCTCGGTGATCGTGGTGGGACCGGAGTTGCGTCTGCATCAATGCGGTCTGCCCAAGGACATGGCGGTGGAGCTGTTCAAGCCCTTCATCATTCGCAAGCTCATCGAGCGCGGCATCGTGAAAACGGTGAAGAGCGCGAAAAAGGTTGTTGATAAAAAGGGCCCCGAGGTCTGGGATATTCTCGAGAAAATCATCGACGGACATCCAGTACTGCTCAACCGCGCTCCCACGTTGCACCGACTCGGCATCCAGGCCTTCCAGCCCTTGCTCGTCGAGGGTAAGGCCATCCGCCTTCACCCGCTCGTATGTACCGCGTTCAACGCCGATTTCGACGGCGATCAAATGGCGGTGCACGTGCCGCTGTCCTTCGATGCGCAGCTCGAGGCCGGCATTCTGCTGCTTTCGTCGCACAATATCCTGTCGCCGCAGAACGGCAATCCTATCTCCATTCCCAACCAGGAAATGGTGCTCGGTTGCTACTACATCACCAAAGCCCTGCCGGGCGACAGGGGCGAGGGCATGGTGTTCGCGTCCATGGACGAAGCGGTTATCGCCTACGATCAGGGTCGCGTTGCGCTGCACGCGCGCGTGAAAGTGCGCGTCCCGGCCACCCCCGATGAATTCGCCGAAGGCAGCACGGGCATGCAAATCGTGGATACCACGATGGGACGAATCCTCTTCAACCGCATTGTGCCGAGAAACGTGGGCTACATCAACGAGATCCTCACCAAGCGTCGTCTGGTGCAGATTATCGGTCAGATTTTCCACAAGAGCGGCAATTTGCTCACGACGCGATTCCTCGACGATCTCAAGGACATGGGCTTCTACTACGCCACGAAGGGCGGGTTGTCCATCAGCATTTCGGATGTGGAAATCCCCGAAGAGAAAAACCAGCTGATCGAAAAGGCCCAGAAGGATGTCGAGAACATTCTGCGCCAGTATCAGATGGGCTTCATCACCAACGGCGAGCGCTACAACAAGGTTATCGACATTTGGACGCGCACCACGAACCGTGTGGCCGACAAGCTGTTCGACACCTTGCAGAAGAGCCGTCAGGGCTTCAATTCGCTGTACATGATGATGGATTCCGGCGCCCGCGGCTCGAAAGAGCAGGTGCGTCAGCTGGCCGGCATGCGCGGTCTGATGGCCAAGCCGCAGAAGAGCTTGACCGGTTCCACCGGCGAAATCATCGAAAACCCGATCACCGCGAATTTCCGCGACGGTCTGTCGGTGCTCGAGTACTTCATTTCCACGCACGGCGCCCGCAAGGGTCTGGCCGATACCGCGTTGAAAACCGCCGACGCCGGCTATCTCACGCGTCGTCTGGTTGACGTGGCGCAGGATGTGGCCGTGACGGAATTCGACTGCAACACCATTCGTGGCGTGGAAGTCGAAGCGCTGAAGGAAGGTGAGGACATCAAGGAGCCGTTGTCCGAACGCATTCTCGGCCGTGTGTCGCTCTACGACGTGAAGGATCCCATCAGTGGTGAATTGCTGGTGTATGCCGGCGACATGATCACCGAGAAGCACGCCGAAGCGATTTCCGCCACCTCCATCGAGTCGGTGGTCATTCGTTCGGTGCTCACCTGCGAAGCCCGTCATGGTGTGTGTGCGCGCTGCTACGGCCGCAACCTCACCACCGGCCGTCTGGTCGATGTGGGCGAGGCCGTGGGTATCATTGCCGCGCAGTCCATTGGCGAGCCGGGTACGCAGCTTACCCTGCGCACTTTCCACATCGGTGGTACGGCGAGCCGCATCGCCGCGCAGTCACAGATTGCCACGCGCTTCGACGGCACGGTGCAATTCGACGGTATTCGTACGGTGGTGTACCACGACGACACCGAAGATCGCGTCATCTGCGTGAATCGTAATGGCGTGCTGAATATTCTCGATTCCGACAACCGCATTCTCACCAAGTACGACATTCCCTACGGTTCCACGCTGTTGGTGCAGGAGTCGCAGACTGTCGCGCGCGGCGAGGTGCTGTACGAATGGGATCCGTACAACGCGATCATCATCGCGGCGTATCCGGGCCGTGTGCGCTTCGCGGATCTGTACGAAGGCCGCACCTTCCGGGAAGAGCCGGACGAGCAGACGGGTCACATTCAGAAGGTGGTGAGCGAGTCCAAGGACAAAACTCTCAATCCGCGCATTCAAATCGTGGACGAGACCGGGCATGTGCTGGCGGAGTACAATACGCCGGTACGCGCCAACCTCACCGTGGAAGACGGTCAGCGCATCATCGCCGGCGCGGTGCTCGTGAAAATCCCGCGTGAAATCGGCAAGACGCGCGACATCACCGGCGGTCTGCCGCGCGTGACCGAGTTGTTCGAGGCGCGCAGTTCGCAGAATCCGTCCATCGTATCCGAAATCGACGGCATCGTGTCCTTCGGTTCGCAGAAGCGCGGTTCACGCGAGATCATCGTCACAAGTCACGACGGCAGCGACGTGCGCACCTATCTGGCGCCCATCGGCCGCCACGTGCTGATTCAGGATGGTGACGCTGTGAAAGCGGGCGAGCGGCTGACCGATGGTTCGATCAATCCGCACGACATTTTGCGCATTGCCGGCGCCGGCAAGGTGCAGGAATATCTGGTGAACGAGATTCAGGAAGTGTATCGCATGCAGGGTGTGAAGATCAACGACAAGCACATCGAGACCATCGTGCGTCAGATGTTGCAGAAGGTGCGCGTGATCTGGCCGGGCGATACGCAATTCCTCGAAGGCGACATCGTGGAGCGCTTCCGCGTAGTCGAGGAGAATGCGGAACTCGACGACAAGGTGGTGATCACCGACAAGCGCGACACGAAGTTCAAGAAAGGCCAGACCGTGTCGAAGAAAAAGGTGCGCGAGATCGGATTCGAGCTGAAGAAGAAGGGCAAGCTGGCCCCCGAGTACCGCGAAGCGGAGCCGGCGAGCTACGAGCCGATTCTTCTCGGTATCACGCAGGCCTCGCTGACCACGGAAAGCTTCATTTCCGCGGCCTCGTTCCAGGAAACGACCAAGGTGCTCACCGAGGCGGCTATTGCCGGCAAGGTGGACGATCTTGTCGGATTGAAGGAAAACGTCATCATCGGTCACCTGATCCCCGCGGGTACCGGTCTGAAGAAATTCAAGAATATCGTCGTGACTTCAGCCGACGAGGCGAGTGAAGCCGCGTTGGCGAGCACGCAGTTCGTTCCGTCGATGCAGTAGTCAGGGGCCGGAATGGAGTGATTTGAAGGGATTCCCGCGCATCGGTTGCGGTGCGCGGGAAGAAATCTTCATCTCACACCCGCTTACCCTTGACAAAGATTGGAATTATCTGTACATTTACAAGCTCTTGTGAGTTCTTGCGATTTGCAAGGCCATTTTCAGTTCTCCAGAAAAGGACAGTAACCGTGCCCACGATCAGTCAGCTCGTACGTAAAGGCAGAACCGTCGTCAAGGCGAAGAAGAAAGCACCGGCACTCGATGCCTGCCCGCAGAAGCGCGGCGTGTGCACGCGTGTGTACACCACGACACCGAAGAAGCCGAATTCCGCGCTTCGCAAGGTTGCCCGTATTCGTTTGTCGAATACGCAGGAAGTGACGGCGTACATCCCGGGTGAAGGCCACAATCTGCAGGAGCATTCGATTGTGCTGATCCGCGGCGGTCGTGTGAAGGACTTGCCCGGTGTGCGCTATCACATCATCCGTGGCACGCTCGACACACAAGGCGTTGAGTCCCGTCGTCAGGGTCGTTCCAAGTACGGCGCCAAGCGTCCGAAATCGTAATCAGCAACACCGAGATTAGAGCATCATGAGAAAAAGACGCGCAGTACGCCGCATCCTCAGCCCGGATCCCAAGTTCAACGATATTCTCGTGTCCCGCTTCGTCAACAGCATCATGCTGCATGGCAAGAAGAACACCGCCCGCCGTATTCTCTACGGGGCGATGGGGGAAATCGAACGCCGCACGAATCAGAACGGCTACGAAGTGTTTCGCAAGGCGCTGTTCAATGCGCAGCCGGTGATTGAAGTGCGCGCCCGCCGTGTCGGTGGCGCCACGTATCAGGTGCCCATGGAAGTGCGCCCCGAGCGCCGCACCGCGCTGTCCATCCGCTGGCTGCTCAACGCCGCCCGCTCGCGCAGCGATAAATCCATGATGCGCCGCCTCGCGGCCGAACTCATCTCCGCCGCCAACAACGAAGGTGGCGCCATCAAGAAAAAAGACGACGTCCACCGCATGGCGGAGTCGAACAAGGCCTTCGCCCACTTCAAGTGGTAAACGAAGCACGATTGGATAATCAGGAATAATGGCCAAACGGGAATATACACTCGATCGTACGCGGAATATCGGCATCATGGCCCACATCGATGCCGGTAAAACCACCACCACGGAGCGCATCCTCTTCTATACGGGTGTGCTGCACCGCATGGGTGAAGTGCATGACGGCGCGGCAACCATGGATTGGATGGAGCAGGAAAAAGAGCGCGGTATCACCATTACCAGCGCCGCAACGACCTGTTTCTGGCGGAATAATCGCATCAATATCATCGATACGCCGGGACACGTCGATTTCACCGTGGAAGTGGAGCGCGCCCTTCGCGTGCTGGACGGCGCCGTCGCGCTGTTCTGCGCCGTCGGTGGCGTCGAACCGCAGTCCGAGACCGTCTGGCGCCAGGCCGACAAGTACCGCGTGCCCCGCATCGCTTTCGTCAATAAGATGGACCGTGTGGGCGCGGATTTCTACAATGCCGTGGATATGATGCGCACGCGCCTCGGTGCGAACGCCATTCCCATCGTCCTGCCCATCGGTCAGGGCGAAACCTTCGTCGGCATCATCGACCTGATCACCATGCAGGCCCGCATTTACCACGAGGACAATCTCGGTGGATCGTGGGAGGAAATCGAAATTCCCGCCGACCTCAAGGAGATCACGCACGAGTATCGCACCAAGATGCTCGAAGCCGTGGCCGAGGTGGACGACTCGCTGCTGGTGAAGTATCTCGACGGCGAGGAAATCAGTCCGACGGAAGTGTACGCCGTGCTGCGCCGTGCCACACTGGAAATGGTGATCGTGCCGGTGCTCTGCGGGTCGTCCTTCAAGAACAAGGGCGTGCAGAAACTGCTCGACGCGGTGGTGGATTTCCTTCCTTCGCCCGTGGATGTGGGCAATACGGTGGGTCACCACAAAAATATGTCCGACAAGGTCGAACGCCGTCCGGCCGACGATGAAAAGTTCTCGGCCCTGGCCTTCAAAGTGGCCACCGATCCCTATGTTGGCAAGTTGATTTTCTTCCGCGTGTACTCGGGCGTGGTCAATGCCGGCTCGTACGTGCACAATTCGGTGAGTGGCAAGAAAGAGCGCCTGGGTCGCATCCTCCGCATGCACGCGAATCATCGCGAGGATGTGGAAACCGCCTATACCGGCGATATTTGCGCGGCGATCGGCCTGAAATTCACCAAAACCGGCGACACGCTGTGCGATGAGAGCGATCCGGTGGTGCTGGAGAAAATGGATTTCCCCGAGCCCGTGATCGACGTGGCCATCGAGCCGAAGACCAAGGCCGATCAGGAGCATTTGAGCGAGGCCATTCAGAAGTTGGCCGATGAGGACCCGACGTTCCGCATTCGCACGGATGAGGAAACTGGGCAGACGATCATCAGCGGTATGGGCGAGTTGCACCTCGAGATTCTCATCGATCGCATGAAGCGCGAATTCGGTGTCGAGGCCAACGTGGGCAAGCCGCAGGTGGCGTACAAGGAAACCATCCGCACCGCGGCGAAAGCCGAAGGCAAGTTCGTGCGGCAGTCGGGTGGACGTGGCCAGTTCGGTCACGTGTGGATCGAGATCATGCCCAACGAAAAGGGCAAGGGGTACGAGTTCGAGGACGGCATCGTTGGTGGTGTTGTTCCGCGCGAGTACATCCCTGCCGTGTCCGTGGGTATCAAGGAAGCCATGCGCAATGGTCTGTTGGCCGGCTATCCCCTTGAGGATATCAAGGTGCGGCTGTACGACGGATCGTATCACGAAGTGGATTCCTCGGAAATGGCGTTCAAGATTGCCGGTTCAATGGCGTTCCAGGAAGCGGCCAAAAAGGCGAATCCTGTGTTGCTCGAGCCGGTGTTCTCCGTCGAAGTGGTGACTCCCGAAGAGTACATGGGCAGCATCGTCGGCGATCTGAATTCCAGGCGTGGTCGTATCGAGGGCATGAGTGCGCGGAGCGATGCCCAGGTGGTGAAGGTGACCGTGCCGCTGTCGGAGATGTTTGGCTATGCGACGACGCTGCGCTCGCTCTCGCAAGGCCGCGCGATCTACACCATGCACTTCAGTCATTACGAAGAAGTGCCGGCGAGCATCAGCGAGAAAATCATCGAGCGCACCAAGGGCAAGTAACGGTTTCCAACATCAGATTATTAACGTTCACGTTCATAAAGTCACAGGAGCTACAGAATCATGGCCAAGGAAAAATTCGATCGTTCAAAACCGCACGTCAACATCGGCACCATTGGTCACGTTGATCACGGCAAGACCACGCTGACCGCAGCCATCACCATGGCGCTCGCACGTAAGGGCCTGTCCGAGATTCGCACGTTCGATTCGATTGACAACGCTCCGGAAGAGCGCGAGCGCGGTATCACTATCGCCACCGCGCACGTGGAATACCAGACTGCCAATCGTCACTACGCGCACGTTGACTGCCCGGGCCACGCCGATTACGTCAAGAACATGATCACGGGTGCCGCGCAGATGGACGGCGCCATCCTCGTCGTTGCCGCCTCCGATGGCCCCATGCCGCAGACCCGCGAGCACATCCTCCTCGCGCGTCAGGTGGGCGTGCCCCGCATCGTCGTGTTCATGAACAAGGTCGACATGGTGGACGATCCCGAACTTCTCGAACTGGTTGAACTCGAACTGCGCGAACTGCTCAGCTCCTACGAATTCCCTGGCGACGAGACTCCGATCATCCGCGGCAGCGCCCTGCGCGCCCTGGAAGCCGGTACGGACATGGCCACCCCCGTGACCGACGAGCGCCTCAACTGCATTTTCGAGCTCATGGATGCTTGCGACAGCTACATCCCCATCCCCGAGCGCGAAGCCGACAAGCCGTTCCTGATGTCGATCGAAGACGTGTTCTCCATCACCGGTCGTGGTACCGTGGGTACCGGTCGTATCGAGCGTGGCCGCGTGCATGTGCAGGACGAAGTGGAACTCGTCGGTCTCGGCGCCCACAAGAAGACGGTCGTCACGGGCGTGGAAATGTTCCGCAAGGAATTGGACGAAGGTATGGCCGGTGACAACGTCGGTCTGCTGCTCCGCGGCGTCGACAAGACCGAGCTCGAGCGCGGCATGGTGCTTGCGAAAATCGGCTCCATCACCCCGCACAAGAAATTCCTCGCGCAGGTGTACGTGCTGAAGAAAGAGGAAGGTGGCCGCCACACTCCGTTCTTCAACAACTACCGCCCGCAGTTCTACTTCCGCACCACCGACGTGACCGGTATTGTGGTCCTGCCGGAAGGCGTGGAAATGGTTATGCCCGGCGACAACGTCGACGGTATGACCATCGAGTTGATCTCCGAAATCGCCATGGAAGAAGGTCTCCGCTTCGCCGTGCGCGAAGGCGGCCGCACCGTGGGTTCGGGCCTCGTCACCAAGATCCTCGAGTAAAAGAACGTGATAAGGACAGTGGGTGGAAACACCACCCACTGTTTTTTTCTCTCCAAGAAGAAGGTTTGAGACCGTGGCGCAGCAGAAAATTCGCATAAAACTGAAATCCTACGATCACAATCTGATCGACAAGTCGGCGGAGAAAATCATCAAGACCGTGAAATCCACCGGTGCGGTGGTGTCCGGCCCGATTCCTCTCCCGACAAAGCGTTCGGTGTATACCGTGTTGCGCTCGCCGCACGTGGACAAGAAATCCCGCGAGCAGTTCGAGACGCGCTCGCACAAGCGATTGATCGATATTTTCAATTCCACGCAACGGACGGTGGACTCGCTGATGAAGCTGGAGCTCCCCGCCGGTGTCGATGTGGAAATTAAAGTCTAACGACGTAGAAGCTGGTTGATATTATGCCCGGAATACTTGGAAAAAAACTCGGCATGACGAGTCTGTTCGATGAGAGCGGGAAGCTGATTCCCTGCACCGTCATTGAAGCTGGTCCCTGCACCGTGCTGCAGCTGCGGACGAAGGAGAAGGACGGTTACAACGCCGTGCAGCTCGGCTTCGATCCGAAGCGGGAGAAGAGCACGAACAAGCCCGACATGGGTCAATTCAAGAAGTTCAAATCCCGTCCGCTGCGTATGGTGCGCGAGTTCAAGGGCTTTGACGCAAGCGCGATGAACTCGGGCGACGCCGTGACGGTGGAGCTGTTCGCTGCGGGCGAGAAGGTCACAGTGACCGGCACGTCCAAGGGCAAGGGCTTTCAGGGCGTCATGCGCCGGCACGGTTTCGGTGGTGTCGGTGGGGCCACGCACGGCCAGCACAACCGCCTTCGCGCTCCCGGTTCCATCGGTTCGAGCTCGTATCCTTCGCGCGTGTTTCGCGGCATGCGCATGGCGGGCCGTATGGGCAATGCCCGTGTGACGTACAAGAACCTCACGGTGGTGCGTGTCATCCCCGAATCCAATCTGCTCATCGTCAAGGGCGCGGTCCCGGGTGCGAAGCAGGGTTACCTCGAGATTCATAAACAAGGCAAGTAGACGCTGAACCATGAACGTGCAAGCATACACAACAGCAGGACAGAAGAGCGACGTGGTCGCCCTGAATGAGGCCGTGTTCGGCATGGAGCCGAATGCGCACCTCGTCTACCAGGCCGTGCGCATCCATTTGGGAAATCGCCGGCAAGGTACATCCAAGAGCAAGGAACGTTCCGAGGTCAGCGGCGGCGGCAAGAAACCGTGGCGTCAGAAGGGTCGTGGCACGGCCCGCGCCGGTTCGACGCGCTCGCCGTTGTGGGTCGGTGGCGGCACCGTGTTCGGTCCCAAGCCCCGCAACTACCGCAAGAGCTTCCCGACCAAGATGCGCCAGCTTGCACGCAAGTCCGCGTATTCGATGAAGGCCGCCGATCAGCAAATCATGATCGTGGACGACTTCAGCGTGGTCGAGCCGCGCACGAAGGAAGTGTACGCCATTCTCAAGGCTTTGGCCATCGAGAATACCAAGACCTTGCTGCTGGTCCCGCAGTACGATAAAAATCTGTGGATGGCCGGACGCAACATCCCGACGCTGGAAATCCGTGAGGCTTCGAAAGCTTCGACGTACGACGTGCTGAACAATCAGGTGCTGCTGATTCAGAAAAGCGCGCTTCCCGTGATCGAGCAGACATTTACGAAAATCTAACCCTGTGAGCAGGTCATGAATAGCATCATCAAGCGGCCGATACTGACGGAAAAGATGACCACGCTCGGAGAGCATGGACAGTATGCCTTCGAAGTGGATGTCAAGGCGAACAAGATTGAAATCGCGAAAGCGATCAGCAAACGGTTTTCCGTGGATGTCGCCAGTATCCGTACCATTCTTTACAAGGGCAAGCGCAAGGCGCAGTTCACCAAGCGTGGCCGCCTGCAGGGCTCGCGTCCCAGCTGGAAAAAAGCCATCGTCACGCTGAAAAAAGGCCAGACGATCGAGCTCCTGGAAGCATAAACGAGATTTGATTTCATTCTAGAGAAGGAACCGAGCAGTGGCTGTTAGAAAACTTCGTCCGATGACGCCGGCAACGCGTTATTACTCGATCTCGACGTTCGAGGAAGTGACCTGCACGACGCCGGAAAAATCGCTGCTTGCGCCCCTGACCAAATCGGGCGGCCGGAACAACAAAGGCCGCGTCACCTCCCGTCACCGTGGAGGCGGTCACAAGCGCAGATACAGGATCATCGACTTCAAGCGCAACAAAATCGGCATCGCGGGTCGCGTCGACACCATCGAATACGATCCGAACCGCACTGCGCGCATCGCCCTCATTGTGTATGCCGACGGCGAGAAACGCTACATCCTCGCGCCGAATGGCCTGAAGGTCAACGATGTGATCATGAACGGCGCTGGCGCGGAAATCAAGGACGGCAACACGCTGCCGCTGCGCAACATCCCCGTGGGTTCGTTCATTCACAACATCGAACTCAAGCCCGGTAAGGGCGGCCAGATCGCGCGCAGCGCGGGCAACGCCGCGCAGCTCGTGGCCAAGGAAGGCGACTATGCGCAGGTCAAGCTGCCGTCGGGCGAAGTGCGCATGGTGCGTACCGACTGCTCGGCAACCTTGGGTGTGGTGAGCAATTCCACGCACGAGAATATCAGCTGGGGTAAGGCCGGACGCAATCGCTGGCGCGGACGCCGTCCGCACGTGCGTGGTATGTGCATGAACCCAGTCGACCACCCCAACGGTGGTGGCGAGGGCAAGTCGAAATCCGGTGGTGGTCGTCAGCACCCGGTGTCGCCCTGGGGCAAGTACGCCAAGGGTCTGAAGACGCGCAAGAAGAAGAATCCGTCCAACAAGTACATCATCAAGTCGCGGAAGAAATAATGGCACGATCACTGAAAAAAGGCCCGTACATCGACCAGAAGCTTGCGCGGAAGGTTGACGATCTCAACCGGACGAACCAGAAGCGAGTGATCAAGACCTGGGCGCGCCGCAGCACGATTCCGCCCGATTTCATCGGCCACACCTTCGCCGTGCACAACGGCAACAAGTTCATCCCGGTGTATGTGCAGGAAAATATGATCGGTCATAAACTCGGCGAGTTTTCCCCGACGCGCATTTTCCGCAGCCATCCGGGCGGCAAAGCCGAAAAATCGTCCCGCTAAACGATCCGAACAGGTTGAATCATGACTATGGAAGCACGCGCAATCAAACGATACATTCAGGGCTCACCGCGCAAAATGCGTCTGTTGGCCGACCAAATCCGCGGCAAGTCCGTGGAGGAAGCGCTGAATATTCTCCACTTCTCGCCGAAGCACGCATCGAAGGTCTGTGAGTTGACGCTGCGCTCGGCGGTGTCGAACCTGATCAACGCCAAGGACGGCGGCCGCATCGATCCGCAGCGCGTGATGGTGAAGACCATCACCGTGGACGGGGGTCCGATGGCGAAGAGAATTCTTCCGGCGCCGATGGGACGTGCGTACCGTGTCCGTAAACGGTCGAATCATTTAACTATTGTAGTATCCGAACAAGCGTAGGCAAGCAGGAGAGATATCTTGGGCCAGAAGACACATCCCGTTGGAATTCGCCTCGGCATCGTGAGAGAGTGGGATGCCAATTGGTACGACGAGCGCAATTTCGCCTCGAAGCTCGAAGAAGATTTGATGATCCGCAACTACGTTCGGAATCGTCTCAAGAAAGCCGGCATCGCCCGCATCGTGATCGAGCGCACGCCGAAGCGCGTGGTGCTCGCCATTCACACTTCGCGCCCGGGCGTGGTGATCGGCAAGAGCGGCAAGGAAATAGCGCAGCTCGAAGAAGAGCTGAAGAAGGTGACCAACAAGGAGGTGAAAATCCTCATCACGGAGATCAAGCGTCCCGAGCTGGATGCCTATCTGGTTGCCGAGAACATCGCCAGTCAGTTGGAAGGTCGAGTTTCCTTCCGCCGCGCGATGAAGAGTGCCATCACCTCCGCCATGCGCATGGGCGCGGACGGCGTGCGTATCATGTGCGCCGGTCGTCTGGGCGGCGCGGAAATGTCGCGCACCGAGCAGTACAAGGAAGGCCGCATCCCTCTGCACACACTGCGCTCGAACATCGAGTTCGCCCGCGCCACCGCCAAGACGATTTACGGATCGATCGGCGTGAAAGTGTGGATCTGCAAGGGTGAGGTGATTGGCAAGCGTTCGGCGGCGGCTGCCGCGCGGATGTGATGCAGGGATTCGCGAATTGAATCGAGAAGGAAATAGACCATGTTAATGCCCAAACGAGTAAAGTTCAGAAAACAGCAGCGCGGCCGCATGACCGGCAAGGCCTTCCGTGGTTCGCGCGTGTCCTTCGGCGATTTCGGCCTGAAGACGTTGGAGCCCGCGTGGATCACGTCCCGCCAGATCGAGGCGGCCCGTATCGCCATTACCCGTCGCATGAAGCGCGATGGAAAGGTGTGGATCCGGATTTTCCCCGACAAGCCCGTTTCCAAGAAGCCACTCGAAACCCGTATGGGTAAGGGAAAAGGCGCGCCGGAGTTCTGGGTTGCCGTCGTGAAGCCGGGCCGCATCATGTTCGAGGTCGGTGGTGTGTCCGCTGAACTCGCACACGAGGCGCTCGCACTTGCGTCCTACAAGCTTCCCGTGAAAACGAAGATTGTTCAACGCCCCGATTTCACGGGCGAATAAGCGCTGGAGCATCGATAGACATGAAAGCAGCCGAAATTACACAGATGAGCACCGCGGAACTCCGTCAGCGGATTTCCGAAGAGCAGGAGAATCTCACGACCTTGCGCTTCCAGCATGCGAGTTCGCAGCTCGCCAACACCTCGCAGCTCGGAAAGTTGAAAAAGGACATCGCGCGCCTGAATACCGTTCTGAGACAACGTGAATTAAGCGGAGAAGACAAGTAACATGGAGAACGCAATGGCTGAACAGCCCACCACGCGCAACTTCCGCAAGACACGCATCGGCGTGGTCGTATCCACCAAAATGGAAAAGACCATCACCGTGTCCATTGAACGTCAGGTTCCGCACCCTCTGTACAAGAAGTATTTCAAAACCACGAAGAAGTACCTCGTGCATGACGAGAATTCCACTGCGGAACTCGGCGACAAGGTGCTGATCATGGAAACCCGCCCGTTGAGCAAGCGCAAGTGCTGGCGCCTGGTGGAAATTGTTGAACGTGCCCGATAACGACTAGAGCAGGTACTACCGATGATTCAGGAAGAAAGCAATCTCGTCGCCGCGGATAATTCCGGCGCGAAGAAAATCCGATGCATCCGCGTTCTCGGCGGTTCGGGCCGCCGCTACGCGAGCGTGGGCGACATCATCGTCGTCACGGTCAAGTCGGCCATTCCCGGCGGCGCCGTGAAAAAGGGCGAAGTGTCCAAGGCCGTTATCGTGCGGACCCGCAAGGAATATCGCCGTCCGGATGGTTCCTACATCCGTTTCGACGAAAACGCGGCCGTGTTAATCAACAACAATCTCGAACCGCGCGGCACGCGCATTTTCGGACCGGTCGCGCGCGAACTGCGCGAGAAGTCCTTCATGAAAATCGTTTCGCTCGCTCCGGAAGTTCTCTGACACGTATTACTCAGCACGAAGTATCATGAAGATCAAAATCAAGAAAAACGACATGGTGATGGTGATCGCCGGCAATTCCAAGGGAAAGACCGGCAAAGTGCTGCGTGTCATCCCCGAGAAGCAGCGCATCATCGTCGAAGGCGTCAACCTGGTTTCGCGCCACCGCCGCCCCACGCAGATGAATCCGCAGGGCGGTATCACGCGGCAGGAAGCGCCTATCCACATCTCGAACGTGATGCTGCTCGATCCCAAATCGGGCGAGCCGACGCGCGTGGGCAAGTCCCCGATCACCGACGAGAATACCGGCAAGGTGCGCTACGTGCGTCGCAGCGTGGCCACCGGTGAGACTATCGACTAATTTTTTCACGCTCATAGCATCAGATCATGGCCAAGAACAAAGAAAAAGGCGCCTCGGCAAAATCCGCGGCCAAAGTCAAAGAGTTCGGCGACGATCCCGTCGAGAGCGTACGTCTCTTCGAGAGGTACAACTCGACCATCGTTCCCGAGCTGATGAAGCAGTTCTCGTACACGAGCATCATGCAGGTTCCCCGCCTCGAGAAGATCTGCCTGAACATGGGACTCGGCGACGCCATTCAGGATGGAAAAATCCTGGATCAGGCGGCGGACGATCTCGAGACCATCGCCGGCCAGAAGCCGGTGATCACCAAGGCGAAGCTCAGCATTTCGAACTTCAAGCTGCGCGAAGGCATGCAGATCGGTCTGCGTGTCACGCTGCGCCGCGCCCGCATGTACGAGTTTCTTGATCGCTTCATCAGCACGGCGATTCCGCGCATCCGCGATTTCAAGGGTGTCTCGGACAAATCCTTCGACGGCCGCGGCAATTACAGCATCGGCGTCAAGGAGCAAATCATCTTCCCGGAAATCGACGTGGACAAAATCGCGCGGGTTTTCGGTATGGACATCACCCTCGTGACGAGCGCGAAGACGGACGAAGAAGCCATGGCGCTTCTGCAGCAGTTCGGCCTTCCGTTCCGCAAAAAAGAAGTCGCTTAAACGATTAACGCAGGAGAGGACACACCGTGGCTCGTACGTCTTTGATTGTCAAGGCCAAGAAAAAAGCGAAATTTTCCGTTCGGGAATACAACCGCTGCCAGCGCTGTGGTCGTGCCCGCGCCTATTACCGGAAGTTCGGCGTCTGCCGTCTCTGCTTCCGCGAGCTCGCGCTCGAAGGCAAAATTCCCGGTGTTCGCAAGGCAAGTTGGTAAGAGTATTCACGACGGAACAACGATAGAAATCACCATGACAGATCCCATTGCAGATTATTTGACCCGCCTGCGCAACAGTATTCGTGCGCATCACAAGCAGGTGGAAATTCCCTCGTCGAACGTGAAAATCGGTTTGACGGAGATTCTCTACCAGCAGGGCTACCTGAGCGGGTACTCCATTCTCAAGGATTCGCCGCAAGGTACGATTCGTATCTACCTGAAGTACAAGGACGGCCAGTCCGTGATCGAAGGTCTCCAGCGCATCAGCAAGCCCGGCCTTCGTAAATACGCCGGCGCGCAAGACGTTCCGCGTACACTCAATGGACTCGGTATCACGATCGTCTCCACTCCCAAGGGACTTCTCACCGACGCGCAGGCGCGTCTGGAGAACGTGGGTGGCGAAGTGCTCTGTCGTATCTGGTAAGCTTAAGCGAGAAGGAGTAGCATCGTGTCTAGAGTAGGTAAAAATCCGGTTGTCATCCCCGCTGGCGTGAAGGTGTCGTTGGACAACGGCATCATCGTGGTCAAGGGACCGAAGGGCGAACTCAAACGCCAGCTTCACCCCGATGTGGAAGTGACGCTCGAGGACGGACAGGTGTCCGTCACGCGTTCGACCAATCTCAAGGATCATCGTTCCTTGCACGGTACCACGCGGGCCAACATTCAGAACATGGTCACAGGCGTGACCGAGGGCTTCAGTCGCAAGCTGGAACTCGTGGGCGTCGGTTACAAGGTCGAATTGATGGGACAGAATCTCGTGATCACCATCGGGTATTCGCATCCTGTCGCATTCATTCCTCCCACGAGCATCACTTTCACCGTGGAATCCAATACCGCGATGACGGTCAGCGGCATCGACAAACAGCTCGTCGGCCAGATTGCATCCAAGATTCGCGCCGTGCGTCCCCCCGAGCCGTACAAGGGCAAGGGCATCAAGTACGCGGGCGAGAAGATTCGTCGCAAGGCCGGCAAGACCGCCAAATCGTAACAGAGTTGAGAAGAATCGATACTGGAGCATAGACGATCATGTCCATTCGCAAAGTGAAAAAGTACACCACGCGCGAGAAGCGGAAGATCCGCATTCGCAAGAAAGTCCTCGGTACCCCCGAGTGCCCGCGCCTGACGGTGTATCGCAGTTTGAAGCATATGTATGCGCAACTCTTCGACGATTCACGCGGTGTGTCCCTCGGAACGATATCCACCAAGACCGAAAACCTCGCCGGCGATCTCGCCGCTGCGAAAGGCAAGGTCGAGGCGGCGCGTATCGTAGGCAAGGGCATTGCCGAGTTGGCGAAATCGAAGAATATCACCTCCGTGGTCTTCGACCGCAACGGATATCTGTATCACGGCCGTGTCAAAGCCGTGGCGGACGGCGCCCGCGAAGCGGGACTCGAATTTTAACCTGGACGGATTTTAAAGGAGTGATTCTTGGCTACCGTAGTTAAAGCAAGCGAGCTCGAACTGAAGGAGCGACTCGTCCAGATCAAGCGAGTTGCGAAGGTTGTCAAAGGCGGACGCCGCTTCAGCTTCAACGCCATCGTCGTGGTCGGCGACGGCAACGGGCATGTCGGCATCGGTCTGGGCAAGGCCAATGAGGTGACCGACGCAATTTCCAAGGGTGTCGAAGATGCACGCAAGCGCGTCATCAAGATCCCCATTATCAACGGGACGATTCCGCATCCCATCACCGGACGCTACGGCGCGGGCAAGGTCATCCTCAAGCCTGCCTCGCAGGGTACCGGACTGATTGCGGGTGGCGGTGTGCGCGCCGTGCTCGAGAGCGCCGGCGTTCTCGATGTGCTCACCAAGTCGCTCGGGACGTCCAATCAGCACAACGTCGTGAAGGCCACGATGGATGCGTTGGAGAATCTGGTCGACGCGCGCGTGGTGGCAACCAAGCGTGGTATCAGCGTGGGCGAAGTGTTCTCCACTCAGGTCAGCAAGTAATCGTCGGGCAAGGCAGAACATGGCAAAGATCAAAATTACACAAACGCGCAGCGTGATCGGCCGCATCGAGAATCAGAAGCGCACCATCGAGGCGCTCGGACTCGGTCGTCCGAACAACGCGGTCATTCACAACGATACCCCGCAGATCCGGGGTATGATTCGGAAAGTCTCCCACCTCGTTCGCGTTGAGAACGTCGAGGGTTGACGGACAAGCGAACACGATAGCAGGAATACATGATGGCGAATCATCTCTCAAATCTCACGTACGCCGAAGGGTCACGGAAAAAGAAAAAACGTGTGGGTCGCGGCCAGGGCAGCGGCCATGGAGGCACATCCACGCGCGGCCACAAGGGTGCGCAGTCGCGTTCCGGTGCCAAGCGCAAGCTCGGCTTCGAGGGCGGTCAGATGCCGTTGCAGCGCCGCCTTCCGAAATTCGGTTTCACGAACATCAATCGCGTGGAATAT
Organism: Bacteroidota bacterium; assembly: GCA_035362335.1. Taxonomy (GTDB): domain Bacteria; phylum Bacteroidota; class Ignavibacteria; order SZUA-365; family SZUA-365; genus JAOSJT01. Next base: position 30,196 of record DAOSDL010000018.1, read on the forward strand.
CTGGGCATCAACGTGTCCCGCTTGCAGGAACTCGTGACCAAGGGCACCGTGGCCGACGGCGTGATTACCCCGGACGTGCTCTACGCCCTGGGTGTGGCGTCGAAGCGTCGCATGCCGATCAAGATTCTCGGCAACGGCGATCTCGGCAGCAAGCTCACGGTTACCGCGCATGCATTCAGCGCAACCGCGAAACAGAAGATTGAGGCGGCAGGCGGTACCGCCACCACTGTTACAGCGTAATACACAGGAAGATAATGGCTGGCTTCGGCGAAAGCATTCGCAACATGTTCAAGATTCAGGAGCTGCGTGAGCGGATCCTGTTTACGATTGTCATGCTCGTGATCGTGCGATTCGGTTCGCATATCACGCTCCCGGGCGTCAACGCGTCCCTGCTGGCCGATTGGCTCGCATCGCAATCCGGCAGTGGCGGTTTGTTCGGGCTCTTCGACCTTTTCGTCGGAGGTGCCTTCAGCAATGCCGCTATTTTCTCGCTGGGTATCATGCCCTACATCACCGCGTCCATCATTCTGCAGTTGCTCGGTGCGGTCATCCCGTACTTCCAGAAACTGCAGAAGGAAGGCGGCGAGGAAGGCCGCAAGAAGATCAACCAATACACGCGTTACGGCACCATTTTCATTGCCGCCCTGCAGGGCTGGGGTGTGAGTGTGCGCCTGCAGAACCTGACCACGCCGAGTGGCGCACCCGTGGTGCCGCCTGAGGTGCAGGGAGTGTTCTTCGCGCTGGCCACCATGGTCGTCATCGCGGCATCCACCATGCTTATGATGTGGATCGGCGAGCAGATCACGGAGCGGGGTATCGGCAACGGTATCTCCCTGATCATCTTCGTCGGCATCATTGCACGGTTGCCGCAGTCGCTTGTGGGCGAGTTCATGGGTGGTGGCAACATCATCATCAACCTTATCATCATCGGCTTGATGGTGCTCATCACCGCAGCCGTGGTGATGGTGACACAGGGCACCAGACGAATACCAGTGCAATACGCGAAGCGTGTGGTGGGCCGCAAGGTGTACGGCGGTGTGACGCAGTACATTCCTCTGCGCGTCAACACTGCGGGCGTCATGCCCATCATCTTCGCGCAGTCCATCATGTTCGTGCCGGAAACGGTGACGATGTTCTTCCCGGAGAACGACTTCATGATGATGCTGTCGACGTGGTTCCGTCACGACTCGTTCTTCTACGCCGCGGTGTATGGTGTGATGATCATCTTCTTCACCTATTTCTACACGGCAATTTCGTTCAATCCGCAAGACGTGGCGGACAATATGAAACGCCAGGGTGGGTTTATTCCGGGTATCCGTCCGGGAACGCACACGCGTGATTACATCGACAACATTCTCACGAAGATCACACTGCCGGGCTCGATTTTCCTCGCAATCATCGCCGTGCTTCCCACGTTCATGATGAAGCTGGGAGTGACGCCGAGTTTCGCGCAGTTCTTCGGAGGCACCAGCTTGCTGATCATGGTTGGTGTGGCGCTCGACACTCTGCAGCAGGTCGAAAGCCATTTGCTCATGCGCCACTACGATGGCTTCATGAAGAGTGGCAAGATTCGCGGCCGTATCGGACGCGGATAAGGAAACGTGTACCGAGGTATGATTCAGCTCAAGACGGAAGAGGAGATCGAGATCATGCGCACACCGTGCGCGATCGTCTCCGATGTTCACAAGCTGCTCATGCCTCAGGTCAAGCCCGGCACACGGGTGTCGGATCTGGATGCCATGGCGGAGGATTTCATTCGAGCCAATGGCGGGCTTCCAGCCTTCAAAGGGTATCGCTCGGGCAGCTCGGCGATACCGCCTTTTCCCGCGACACTGTGTGTGTCCATCGATGATGAAGTGGTGCATGGAATCCCCAGTGATCGCATCCTTCAGGAAGGAGAGATCATCTCGATCGATGTGGGCGTGGAGAAGGACGGCTTTTTCGGTGATGGCGCTATCACTCTCGCGGTGGGCGCGGTGGATCCGGAGAAAGTGCGGCTGATGCGGGTGACGCGAGAGAGTCTGTTTCGAGGCATTGACCAGGCCCTCCCGGGAAATCACCTCGGCGATGTCTCCGCCGCAGTGCAGGAGCATGTGGAGGCCAACGGCTTCAGCGTGGTGCGGGATCTCGTCGGCCACGGCATCGGAAAGAATCTGCACGAGGAGCCTGCGGTGCCGAATTTCGGCAAAGCGGGAACTGGACCGGTGCTCAAGGCCGGCATGACACTCGCGATCGAACCGATGGTGAACTACGGTACCCACCGGGTGCGCATTGCGGCGAATGGATGGACGGTGCTTACGCGAGATGGCGCTCCATCGGCACACTTTGAACATACGGTGTACATAGCAAAGGACGGACCACAGTTGCTCACTTATCACTTCGAACGATAGCATGGCGAAACAGGGCTCCATTACCGTTGACGGTGTTATCACCGAAACCCTCCCCAACGCGATGTTTCGCGTGCGGTTGGAAAACGGCCACGAAGTACTGGCCCATGTCTCGGGCAAGATGCGCATGCATTTTATCCGCATCCTGCAAGGCGATAAGGTGACTGTCGAACTGTCACCGTACGACCTGACCAAGGGCAGAATTACGTATCGATACAAATAGAACCAACGGAGACATCATGAAAGTCCGTGCTTCTGTGAAAAAAATGTGTGACAAGTGCAAAATCATCCGCCGCAAAGGCGTGGTCCGGGTGATTTGCTCGAATCCCAAGCACAAGCAGCGCCAAGGCTAAACCGTCGTTATCAGATCACACCATCGAGCTTCAAGGAGTTACAGTTGGCACGTATAGCTGGAGTTGATTTACCGCGAGCCAAGCACGCCGTTATCGGATTGACCTACATCTACGGTATCGGGCGCTCAACCGCAAAGACCATTCTCGATCAGGTGGGCATCGCCCACGACAAGAAGATCGAAGCGCTGAGCGATGACGAAGTCAATGCCATCCGCACGGTCATCAGTGGCATGAAGGTGGAAGGCGCTGTGCGCAGCGAAATGCAGATGAACATCAAGCGCCTCATGGACATCGGTTGCTACCGCGGTCTGCGCCACAGGAAGGGATTGCCCGCGCGTGGCCAGCGTACGAAAACCAATGCCCGCACGCGCAAAGGCCGCCGTCGCACCGTGGCCGGCAAGAAAAAAGCACCGTCGAAGAAGTAACATCGTACAGTTGAGTTTATAGGAGTCGCTGTGGCTAAAGCCGTAAAGAAGACGAAGAAAAAAATCCAGGTCGACACCACCGGTCGCGCCTATGTGAAGGCGACGTTCAACAACGTGCTCGTGACGTTGACGGACATTTACGGAAACACGATCTCGTGGTCCTCGGCCGGGAAGAACGGATTCAAGGGTTCCCGCAAGAACACGCCGTACGCCGCGCAGGTGTCGGCCGAAGCTGCCGCGAAGGAGGCCTACGACCTCGGTCTTCGCAAAGTGGCTGTGTTCGTGAAAGGTCCCGGCTCCGGCCGTGAAGCCGCGATCCGCTCGCTGCAGACGGCCGGTCTGGAAATCATGGAAATCCGTGATGTGACGCCCATTCCGCACAACGGATGCCGCCCTCCGAAACGCCGGAGAGTGTAATACCCCGTGCGCCGCAGGGATGACATGGCAGCGCTCCGGCGCGCCATGCATCGTGGAGAATTGATGAACGACCTGGCACGTACCCTTTAACAGGAGAACAGTTTCAAAGATGATTACGACAACGATTCAAATGCCGGAAGGCATCGTCCTTGATGAAGCGACCTACTCGGATACCTTCGGGCGTTTCGTGGTGCAGCCGCTGGACAAGGGCTATGGCATCACTATCGGAAACTCGCTCCGCCGGGTGCTTTTGTCTTCGTTGACCGGCACGGCCATCACCTCCATCCGCATCGATGGTGTGATGCATGAATTCTCCACCATCCACGGCGTGGTCGAGGATGTGTCCGAGATCGTGCTCAATCTCAAGGAAGTGCGTTTCAAGGCGGTCAACCCCAAGGCCAACAGCATCATCGTGTCGCTGAAGGGCCCGCATACCTTTACCGCCGCCGATATCCAGGCCGCCTCCCCCGAGTTCGAAGTGCTGAATCCCGACAAGTACATCTGCACTCTCGGACCCGAAGCCGCCTTCGATATCGAGATTCGCCTTGCCCGCGGCCGCGGCTATGTGCCCGCCGATGAGAACAAACTCGTCGATCAACCGCTGGGTACCATTTCCATGGATGCCATTTTCACGCCGATCAAAAACGTGAAAGTGCTTGTCGAAAATACCCGCGTCGGTGGCAGCACCGATTACGACAAGCTCACGCTGGAAATTTCCACCGACGGCTCCATCACTCCCGAGGACGCCCTTTCGCAGGCCGCGAAAATTCTGCTCGACCACGTGCAGATGTTCGTCGGCTTCGATATCGCGAAAAAGGAAGACAAAAACGCCGCTCCGGAGGATGAGGAAGTCGCACGCATTCGCAAGATTCTCACCACCTCGGTCGATGATCTCGAATTGTCGGTGCGCTCCCATAACTGTCTGAAGGCCGCCAACATCCGCACCATCGCGGACCTCGTGCGCCGCGACGAAGCCGAAATGCTCAAGTTCCGCAATTTCGGCCGTAAATCCCTCGCCGAACTCGGCGCCATCGTCGATGAGTTCGGGCTGCAGTTCGGTATGGATGTCGATAAATACCTTGCGGACGTTGTTTCGCAGGACGAAGAGTAACCTGAGGAAAAGTATACACCATGAGACACGCAAAAACAGGACGCAAACTGTCCCGCACCGCAAGCCACCGCAAGGCTCTGCTCGCAGCGCTTTCCACCGCGCTCATCAAACACAAACGCATTCAAACCACCGCCGCGAAGGCGAAGGAAACCCGGCGCATCATCGAGCCGCTGATCACACGCGCTCGTGACGCCTATCTGCGCGAGAAAAGCGGCGAACCGGTGGACGTGCATTCGCGTCGTATCATCTCCCAGTTCATTCAGGACAAGGATGCCGTGAAATTACTCTTCACGGAAATCGCCGAAAAAGTCGGCAAGCGTCCGGGCGGCTACACGCGCGTGCTCAAGCTGGGCACTCGCCTTGGCGACGGTGCCGAAATGGCCGTGATCGAGCTGGTGGACTACAACGAGGGTCAGGACAACAAGCAGCGCAAAGATCGCGTCGCGCGTTCCAAGGCCGCTCTCGCACGCCGTAAAGCCGTCGAAGAGCAAAAGGCGAAAACCGCCGCTCCCGCCGCAGCAGTTCCCGCCGCTGTCGTCGAGGAAGCTGCCCCGGTTGCCGAAGCTCCCGTCGAAGAAATCGCCGCCGCGACTGAAGACGTCGCCAGCAGCGAAGCTCCCGCCGTGGACGACGCTCCCGCCGCCACCGAGGAAGAGCCCAAGGCCTGAACGGATTCATGAAATGACCACGCCGTGGTACGCCACGGCGTTTTTTTTGCCATGCAGTTACACACAACGTTCGATATCAGTGCCGCCAGCGCACGTCAATTCCCCGATGCCACCCTCCCCGAAGTGGCATTCGTCGGGCGATCGAACGTGGGTAAATCCTCGCTGCTCAACCTTCTCACCGGACGCAAGGGTCTCGCGCGCGTCAGTGCCACACCGGGCAAAACGCAACAGATCAATTTCTATACGGTCGATGGCGTGCTGCGTCTCGTGGATTTGCCCGGCTACGGCTATGCCAAGGCCTCGCAGCACAGCCGCCGGCAGTGGGGAAAGCTCATCACCGACTATTTCGATGCCGGACGTCCTCTGCGCATGATCTTTCAGTTGGTGGATGCGCGGCTGCCGTTGCAGGAATCGGATGCGAGCGTGCTGCATTGGTTCAGCGAGCGCCGCCTCCCCGTGCAGGTGGTGCTGACGAAAATCGACAAACTCGGCCAAAGTGATCGCGCCAAGCAGTTGCGCACCCTCGCCCTCGCGATGCGTCCGATGGGCTACGAAGGCGATCTGCTCACGGTGTCGAGCACCAAGGGGCTGGGCAGGAAAGAATTGCTGCAACGCATGTTCGCAGGGAGCGAATAGCGCGATCGACCTCTCACACACTCGTAGAACATTGAGGAAACACGGATTCGTATGCTTGAAGCATTCGCCAAATCGTTCATCCCCCTGTTCGTCGCCATGGACACCGTGGGCCTCGTCCCGCTGTTTCTGGGGTTGACGCAGGGTATGCCGGACAAGGAACTCCGCAAACTTATTTTCAACGCCGCCGCCACGGCCCTGGTCATATCGGTGGTCTTTCTCTTCACCGGTACGGCCCTGTTCGAATTCATGGGCATCACCGCCGACGACTTCCGTATCGGTGGAGGCGTGCTGCTGCTCATCCTTTCGATTCAGGATCTCGCTTCATCCAACAGTACGCAGGTCGAGCGCCGCAAACCCGGTTCAACCATCGGCGTGGTGCCCATCGGCATACCGTTGATGATGGGTCCGGCAGCGCTTACCACCATTCTGATTCTCGTCGACACACAGGGCATTCCCATCACACTGTCTGCACTGTTGGCCAATTTGCTTGTCGTGCTTGTGGTGCTGCTGAATTCCAAATTCATCATCCGCATCATGGGCGAGGCCGGTTCGCAGGCCTTCGCCAAAGTGGCTTCGCTGTTCATGGCGGGCATAGCCGTGATGATGATACGCTCGGGCGTGGAGAGCATCATCAAATAATCGCGTTTGCAGCCGCAGGAAAAACACAACAGCCGCGATGATGCGGCTGTTGTTGTAATGAGGTATTTCAAGTCAGCATGCGCGAACTCAGGCGATCAACTGCTCCACGATTTTCGCGGACGAGAGCACGCCGGGCAGGCCCGCGCCGGGATGCGTACCGGCGCCTGTGAAATACAGATTGTCGATGTCTTCGCTGCGGTTGTGTGGACGGAACCAGGCGCTCTGCGTGAGAATGGGCTCTACCGAAAACGCGGAACCCAGATAACTGTTGAGGCGATGCTGGAAATCGTTGGGCGTGAAATGGCGGATGGTGCCGAGATGCGCCTTCAGTTCGGGCAGGTAGTTCTTCTCGAGGAAATCCATGATGCGGTCGCGGAATCGCGGTCCCTCAGTATCCCAATCGATGCCCGAAGCATTGTGCGGCACGGGCACCAGTGCGTAGAACGCATCGCAACCCTCGGGTGCCATCGAGGGATCGGTGGCAGTGGGACGATGCAAGTACAGAGAGAAATCGTCGGCGAGAATTTTATTGGTGAAAATATCTTCCAGCAGTTCGCGGTAGCGATGGCTGAGTATGATGTCGTGATGAGCGATGTCGGGATACTGGCGCGTGGTGCCGAAATACACCACGAACAGCGACATGGAGTAGCGCATACGGCTCACCTTGGCGTCGCTGTACTTGCGCCGGTGCTCGGGTTTGATCATGCGCAGGTAGGTGTACGCCACATCGGCGTTCGACACCACGATGTCTGCCGGAAGCACCGTTCCGTCTTTCAGACGCACGCCGGTGGCGCGGCGGTTGTTCACCAGGATCTCGTCCACCTCAGTGTTCAGGCGCAGCGTGCCGCCTTCCTCCTCGAACAGCTTCGCAAATGCGCGGATCACCGCCCCCGTGCCGCCCATGGCATAGTGGACGCCCCACTCCTTTTCGAGGTAGTGAATCATCGCGTAAATGGACGTGGTGTGGAAGGGATTGCCTCCAACGAGCAGCGGGTGGAAGGTGAACACCATCCGCAGACGTGGATCGCTGATGTACTTCGACACATAGGAGTACACACTCCGATGAGAGCCGAGGCGCAGCAAATCGGGCAGCACCTTCACCATGCTGCCGAAAGTGAGGAAGGGTTTGTCCGCCAACTCGATGAAGCCCTTCTCGAATATGGGCTTCGTGCGCTTCATGAACTCGCGATACCCCTCGACGTCGGCGGGGTTGAACTTGCGAATATTCTCCTCGATGAAGCCGGGCTCGTTGTTGTACTCGAAATAGCTCTTGTCGTGAAAATAGATGCGGTAAAAGGGATGCACCGGCACAATGCGCACATAGTCCTCGCTGCGCTTGCCGAAGAGTTCGAACAGCTCATGAATGAGCCACGGTGCGGTGATGACCGTCGGGCCGGCATCGAAACTGTAGCCATCCTGCTCGAACACATACGCCCGGCCGCCGGGCTTGTCGAGTTTTTCCAGCAGGGTGACATCATGGCCCTGTGCGCGTAGACGAAGAGCCGTGGCCATGCCACCAAATCCTGAACCAATAACGATGATCTTTTTCATGGGTAACGCGAAGTGTGTTGTCTCGTTCGATCGAAGCTCGGTAGATTATGAATTGCCATAGTAAAAGGTGTTCGTACTCATGAAAAGTTCCGCCCGTTTGCACATTCTCATCCTCGCAGGCCTGCTCGTCGCCGCGGTGCCGATCACGGCGCAACAGCGCGACACCGCTCCGAACGACGAAGGTACTCCCGCTGTGCGCTTGCTGCTCGTTGGTGATTGGGGGACGGGTGGCGCGGGAGCGAAAAAGGTAGCAGCCGCCATGGCGGCCCGGCATGCGGCGCACCCCGCACACGCGGTGATCAGCACGGGTGACAATATTTACCCCTCCGGCGTCAGCGATGTCGACGACACGCAGTGGCGTACGAAGTTCGAGAATATCTTCCCAGCCGCCCGATTGCCGATTCCATTCTGGGCGGTGCTGGGCAATCACGACTATCGCAAGAATCCGGATGCGCAGGTGGCCTATACCGGCAAGCGCCTTGCGGACGGCAGCATTACTCGCTGGCGCATGCCGGGGCGCGCGTGGAGCACAGTGTTCACGGCGGGCGACGTGACCCTGCGCGTGATCGGCATCGACACGCAGCAGCTCGTCGCCAATGCGGAATCACGGCGCAAACATCTGGCGTGGATCGATTCCGTGCTGTCTGCCAGCAAGGAAGCGCACGTGATGGTAGTGGGACATCATCCCGTGTACTCGCATGGACACTATGGCGACAATGCCGCGATGAAAAAACATCTCGCCCCGTTGCTGCGCCGCCACAAGGTGCGGGTGTATTGCAACGGGCATGAACATGACTTGCAGGTGCTGCGTCGGCAGGATGGCGTGCGCTACCTGATCAGCGGCGGAGGAGGCGGCAAGCGTCCGAGTACGCCCGGCGTGAATACGGAGTTCGCCTCAGGTAGCATGGGATTCATGGAACTCAGCTTCGATGCGAAAGCAATGCACGTGTACGTACTCGACGCGTCGGGACAGGTGCTGCACGCGTTCAAGGACGCGCACGCGCAATAATCACGCTGCGCTGCGCCTGGCGCGCCCCGACGTTCCGCACACACACGTCAGCCAAGCACAATCGACCCCCGTCTTGAAACAGGCATCGCCGCGTGGCTCATCCGCGCGGCGATGTTGTCTGGATCCGTGGATCGGGGGAGAAGAGGACTCGTAGTGCGCCGCGATCAGAACTCGGTTCCGATTCCCACAGCGATATTGTGACTGCTGTAATCGTACCAACTGGTGTTGGACTGATTGCGCAAGTAGCTGTACTGCAGTGTGACTTCCAGGCCGCTGAACAACAGCCATTCATCCAGAAGGTTGGAAGACAACTCCAACCAGGCGCCCATGCGCGTATCATCGCGGAGGTCGCTGTCGGTGGCATTGTTCAGGTCGGCGGCATAGGGATAATTTTTGAGCATGTACAGCAGCCCCGCTTTTGCGCTCATGCTCCAGGGCAGCAACTGCGTCAACGTGAAGGTGGCTTCGGTGCCGTCGTAGCTGTAAGGATCGTCGAACAGTTCCTCCTCGCCGATCATGTCCACCGCACCACCGACGAAAGCGCGGCCGCGATCGGTGAGATTCCAGCGCTGCGTCACGCGGAGGGCGATGCCGGTGTAATCCGACAATCCCTGTCCGATATTCAGCGACGCGCGGAGCTGCGTTGTGGTGGGTTCATCGTAGACGATGTACTCCACGCCGGGATCCATGCCCATGCCACCGCGCTCGTTCATGCCGCGACCCGTGCCGCCGTTGCCCCAACCGGTGCCACTGCCGCTGCCACCATTGCCGCCGCCGCTGGGACCGCCTCCACCGGGTCCGCCACCGCCAGGACCGCCGCCCTCGATGCTCAGGCCGGAGGTGGTCGACGGAGCGAAACCATTGATCGGCGCGGTTGTGGTGAAGGAGTTGGAGTAATTTTTCAGACCGAATTCTCCGCTGAGCCGTATGCTCGTGCGCGTTTCGAAAAAGGTCATGGTGGCGAGCGAGAAGGTGTGTTCGAGATAGCTCAATTCACCAAAATTCGGATACTCGCGATAGCGCAGTTGATACGCCGCCTGCGTGTACAGCGCGTCGGCCAGATACTGCTTTACGCCGAGCGAGGCCAAGCCCTGCCTGTAGTCGTACACATTGTAATCCTCGCGGTCGACGCGCATGGAAGCGCTGGCGAGCAGGGAAACGTTGTTGCGTTCGCTGTACGGCAGCCCCACGCTGCCCCCCAGCGCATGCGTGAAATACGATCGATCGGGGTACTGCGAAAACGTACTGTACGCTGCGGAGTAATTCACCGCCCACGGAGACTCATCGGGGAAATAGCCGAATTGCAGCGACAGATCCTGCGAGGCGGCAGGTGTGCGGGCCGCCGTGCTGAACATGTTGTCGGAGTACCCCTGTTCGATCGATACGCTTCCCATCCATTGAGCGCGCAGAGGTTGCGCGCAGGCCGCAAGCAGCAACAGCAGTGCGAGGCGCTTCATTATTCGCACCCTCCCCGCCGCGCGCGCGCACCCGAGGGACTGACGCACACGCCGTTGCAGCGATTGTCGTTGATGCCATCGCCATCGGCATCGATAAAGGTGTCCTGCGTCCGTTGACGCTTGCGCTCGCGTTTCTGCTTCCGCGTCTGATCCTGGCGCTGCGTATCGTCGATACCATCGCCATCCTCGTCGACGAACGCCTCCTGCTTCGTTTCGCGTGGTTTCGTGTTCTGCTCTTTCGTCGGCTCAGTAGTGCCTCGCTGTTTCACGGGCTGCTCCTGCGCGAACAGCGCAGGGGACAGCAGCAAGGTGAGGAGAGAAAGGAGTATGATTCGCGTGCGCATGGTGGACTCCGTAAAAGTCGCGGGGGTGCGGCGCACCCCCGTCACGAAAAAAATTGCTTACTTCGCGCTCTGACCGCGGCGACCCTTGGCATTGGGATTTGTGCCCGTGGCCGGCGTCTGTCCGCAGGAACCGTCGCGAAGGCGCTTGCGCTGATGGTCGCCCGTGCACTCGCCGGTGCCGGTGCCCTGACCCTTGCCCTGACGCTGCTGACGACCGACGCCCGTGCCCTGATTGTCGCAGATGCCGTCGCCGTCATTGTCGACAAAATTCGGACCGGTCTTGGCCTGCTGCTGCGTCGCGTTGGCTTTGCCCTTCTGCGCCTGCGTCTTGTCCTGGGCCACAGCGTTGCTGGCCAACAGGAAGCTGAACAGAACAACCGCGAGAGTGGTGATGTGGAGAATGCTTTTCATGTCGATCCTCGAATGAGTTGAATGGTCACGTAACTCGAGTTCAAGTATCGTGCCATTCCATCAACAGCTGATATGGGCGGCTCTGGCGTGATTTGTTCAGAAGGCGCCATCGGCATTCGACAAAAATGTCGAGGGCGTGGCAAGAAATGTCGAAGACGCGGGGCGCACGAGTGTGTTATTGCTGCTCGCGCGAGCGGGTGAGTTTGTAGCGCAGCGTACGCTCGGAGATATTCAACAACGCGGCGGCTTTCACCTGATTGCCACCGCTTTCCTCGAGCGCCTTTTCAATCATCGCTTGCTCCAGGGCGGCCACGGCTTCGTTCAAATCTCCAACGCCGATTTCTCCAAGCGACAGCCTCGATGGTGTGGAATGTGCATGCTGCACATTCGGTGGCAAATCGTGTGTGGTCAAGGCCTCGCCGCGGCTCAACACCACGGCGCGCTGAATGATGTTCTCCAGCTCGCGGACATTACCCGGAAAATCGTAGCGCGTCAGCGCGTCCATGGCCTCGCGTGAAATGCTGTGCACGGCCTTGCCGTTCAATTCCGCGAAGCGACGGATGAAATCCTGTACCAGAGGCCCGATGTCGGCCTTGCGCTTGCGCAGGGGAGGGATGGTGATGGTGACCACGTTGAGGCGGTAGTACAGATCTTCGCGGAATTGTCCGTCACGAATCATCGCTTCGAGGTCGCGGTTGGTCGCCGCCACGATGCGCACATCGAGCGACAGCGTACGATCGCCACCCAGACGCTCGATCTGCCCGAATTGCAGTGCGCGCAGTAATTTCACCTGAATCAACAGCGGAATGTCGCCCACTTCGTCAATGAACAGCGTGCCGCCATCGGCTTGCTCGAATTTCCCGATGCGCTGGCGCTCGGCGCCGGTGAAGGCGCCTTTCTCATGGCCGAAGAGTTCGCTCTCGAACAGCGTTTCGGGCAGCGCCGCGCAATTCACCACCACGAAGGGTTTGTCGCGTCTGTCGCTGGCCTCGTGAATGGCGCGGGCGATCACCTCCTTGCCGGTGCCGCTCTCACCGCGCAGCAGCACCGAGGCCTTGCTTTCGGCCACTCGTGCCGCGGTGTTGAGCACTTCCTCCATCTCGCCACTTTGGGAAATCATGGCGTTGAACGATGCACGCCCTTCGAGTTGCTCGCGAAGAATGCGGTTCTCCGAAATCAACAGCGAACGCTCGCGCGCGCGCTCGATGGTCAGCAGCAATTCCTCGAGATCCACGGGCTTCTGTATGTAGTCGAAGGCCCCGGCTTTCATGATGTCCACCGCGCGCTCCACACTGCCGAAGGCCGTGATCACCACCACGGGGATGTCTGGCGAAAGCTCGCGGAGGCGCCGCAAGACTTCCGCGCCATCGATATCGGGCATGCGAAAATCCGTCAGTACCAAATCCACATGCTGCGCTTTGGCGGCGTCGACTCCCGCCACACCCGAAGCGGCGGTGAGTACGGTGTAGGAATGTTTGCGCAGAAATCCGGCTATCGCCTCGCGCTGCGCGCTTTCGTCGTCGATAATCAGTATGGTGAATGCGTTCATGTCCGTTGGATGCTGTGACGGAAAGCGCGGTTCATAATGCAAGAATGATGCCACTACGTTGAGCTGTCGGGCAGCAGCATGCGGAAGGTCGCGCCGGCGCCGGGACTGCTGGTGACGGTGATTTCGCCATCATGCTCGCTCACGATTTGATGCACCAGACTCAGGCCCAGGCCGGTGCCGTTGGCTTTGGTTGTGAAGTACAGGTTGAAAATGCGGGAGCGCTGTTCCTCGGGAATGCCGGGACCGGTATCCGCAACAGTGAGCGCGATACGTCCGTGCATGCGGCAGAGCACGCATTTTATTTCGCCGCCTGCTCCCAATGCCTCCAGAGCATTGCTCAACACATTGAGCAAGGCCTGCTGCATGCGGTTGCGATCGAGCTGCGCATGCACGTTTGCTTCGGCGATCACACTGATCGCCGTGCCCTGGGCGCGGGCCCTGCTGTCCATCACGCGGATGCTATCGCGCAGCAATTCCGCCACATCCACGCGTTCGGTGTGGAGGCGCGGTGGACGGGCGAATTCCAGAAATTGCGTCACAATACCGTTGACGCGCTGTACCTCGCTGCGGATGGTTTGCGCGAGCGCCGAGAATTCCTCCGCATCCGCCGTCGGTGTGAACTCGTGCTGGAAGCGCTGGGCTATGATGCCGATGGCGTTGAGCGGATTGCGAATTTCATGGGCGATGCCGCCGGCCAATTCTCCCATCGCCGTGAGTTTGTCCTTGCGCTGAAGCTGCTCCAGCGCCTGCCGGTATTCCGTCAGATCGCGCGCGATGGCAATGAGCAAATCAACAGCGCCCTCGGGGGTGCGCACCACCGACGTGCTCACGGCGAGAATGCGTGAATTCTCCGATGCTCCGTATTGGAGTTCACGATATTCGATGGCTCCGTGCCGGCGGGTGTGTTCGAGCAGCAACGCATCGTCGGGGAACACCGTGGCATAGTCGTCGCCCTCGCGCAAAGCGTCGCCGAGCGCGAGCATATTCCGGGCCGCGCTGTTGCATGCGGTGATGCGCCCATTCTCGTCAATGGCGACAACGGCGTCCGCAATATTTTCCAGAATGGAATCGGTGGAACTGCGCATGCGCCGATGACGTCGCTCCAGCGCGGAGAACTGCCGACGCGTGATGAGGAAACCGAACAGCAATACCACCGCCACCAGAAGACCGCCGGCGAGAATGATGACGCGTCGCATCGACCTCTGTTGCACCTCGCGAATGCGCTCCAGCGATAGCCCGATGCGCGAGAGCAGCACCGTGCCGTTTTCCTGATGCATGGCTTTCACCACCTCAAACACCTTGCGTCCGTCGTAGTCCACAATGCGCGTGTGCGCCCTGTCGCTGCGCAGAGCGCGCAGCAGCAGTGTGTCGTCGGCGATGGCGCTCATGCTGCGTACACCGCCACTGGCCGTGAGAATGCCATCTTCGTCCTGCAGCACCACGAAAGCGATGTCGGGATTTTTCCCGATATCGCGCAAAAGCCGGCCGATGCCCAGACGCATGCGCAATGCGCGGAGCGCGGCTGACTCGATGCCCACCGCCACCATGCCGCCCCGCAGGCGTCTATGCGCGAGCAGGAACAGCGTGTCGCCCGAGCCGGGCAGTATCAATGCGGGATCGATACGCCACGTGTACGTGTTGCCGCGAAGGGCTTCGATCAGCTCATCGAATGCGGGAGCGGCCGCCGCGTCGCGTTCCATTCGCGGCGAAGCCGCCGTAATGCGTCCGGCGGCGTCGAACACCAACACGGCGCCCAGATTGCTGCGTCGCCGTTCTTCATCGACGCTTGCATCGCTCAGCTGCGTGTGGCTGCCGAGATGGTCCACCAGCCGAGCGGCGACAATGAGGCGGTCGATCAGCGCTTCTTCCAACTCGGTGTTTGCGAGCAAGGTGATCTCGCCGCCACGGTTCATCGTCTCGATCAGCGTGGCCGCTTCGTCGTTCACATAGCGCAACAAGTCCTCGCGGTTTTGCGATACTTCGATCCAGACAAACAGGACCAACAGGGCCGCAATGAGCACCGCGCCTGCGAGCAGCAGCCGTGAAGGGAGCGGGAGTTGTCGAAGCAGCCGAATCATGCATGAATCCTTTGGAACGAAAGACATCGGCAGTGCGCTGTCCGCCGGGCGACGTATCAGCGCATCCACCAGCAGCTCGCACCGTCTGTTGCGCTCTGCGCGTTGCGATGGAATATTCCTCCGGATTGTGTACCATTGAAGCGTATCAATCGCGGAGTGCGGATGTGATGATGCAACGAGCTTATTGGATGCGCACCGTCGTTGCGCTTGTACTGTGCGCGCCACTGTGGGCCGGAGGCTGTGGTGGCGCGGGGGCATCGTTGCCCGAGCGCAACGATCTCATGATGTACCTCATCATGCCCGATCGATTCGACGATGGCGACCCCGGCAATAATAACGCCAATGGCAAGCAAAATCCACTCGACGCGCTGGCCGTGCAGGGTGGCGACCTGCGTGGCGTGCATCGACGCCTGCCTTATCTGCGTTCTCTCGGAGTGAATGCGCTGTGGCTCACGCCCGTGCAGAAAAACGTGCCGGGTGCGTTTCACGGCTACTGGATACAGGATTTCCTCACCGTCGATCCACGGCTGGGAACGATGGACGATCTCCGCGCACTGACGCGCGACGCGCAGGCGATGGGCATGCGCGTGTATCTCGATGTGGTGTGCAATCATACTGGACCATTGTCCGAACCCGTGGGCGGCGCTCACGCGTGGAACGATGCCGGCTACACACTGGCCTGGCGCGACTCCACACTGCTGCCGCTGCCGCCGGAATTGCAGGACCTCGCATTGTACCACAACTTCGGTGAAGTCAAGCAGTGGACGAATCCGTATCAGGTGCTGGGCGAACTGCCCGGCGGACTCGATGATTTGCGCACCGAGGACCCGCGTGTCCTGGAAATTATGATTCGCATCTGGATCTGGTGGATGGAGCAAAGCGGCTGCGATGGCTTCCGCGTGGATACGGTGAAGCACGTGGACATGCCGTTCTGGTACGCTTTTCTGGAAGCCATGCGCCGGCATGCGCGGGCGTTGGGGAAAAAGGAGTTTTTTATCTTCGGAGAGGTGTTCTCGGGCGAGGACGCCATCTGCGCTCCGTACACCATGCCCGACAGCAGCGGCCGCGCAGGCTTCGATGCGGTGTTTCATTTCAGTCTGGCCGAAGCGCTGCGTGACATGTTCGCGCGTAAGCACGGCGTCGAGCGGCTTGCGCGCAGTCTTCGCGCCGTGGACATGTACCACGAGAGCAGCAGGCCATTCCAGCTCGCCTTTATCGACAACCACGACATCCCGCGTTTCCTGCACATTGCCGATGGCAATCGCGATGCGCTGCACCGCGCACTGACCTATCTGTACTTCAGTGAAGGCATCCCGCTGCTGTACTACGGTACGGAGCAGGACTTCCCGGGCGGCGTCCCCGATCACGATAACCGCGAAAGCATGTTTGCGGGAGGATGGAAGGGTCGCGTGCCTGCGGGCGACAGCTTCGACACCACGGGCGCGACCTTCCGTCTGTTGCAGGAGTTGCATGCGCTTCGTGCGCGCCACGCCGTGCTGCGGCGTGGCGTCACGGATATTGCCACGATCGATACAGTGGCCAACGTGCTGGCCGTGCGCCGCACCGCGGGTGATGACGTGGCCTATGCCGTCATCAATCAGAGCGAGGTCGCGCGCAACGTAGACCTGCCCGCCGTCGCAGGCATGTGGCAGTGGCCGGAGCATATTCCCGTCGAAGCGGAGGCTGGAGCCTTGCGTATTGAACTGCCCCCGCGCTCCATCCGCCTGTTGCTGCCGCGGCATGTCGAGCGATGAGAATTCTCCACGTCAACAATATCCTGCACATGGGAGGCGTGCTCCGGCATATGCGCGATCACGCGGAGTGCGCCCGGCAACGCGGACACACGGTGTGGCTGGCGGGCTACGCTCCCCCCGGACACGCGATGCATGACGACGCCTCCTTCGTTCACCTGCCACTCTATACCACCTCCGGTCGAAAGTCGATGCACGGAGCGTTGCGTGCCGCACTGCGTTTGCGCGCGATGGTGTTGCGGGAGCGCATAGACGTCGTGCATCTGCACAGCCGATACACCACGCTCATCGCGGCGCTGGCCGGTGCGCAGCGCCACACCGCTGTGATGTACACCGTGCACAATGTATTCGCGGATGCGACCTGGTTGCGCTGGTACCCCCGGCATGTCATCGCTCCTTCGGAGACCTTGCGCCGGAGTTTTCAGAGCAATGCACAGTATGCGGAGCGGAGCATCGTGACGGTGCTTCCGTATGGCATACCCCGCGATACGGCGCCCGTGGCTCCACGATCAGCGGATGCTCCGTTCCTTTTCCTCGGCCGCCTGGAGCCCAACAAGCGACCCGAACTCGCGCTCGAAGCGCTGGCGCTGTTGCGTGCCGAAGGCAGGACGGAGGCGGATCTGAATATCGTGGGGAGCGGTGAACTGGAGGGTGCGCTGCATGCGCGGCGCGACGCGCTCGGCTTGGCGCAATGCTGCCATTTGCGCGGTTACAGTGCGCAGCCCGGGGATTGGATACGTTCTGCCCGCGCCTTGCTCCTCACCTCGGATTCGTTGGAGGCCATGCCCTATGTAATACTCGAGGCCATGGCGATGGGCACAGTGGTTATTGCGGCGGATATGCCGCAAATTCGCGAACTGATCGAACATGGACGCAATGGCGTGCTGTTTCGCCCGGGCGACGCCGGCGCGCTCGCCGCTGCCATGCGTCGCGTGTTGGATAATGCGGAGGAGGCGCGAGATTTCGCGCTTCGTGCCCGGGAGGATGTGCGCGTTCGCCACGAACTCGGCAAGGTGGTGGATCGCACACTGGCGCTGTACGCCGATGCGATACGTGAGCGCGGGATTTCCGATCCTGGGTGAAAATGAGGTGAAATGGAAGCGCCCGCAGCAGTGACACGCTCTCCGTGGAGGAGGCGCGCCGACAGCGCGGGCGCTAAAAAAGGAAGAATGAGTCGGTTGTTACATCGATTCTTCGCCGGGAATTTCCCTGCCCATGCTGCGGTAAATGTCCTCGATCTGCTTGATTTCGGCCACGGCCTTTTCGTTCGCTGGATCGAGTTCAAGCACGTGGCGGTACTCGATCAACGCGCGGTGGTACTTGCCCTGGCGGGGAGACACGGGACTTTCGTACTGCATGTAATCAGCGAAGCGCATGTAGGCATCGATGAGGGCGGTTTTATTCGCGTCGTTCGACTGTTTGTCATAGGCCGATTTCGCCGTGGCGACGGCTTCGTCGAAGCTCTTGATTTCGGGGTCGATGGCGACGAGCGTCGCTGTGCTCACGTCGCGCTTGCCTTCTGTCGCGACGGCGGGGGCACCCGTCTGCGGTTGCGCGCCGTCGGCAGCTTCGTTCTTGGTGTTGCAGGCGCCGAGCAGGGTCACGGCGAGCATAGCGAGAGTGGCGATGTATTTCATGGGACTATCCTCAATGGTACGAAAAAGTGATCAGGATGCGTTGTGCAGCGTATCGAGCAATGCCTCCATGTGTTCGCATTGCTGTGTGTGGGAATAACACGCATGTGCGATGCTTCGTGCCTTGCTTGCGATTCGCTGTGCGAGCACGGGATCGCTCCGCAGTCGATCGAGCGCACGCGCAAGCGCATCGGCGTCGCGCACAGGCACGAGCAGGCCGCTTTCTTCATGCGTGATGATGTCGGGTGTGCCGGCGCTGTTGGTTGCCACCACGGGCAAACCAGCGCTCATGGCTTCGATGGTCACCATGCCGTACGTCTCGGAGATGGATGTCAGGACGAACACATCCATGGCGGCGTAGGCGGTGGACACATCCTGCCTGAAGGGCAGCATGTGCACGCGTTCCTCCAGATTCAATTCCGTCACGAGCGATCGCAATTCATCCCCGTAGCCTTGATCCTCTCCGCGCGTATCCTCGCCCAGCAGCAACGCGTGCAGGCGCGAATCGGTCGACAGTGCCAGCGCGCGCAGCAGGTATTCCTGGCCTTTGCCGCGATCGTAGCGGCCGATCGTTCCGGCGAGAACGCAGTCCGCAGGTATGCCCAGCTGCTCCCGTGCGACAGTCCTGGCGGGCATGGCGGCAAATTGCATCATCTCCACGCCGAAGGGAATCACATGAATGCGCTCCGGGGGGATGCGCGTATGGCGCGTGGTCTGTTCGGCCAGCCAGGGCAGCGGCGCGATCCACGCGTCGAGATGGGAATATTCCCAGGAGTGGAAGCAATCCTTCTTCATCCCGCCGAATTGCATGTGTTGAATTTGCAGCAGTTTCCACGCTTTTCGCCCTTTGCGGCGGGCGAGCACCCCCAGATTGAGGTCCATGGGAGAATTCACACACAACGCATCCAATTTTCCTGCGCGCATATGCTCCGCCAGCAGCGCGGCCTCGCGAAATGCGCCGTAGCGGCGGGGGCGACCCAGCGATATCGCCGTCAGACCAGCGGCGGCAGCGCGCTCGAGCATTGGCGCGCCATCCACGCCGAATACCATGCAGCGATGACCGCGCTCGGACATCCACGTCGCGAGCCGCAGCACGTTGAGTTCAATGCCACCGAGAGATCGCGTGGTGCAGAGTAGTGCTATCCCGTACGAAACCGCCATGCGGAAATATGGGGAAAAAAGCCGAGCGGAGGAACAAGGTCAGAGGCGCCAACTGAACGTGTGGTAATTCACATCGTACGTTTCCACACGCAATACAGCCACATTCCGTACCACATACAGCGTCGACAGCCACATCGGACCTCGCCACACTTCGTAGCGGTAGGTGGGAAGCTGCACACCTGTTCCCCAAACATTCAGCAACGTATCGGTGTGGGTGCAGAACACGCGGTAATCCGCGTGCTTCCACTGCGTGCCTCTGCGGGCGGGGAAGGGCAGGGTGAAGATGTGCTTGGGAAAGCGCTGCAAGCGAATGGTGTCTTCGCTCTGGTAGGGTTGATAAAAACTCAAGCCGAGTGTGTCATTGCGGAGCAGCGCGGGAAAGGCCACTTCCGCAGGTCCCATGGGAGGGAAGTGCAGGTAGGGTACGAAGGCGAACTTCTCTCCATCCTTTTCGAGAAAGCGCAAACTCACCGTGCGGGGAGGTGATGGACGCCCCTGCTGCGCGGAGAAAAACGTCCAGGATTCGTTGCCCTTGAGCGGGAGAAGGGTCTTGGTGGAGTCCACTTCGTCCGGAAGTGGCGTCACCTCCATCGAGTCGTTTTTCAGTGGCGGATCAGATGGAAAATCACACGACAGCATTGCCACCGAAGCGATGAAAAGCAGAACATGTATTCGTTTCCGCCGCATCAGAACCTCACCGTCAGGCCGTAGTGGAGACCGAATTTCGTGCTTCGTTGATGGTTCAGATGCATCAACATGGCGGGGCCGATGTAACCGTCCACCTGACGCCACAGCGCAATGCGCGCGCCCGCCGCCACTTCCACCGCCGTGGCGGCATCACTGAACACCGCCGATCCTTGCGCGAAGAAGCTCAGCGGCGCGTTTCCCGGAAGATAGCGCAGATACGGGCCCGCGTATCCGTACGTCATGCCCACCACTCCGCCAAAATCGTTGATTCTGTCGATGTCCACATTCGCGGCGGGTTTCTCGTGAAATGCATCCTGTCCCGCCACGACGCCGGCTTCCAGCCAGGAGAACACGCGGTAGCCAAGTCGCAGGGCAACGTGGGTGAACATGTTGCGCAAGGCCTTCGCCTTGTCCACCGGTGTTTGATACGCCAGACCGCTTTCCATGCTCACGGCAAAGCGTCGCAGGTCCAGCACTCTGACAGGCGGGGTAAAAGCTTCCTGCGGATTGAATGCCGCCGCGTTCACGTCTTTGGTGATGCTGCGTTCCTCGCTGTACAGCGCCGCGCCATCGGGTGTACTGGCTTCCAATCGCACATCGTACGTGCCGTCGGGCACGTCGGCGGCATTCCACACCACATCGTAGGTGCCGGCTTCGCGCCGTCCTTCGTCGAGTACGCGCTCCTCGCCCATGACGCGGATGGACAATTTGACCGCACTGCTTCTAGGCACAGAGTAGCTAATCTGCGTCTGTCCACTGAAGGGATCGGGCGAGGACGGCGGTATAGCGAAATGTCTCGGCGTTTCCAGCGTGATGAGCACGGCCTCATGCAGTGACGAGGGAATGAGCGGTGTGCCGTCGTCGGCTGTCGCATCCCAGGTGGGGAGATCGAATTTCAGCGGAAGATTCCCTTCAAGATCCACAGGGCGCGAAAACACCTCGCTGCTCAGTACGCGCACCTGCTCGCCCTGCACCTCCACCACCGCACGCTCGAGTACCACGCGTGCGCGCAGCGCGGCGTCGGCGTACAGTTCGGGAATCACCGCCACGCGCACCATGTAGTGGAATCCTGACGGATTGACCGAGAGTTGCTCGTCGGTTTCACCCGCGCGCGGCAAGTCCAGCACCATGCCTCCGTGGAAGGGCACCGTCGCGTTGCCACTGCCCGTGGGGTAGCTTCCCTGCTCGGTATCCACCTGTCGGAACGCGGGTTGGGATTGATGCAAATCGATGGGACCCCTTCGGTACACGATCTCCTCGCCACTCAGGCGACGGAGATATTCGACAGCGCAATCGAGACGGGGCATTCCCAAATCCGCCGGTGCTTTCCGCAAGGCGGACTGCACTTCGCGGTCGAACAATTCTCCCCCTCCGATGATGCTGTAGCGGGAAATGTCCTGGGCACCGGAATACGCGGGCCACATCCAAAGTGCAATGCAGAAAGCGGACAGGAGGATTGGGCGGCGGTGACGCATCATGAGGTGAAATTATTGGGTGACACGGTCCTTGGAGGAAAGCTGCACGCTCTCCACTGTCGCCAGCATGCTGTTGTATTGCTCGAGAAAATGCAGAACACGCGCTTCACGCTGTCCGGAGGTGATCACATCGGCCAGGGCGCTCTGTATGGGAAATTCCCGCACCTGCTGATCTTCCAGCGGTGTGATGGCTTCCGCCACCTCCTCGGCCTGCATCTGTGTGGGATCGCTCGCGCGCTGCGTTCCCGCGGGTGCGGGGACATTGCGCACGATGTACACCGGTGTGCTGATTTCCCGCACTTGCGTCACGGTGTCGGCCCGCAGCACCATGACGGTATCGCGGCCGCCTTCGACCATGGCGATGGGCGCGTCCCTGTCGGGGACGAGGAAGACCAGCAACGCTGCCAGCGAAGCGGTGGCAAGCGAGGCGCCGAACAGATGCGCCCAGCCAAAGCGGCGCACTGGTGCCTCGGCCGCCTCGCGCATGGGTACGGGCGCGGGATTGCCCGCCTCGCGTTCTGCCTGCAACTCGTTGATGCGGAGCAGTACCGCATTGCCCAATTCCTGCGGCACCGTGGTCTGCTCCCGCAGGGAACGCAGACGCAGCGACAGCATCAGATGCTGGCGCAGCAGTTCGGCGGTTTCGGGATTGCTGCCGCAGGCATCAAAGAGCTCTTTTTCCTCCGCCGGCGTGTTGCCGCCGTGGAGATACCCGCTGATCAGTTCGTGGATGCGCTCATTCATTGTCGTTCAATATCGGTTGGAGGAGCGAATGCAATTTCTGTTTGGCGCGATGGATGCGCACTTTCACGTTGGAGACCGTGGCTCCGGTCATTTCGGCGATTTCTTTCAGGGAAAATCCTTCGAATTCCGCCAGCAACAGGGCCTCGCGATGTTCTTGCGACAGCTGTCCGAGCCCCCACTGCAGATGTTCGGACAGATCGAGATGATCCATCGAGAATTCCTGCTTGCCGGGCTCGTAGTCATCCTCGATGCGCACGGAGCGCCGATCGCTGCGCTGCCGCGACTTGAGTGAATTCAGACATTCGTTGCGCGCAATGCGAAACAGCCAATTGGGCAGCTTTTCCTGCTCACGGACTGTGTGCAATTGCATGAACGCCTTCACAAACACCTCCTGAAACACATCATGCGCCGAATCACGATCATTGAGAACGTACAGGCAATATGCCAGAACCCGCCGATCAAACTGGGCGTAGAGTTCGTCAAAGCGCGTTCGCCGTTCGCGTTCTGTCATCAATCAGTGAATGGGGTTGCCGTTGAGCAATGCGTTAATGCGACCGAGGCAACAATCGGAAGCACCGTGGGAGAGAGACATCGGCCATATTGCGAAGGTTACAACAATGTACGCAGGAAAGCGCATGTCCCGCCAGAGATGAGCACGGCTAAATGCAGATTTGACCATGACTTACGTCCACCTGTCATGGTCCTCCGCTGCCGACACCGGAATTATCGGCGGGGAAGGGGCGTTTTGGTGAAGTGCCGTCGAAACAGCAAATTATTTCATCGAAATCGTACCACCACTCGCGCACGCATCCATGTCGAAACAATCCCAAGCCCCCACCACCTTGCGCCGCTGGGCACCGCTGATTACTATCGCGGGAATTCTGCTCTTTCTCATCATCGTTTTTCTCATTGTATCGCGCTATCTGATCGATCACCGCGACGACGATGCAACGCGAACCTTGTCGGAACGTGCGGACAAAGCGGCACCATCTTCCACCGTGCGCTTCCGCGATGACGCCGCCTTGGATTTTCTGGGCGCGGACGGCAATCCCAAAGCCACCATCCGCGTGGAAATCGCGGAAACCGAGGACAGCCGCACGCAGGGGCTCATGGGGCGCACGCGCATGGACGAAACGCAGGGCATGCTGTTCATTTTCGACAATGAGGAATACCGATCGTTCTGGATGGCCAACACACCGTTGCCGCTCGACATCATTTTTATCAACGCCAAACGCGTCATCGTCACCATTCAGCGCAATACCGTGCCGTATTCGCAGGATTCCGTTCCTTCCACCGCGCCTGCGCAATACGTGGTGGAAGTCAACGCGGGTTTCTCCGACAGACATGGCCTGCTGGTGGGCGATACCATCGAATGGCGGAGACGCACGCAGTGAGGCCGGGCATGCTGATGGACGGCGGGAAATAGGAGAGCGATCATGCCTCGAAGTGTGGCGATCATCATCGCGCTGGTCGTGCTTGTAGCCGCCATCACCGCGGCGCTCGCATGGTTGGACACGCCCACGGTGACGAGCGGCACGGACGGACCCATGGTCTGCGCCGACGACTCGGTATCCGCTGCCACGTCCATGTTCGAACGCGTGGCCGAGGACGCAGCACTGCAAGGGCTGGACCGCTCCCCGGTCATGCTGCACGACCTGGCGGGCGAGCGCTTCACCGTGCTGGTGTTTTGTGCGTATTCCTGTCCCTGCTCCGATGGCTATGTGGATCGGCTGCGCGCACTGCGCGGCAGCTACGAGACGCGCGGGGTGGGATTCGCGGCCATACATTCCAGCGCCGACGAGGACGTCGACGGCATGCGGCGCTATATCGAGCGCAAGCGCTATCCGCTCCCCGTGTACCGCGACGAACTCGGCGCAGTGGCCGATGCCCTCGGCGCCTCCGTCACGCCCGAGGTATTTCTCTTCGATGCGCAATGGCGCCTGCGCTATCACGGGCGCATCGACGACGACAAAGGTGGGACCCACGTGACGCATCGTTCGCTGGCGAATGCCCTCGACACGTTGCTCGCCGGGGCGTCGCTGCGGGTGCGGGAGCATTCCGCCCTGGGTTGCGCCATCGTGCGCGCGCATTGAGGTGGCAAACGCTGGCGTGAGGTCCGTCTGGTTACGTCACCGCGCCGCGAGGGTAGATCCCATGGCGTGGAAGCGCGGGCGGGCGTAGATTGTTCTGTTCATTCGTCTTTATTTCGAAACACATCATGATTGCACCATTTTCGCTCCGACTTCGCCATTTCTCCCTCATGGTATTGCTGCTGTGCCTGGCCGCACCGGTTATCGCGCAGCAACTCCCTCGCAATCTGATCATCCTGATAGGCGATGGAATGGGGGTGGCACAATTGTCGGCCCATCATCTCGCGGATGAGAACTCGGTGTTCGGGCGTTTCCCTGTGGCCGGATTTTCCATGACGCAGTCGGCCTCGCATTTTGTGACGGAATCCGCGGCCGGAGGCACGGCCCTCGCAACAGGTTACCGCACGCGCAACGACATGATGTCTCTGAGTCCCGATGGCGACACGCTACGCACGCTGCTGGAATTCGCACGGGCAAGCGGCAAAGCCATCGGTGTGGTCGCAACCAGTTCAGTCACACACGCCACTCCCGCGTCCTTCCTCGCGCATACCACGTCGCGGAAGCTGGAATTTGACATTGCCGCCCAGATCGCTGAATCCGGAGCCGATGTGATCATCGGAGGGGGAAGGAAGTGGTTTTTGCCCGAGGGTGCCGGTGGTGAGCGCAGCGACAAACGCAATCTGCTGGAGGAAATGCGCGGACGTGGTTATGCCGTGCTCACGCAGTTGCGTCCCGAGCGGCATGCTGCATCGCGTTTCATCTGGCTGGCCGCCGATGATGCACTGCCTCCCGCCACACAGCGGCATCTCCCCGCTTCCATGACGCTGCGCGTGGCCACCGAGCATCTCAAGCAGCATCCCAACGGATTCGTGCTCATGGTCGAGGGCTCGCAAATCGACTGGGCAGCACATGACAATGATTTCGAGCGTCTCCGTGCGGAGATGTTCGATTTCAACGACGCCGTTCGCACCGCCCTGGAGTTTGCCGAAGCCGATGGGCAGACCACTGTGGTGGTCACCGCCGATCACGAAACAGGAGGGCTGGCTCTTGTGGATGGCAACGTCGATGGCACGAACATCGCTCCGGCGTGGTTGCGCAAGGATCACACCGGCTCCATGGTGCCCATTTTGGCCTTCGGGCCGGGCAGTGCGCGTTTCGGCGGCATTCATCGCAACGATGAGCTGGGTCGCCTGTTGTTTTCGCTCATAGGCGAATACGCATTCGCCCCCATCGAACGCTGACGCGTCGCCACAGCCGACCACGCCTACGGAAAGGATTGTGATGGTATGAACGAGGTTGCTTTCTCTGTCGCACCGTTTTCCTGGGCGATACTCGCGATCACCGTGGTTACGAGCGCGCTCGCCCTGCGCTCGCGTTCGCTTGAAGATGCTCTGCTGCTGTATCCGTGGGACATCGCACGGCGCGGGCAGTGGTATCGGTTGTTCACCTACGGCCTGGTTCATGCCGACGTGCTGCATCTGCTGTTCAACATGATCGCGCTGTATTCGATCACCTTTGTGCTCGAGCAAGTCATGGGCACGGCGCGCTACGCGGCACTGTATTGCGGCAGCATGGTGTTGTCGGCGGTGATTCCCGCCTGGCGGCATCGCGCCAACGAACGGTACAGTGCCCTCGGAGCGTCGGGGGCGGTGTCGGCATTGTTCCTTTCGGGCATGTTGTACTTCCCCACCGCCAAAGTGGGGCTGCTCTTTCTCCCCATTCCGCTGCCCTGGCCATTGTTTGCCGTGCTGTTCATCGCGGTGAGCATCGTTGGAAGCCGGAGGAATTGGGGAAATATCGGCCATGATATTCACCTGTACGGAGCACTGGCCGGCTTGCTGCTCACCGTCCTGCTCGATCCGCGATCGCTGGAGATTTTCCTGCACGGACTCTTCGGCTGATGCCACACCTTGCCGGGTACGCCTTGCCCGCGCCGACGCCCACACACGCAACTGCCGCATGACGGCCTGAATTTCTGTAACCGACCGTACCGCCTGGTGTCTATAGATTTGGAATCGCGCGGTGCGATAAAACAAGCGCTACGCCACAGCAACGCGATCCATGACTGCGGACTACAGCCGTCATACCGACCAGCAGCTCTTCGAGGCGTTCAAGCTGAACGGCAAGGAGAGGGACGCCGCGTTTCGCGAGTTGTTCTCGCGGTACGAACGAAAGGTCTACGTCTTCGCGCTGCGCATGACGGGTAATCCCGACGATGCCGCCGACATTTTCCAGGAAACGTTCACGCGTTTTTATCGTCAAACGCAGAAGGAGGAGGCGGTTAGCAATGTTCTGGCCTACCTCCTCACCAGCGCACGGAACATTTTTCTCAATACGCGTCGTGGCGCCGTACACTGGTCGCCTTTCGATGAAGAGGAAATCGCCTCGCAAGTGCCGCTGTACGAGCGCACTGAAATGCTGAACATGATCAGCTCCGCGCTGGAATTGCTGGAACCCGGTTACCGCGAGGCCTTCGTGCTGCGCTTCTACGAAGGCCTGTCGTACAAGGACATTGCCGACATCACCGGCGATTCCGTCTCGGCACTCAAAGTGCGCGTCATGCGCGCAAAAGACCAAATCCGAACCATTCTGTCGCCGTACATCGACGACCTGATCCGTTAACACTGTTGCATTTATATAGTACCACCCATGACGCAGTCGGAATTACTTCACCGCTTGTTTGACGAAGGGCTCAGCGAACCGCTGGAGCATGCGCTCTTCGCCCGCATGGCAACGGACCCGGAACTGCGACGACAATTCGCCGAGCACCTCAAGCTGCACTCCATGATCCAGGAGGATGTGGGGAGCATCACCACACCGGCCCATGTTACTGAGGAATTGTTCCGCAATCTGGGTCTCACACCGGAGCCGACGGCTGTGGCCGGGACCTCCGGGCAGTGGTCAACCCGTGTCCGCAACACCGCCGCCGCAGGTTTGCTCCTGCTGCAGCGCTACCGCACCTATATCGCCACTGCCGTGGTGTCGGCCGCGGTGACCGCCTTGATCCTCGTCGCCACCGGCGAACGCGATGTGCGCGAGGACGATGCCTCTCGCCGCGGCGCAGCGCCCGCGATCATACACGACGACAATGCCGCCACCTCGGCTGTAGACCAGAGCGCCGCAACGAACACGATGCGGAGCGAAGCCGTACGTTCCGCCCGCGCGGCTTCGGTGCCGGCGATTCCGGGATCCGCACGTGCGACAATCCCCGTCGCCGCCATTGTACCGCCCGCGCGAAGCGGCGAGGCCGCCTGGACGCTCGACGCCGAGGCGCTTCAGCCGCCTACGCCGGCAACGGCATCGATGACACGTACCGATGCGCTGGCGGTGCATCCGGCCACTCTGGGCATGTCAGAGTCGCGGTCCTCCTCGATGGAGTCCGCCGCCGCCAATGTGCTCGCCCGACCCGTGACCGTGATGGAAGCCCCGCCGGCCGATGCCGCACCGCTCAGCGGTATTCATTCCTTCTTCATCCCCGCGCCGCGCACCTCGTTGCTCACCAACCTCGTGGTGGAATTGCGCAAGCTGTACGGACAGTCCTTCCCCGATGTGAACGTGCAACACAATTCGCACAAGGTGTTCGAGAACATGGCCATCAGCACGGTGTACAAGGTGACCGAGCATCACGCGGTGGGTGTGGAATACGGACGCGAGAATTTCGGACAGGAGTATCTGCGTACACGGCAGACGCCGAGCGTACGCTTCGCGGATCTTTCCATCATGGACGTCACACCCGTGCCGCGGGAGATGACGGTGATGCTGACGCGCGACAACAGAATGCTGGATGTGGTGGGCGCGGTGTGGAAGCTCTCGTTGCCTGAATACGGTATGTTCGGCATGGTGTATCCGTTCATGCGTACCTTCGTGGGCGCCACCAAGGTCGGTCCGCTGGGCAAGGTGCGCGTTGGTTTGGAAATGTTTCCCTCGAATAACTCGATGTTGAATGTCGGTATCGAAGGCGGCATGCTGCGCTACTCGGTGGAGAACGCCGCGTACTACACATCCAAGCTGAATCTGACCTTCGGTGTCGCTGTCGGTTTCTAATGGAGGCAACGATGAAAGCATTGTCGATCGCTGTCATGTTGCTGCTGCTTCAAGCCTGCTCGGATGCGGCAACCTCGCCCGATGAGCCCACGCCCGTGCGGCCGCTCACCGCGGAGGAAAGCCGTATGGTGCAGTCCACGGCGGAATTCGGCTGGAAGCTTTTTTCCACAATTGCCTCCTCGCAGCCCGGCAGCAACGTGGTGCTTTCGCCGCTCAGCGTCAGCATGGCGCTGGGCATGGCGCTGAATGGCGCCGAGGGCGAGACCTGGTCGCAGATGCATCGCACGCTCGCGCTCGCC
This sequence comes from Bacteroidota bacterium, assembly GCA_035362335.1. Lineage (GTDB taxonomy): Bacteria > Bacteroidota > Ignavibacteria > SZUA-365 > SZUA-365 > JAOSJT01. The sequence continues at coordinate 59,116 of DAOSDL010000018.1, forward strand.
GGTGTCGATCAGGCCGCCGTGAATACGGGCTATCGCGGATTGATCGACGTGCTGAGCGGTATGGATCCCCGTGTGACCACCACCATCGCGAATTCGGTGTGGGCGCGTCAGGGCTTTCCCGTGCTGCCCGCCTTTCTCGACACCGTGCGCATGTTCTTCGACGCCGAGGCGCGTACGCTGGATTTTTCACAAAGCGATGCTGCCGATATCATCAATGCCTGGGTGAAGGATAAAACCTCGGGACGCATACCCGGTATCGTGACGCCGCCTATTCCGGACGATGTAGTCATGTATCTGATCAACGCGGTGTATTTCAAAGGCCGCTGGGCGCATCGCTTCGACAAGGCGCAAACCCGCGACGCCGCGTTCACGGACATCAACAGCGTGATCCACACTGTACCGATGATGTCCACGCGCGCCACAGTGCCCTTCCATTACACCGACCGCGTGGTGATGGCCGATCTGCCCTTCGGATGGGATCGTTACCGCATGGCCATCATCGTGCCGCGCAACAATGAGGAACTGCGCACGCTGGAAACTACGCTGAATGCCGAGCGCTTCCGCACAGAGTATCTCGCGAAAGCCGTACCGACGGAAGCGGTGATCGAACTGCCGCGATTCACGCTCGAATGCGAATTCTCCCTCAACGACGCCCTGGAAGCGCTGGGCATGCCGCGCGCCTTTGCCCCCATGCAGGCCGAATTCACGCGCATCAATCCCGATGGCGGCTTGTTCATCAGCAATGTCAAGCACAAAACCTTCCTCGCGGTGGACGAGGAAGGAGCCGAAGCGGCGGCTGCCACGTCTGTCGAGATCGGCGTCGTTTCCATGCCTCCCACGTTGCGCGCGGACAGGCCATTCCTCTTTGTCATCCATGAGGTGAACACCGGCTCGTTGCTCTTCATCGGGCGGGTGGCCACCATCCCATAGAAGCTACAGTCTCCCGGCGAACACACACAACCATGACGGCGCGGCAGTAATGTCGCGCCGTCATGGTTGTTGTCCGGAGGCATCGCGCAGCCGATTCCGCCTCCGCGGTGAAGGATAGTGAAATGCAGTATCACGTCGGACGGGAATCGCGCCGCGCCGAGCACTATCGCGTAGCGCTGAGCACTATCGCGGCAGCAGGCCGAGCCCCCGCAGAAAGCCCGTGATGCGCTCGATCAGGACCTCGCGTGCTTCCAGATGGGGCACGTGACCGCAGCCCTCGATCCACAACACCTCCCGCGTACCCGCAACGCGCTCCGCGATGGCATCCACCTGTGCGCGGCTGCCGTAGTTGTCCTCGTCACCTTGCACGAGCAGCACGGGAGCGGTGATGCACGGCAGCATATCGAGCATGTGCCAATCCGCGCTGTGCGGAGCGAGCCAGGTGTCGGCCCAGGCCGAGAATACACTGTCGGTTTTATCGCCGTGGTAGCGTGCGAGCCGCGTGCGGAGATCGGTGGTATCATACAGGATGCGCGCATCCCGAATGCCCTGCACGGTGCGTTCCTCGATCAGCACATGCGCGGCCATGGAAATCACGGCAACGGGACTCGTCGGAAAAGCCGCCGCGTGCCATAGCGCGATGGTCGCACCATCGCTGTGCCCGATCAGGAGGGGACGATGAATGCCGAGCGCCTCGAGCAGCGCGGGCAGCATCACCTCGGCCTCTTCTTTGTAAAAATCCATGCTGCGGGCATGCGTCATCACCGAGGATTGGCCGTGACCCACACGGTCGTACACAATGCCGTCGCAGCCGCTGGCTTCGCATACCGCACGCGGAAAATGCTTCCATTGCGCGACACTGCCCAGCGCTTCATGGAGAAAAACCAACGTGGGGGTGTTCTCCGTGATATCGGCGGAGGCATGGCTCAGGATTTTCACATATAGGGAGTGCCCGTGCAACGAAAGTTGCGTGCTGCGTTCGATCATGAGATCAGGACGTCTGTGAAACGACAGGTTCGGGATCACGGCATCGCGGGCATGCCCATGGCCGCCCACTCTTCGCGCGAGGGTCCGTAAATGCCGGGCACGGGCAAGCCCGCCTGGCGCATGAGCACAGTAAGCTGCGCGCGATGGTGTACCTGGTGGATGATGAGAATGGACAGCGTCTGCGCATTGCTCCATTGTTCGCCATACATGTCGCAGGTCACCGCCAGCGAGGCGTCGGTCCAGTGCTCGCGCATTGCCGCTTCAAGCGAATCGGCCGCGGCGGTGTAGCCAGCCAGGATGTCCGCCGCCGTCGTGGGGGCTGGCGCATCGGCGGCGGGACCGGTGATTGTGAGACCCGTGCGCGTCATCATCTCCGGAATGGACGTCACGATATGCCAGGCGAGGGTGCGGATGTCCCGTCCCTCGGGGGTGACGCGCTGTGCGAGCGATGCATCGGTCAGTGCGGCGAATATGCGCTGTGTGGATTGGTTCTCGTAGGCCCAGGATGGGAAAAACTCGTCAAGACTGTGGAACATGATGCCCTCGCGATGGATGAAGGAGGTTGGAAATGCGTTTGGGGAAATGGAGAAAATGGAAAATCGCGGGAAAGCCCGCGATTTTCCGCCAATGTCAGGAATGGACTCAGCGCACGATGACGAAGCGTTGCAGCGTGCTCTCGGCGTTGAAGTTGACCAGCAGCAGATGCATGCCTTCGGACAGAGTAGAGAGCGGCAGAGTCAGCGCATTTCCACCGGCACTGATGCGCTGCGAGCCGTGATACTCCACGCGTCCCAGCAGATCCAGGATGCGAAGCTCCGCAATGCCTGCGGCGCGGCTGTCAATGTCCACGCGCAACTGCTCGCGCGCGGGTGTTGGATGCAGCGCGCGAATGCGCCAGCTCGTGGGCTCGGGCAGCGGCGTCACGGCAACGGTGGCATCCACATCGATCTCGAAACTCTGCTGGTGCATACCCACGGCATTCGTTGCGCGCAACAATACCACATGCGTTCCGATATTGGCGTCGGTCGGCGTCCAGGAAATACGTCCGGTGGTGGCGTCAATGGTCAGGCCGCCCGGTCCGGCATCGAGAGCGAAGGTGGGCGTGGGACGCGCGTCCACCTGTACGTCGAGTGCGAAGGGCTTGTTGGGCGCGATGCGTTGCCGCGCAATGGCCGCGATGATGGGGATGGTCGACACGTCGATGGTGAAGGCCTGCTCGTCGTTTCCGGCGGCATTGCTCGCGCGGATGCGCACAGCATTGGGACCCGCCTGAGCGCGTGTCGGCGTCCACGCGACGGTGCCGCGTCCGGGTTCGAGCAGCATGCCCGTGGGACCTTCGAGCAAACTGTAGCTGGGTGGCGGCGTACCGCTCGAACGCAGCTGATACGAGTAGGGTTTGGTGGCCGTGGCCGTGGTGACCGGGGTGGATGTGATGTTCGGCTCGGTGGCGGCGCCCTGCACGGCGATGGTGAACGCCTGCGTGTCGCTGCCCGAAGTGTTGACCGCGAGCACCTCCACATTCTGATTGCCTTCCTGACCCGCGACGGGCGTCCAGGATACTTCGCCGCTGACGGCATCGATGGTCATGCCGCTCGGGGCTTGCGTCAGGGAGTAGGTCGGGGCGGGCGTTCCCCAGGCCACCACACGATAGGTGTACAATTCGTTCACGCGGGCTGTGGTACGCGGGAGAGAGGTGATTTGAGGTGCATTGCCGCCGAGACAGAGGAATGCGGTACCGGTGGTCGCATCCACCAGACAGTTCAGCGTATCCGTCGAGGCGCCGTAGCGCATCAGCCAATACTTGCCAGCGGGGATGTAGGAGTTCTGCACGGGATTGTTCATCGCCAGCGCCATCAGCACTTTGGCATCGCCGTGTTGTTGGAGAAAGGTATCGGCCCCGCCATCCTTGGAGCCCTGCAAGGCCTGCGGCGAATCCACCCAGGGCTCGTCCAGCGCCGTGCTTCCAAGCGCCACGGGAATGTTGCTGGTCAACGTGTCCAGCGCGAGCTTGACGGATTGATAGCCCACGAGTGGAAGCTTCACTCCCACATACCACGCGGCGCTGCCAAGACCGGGCGAATGAAAGCGGTACACCCATCCCGTGGCTTTACCGTTGGAAAGATCCATGTCGAGTCGTATGCCCTGATATTCCAGCGCGTAGAACATCGCATGTGTCACCACAGCATCCTGGGCGAATTCCGCCTGGGCGCGCGTTTGTACCGAGGGAAGTGCTTCCTTCACGGTGATTTGCTCGAGCAACTGTGCCGGAGCGCTCGTGGTCAAGGCCAGGAACAACAACATGGAAAGAAAACGGTACATGGCGATCTCCGATGTCTGGCGTTGAAATTGATCCATCCCCATAAATGTACGAAGATCAGGGGAGAATGGCAGCACGCACGTTGCCGTCGGGGTGCGGGCCCTCAACGACGCAGATGGTGTCGAGGGGATGCATTCGTCTGTTGCTTCTGCATGGCGGGGGAACAATATTACAGCTTGTGGCGTGGGCAGATATTTGCCCCTTTTCCACAATCCGGAGGTTGTCGTGAATATCCGTGCTCATCTCATCCTGCTTGTGCTGATCCTCTCCGCCGCTCCCGCGTTTGCGCAGCGCGAATACATAGAAAACACCATCGGTTTCGGACCGCGCGTGGGATGGTATTCCAGCAACGATGCGGAGGAAGGCGCGTGGCATTTCGGCGCCATGGCGCGTTTGCGCATAGGCAATAACGTCGGTCTCGAAGCCACACTGGATTATCGCGACAGCGAGCGTTTTTCCGCCGGACGCATCGACACGCGCAACTACAACGCCGATGTGGCCTATTTGCCCTTGACGGCCTCGCTCATGATTTTCATACCCGTCGGTTCCAATTTCACACCCTATGGCGTGGCGGGTCTGGGCTGGTACTACACACTGGTGGACTACGACATTCTGACCTCGACCATTCCGCAGCTTCGTGATCGTTTCGAGGACGAGAATTCCTTCGTACCCGGGTACCATTTCGGTCTCGGCCTCGAAATCACCTTCGGTAGCCATTTCGCCCTGCATGGCGATTTTCGTTACCTTTTTCTCGACACCGAAATCAACAGCGTGCGCGATGTACTTTCCGCCGATATCGACACGAAGAACAGCGACGGTCTTGTGCTGAGCGCGGGCTTCATGGTGTATCTCTGATACGTTGGTTTCACACAGGCACAATGACATGCAACACCGCACGATCTTCGCTTTTCTGTTCGTTCTTCTCGCTTGCGGCACCTCCTGCGAGGCACAGCCGAAGCCCGCGATTCCCCTGGTTGTGGAAGGCGGACCAACATGGAATTTCGGCCAGGTGACGCACAAGGAGAAGCGCGAGCACACCTTCGTTCTTCGCAATATCAGCAGCGACACGGTGCGCATCACCAGCGTGAAGCCCGCCTGTGGTTGCACCGCGGTCATGGTGTCGGGCAGTACACTTGCGCCGGATGGCACCGCCCTCGTGTCGGTCAACTTCGTCGCTCCCCGCACCAGCAACGGCAAGCAGAATAAAAGCGTGTCGGTGTACATCCAGGGTATGCCCGGACCGGTGGCCGTGCTGCGCGTGGAGGCGGATGTGCTTTCCGCATTCCACACGCCGACCGAACCTCTCGATCTCGGAGCGTTGCGTGTGAATAAACCTGTGGATGCCACGGTGCTGCTCGAAAACCGTAGCGCGGAGGAACAGACCATCGACTACACGCAGAGCGCTCTGGCGGTGGAATATCGTGGACTGGACGGCAATGCGCCTCCCGAGGTACGTCCGCTCGACGAGGTGGAGTTCGAGCCGAAGAAATTCACGCTGGCCGCGGGCGAGCGTCGTGAAGTGCGCGTGCGTTTCACACCGCGCATCGCTGGCAAGCTCATGGGTGCCGTGGTATTTTATGCGTTGGATGAGACGCGGCAAGTGGAATTCGCGGGAAGTATCGCTCCACGGTAACTGTGCAGCATCCACCGCACACGAATGCGTGCAACGATTGAATCATAGCAACAGCCCTCAGCAGGCCCAGGCATGTCCCTGAAGGAAAAACTTCGTTCCCAGCTCGCGGTGAAAATCTACATCGCCGCATCCAGCGCGTTCATCCTGCTCTTTGTGCTCGATGCCTGGGTGATGCCCGCCATTGTACACTCGCGCGCGGAAATCGCCATTCCCGATGTGCGCGGGAAAAACGCCGCCGAGGCCATGCGCATCCTTCGCAACGCCGATCTTACGCCCGTCGTCACCGACACCGTGGCGCATGAACGCATTCGCGTGGATCATGTTGTGTTCCAGAATCCTCCCGGAAAAACCATAGTGCGAGAAGGGCGCAATGTGTACCTCACGGTCAGCGGAGGTGAGGAGCGCATCGTCATGCCGAATCTCCGTGGCCGTTCGCTGCGCGATGCGCGCATCACGCTGGAACTGGCGAATCTGAAAGTGGGCAATATCGCGTATGAAAGCAGCGAACTCCCGCCGGAAACCGTGACGGGTCAGAGTATTCCTCCCGGTAAAACCGTGCGCAAGAACAGCACCATCGGCATCACCGTCAGTGGTGGCGCTAGCACGGAAATGGAAGTGCCGGATGTGGTGAATCTGAGTCTCGACCAGGCGCAGCAATTGCTGATTCAAAGCGGCCTGCGTCCCGGTGCGGTGAACTACCGGCAGAGCAACACGCTGATGCCGAACACCGTGATCGCGCAATCTCCCGCCGCGGGAACGGTGGTCGCTCCCAATACCGCCATCGATCTCACCGTCGTGCATTGACATGACCATTCACGATATGATGCAGCAGGTCGCGCTGCTCTCCTACGGAACCTACAAGCGCGACGGTGACGTGAGCCGCATCGAAATCCGCACGCCCGGCGACCGTACACAGGTGCTCTACGGCCGCGTGCAGCGCATGGCCGACGAGGATGTCGGCGTGCTCTACACCTTTGTCGGCCGCATCAACGAGGATATCGACGCGCGCGCCCTCCTCGAATTGAACGCGGCCCTGCGCCATGCGCGCGTCGCCCTGTTGCACGGCGAAGACATTTTCCTGCTCGCATTGTTCGATCTGGTCCGCACATCCATCAACGAGTGCGCGCCGATACTGCAGGAACTGGCCGCTGTGGCCGACGACCTGGAGCATCGGTGGTATTCGGTGGATAATGGGTGATCAGCGGGGAGTGATCAGTGAAAAGTGCTGGGTGAAGCCGAGAGGGTGAAGGTGTGGCTCGGTGAGGGAGCAGGAATGCGGTGTTATGATTCGCTTCCGGAGTGCGCACTCAAACGCTGGCAACGCGAATCACCGTCGAGAATGCGATTTCTCCATTTCCCCTCCTTGTCCTCCGTGCTCGCATTACGCTCTGTTCATGTCGTCGCCAAGCAGCCACTCCGCTTCGAGGCGCAGAGGCTGCACAGTGGCGAAGCCCTCGCCGTGCTTGCCGCCAGCGAGAAAGCCGAGACGCCGTGAACGGCCGATCAACGCGTCGAGAAATTCGGGAGAGCTGATGTACGTGCTGGGTCCGTCCATCGCGGTGCCGGTGTGAAACTGCGTGCCATAGGCGCGGATGGCCTCGAGTTTTCGGTCGAACACCTCCGAAATATCGATGATGAATGCGGGCTCGAAGTCCTGCGTGAGCATGTAGTGATACAGCGCGGGTGGACGCCAGGCGTGTTGGGGCTTGCCGTCCTCATCCGTGCTGTCAATTTTTACCAGACCGGAAAGAAATGCGGCGTCGCGCGCCACCTCGGCCGTGTGCGCGTGGTCGGGATGCCGGTCGCGCGTGTAGGGAAGCAGCAGCACGCGCGGACGCGCGGAGCGGATCAGGCGAATCAGCGCATGCCGCTGTTCGGGGATATTGGCGATGCCGCCGTCGGGCAGCCCGAGATTAACGCGGAGATCGAGCCCGAGGATGCGTGTGGCCTCGGCGGTTTCGCGTGCGCGTTGCTCCAGCGTGCCGCGCGTGCTCAACTCGCCACGTGTCATGTCGGCAATACCGATGCGGTAGCCACGCTGTTGCAGCACAAGGAGGGTGCCGGCGCAATACAGTTCGGCGTCGTCCGGATGCGGGGCTATGGCGAGAACGTCGACGGTGGTCATGCGTCGCTCCTATCGTGACGGTGGTAATTGCGCGAGGCGCGTGCGCACATCCTGCATGGCGGGATCGAGCGGTGTGGCAACGCGGAAATACTCTTCCCACGCTTCGCGCGCCAGATCCACGCGCCCTTGCTCGGCATAAAACATTCCTTGAAGGTACAGCGCCTTGGCGGGATAGAACGCGCGCTCGCGGGCCTGCCCCAAGGTGCGCACTGCTTCCCACACGCGTCCTGAACTGTAGTGGTAGGACGCGAGATTGCAGTAAAACTCCTCGTTCAACTGGTCGATGGTGATGGCGTTCTCATAGAGCAGAAGCGCATCGTTCACCGCTCCCTGTTGCGCGCGTATTGTGCCCTGATTGTCGCGGTAGCCGGCGTGCAGGGGATCGAGTTTGCGAATGCCATCGATTGCCAGCGCCGAGGCCTCGCGGTCGCCGGTGTTGAAGGCGGAGATCATCAACAGCCGCAGGAGGTAGGTGTTCAGCGGCACGAGGGCCATGGACTGATTCAGCATAGCGATTGCAGTGGGGTATTGCTGCGCCCCCACCGCGCCGGCCGCCTGGCGGAGGAGAATGTCGGCCATGGCGCGGCGAGCCTCGGCAAAGGCCGGATTCTCGCGTAGGACGAGGCTGAGTTGCTCGGCAGCGCCACGGTCGTCGCCGCGCAGCGCTGTTACGCGGGCTGCGTACACGCGCGGTCGATCGGCAAGCATGCGGCGCGTGAGCGTGCGAACGCTGTCGTTCATCGCCGCGAGCAGCGGCGTTGGTTCCGTGCGTGCTTCCAACATCGCGCGCGTGTGCTCCCAGCTCCGCTCGGGAGCGCTGGACACGTCGTGCAATTCCAATGGAGCGAACATGGACGGGGCCGTCGCGTCCGCCGACCAGCGGCGCAGTGCGGCATTGTCCATGCCGTACATCGCGGCCACAGCGGAGTAGCGATCGAATTCTATATAGCGGAAATGAAACTCCACTTCGCGATTTTGGCGCACCGCATCGAAGCGCGCCTCGGAGGGTCGCAGCTCCGACGGCATGCGGCGGTAGCCGGCGATGCCCGCCATCGCGCTTTCCGGATCGGGACTGCTGATCCACAGTTCGATATGCGGCAGGGCCTGGCCCATGGCCGCCGCGAGCATGCGAACTCCGTCCACACCGACGCGGGCCAGCGGCAGCCACACCATCAGTACGCCGTCATCGCTGAGTCGTTCGGCTGCGGCGCGCAGTGTGCCGGGCATGAGCGCAAATGGTGAGGGTTGCGTCTGCGCGAAAGGTTCTGCCAGAATGATGGCATCATACGTGGCGCCCGAGCGGCGCACATAGCTTTCCAGACGCTCGGCGTGGAAGGTGGTTTTTTGAAGAAAAGCGCGCGGACGTTTGTCCTTTTTCGTTTCCGCCGCGAGCATGATGAAAGGCCCCGAAGGATCGACGCAGTCCACGGATTTCGGTGCGTGCATATGCACCGCCTGCAAGGGGAGAGTGGAACCGAGCCCCAGCACAAGCACGCGTGCCTGCTCCGGTGCCAGCAGCATGGGCACATGTCCCATGCGGTACAGATCGGTTTGCACCACGCGCGAGCTTTGCGTCAGCGAATTACTTTCACGCCATTGCACGGCATAGAAGGGATCGTCGTAGTCGCGGGAGTGCAACAAGGCCAATTTTCCCGAAGGCAGTTCCCGCACAGCGGTTTCGCGAAAACGCATGGGATCGAGGAAGCCGGTGAAACCCATCCACGGGGCTATCGCCAGAGTGATGACTCCCGCAAGCAGGAGTGCAGCGGCGAGCAGCGGTTGTCCCGCGGTGCGATACACGCGCAGTAATTGCCAGAGACCGAGCAGCAATACCGCGCCCGCGGCCACGCGCACGGCGATTTCCCACAAGCCGGCGTCCATGATGAAGGCGTACAGTATCAACCCCGCGTACAGGGCGGCCGGGACTCCCCACGCCGCTGGGGCCACGTCGCGCGCGTCGCGTCCGGCTTCGAGTGCCGCCGCACAGGCCGCCACGGGCACATGCAGCAGAAGCAGGGGAAACATCCATGGCCAGTAACCAAGGCCGGCTCCCGCGTACCAGGCGATATACAGTGCCGCGAAACCACCATCCACCCACAGCCAGAGGGCGACGATCATCACAGCGGCCCCGCCTGCTGCGAATAGCGGCGCCAGTAACGCCGAATCGCGCACGGCACGCATCCTTCCGGCGTGCGTGCCCGCGCCGAGAGCGAGGAGCAGCAATCCCGCATGCATCACGAGGCCGTTGCCGGTCGCGCCCGGCATTTCCGACACCGCGCGCAGCAGCAGGCCCGCGTAGGCAGTCAGCACGAAAAGCACGCCGGGAAGAATGAAACGCCATCCGGAGGCGAAGCGCACAATGCCGCGCTTGTTTCCCTTTCCCGCGGGAGCCGCAGCGGCTGCGCCTTCTCTGTCCGGCCTCAAGGGCAGAAGCGGAAGCGCCTGACTGCCGATGAACAGCACGAAGAGTAAAGGAAGCGGCAGCGCGTCCGCACTCAGCGCCAGCAACGCGACACCCGCACCCGCTCCCACGAGCAGCGGTGCAACCTGGCCGGATCGCTTGCCCGAGGCCACCGCCAATGCGTCGAGCTGCACGCCCGCGGTCAGCGCGGCAAGCAGCATAAGCACCAGCAGCGACATCGCACCCGCGCTTCCCGAAACGAAGGCGAAGGAATCGCCGAGCAAATACAAGGCGGTACACAGCGCAGGGAGCAGCAGCGAAAGCGCGAGGGGAAGAGCGCGGCCGAAACGGTCGAGCAGCGCCGCAGGCAGCAGACGAGGCAGCAGCAGAGGATGTCCGGCGAGCATCGCCAGAGCGAAAGGGATAATTCCGCCGAGAAGAGGCAGAGGCATCCAGTACTGCGAGGCAAAGACAGTGGAAAACGCGGCGAGCCAGAAGGCGGAACCGGCACCGGCCGCGAATCCCGCGAGAAGCTGTCGCTTCATTCGACCTCCCGGGACGTCGGTGAACCAGTAATAGCGACGGAAATGTACGCGTTTTCACGCTGTTCCCCAACTGGGCTTGCACGGTACGCGCGCGCGCCGTACATTTGAAGTTCATTCCCGATGGGGATTGATGTCTTGTGCAGCGAATTTCCCTATTGACACGGAACGAGAATGTTCGTACATTTCGTTCTGCCTCGAATGAAACGATTTTGATAGAAGCGCAGCAGGAGTAACAACGTGGCAAAACAGCAGACATTTGCGGACAAAAACAAGAATAAGTCGAAGTCGGAATTCGTGTCCGTCAAATGCATCGTGTCCGTGTACGATGCCAACACCGAATCGTGGAAGTATCGCGAGAAAATGGTGCGCGTGAAGAGCACGGCCGAACTCGCCAACATGACCTTCTAATCAGGTGAAGCAATGAAAGAGAATCTGCATCCGAGATATTACAACTGCGAAGTGTCGTGCAGCTGTGGCGCCGTGTTTCACACGCGCTCGACGCGCCAGACACTGAAGGTGGAAATCTGTTCGCAGTGCCACCCGTTTTTCACGGGCAAGCAGAAAATCATCGATTCCGCGGGCCGCGTTGAGAAGTTCAATCGCCGCTACGCCAAGTTCAACGAAGCCCAGAAGAAGGAGCAGCAGGAAGCATGAGGCCGATACAGAGAAAACCGCGCCGCCGCTCGAACAACGTCGCCAAGCGCCGTCCCGATCCTTTCCACGGAAAGGATGCGGTGTACATCGATTACAAGGAATCGAAATTCCTCGAGCGCTTCACCAACGATCAGGGCAAGATCCTGCCCCGCCGCCTCACCGGTCTGTCGGCCAAGAATCAGCGCCGCGTCACCGAGGCCATCAAGCGCGCCCGTTTCATGGCGCTGCTGCCCTATGTCGGCGAAGGTCTGAAATAAGCACTCGAGAAAGAAGGAAGAGATACCATGGCTCGTAAATGTCAGATTACCGGGAAGGCGCCGTTGGTGGGCAACCATGTTTCCCACGCGCATAACCGCGTCAAGCGTCGTCAACTCCCCAACCTGCAGAAGAAGCGCATCTACGTTCCCGAACTCAAGCGCTTCATCACCGTGCGCGTGTCCGCGCGCGCCATCAAGACCATCAACAAGAACGGTGCGTTCGTGACCCTGCAAAAGGCGGGTTTGCTCTAAACCTCCGTTTCTTTGACGAATGTGCGACCGGCCTCCCCGCAACGGAGGCCGGTTGTCGTTTCCACCCTCGCCAGGAAGGGATGCGCCGCACCTCGCGGCGCATGGACGGACGTGATTATTTGCCCGTACGAATCCCTATATTACCGTATTGCAACAACGCATCACGACCATGACGCACCCCGGGATTTCTCGTTTCCGCTTCGCTATTCTCGCCATTCTCGCGCTGTGTTCCGCAGCGACACTCGCTGCACAGGAACGCGTCCGCCTTCACCTCGAAGAAGGGAAGTCCGGCGCCGTGTGGGATATCGCCCTGTCGCCCGATGGCAATACGCTGTATTCCTGCGGACGCGACAGTACAGCCAAATCCTGGAATCTCGCCACAGGCGAGTGCATTCGCGTATTCCGCACAGGCAAGCCCACCCTCGTCACCGCGCTCGCTCTGGATTACACCGGAAGCTACCTGGCGCTGGGCGATATGAATGGGCGGCTCTCGCTGTGGAATGCGCGCAGCGGCGTGCTGTACTACGAGTTCGAGGCGCATGCGCAGTATATCACCGATGTGGCGATCGCACCGGACGGAGGCACGGTGATCACCGCGGGTCGCGATGGAAGCATGAAGATGTGGAAGCTCGACGACGGCTCGCCTCGCGGAGAAATCGCCCCGACAGCCCTGTGGGTACAGACCATCGCCATTTCTCCGGACGGCGCGCTGCTCGCTTCGGGCGGACAGAACGGCCATGTGCGGCTGTGGCGCCTGCCGTCGGGTCAGGCCGACACCATTCTCACCACGCATCCTCGCAGAGTGATGGCGCTGGCATTTTCCCCCGACGGCAAGCTGCTGTTCAGCAGCGCCGCCGATGGCAGCGTGAAGGCCAGCGACCTGAAGACACGCGCCACCCTGCGCAGCTTCACACTCGAGCAGGGTGGTGCGCATTCCATCGATGTCGACCGCTCGCAGGAATTGCTGCTGCTCGGCAACATGAACGGCGTGATGGAAATTTGGGATTGGAAAAAACGTCTGCGTCAGCGGAACCTGCCCCAGTTATCCTATGGTACAATGTCGGCGCGCTTCGATGGCAAAGGACAGCGCGTGTACAGTGCGCATACCGACGGAGCGATACGGATCTGGAATATGCAGGATGCGAGTGTGTTACTTTCCCTGGTGGGTTTCAGCGATGGACAGTGGCTGTCGTTTACTCCGGACGGCTACTACGATTGCTCGTCGGCGGGCGACCGCTATGTGACGTGGCGCACGCAGCAGGACGAATTTCCCTTGCAGCGTTTTCGCGATGTGTACCATCGTCCGTCGATCATCGAGGATGTACTCCGTGGCGGGTACAAACCGGGAGCCACACTGGGCACGCTCACCGTTCCTCCCACAGTGCGCCTGCTCGCACCGAGAAAGCAGCAAGTGTTCATGTTCGGCAGCGAGTCCGCCGAAGTGCTCATTGAAGCGGAAGCCCACGACGCGCGGCGCATCGAAGGTGTACGCATCGCGGTGAATGGGCGCCTGCTCAACAGCGACGCGCTCGACGATTATCGCATCCTCGCACGCAGCGACACATCGCTGCGCATTCGTGCCCGCGTGCCAGTGCTGCCCGGCCGCAACAGCATCGAGGTGGTGTCGTGGAATTCCTCGCGCGTGCGCAGCGACGCGGACATCGCTGAAATTGTGGTGGAAAGCGCCGGCGCGCGCAATCCCGATCTCTACGTGTTGACTGTCGGCGCCGATCGCTATGCGCCGCATTATCCCGATTTGCAATTCGCCGCGGTGGATGCGCAGGCCATTGCCGACGAATTTTCGCGGCAGCAGGGCGCGATGTACACGCGTGTGTACGCCAATGCGCTCACGGGTGCGAACACCGGCAAGGACAAGATTCTCGCGGCCCTGCGCGGTTTCACGGGCATGACATCGCGCGATGTGCTGGTGCTCTTTTTCAGCGGCCATGGCGTGCGGTATCGGGACAAAAGCGGAAAATCCCGCTACTATTTCCTGCCAGCCGGAACGACGCGTGCGAACATTGCCACTGCGGGACTGGCATGGGATGATTTCACCGCCGAGTTGTCGCGACTGCGCGTGGGGCGCGTGATTCTTCTGCTCGATGCCTGTCATTCTGGAGATGTGTCTGCCGGCGCGTCGAATGAAAAGGTCGCCGCCGCCATCGCCGCCGACGCGGGCATTGTGTTCACGTCCAGTTCGGGCAACGAGTATTCGTACGAGGACGCATCCTGGGGACATGGGGCCTTCACACGCGCGCTGCTGGATGGCCTGGAAGGCAAGGCGGATTTTACCCGGGACAAGGTGGTGGATTGGAGCGAGCTGCAACTGTATGTCAGTACGGAGGTGCGCCGGATGACGCGCGGCAGCCAGAATCCCATGGTGCCGAGGCTGGAACAGTTTTCCAATTTCGATTTCGTGAGGTTGCGATGAAATACATGCTTGTGCTTTTACTGTTGTGCCCGGTGCTCGTGCATGCGCAGGATGCGGCGGGACGCGAAGTGGCGCTGCTTACCGGCATGCAGGGCAAGGTGACCTTGCGCAGCGGTGGACAGGAAAGCTCCCCCGTGCTCGGACACCGTCTCTCTGGAGGCGATGAACTGCGCGTACTCAGTGGTAACGCCTCGCTGGTCTTTCTTTCAGGAGAATTGGTTGCGCTGAAGGACGGCGAAGCACTGACGCTCGGCGCCACATACGAGAAGAGCATGCTCTCGATAGCCGGTACCACGCGTGGTCTCTCGAACGAAGACGGCACGAGCGTGGCCGATGACGGCGTTGCCGCAGCACCGGCGGGCGACGTGTGGCAAGCGCAGCTTGCTTCGGTGTCGGGAATACGCGGCGATGCGATGGCCGTGGCCGTTGCGCCCCGCCTTGCGATCGCCGATCCGCGACCGGTGTTTTGCTGGTTCGACAGCGACAGTACCGCCGCCGGCAGTGAGCGCAATTACTCGCTGGTGCTGCGCGACGCGGATGGTGGCACCCTGCTGACGCAATCGGTGCGCGGCGTGGTCGGGCGCTTCAACACATGGAAGCTGGAGACGCCTCCCTCCGCCTTTCGGGCTGTTGCGGGAGCGCGGTACAGTTGGGCAGTGCTCCCCGTCGGCAGTGCGCCTGGAGAGCGCGCCTTCGATGCGAGTTTCATTTATGTGGACGAGCAGGGCTTGAAGCAGGCCGCCGCGCAACGCGAGCGCATCGCGGCCTTGCGCGGTGAAGGAGCAATCGACGAGATGACCATGCACACGCTGCTCGCAACCTTCGCTCTTGACGAGCGCGAGCGTCTGTTCTCCGATGCCGTGCCGCATTTGCTTGCGCTGGGAGTGTGGGAGCAGGGACGTCCGTACACCGCCGAGCAACTTGCGCGCATGCTGTTGCGATTCGGCGGGCAAGCCACGGCGCTGGCGCCGAGAGCGGCATCGCTGCGCGAGGACATGCTGCCGCGATGAGGGTCCGCGTCCTGCTTGCCTGCATGCTGGCGATGTTGTTCATCGCGTGCAGCGGTGCCGACGCGCCTCCTGCCGAGGATGCACGGGTGAGTGCAGGCAGGGCACTGTACGATCGATCCGATTACGACGCCGCGCAGAAGCATTTTCAATCCTTGCTTGCCGATGCCGAGCGCGAAGGCAACACGCTTGTGGCGGCGCAAGCCCGCAAATGGCTGGGGAGCATTGTTCTTGCCTACGACAAGCCCGACGAGGCGCTCCCCTGGTACCGTGGCAGTCTGGACATCATCGAACGGGAGATCGCACGCACCGATAGTGCGCGTACCGCCGCTCCGCAGCTGTTGCTCGAGGAGCGCCAACATGTGCTGAGCAATATCGCCGTGGTGTACAAGGCAACGGCGCGCTTCGACGAAGCCGAGAAGCTGTTCGGCGATGTGCTTGCGCAGGATCGCGCACGAGGCGATGGATTTCGTACCGCTGTGTCCCTGTACAATCTCGCGGATGTGCATCATCAGAAATCGCTGCGCCGTTTGCAGGCGCGTGACAGCGCGGCCTTTCTGCGTGAACATGGCCGCGCATTGGATCTGCTGCGCCAATCCCTCGCCACCCATCCCACGGCCGACGCGCATTTGAATCTCGGCAACGTGCATGCCGTAGCCGACCGCCTCGACAGCGCCATCGCCTCCTACCACCGTGCTGAAGCACTGTATGATGCGCAGGGCTACCGCGTGCATCGTGCGCTCGCATTGGGCAACATCGGCGTGCTGTCGTTGCGGCTCAATCGACTTGACGCAGCGGCGGACGCTCTGCGCCGCAGCATCGGCATACTGGAGGAGTTGCGCGGAAACATCTCTTCCATCGACATCCGGTCGAGTTTCATTTCCAACAAATTCTACATTTACGAAAACCTCATCGGCATACTGATACAACAGGGCAGGGTGGATGAGGCCTTCGAATATGTGGAGCGTGCAAAAGCCCGGTCCTTTCTGGACATGATCGGCAACAAAGCGGTGGGCGAAGGCAAGAAGCGTGACGAGGCCACGGCCGCGCTGATCCAACGCGAGCGCGCGCTGCAGCGGCGCATCGAAGCCGTGCTGGGCAATGCCGACAGTGCGCGCGTGCTGGGCGAGGCGATTGAAGACCATCAGCGGGTGATCGCTGCCTTGCGTGAGCGCGATCCGGAGTACGCATCGGTGAAAAGCATTGAGCCTCTGCCGCTGGCCGAACTGCGGCGCATGCTCGACGGTCGCACCGCTGTGGTGGAATATTTCGTGGGTGAACGCTCGGCCTTCGGTTTCGCCGTCACACGCGACACCATCGTCGTGCGGCGCATGCAGGTGGACCGCGGCAATGCTCTCGAACGCGAGATCGAAGCGCTGCGACGCATGCTGTATGTGGACTTTCCCAATACGAAATTCTCCGTGCTGCGGGAGAAGCGCATGAAGGACCGTCTCTCGCCGCGCGAGGCGCTCGCCTCATGGCGCGCGACGCCCGTGCCTTCCACCTGGCAGTATAGTCTGGTCACCATGTACTCGCGCTTCCTTGCGCCGTTCGCCGGTGTGATTGAGGACAAGGAGGTGCTGTATATTGTTCCGCATGGACCCTTGCACCATTTGCCATTTCAGGCGTTGATACGGCCGGCGGATATCGACACACGAGCGGATGTACACATCGCTCGGCCACGCTATCTGATCGAGCGGCATGCTATCGCCTTGCTGCCGTCGGTAAGCGTGTTGCCCTTCGCCTTGCGCCGTGACCTTGTCCCGGTGCGCAGCGGGCTCATCGTTGGCGATCCGCTGTACGCGGATCCGAAATACCGGAGCAAGCCTCTGGAAGCGGCGTTGATTGAAGCCGACACGGTATCGCGTTACGTGCCGCAGCCAACGGTGTTGACGCGTGAAGCCGCGGAGGAAGTGGTGGTGAAGAACGAACTGATCGGCAAGGACGTGGTGCACCTCGCGACGCATGGCGAATTGAACAAGGAGCAACCCCTGCGGTCGCGCATCCTCTTCGCCGCCGCGCGGCCCGATAGTGTGAACAACGGCGATCTGACCGTGGCCAAGATTTTCAACCTCGACTTACAGGCCGTGCTGGTCACCCTCAGCGCCTGTCAGACCGCGCAGGTCGCCGCAGGAAAGGGGCAGTCCACCGCCGGCGACGACCTGGTGGGGCTGACGCGTTCCTTCATGTACGCCGGCACACCTGCGGTGATCGCTTCGCTGTGGTTTGTGGACGATGCATCGACGCTCGACTGGATGCGGTACTTCTACCGCGCCTGGCTCAACGGAGGGCGTTCGCGTGTGCAAGCGGCGCGGCAGGCCGCGCTGGACATGCTGAGTGCGCCCGCCGATCCCGACTGGGTACATCCGTACTACTGGGCGGCCTTCGTGTACATGGGGGATGCGCGGTAGGGGCCGCTTCGAATCACAAGATCGACGCGGATGCCGAAATCGTGCACTGTGCGTATTCACGCGCCGTGTCAGCGTTCGGTAGTCTGCGCATCGCGGCCGACGTTCAGGCGATACCGCGCTCCCTGGCTTCCCGCGCCGCCTCTGCCGTCAGGTCCAGAGGGCCGATCGCGACGCCGATGCTCTGGAGGAAATCATTTGGAGGAATACCCCCGGCAAACACCCAGACGTAGTCGTTGGGGATGCGGTGCGTTTGGCCATCCACTTCGAGAAGTACTTCCTTTTCCAGAATCTCCGTCGGCATGGAATTGAACAGCACCGTGAGCATGCGGGCGTCAACGCATTCCTTCACGCGTTCCGCGTTTCGTTCCTTGATGCGGGCGAATGCATCCTTGCGATAGGACAAGGTGACGCGGTTGCCTTTCTGATGCGCCAGCCCCATCGCGGCCTCGACGGCGCTGTCGCCTCCGCCCACGACAAGAATATCGGCATTGGTGTACGCGTCTGCTTCTATCAAACTGTACATCACTTTCGCCTGTTGCTCGCCCGGGATGTCGAGCTTGCGCGGGGTTCCCCTTCGGCCCAGGGCCAGCACAACGAAACGGGCGCGATACACGCCGCGGGTGGTGGTGATGGTGAAATGGTCATCCGCGTCGCGCTGGATGGATTCCACTTTCTCGAAGGTGTTGACCTGCAGACCGGATTTATCGAATACGGAGTGCCAGAATTCGAGCAGCGCCTCTTTGGAGATTTCGAGAGACTTGAATTTTCCATGCAGGGGAAATTCGACCGGGGACGTCATCACTAATTTCTGCCGGGGGTACTTCGCCACAGTGCCGCCGAGTTCGTCCTGCTCCAGCGTAATGTAGCGGAGTTTGTTTTCGATGGCTCGCAACGAGGCACTGATACCCGCAGGTCCGGCCCCGACGATGCACAGGTCGTGTATTCCTTCCGGTGTCGGCTGTGAGGCGGAAATGCGTCTGGCGAGAATGTCTACGCAGTCGCGTCCCTGATTCACCGCGTTTTTGATAAGGGCGAGTCCGCCCAATTCTCCCACGATGAACAATCCGGGCACGTTGGTCTCATATTCTGCGCTGAGGCGGGGCATGTCGGCACTGATGCCGGGATTGGCCATGACGATCTCGATAGCGCCCACGGGGCAGGCCTCCGCGCACAGACCGTGACCGATGCATTTGTGTCCGTTGACTATCGCGGCCTTGCCAGCGACAACGGCGAGCACGTCGCCTTCGGGACAAGCGTCGGCGCAGGTTCCGCAGCCTATGCAATGCGAGATGTCGATGTGCGGATGCTGAGCCTGCGGACCGCCGGAGTGCAGTTTTCCACGCTCCGCCGCCGCACGCGCCTCCGCTTCCTTGCGGCTAACGCGTTTGAAATAGGGTATCGTCGTGATGAACACGAGGACAACGAACACAAGGAAAATGAGGAAACCTTCCATACGCGTCTTGCCGTGCTGTGTGGAGCGATTGGTGAGGAATGCGATTCAAAATAGACAAGTACGGGACTCGCGGCAAGAAACGCCTTGTGCCGGAGATAATGTCGATGTAATTTATCGCGCATCCCCCCACGCGCCGCGCCAAAGGCCGTGGAGTAACTTCGCTCCACTATCACGCACACATGGTTGCGCATTGCCATGACGCCTGTCGTTCATCGTCTGTATATCGCCACGCTTGTAGTCACGGGATTGCTGGTCGTGCTGCTGATCGTGGTCGAGGGTTTCGGGTATTACACCACATCCCCGGCTGAGCGTGGAAACATTCTCGCCGATTACGAGGCGCGTATTGCGGATATCGATGTGGAAATCGAATTGATGCACCAGGGAGTGGGAACGAACGATCGGACGGAGCAGGAGTTGCGCGCCGCACAGCAGCGATTGAAGGAGGAAGCACGGTATTGGAGGGAGTGGGGTGCGACCGGGGTGTGGGGCCACGGTCTGGGAATAGCCGGCTCCATGATGATGCTGGGTGGCGTGGCCTTGTACTCCACGCGCAAGCGGGTGAGACGCTTCCGCTTTGTCGGGAAGATCAAATATTTCCTCGAATTTCACATGTTCCTCTGTCTTCTCGGTCCCGTGCTCGTCGTGCTGCACACCACGTTCAAATTCGGAGGAATCGTTTCCGTGAGTTTGTGGAGCATGATATTCGTGGCGCTGAGCGGGATATTCGGTCGCTATATTTACACACAGATTCCCAAAACCACGGATGGGGACGCAATCGCGCTGGAGGATTTGATGCGCGAGAATGACGTACTTCGCATGCGTCTCAAGACGCAGATGCATCTGTCGCAGGCGGCGTTGGATGCGATTGACGCGGTGAGCACCGTCCAGCCATCGTCGCGTCCCGCGACGGTGTTGCGCGCTATCCTGGCATTGATTCGCGACGATTTCTCGCGCGCCTCGCGCCTCGCATCAATGAAGCGACAGTTGCTACGCGAAGGCGTGCCTGAGGATCGTATTGCGCACATCGTGACCGTGGCCAAGAGGAAATCCCTGCTGATACGGAAGATGGCGGTGCTGGACACGGCGCGGTCGCTGTTCCAATACTGGCATGTGATCCATCTTCCATTTTCCATCATCATGTTCATCATTCTCATTGTCCATGTCGTGTTGACTGTATCACTCGGTTACACCTGGATTTTTTAGATGTCCCGTACCGGTTTCACGTTCGCATTCCTGGCCCTGCTGGTCGTGCTCTCGCATGCGGAGCTGCGCGCCCAGTTCACCTCGCCGGGCAAACTCTCGCAGGCGCACAAGCATCTCGAAGGGGATGCGAACTGCGCGCGCTGCCACGATGTGGGCCGGAAGTCGTTTCGTGACAATTGCCTGCAGTGTCACGGAGAAATTCGATCGCGCATCAAGGATGGACACGGGTATCATTTTTTCACGAGAAAACTGGAGTGCTCGACCTGTCACAAGGAGCATCACGGCAGGGAATTCAAGTTGATCCGCTGGGATCCGGCCAACTTCGAGCACGCGCAGACCGGTTTTGTCCTTGAAGGCAAACACGCGGATCGCGACTGCCGGACCTGTCATCAGCCGGGGAATATCAAGGCGCAGGATATTCGGAAAAAATCCTCCGCTGTGCAGAAGAAAACCTACCTGGGTCTTTCCACCGAGTGCTCGTCGTGCCACGCCGATGAGCATCGGGGTCAACTGGCGGCCTGTGGCACTTGCCACACTCCGTCCGACTGGAAGAAGCACCGTTTCGACCATGACAAGGCGCGCTTCGCACTGAAGGGCAAACATGCCGCCCTCGCATGCTCCGCCTGCCACCCGGAGAAAAGCGATGGCAATGTCCGGTATGGTAATGCGACATACACGCAGTTCAAAGGTATCGCGTTCGCGCAATGCCTGGATTGCCACGAAGATCATCATCGCGGAGCTTTCGGAAAGGACTGCAAATCCTGTCATTCTCCATCGGGGTGGAAGCACGTCGTGTTGGCGAAGGGCGCGATCGATCACTCCTCCACGCGCTTCCCGTTGCTTGGAAGGCACAACGAGGTGTCGTGTTCGAAATGTCATGACAGTGGGAGCGCAGCGCGTTTCAAGAATGCGGACCTGTCGCATTGCGTGCTGTGCCACGCGGATTATCATGCTGGCGAGTTTGCGCAGCGGAAGGAAGGTGGCGATTGCGAGCATTGTCACGATGTCGCCGGTTTCACTCCCGCCCGTTTCGAACCCGCATTGCACGAGGCATCCCGTTTCCCGTTGCGAGGCGCCCATGCCGCGGTTCCCTGTTTTCGCTGCCATGTGTATCAGACTCCGGAGGGCGGCAGGCGGCATCGCTTCCGTTGGGAGGAACGGGATTGTCAGGCCTGTCACGACAATCCCCATCGCGGGCAACTGGACCAACGCATTGCCGACCGAGGTTGCGCTGGTTGCCACAACACCGATTCGTGGTTTGTCACCAGCTTCGATCACGATGTCACCGCTTTTCCGCTCAGCGGTGCGCATCGTCACCTGCTCTGCGAGCGCTGCCACACCCGCGAGCTGCGGGACGGCCAGTCCATCGTGCGCTTTCGTTTCACGAGTACGCGATGTGCCGAATGTCATACCGATGCCCATGACGGTCAATTCGCGGAAGCCGGAGCGGGTACGGACTGCGCGCGATGCCATTCGACCGCTGCATGGAAGCCGGTGAACTTCAATCATACCACGGGGTCCCGTTTCCCGCTCACCGGGAAGCATATGGACCTTCCCTGTGAGAAATGTCATCGTCCGATCGTCGAGGCAGGAAACGCCCGCGTTCTTCGCTACAAACCGCTCGACACCGCATGCTCTTCATGTCACGCCACCGAACGCCAGTAAAGGAAGGTGCACCATGTCACGCTTCGTGATTCCCTTTCTTCTCGCTCTCATGGCAAGTACCGCGATGGTATGCGCACAGACTACCGGCGACAGTGCGCGCGTGCGGGGGCATCGGACCTTCGACATGGATTGCCTGCATTGTCATACCACCGCGTCGTGGAAGGAACTGCGTGCCAGCATCGATTTCGATCATCGCAAAACCGGCTATGCTCTTCGGGGCAATCATGCCAGCACGAGCTGCGCCGCGTGCCACAGCGGCATGCCCATCACTGCCATGAAGACCGCTTGCGCGGATTGCCACGAGGATAGGCATCGAGGAGAATTCGGTAATCGCTGCGGTGACTGCCACACGCCCGCCGGTTGGCGATCTCCGAATGAAGCTGTCGCGAAGCATCAGATGACGCGCTTCCCGCTTCTCGGAGCGCATGCACTGGCGGATTGCAAAGACTGCCACAGTCAGCAGGAGGAAAAGGAATTCGTCAACACGCCGGTCGAATGCTACGCCTGTCATCAGGGAGAATTCGAAGCGGTGCGGGAGCCGAATCATGTTGCTGCGGGTTTCGACAAGAACTGCGTTCTCTGTCACGATCCGGGAAGCCCCACCTGGGCGAATGGCTTCACCCATCCACCCGTGAGTTTCATGAGCAACGCGGCACACAATCCGCTGCAATGTCAGGACTGTCATCGAGGAGGATATCGCGGAACGCCCACCGACTGCTTTGGTTGTCACGAGGCACAGTACCGTGCGGTTCGCGAGCCCGATCACGTTCGAGGACAGTTCGAAAAAAACTGTCTGCTGTGCCATGACCCTGCGCGCTGGAAGCCCGCGAACTTTGACCACGCGAGAACCAGTTTTCCCTTGCAGGGTGCACACGCAGCCACTCCCTGCTCCGCATGCCATGAAAGCGGTTTTTCCCGTCTTCCAACGGATTGCTGGTCCTGTCATGAACCCGACTATACGAACGCGACTTTCCCCGATCACGTCGCCGGCGCCTTCGCCCGTCAATGTACCGTGTGTCACAATGTGAACACCTGGCGCCCTGCGGATTTCAACCATGAGACAACGAATTTCCGATTGACAGGTGCCCATCGTCGTACGGAATGTCAGCGCTGCCATGTCGGTGGGAAGTACACCGGCCTCCCTCTCGAGTGCCAGGGATGCCATTCCGCCGATTACAATCAAACATCGCAACCCAATCATGCGGTGGTGGGATTCAATGCCCAGTGCCAGGATTGCCACGGCACCGAGGCGTGGCAGCCAGTGGAGCGGTTTCCCAATTCCATCGACCATGACAAAACGCTCTTCCCTCTCCTTGGCCGCCACCGCACGGTGGCCTGCGCCGAGTGCCATGTCGGATTCGTGTTCAGAGGGACTTCAACACAATGCGCCGTGTGCCATGATGCCGATTTCAAATCGGCCAGAAATCCGGACCACAGTGCTGGCGGATTTGGCGGAGATTGTCTGAGCTGTCATACGATGGATGGGTGGCGTCCAGCGACCTTCGATCATGCTAGCACGAAATTCCCGCTGCAAGGCGCGCATGCGGCGCAGCCCTGCCAGGCCTGTCATGTGAACGGCAACTACCAGCTGCAGTACACCGATTGCTGGCAATGCCACGAAACTGATTTTGCTGCAACTCTGCA
>DAOSDL010000019.1:0-38745 GCA_035362335.1 Bacteroidota bacterium
GTTGACCGGGGTCACAAAACTGATGCTCGGCTTCTGGGTGTCGCCGGCGGGCGGTTGCGTGGTATTGTCATCGTCGCTGCATGCGGCAAGAAGCAACATGGGCAGCATGGCGGCTAGAAGCAGTCTCTTCACGGTGTACCTCTCCTGCTGAACGATGCGGCCTGCATGTATTTGCCACATCGTGATGTATGGGGAAAATCAACGTAACACAACAATACGAACGACGGACTGTATAGTTCCAGCATTCATTCGCACGAAATATGAACCCGCCGGCAGACCCTCGCTCTCGAACAACACGCCGTGCTCGCCCACGCCCTGCCAGCCATTCACCAGCGAACGCACGCGAACACCGGCCTCGTTGTACACATCGAGTTGCACTGCGGCAGCAGTGCGCAATCTATAGCGCAGCATGCTCGCCGTGACCCCTGCAGTGACGGGATTCGGATACGGCGTGAGGAGCTGCGCCTCGCCCGGCACCGCCTCCGCACGGACGCTGGTCAGCGGAGAATTTCGCAGCCGCTGCACTATGCCCGACTTGCTCACCACCCAACCCTGCGCGGAATCGGCAAACACCGCGGCCTGCACCGGTCCGGCGGGCACCAGCGCGGTGCGCGTCCATGTCGTGCCGTCGTCGGTGCTCACCCAGGCGTGCAGATCGTTGACTATCCACACCGCGCGGGGCTGCGTGGTGGTGACCACCTGCACATTGCGCTCGCCACCCATGGGATAGAAGGCCGCCAACCAGCGCGCGCCTCCGTTTGTGCTGCGGCGCAACACACCGCTCATGTCGTCGGAGCAAAAACCGACCGATGCATCCACGAAATCCATTCCGCTGATGTTCTGCGCGTTCACCGCGGCCACGCTCCAGTTCACCCCGCCATCAATGCTGCGGTAAATCTCCGGACCCGCGGGCGTTGGACGAGAGATATTTGACGAGGCGAACCATGCGTTGCTTTCGCCGACCATGGTCAGCGAATTCTCCAACACTTGTCGCGCGGGTGTTTTCGCCAGAACGCTCCACTGTTCGCCGCCATCGCGCGACACATACACCACGGCGCTGTCTCTGCGGTTCGCATCGCCGGTCACCGCCAGTCCGAATAGCGGCGTGGAAAAACGCACGTTATTGAACGTGGCATTCACCTCGCGCAGACGTTCGGACCAGCTCGTGCCGCCATCGCTGCTGAGCATGAGGCGTCCGTCGCGCGTGCCCACCACAACGCGCTGCGCGTCGAAGGCATGCACGCTCGCCACAGCCGCATTCGACCCCGGCACCGTGCACTCGGTCCAGGTGCTCCCGCCATCCACACTGCGCATGACTTTGGCGCTGTCGCGTGCAAGCCACAGACTGCCATCCCCGGCGCGCATCATTGCCAGCACCGGCGTGGAAAAAGGATGCGCCTGAATGATTTCCCAGTCCACGCCCGATACGGGACGCTCGCGCAAGGTGAACACTTGCCGCGCACTACCGTTGGCATTCGAGGCCTCCAGCGTGAAGCGCGCCTCGCCTCGAAGCACCCAACGCACGACGCCGAGTCGTTCATCCACCGTCGCATCGCTCGGCGCTTCGAGCAAGCGGAAGGCCGGCGCAGGGCTGCCATCCACCACCGCCGCGTAGGTGAACACCGAACCCGCTTCCATCGCGGCTGTGTCCGGTGCCGACACGAAGGTCGGCGCCGCGGCGGCAGGCGTGCTCCATTCCATATCGTACATTCCGCGCCCATGGGTGATGGCGCGCAAGGTGCCGCTGCGCGGATTGTACCGCAATTTGAACACCGGTACGCTCGGCATGCCCGTGCCCAAACGCTGCCAATCCACGCCGTCGTTTTCCGAAATGAACGTGCCGATCTCCGTGCCTATCACGAGGCGGCCGTCGAGTTCGATGATGTCGTTCACCGGCACATCGGGCAGATTGCCGCTGATGTCCGTCCATGTCGCACCGTCGTCGATGCTGCGCCAGACTTTCGGCACACCATAGCGACTGTACGTGGCGTAGAGCACGCCCGGTCTGTAGGTACGCACACTGCTGCACCAGGCGGCGGGAAGCTGTCCGTCGGGCACGCGCTGAAAACTTGCGGCGGCATCGCGCGAAATGGTCACACCACCGCCATTGCTGCCCGCCAGCACGAGCGCGCCGTCGTACGGAGCCACCCACACCGAGGAAATGTAGTAGCAGGAATTGCCCGAACCGAGCGGACAGTACGCCGCCTGCTTCCAGGTTTTCGCGCCGTCGGTGGTCTTGTACAAGTTGAAGGTTCCGAGATACAGGATATCCGGATTCGACGGATCCATGGCGTAATCGATGTAGAACAGCGAACGGTCGAGGCCCATGCCATTCTGCATGCGCGTCCATGTCCGCCCGAAATCGTCGGAACGGTAGAACTTCAGCGTTTCCTTCGTGGTGTACATCACCTCGGGACGCCGCGGATCGATGGCGGTGTTCCCACCATCACCATACAGCACGAGATCAAACAGCGGCGCGGATTCCGACAGCAGCGTGCCATTGTCCTGCGTGCCACCGAACAACACCTCGTCGCTGGAAGGATGCATGGCTCCACCGATGAATTGCGTGATCGCGAGTCCTAAATCCCTCTTTTCCCACGCCGTGCCGTTGCCGCTGCCGACGAAAAAGCCACCGTCGTTGCCGAGGTACACGATGGACGGATCCTGACGGTTGAAATCAATCGCGTGCTGATCCACATGCACAATGCCGCCGTATCCCTGATCCGCAACGCGCGTCCAACTCTCGCCACCATCGGTGGTGAAAATCAGCTTCACACCGCCGGCGTACACGATGTCGGGATTGTCCGGATGCACACCCATGATGTTGTCGTACCATCCCTGCGACACCATGTAATCGAACGGCACCTCGAGTTTTCGCCACGATGCGCCCGCATCCGTGGTCTTGAACACGCCCAGCAGCGGCGTGCGGTCGTTGCCGCTCAACGTGGATACGCCGAGATACAGCACCTCGGGTCTGGCCGCGCAGATGCCGATGCTCGTGCGACCCATCAACGTGTCGTTGACACCGGGCAATGCGAGCACGTTCCAGCTGTCGCCACCGTCCGTGGTCTTGAACACACCGTAGCGCGCCGCGTCGCGTCCGCTCGTGACCGAGGACGATGCGGTATAGAGAATGTTCGGGTTGATGGGATCGATGACGATGTCGTTCATGCGCCCCGGCAACACTTGCGTCCAGGTCTCACCCGCATCGGTGCTGCGCCAGATGCCGATATGCGCCTCGTCGCGGAAGCCGTCGGGAATCGCGGCGTAGACCCGCGAGGGATTCAGCGGATCGATAACCATGTCGCTCGCCCGGCCGTACGGCGGAAGCGTACCCACGCCGATTTCGCGCCAGGTATCGCCGCCATCGGTGCTTTTGAACATGCCGCCGCCATCGAAGGTGTTCAGCGCGTAACTCGCCTCACCCGTGCCCGCATACACCACTGCCGTGTCCACCGGATCGATCACAATGGCGCCCATGGCCTGCGTGGGCAGGAGATCGCTGATGCTGTGCCAATGGCGCCCCTCGTCATAGCTGCGCCAGATGCCTCCGCTGGCCGCTCCGATGTAGATGGTGGAGGGATTCAGCGGATTTGCTGCTACCGCCTTGATGCGACCGCCGATGTTGTGCGGACCCACATTGCGCCATTCATACGAGGCCATGAGGCCGCCTTTGTCGCTGGGAGCGTACAGGCGCATCTGCTCCGTGGCCTGCCGCCATGCACGCACCCGCGCACCGGGGGGAATCTCTCCACCCGGAAAGGTGAGCCGATCGTACATGTATGTCGCGCGCGCGGCCGCCTTGCTCCCGCCGTTGTCCGGCGGCACCTGCTCGCTGCTTTGCGCCAGGGCGACTCCCGAACAATTCGTCAGCAAGGCGATGGCGACAATCGCGCCACGCCCGGTGGCAATGTACCGATCCACTCTCCGCATGATGTACTCCGTGTTCAATGATCGCAGGTGAAATGCGCGGCACGACGACACAACTGTCGGACGGGGCGCCGCTTCCCGGACGTCGATCTATCGCGCGAGCACGATGCGACGCGTCTGTGTTTGACCGAGCGCCGACATGGTGACGAAGTACACGCCATTCGCCAGCGCGTCCATTGTCCATGTCAGATAATGTTCGCCCGCTGCCAACTGTCGCTCGTGCATGAGCGCGATTTCCTTGCCCGCGCTGTTGTACAGGGCCAGGCGCACCGTGCCCGCGCGCGTCAGCGTGACGGGTAGCACAAGGTCACCCGTCGGCTCGGTGACGGGATTGGGCCAGGGTGCGCCGAGTTGCACGTCCATGGGCACTGCCGTCGGTGTGGTGGACACCACGAAAGGATCGCGCACGAGCTTCTGCACAATGCCGTTGCGCGACACGATCCAGCCCGTGGTCGAGTCCGCAAACACCATCCCGGTCATGGCGCCGCAGGGCACGAAATCCGTACGCTTCCACGTCATTCCGAGATCGCGCGACACCCACGCGTGTTCGTCCGACAGCACCCACACCGAACCCGAGGCCTTGTCGACCTGCATGCGCACGAGGCGCTCGCCATTCATCGGATACGAGGTGACGATCCACCGCTGTCCGCCGCTGGTGGATTTCTTGATGCGCCGCGACATTTCATCGATGCTCCATCCGTTGCGATCATCGAGGAAGACGATGTCCGACACGTAGTTGAATCCCGCGCCCAGGGATTTCTCTTCCCAATTCTGTCCGCCATCGGTGCTGCGCATGAGCGAGGCATTGTCGGGTACGTAGAAATTCGACGAGCCGAACCAGCCGGTTGCTCCCACGAAACTCAGCGTGTTGTACATCGGCACTTTGGCAGAAAGGCGTAAACTCCGCGACCAGGTGGCGCCGCCATCGCTGGTGATGAACACATCGGCCGAGTCGTTCGCGCCCTGGCTCACCGCCATGCCATGCTGCGCGTCGCTGAAATGGATATTGCCAAAACGCGAATCGATACCGTACAGCACATCATGCCAGGTGGCGCCGCCGTCGCTGCTGCGCCAGATGTGACCGCTGCCGGTGTTCATCAAACTCTGCGGTCCGCCAGTGCCCACGAAGACGTTCTCCTTGTCGATGGGGTACACGGTGATTACCGACACCCCGGTATTCGGCAAACGCATATGGTCCCAATTGCTGCCGCCATCGGTCGAGCGTGAAATCCACGCCGTGTCGCGGGCCAGCCACAGCGAGCGGTCCTTGCCCATGGCCATGTGATGCACCACGCTGTTCATCGGCGAGCGCGACACGATTTCCCAATCGGTCATCAACACATCGTTGGTCGCAAGCGTGAAACTCTGTTGCTCGCTCCCCGCCGCATTCGTCGCTTCGATGGTGAAGCGCGCCGCGATGTCGGATGCGGTCCATCGCACGATACCGAGCACGGGATCAATGCTCGCGCCCTGCGGCGCCTCCACCAGACGGAAGCTCGGCCGTGGTACGGCATGCACCACCGGAGCGTATACGAACGGCTCGGACATGTGCAGGGTACGTGTGTCGGGCTGCGAAACAAACACCGGCGCCGCCTGCGCCAGCTCCGTCCACTGCATGTCGTACATGCCGCGTCCATGTGTGATCGCGCGCAACACCCCGGTCTCTTTCTGATACATCAGGCGCTGCACCGCCACAGCCGGCATGCCCGTGCCCAGACGTTGCCACGTCGCCCCTTCGTCCTCCGAAATGAAGCTGCCCAGCTCCGTGCCGATGACAATGGCCTGATCAAGCTCAATCACATCAAAGGTGGGAATATCGGGCAAGTTGCCGTTGATATCCGTCCAGGTGTAGCCGTAGTCGGTGGACCGCCACACCTTGGGCACGCCGTAACCGCTGTACGTGGCGTACATGATGCCGGGTCGGAAGGTGCGATACGACGAGCACGATGACGCCGGCAACTGGCTGGACGTCACCTTCCACGAAGTACCGCCGTCGGTGGACAGGGCCACCTGCGTGGGCGCACCCGCGAGAATCATGCGGCTGTCGTATGGCGCAATACTCACCGTGGTGATGTAGTAGCAGGGATTGAACAGGCAGTCCTGTCTGCGGCTCCAGGTCTTTCCGCCATTGTTGCTCGTGTACATGCGGTACGTGCCGATATACAATTTCAGCGGATCGCTTTTATCCATCGCGTAGGCGATGTAGAACAGCGAGGATTCATTGGGCAAATCACCGTTCGCCCAACTCCAGGTGCGCCCGAAATCTTCCGACCTCCACAGCTTGAGGCGCTCCTGCGTGGTGTACATGACGTTGGGCTGCGTGGGATGGATGAAGCCATGCCCACCGTCGCCATACAGCGTGAGATCAAAATCGATCTGCGTATCCGAAACCAATGTGCCGTTGTCCTGCGTGCCGCCGAAGGCGAAGCTGTCATTGCCGGGATACATGTCGCCGCCGATGAATTGCGTGATGGACATGCCGATATCGCGCTTCTCAAGCGTCCGGCCCTCGTTCGTAAGCAAATACAGGCCGCCATCGTTGCCCACGTACACGCGGTCGGGCTGCAGCGGATCAAATTCGATTTCGTGCTGGTCCACATGCAGGATTCCTCCCGCGAGTTGATCCGCCACACGCACCCAGTTCTCCCCGCCATCCGAGGAACGGACTAGCTTCACGCCACCGGCGTACACGATGTCGGGGTTTGTGGGATGCACGCCGATGATATTGTCGAACCAACCCTGTGATACCATGTAATCGAACGGCACGTCCTTCTTCGTCCAGGTCGCTCCGGCGTCGGTGCTTTTGAACACGCCCAGCAGCGGCGTGCGGCCCGTGCCCACCACCTCCGAAACACCGAGATACAGCACCGACGGCTGCGTGGCGCACAAGCCGATGGCCGTGCGGCCCATCAGCGAATCCGTAATCCCGATGTCGAGCTTCGTCCAGTCATCGCCACCGTTGCTGGTTCTGAACAAACCCTTGTTGGCAATGATCTGCCCGCCTTCGAAAATTTTGCTCGAAACCGTGTAGAGAATCTCGGGCTGCGCGGGATTGATCACGATATCGGTCACGCGACCGGGAAACACCAGTTGCCAGGTTGCGCCCGCATCGCGCGAACGCCAGATACCCAATTGCGCCGCATCGCGCACGCCATCGGGAATGGCGGCGTACAGTACCGAGGGATTGACCGGATCGATGGCCATGTCGCTGATATTCGCGTAGGCCGGCAACGTACCTTCGCCCACCTGAAACCAGGTCGCGCCGGCGTCGGTGCTTTTGAACATGCCCGCGCCATCGAACGACAAGCTGCCGAAGCTCGCGTCGCCCGTGCCCGCGTACACCACATTCGTGTCCACGGGATCGATCACGATGGAACCCATGGCCTGCGTGGGAAAATCATCGGACAGCGAGGTCCAGCTTTCCCCGGCGTCGTACGAGCGCCACACGCCGCCATCGGCCGCGCCGGCGTACATCGTCTCCGGCCGCTTGGGATTGAGCGCCAGGGCGAAAATGCGACCGCCCACGTTGAACGGACCGATGTTCTTCCACACGTAATCGCGCATGGCCGCACCTTTGCCACCGGGAGCGAACATGGGCATATGCCGCATGTCGCGGAAGGCCCGTGCGCGTGCGCCTTCGGGAATGCTGCCCGACGGCCATGCCACGCGATGGAACTCGAATTCCGCCCGGGCGCGTGGCTTCTCCATGGCGGCCTGTCGTTGCTCGTCCCCGTCGGAATGGATGAGCGGATGCTGCGCCACAAGTGTGCTTGTGCCGGCTCCGCACAGGACGAGAGAAAGGAAAAGCATTCTCCAACTGCGCATGGCTACCTCGCGAGTGCTGTGTCAGGTCTAAGTATCCGTCGGCGTAACGAAATGCCGTGTGGGACTGAAATGAAAAGTTACGGAGGGGGCGAAGGAATGTCAATCCGGAAGAGCATGCATTCGGAAAAATGGAAAAGCCCCCGCGATCGGGGGCTTTCCACCACGTTGTGCCGCGGGGTTTACTGCAGCGTGAAATTCACGCCGAAGGACACCGCCGTCGAACTCTCGTTCTCGAAATAGAACTCGTCGTTGGCAAGGAAATACTCGAGACAGGCCTCGAGGCTGAGGTTGTTCGTCATGAAGTAGCGCATGCCGCCGATGATGCTGAGGGAAATGCCGCTCTCGGCCCGATCCGTCGGCTTGGGCAGCGTCACGATGCCTTCCGTCTTCCAGGTCTCCGTGTAAATGCTGTACCCGAGGCGCACGCCGGCGTAGGGATCGGTCTGGTCCTTCGGGAGGAAATGGTATCGCGCCTGCACCATCGGTGCGAACGTGTCGCGATCCAGCGTCGCGGAACCGGTTTGAAGATGCGCCTTGGCGGGTTCCTGTCCCCAGTAACGGAAAATCAGACCGAGGCCGATGTTCTCGTCATAGCCGTACTCGTACTGTGCGCCCCAACCGATCGGATCGGTCACGACGGTTGCACTGACGCCGATGTAATGCGCTTTCGGCATGTATTGGGCATGCACCGTGCCGGTCGACAAGAGACAAACCAACAGGGTCAGCATCGAGATGGTACACCAATGTTTCATCCCACCGTCCTTGACTATAGTGATTGATGTTCGTGAATCGACTCGTGTTTCCGGGATGGCTGAGCTGGGCGACCCCGGGGGGGCGGAAGCGCAAAACGCAATAGGTTCCGCTTCTCTTGAATGAAGAGAATGTAGCGAATTCCCCTGTAAGAGAAAAGCGCCCCCGGGGGGGCGCTTTTCAAAAAAAGCAGACCGTATCCGCTTACAGCGTGAAATCCACGCCCACGGCCAGTTGCAGCGTGCTGCCGAAATAATCCTCGCCCGCGACGCGGAACTCGAGGTTGCCGTTGATCGACACGCCCGGATTGAAGAAGTAGCGCAAGCCACCATACGCGGTGAGGAACAGGCCGCCATCATCCGTCGAGTTGAAGAAACTGTTGTCGCTGCTGAAGCTGTAAATGGCATAGCCGAGACGTCCACCGGCGTACGGATCGAGCTTGTCGCCCGGCATGAAATGATACGCACCCTGGAGCTGCGGCATGATGATCGACCACGACCAGTCGAAACCGGCGGAAGTCACCGATTTACCCCAGTAACGGACGATGCCACCAATACCGATGTTCGGGCTCACGCCATGTTCGAACGAAACGCCGAAACCGATCGGATCGGTAGCCAGCGTGAGGTTCGGACCAAGCCAGTTGCCGCCGTTGCGGAACTGGGCCTGGCTCGCGGGCGCGCTCAACAGCACAATGACAGCGGCAAGTGCGATGGTCTGAAGAAACAATTTCATACTTCCTCCTTGATTGAAAAACGGGAACTCATGGTCAATGTCTCACGTGAACATCGGCGCGCGTTACCGCGCCACCTTCGGTTCTGCTTGCATTCCGCATGTGTCCGCGCACATTCTCTCCATCGTCTCCTTGCCTTGCTCAATCGCGGAGCAGCTCACGTGCAATCACGATATTCTGCACCTCGGACGTGCCCTCGTAGATTTCGGTGATCTTCGCGTCGCGCAAAAAGCGCTCGACGAGATATTCGCGCACATACCCGTAGCCACCATGAATCTGTATGGCCTCGAGGGCGTTTTCAACTGCAACTCGTGACGCGTACAATTTAGCCATTGCCGCTTCTTTAACAAAACGCTGATGATCATCCTTCAGCGCCGCGGCGCGGTAGGTCAGCAAACGGGCGGCATCCAGATCGGTGGCCATTTTGCTGAGTTTGAATTGAA
This sequence comes from Bacteroidota bacterium, assembly GCA_035362335.1. Classification (GTDB taxonomy): domain Bacteria; phylum Bacteroidota; class Ignavibacteria; order SZUA-365; family SZUA-365; genus JAOSJT01. The sequence goes on from DAOSDL010000019.1 coordinate 9,679, forward strand.
TGGCCTGGAACTCCGAAATCACCGTGCCGAAGGCCTTGCGCTCCTTGCTGTATTTGAGCGCGGCCTCGAAACTCGCCGCGGCAATGCCCAACGCCTGCGCCGCAATGCCGATGCGTCCACCGTTGAGCGTGTCCATGGCGAAATTGAAGCCCTTGCCCGGCTCCCACACCACGTTCTCGTCCGGCACGAAGGTCTTGTTGAACAACAACGTGCAGGTATCGGAACTGCGAATGCCCAGCTTGTCTTCCTTCACACCGTGCTCGAAGCCCGGCGAGCCCTTCTCCACCAGGAAGGTGGTGATGCCGCGATAACCCTTCTCGCGATCCGTCTGCGCCATCACGATGAAATAATCGGCGGTGGTGCCGTTGGTGATCCAGTTTTTCGTGCCGGTCAATTCCCAGCCGCCGTCCACTTTCACGGCTTCGGTTTTCTGCGATGTGGCGTCGCTGCCCGCTTCGGGCTCGCTGAGGGCGAAGGCACCGAGCTTCTGTCCCTGCGCCAGCGGCACAAGGTATTTCTGCTTGATGTGCTCGCTCGCGTATTTCTGCAAGCCGTAGGTCACCAGCGAATTGTTCACCGACATGATCACGCCCACAGAGGCGTCGACTTTGGAGATTTCCTCCATGGCCAGCACGTAACTCAGCGTGTCCATACCGGCGCCGCCGTACTCGGGGTCCACCATCATGCCGAGGAAACCGAGTTCGCCAAGCTTTGCGACGATGTCGTAGGGAAACTCGGCCGACTTGTCGCGCTCCACCGCCGACGGGGCGATTTCCGCCTGCGCAAATTCGCGGGCGGTTTGCTGAATCATTTTCTGGTCTTCGGTCAATTCAAAATGCATCGTATCCACCTCTCTCGTTGATGTCGTTTCAGGAAGCACTGTAATCGTAGAAGCCCTTTCCGCTCTTGCGACCGAGGTGGCCGGCGGCGACCATTTTCTTCAACAACGGGCAGGGACGGTATTTCGGATCACCCAGTCCGTCGTACAGCACGTTCATGATGTCCAGGCATACATCCAGCCCGATAAAATCCGCCAGCGTGAGCGGTCCCATGGGATGCGCCATGCCCAGCTTCATGACCGTGTCGATATCCTCGGCGCTGGCCACGCCTTCCATCAACGCGTAAATCGCCTCGTTGATCATCGGCATGAGCACGCGATTGGAAACGAAACCCGGATAATCCTGCACTTCCACCGGCGTCTTGCCGAGCGTCACCGACAGGTCGCGTATCGTTGCGTACACTTCGTCGGAGGTCTCGTGTCCGCGGATGATTTCCACCAGCTTCATCACGGGAACGGGATTGAAGAAATGCATGCCGATCACCTGCGACGCGCGCTTGGTGACGGCGGCGATGGCGGTGATGGAAATCGATGAAGTGTTCGAGGCGAGAATGCACGACGGCTTCGTCCCGGCATCGAAGGTGCGGAACAGCTGCTTCTTGATGTCGGCGTTTTCCGAGGCGGCTTCCACCACCAGATCGGCATCGGCCAAAGCGGCGGCCAGATCGGTGCCCGCGCTGATACGGGCCAGTGTGTCCTGCTTCTGCTCCTCGGTGATGGCTTCCTTTTTCACCTGGCGATCCAGGTTTTTGGCGATCGTGCCGAGCGCGCGATCGAGGTACTCCTGAGAAACATCGACGAGGCGAACCTGAAAGCCCGCCTGCGCGAACACATGCGCAATGCCATTGCCCATGGTGCCCGCGCCGATTACCGTGATAAGCTCCATATTGCTTCCTATGGATTGGTGAACATGTACGTGATTGTTCTTCTTTGCGTGGAACGCGGTCCGCGCTTGCCTGCTCAGCCGCGCTCGACCACCAGCGCGCTGGCCTCGCCGCCGCCGATGCACAGCGACGCCACGCCGCGGCGCTTGTCGAAACGGCGCAATGCGTACAGCAGCGTCACCAGCACGCGCGTGCCCGATGCACCGATGGGGTGCCCCATGGCAACAGCGCCACCGTGCACATTGACCTTGGCCGGATCGAGCTGCAAGATCTCGTTGTTGGCTATCGACACCACCGAGAACGCTTCGTTGATTTCGTAGAGGTCGATGTCCGTTGCCGCGAGACCGGCCTTGCCCAGCGCCTTGCTGATCGCGTCGGCGGGAGCGGTGGTGAACCACTCCGGCGCCTTGGCAGCGGAGGCCTGCGCCACGATGCGCGCCATCGGCACGAGGCCTAGTTCGGCGGCCTTCGCAGCCGACATCAGCACCACGGCGGCCGCGCCGTCGTTGAGCGACGAGGCGTTGGCCGCGGTGACGGTGCCATCCTTCAGAAATGCCGGCTTGAGCTGCGGCACTTTGTCGAAATTCACTTTGCGGATATCCTCGTCCTCTGTCACGTGCACGGGATCGCCCTTTTTCTGCGGAATTTCCACCGGCACGATTTCATCGGTGAATATCCCCTGCTCCAATGCGGCGATGGCGCGGCGATAACTCTCGATGGCGTAGGCATCCTGCCGCTCGCGGCTGATGTTGCACTCGCTGGCGCACAACTCAGCGGCGTTGCCCATGTGGTAGTTGTTGTACACATCCCACAGACCGTCTTTGATCATGGAATCCAGCAGCGTGCTGTGGCCAAAGCCGTAACCGTTGCGGGCCTTGTCGAGCAGGTACGGCGTATTGGACATGCTCTCCTGACCACCCGCCACCACAATGTCGGCATCGCCCACGGCAATGGCCTGAGCGGCGAGCATCACGGACTTGAGTCCCGAACCGCACACCTTGTTGATGGTCATGCACGGCACGCTCTGGGGAATGCCGGCGAACAGCGCGGCCTGGCGGGCGGGCGCCTGCCCGACACCGGAAGTGAGCACATTGCCCATGATGACTTCGGAAACGTCCTCGGGACGCACACCCGCGCGCTGCAACGCCTCGCGGATGGCGATGGCGCCGAGCTGCGGCGCGGTCAACGATTTGAGGGAACCTTGAAAAGCGCCGATGGGAGTACGGGCGCCGCTGACAATAACGACGTCATTCATGTGATTTATCCGTTTACACTGTGAGTGGAAAAGGTCGACTACGCTCGAAACACGGCGGAAGCGTGGTGCCAGCACCACGCTTCCGATTGCAACAGCATCAGCTGTTCATATACTTGAGGAATTCCTTGTTGCTCTTCGTACCGCGCATTTTCTCGATGAGGAATTCCATGGCCTCGACCGTGGTGTACTCGCTGAGCACCTTGCGCAGCACCCACACGCGGCTGAGTTCCTCGGGCGTGAGCAGCAAATCTTCCTTGCGCGTGCCCGAGCGGTTGACGTCCATGGCGGGGAAAATGCGGCGATCGGAGAGCTTGCGGTCGAGCACGATTTCCATGTTGCCCGTGCCTTTGAACTCCTCGAAAATCACTTCGTCCATGCGGCTGCCGGTTTCGATCAGCGCCGTGGCGATGATGGTCAGACTGCCACCCTCCTCCACGTTGCGCGCCGCGCCGAAAAAGCGCTTGGGCCGGTGCAGGGCGTTGGCGTCCACACCGCCGGAGAGAATCTTGCCGGAATGCGGTACCACGGTGTTATGTGCGCGCGCCAGACGGGTGATGGAATCGAGCAAAATCACCACGTCCTTTTTCGACTCCACCAGACGCTTGGCCTTCTCCAGCACCATGTCCGACACCTGCACGTGACGCTCAGGCGGCTCGTCGAAAGTCGAACTTATTACCTCGGCTTTCACCGAACGCTCCATGTCCGTCACTTCCTCGGGGCGCTCGTCAATGAGCAACACGATGAGTATCACTTCGGGATGATTGGCGGAAATGCTGTTGGCGAGTTTCTGAAGCAGAATCGTTTTACCGCTTTTCGGAGGCGAGACGATCAGACCGCGGTTGCCTTTGCCGATGGGCGTGAGCAAATCCATGATGCGCGTGGACAGGTCGTTGGGAGCGACCTCCAGCGTGAGCCGCTCGTTCGGGTACAGCGGCGTGAGGTTGTCGAACAGCGTACGCTCGCGCACCTTGTCCGGACTCTCGTAGTTCACCGCCTCCACTTTCAGCAGCGCGAAAAAGCGCTCGCCTTCCTTCGGCGGACGAACCTGTCCGCTGATGGTGTCGCCGGTGCGCAACGAGAATTTCTTGATCTGGCTCGGCGAGACGTAAATGTCGTCGGGCGAGGGCAGATAGTTGTAGTCGGCAGCGCGAAGAAATCCATAGCCGTCGGGCAGGACTTCCAGCACCCCCTTGCTGAAGCTCATGCCGTCCTTCTGCGTTTGCGCTTCGAGGATCTTGAAGATCAGCTCCTGCTTGCGCATGTCGCTGTAGCCGGAAATGTCCAGCTCCTTGGCGATCTGCGAAAGCTCCGCGATGCGCTTTGACTTAAGTTCGGCAATGTCCATGGTCATGATGGGTACCCTGTGTACGTCGATAAACGTTGTGTTGCTTGCTGTATTGGAGTATCGGGGATGGACCTGCGCGGTTTCGCGCGAGTGCCCGGCGAGTGCAGAAGATGTATTCGGTGACGTTGTGGCCGCATTGCGGATGTGCCCCGCGGCGGCGGATGCTTGCTGGATCGGCTCGTCGTGTCTCAACACAAGCACACGCCCGACGAGGCGTGATGGACTCGAACCAAGGATTTCTGTGAGTGATCAGGTGTCTTGGTACGTGGCAGGATGAGACTCCTTTTCAAATATCCGTCCATCCGATGTAATTGTCAAGTGTGAAATGCGAGTATCACACAGATTCGGCGTCTCGCAGAAATTCTCCCACCACATAATGCGAACCGAACACGAGCACGCTGTCCGTCCCCGCCCGGCCCATGGTATCGCGTACCCCCTCCACCACCGACGGGACGGTGTGTGCATCGATGCCCACCGCCATGGCGGCACGCAACAAGTCGTCCACAGCGTAGGCCTCATGCGCACGCGCCTGCACCAAGGTCACGCTCGCGAATCCCTGCGCAGCGATCTCACGCAGCATGGTGCTTACATCCTTCGTGCGCTGCACGCCGAACATGACATGCGTACGCTCGGGCCGCCGCAGGCGACGCCAGGTTTCGAACAACACGGCCAGGCCCTGCACGTTGTGCCCCACGTCGATGAACAGCTCGGGATGTTCACGCAAGCGCTGCAAGCGACCCATCAGTCCTGTAAAATGCCGCACATCACGAAGACCCGCGCGCATGGCCGCCTCGTCCACTTTCTCCCATCCCTGCGCGCGCAAACAGAGGAGTGTGTCCGCGGCCAACGCCGCATTGCCCAGTTGATGCCGTCCCGGCAGTCCGATGCGCACGGCTTCGTCGAAGGCGGGCAGGCGGCACAGGCTTCCCGTGGCATCCACCTCAATCGTATGCAGTGCTCCGCTGTTCACTGCTGTCAGGCGTGTGGCCTCGGCTGCGGCGCGCCAGCGCAACACCCGCATGGCCTGCTCGTCCTGCGCCGCGCTGAGCACCGGTCGTCCCGATTTGATGATGCCTGCCTTCTCCCAGGCGATGCTGGCGAGCGTGGGACCGAGGAATTCGGTATGATCCAGCGACAGCGGGGTAATGACACTGCACGCGGGGCGCACGATGTTGGTGGCATCCAGGCGACCCCCCAGTCCGGTTTCCACCACGGCGATGTCCACACCCTGCTCGGCGAAGTGACGGAAAGCCATCAGCGTTGTTGCTTCGAAAAAGGTGGCATTCCGCGCTTCGACCTCGGGGCGCAACGCGGCGGCCATGCGCAGCACGTCATCCTGCCCTATCATCACGCCATTGACGCGGATGCGCTCCCGAAAATCCACCAGATGCGGCGATGTGTACAAGCCCACGCGATAGCCGGCGGCCTGCAAGCCCGCCGCAATAAATGAAGATGTAGAGCCCTTGCCATTGGTGCCGGCCACATGCACCACCTCGTACGCCCGCTGCGGATTGCCCCATCCAGCGGCCATCGCGCGCATGCGCTCCAGCCCGAGCTTGATGCCCACGAATTGCAAGCCAAACAGCCAGTCGATGGTGTCGCGGTAATGCTCGGCAGGACCGTTGATCGTTGTCATTGCGACTACTTCCACTCCTCACGCCCGATAGCATGCACGGATGGCACCGTCATAGCGGCCTCCATCCGTGCTGCTCATTCGAGGGGTTGGCTTCCACATGCCGTGCGATCACGGCTTGATTGTCCAGGTCACGGTTTGCTCGGGTTGGAGATTGAACAACTCCGAGGCGTTGTTGCCGAAAGCGTCGGTGGCGCGCACCAGCGTGGTGCCATTGCCCGTGGAATACGTCTGCGCCTCACCGGCGAAGAGAAAACCCTTGTAGGCACCGTCCACGTAGATATCGAGCGCGCGGTCGCATTCGTTGGCCACACGCACGAAGCCGAGGAAATTGCCGTCGCCCCGCTTCTCGGCGAACAGGGCCATGGAATCCGTCAGGCGCTGCACAATGGCCTGCGTCCCGGGAATACGCCGCGCCGCCGCGCCGATAACATTGGCCGCGTCGCGATTCTGCTGTTCCTCGGCAATGCGCACCGCTTCCTCCAGTATGCTCAGAGAGGTAATGCTCGCGGCCTTGCTCGCGCTGATTTCCTCCGCAAAACTCAACAGCACGGCCTGCGCGGCCAGACCCGAAGCGTCGGCACTGCGACGCATATCGTCCACGCGCGCTCCGAAACCCCGCAACATGTCGTTTTGCAATCCGAGTTCGGCGCCCACGTTCACGTATTCCAACATGGGGAAGCTGGGCTTCTGCAAGGTGGAGGTGCGACCGTCCTGCGCGGAAAGCACCGAGGTCGCGAGCAGCAGCAACAGCAGTGACAATGGTACACGTACGTTCATGACAGCCTCCGAAAAATCACCGGAAAATGATCGTTGTGAAAAAGACAATTCCACGTGCTACGCGTCACGCCGCGCACGGGTTCCCTACCGTAGCGCGATGGCAGCGTTCCGGGCGACGGACCTTCGATGTTACTCCTGCAAGCTCTTTTCGTACTCTTCGGCGTAGCTGCGTATCGCCTCGAAAAAGCGCTCGGCCATGTGCTGCTGCCCTTCCTGCGTGGCGAGATACTGTTCCTCGCGGGCATTCGAAAGAAAACCCATCTCGATCAGCACGCTGGGCATGGACGCTCCCACCAGCACGTAGAAGCCCGCTTGCTTCACACCTTTGCTGCTCATCTGCTTGCCGCGTTTCACTTCCTCGTGCAGCATTTCGGCGAAGCGCTCGCTGTATTTCACATAGGCGCTTTGCGCCATGTTGACGAGAATGAAGTTCTCGTCGGTGAGTTTCGCATAGCGCGTTTCGTAGTCCTTTTCCAGCTTGATCACGGAGTTTTCAAATTCCGCCACGCGCAGAGCTTCGGCGGTGCGACCGGGACGGAGGATGTATACCTCGAAGCCACGGGCGTTGGAGGGCTTTTTCTCGGTGGAATTGCAATGCAGCGACACGAAGAGCTTGCCGCCCGCATTGTTCGCCATCTGTCCGCGCTTGTCGAGGGGCACGAAGGTGTCGTCCTTGCGCGTGTACTCCACCCGCACGCCGGGCATGCGATCGGAAATCATTTTCCCGAGCTTCAGCGCCACGCCCAGCACGATGTTTTTTTCCTTGATGCCGGTCACGCCGATGGCGCCGGGATCCTTGCCGCCGTGTCCGGGATCAAGCACGATGCAATCGAGTTTCCATTTCGTCCGATCACGGGAGCGGCCGCCGCCCTGCTCGTCGGCCACGACATTCCGCACGTCGACTTTTTTGAACAGCGACACCAGCAAGTCGTTGCTGCGCACATCGCGCGAAATTTTATTCTCGGTGAATTCACCATCGAGTGAAAAAATGAGCCGGGTATTGTCGCCCAGCAACTCCGCATTCACCGCGGTCACGCTTTCACCGTCGATCGGGGTTTGGCGGATTTCATTCTCGTCCACACTGGCGCCGTTCACAGATACGACGAGCGTGTTGCCCGCCACGAGTTCGCTCGCGAAATGCTTCGGCTGTTTGCGCATGTGAATACGGATGAGTACGCCGTTTTTCCTGCTGTCCACCGTGAGCTTGCTGATGTCGAAAGTCGATGCCGCTTCGGCCTTGATGGCGCGTGGCGCGAGTTCGGCCGAGGGCGGGGTGGCGTCGGTACGTTCCTCGGTGGCCGGACGCGCGCTTGCCGCCCGTTCGCCGCGCGTGGCGTCGTTCTTCGCGGCGCTGTCGGTCGTGGTCGAGGGCGCATTCGCTTTCCCCGGGGGCGTGCCTTTCTCGGTCGTGCTGGGTTTCGCTGCGTCCGTCGCGGGCAGCGCACCCACCACGCGCGCGGTCACGCCGCCCTTGCCGCCGATGGTGAGGGTCAACGACGCGAGATCCAATTCCATGTGCTGCTGCATACTGCGGCTCAACAGCGGAAGCAAGCCGGCAATGGGTCCGTACCAGGCCACATCGGTTTTCATCACATCGTACGGAAGCTGCAACACTTCGCGAATGGTGTTGTCCTTTTGCGCCACCACCACCACGAAGGGATTGTCGGCGGTGAACTTCGCGCGGGATTCACCGATACGGAGTTCGTACTTCTTGTATTCCTCGCTCTGAAACGCTGGCCACGACAGCTTTTTCCCGAATTCGGTGAGCGAGGCGTAGAGAATGCGGTTGTGCTGGAAGGCGGGAACGGTGAATTTTTTCGCGCCGTGAATCACTGTCAGCGACGACACCTCGGCCCGCACGGAGGCGATGAATGCGGGGACGAGCAACAACGCGAGCCAGAGTGTGTAACGGGAAACGGTAGTGACAGCCGCGCGCTGCGTGGTGGTCGGCGTACTCCGATCGATGCGCCGGAAGCGGCGGCCGTTGCGAATGCTGCGAAAATTCATCGGGTTCTCTTGATAATCACGAGTGTCTTGTCGTCGGAATAAGCGCCGTGCGCGCTGAAGGTTTGCACGTCCTGGAGAATGGCGAGGCAGATGTCCTTCGCCGATTCCTTCGCATGCGCGCGTATCACCTCCATCACGCGGTGCTCCTCGTACTCATCCTCGCCGTTGTTGGCTTCGGTGATGCCATCGGAATAGAGCACAAGCACGTCGTCGGGCATGATGTTGGTGTTGGTCACGGAGAAATGCGAATCGGGGAAGAGCCCGATCACCGGGCCGGTGACCTTCAATTCGGTGCAGGAATCACTGGCGGCATGGTAGTGAATGGGTTTCGGGTGGCCAGCGTTCGAGTACAGCATCAGGCCGTCGGGGCCATCGAACAGTTCGCAGTAACACAGCGTGAGGAAGCGCTCGGTGGGAAAAATTTTCCGGTTGATGGTGTTGATGCGGCGCAGCATGGAGGAAATCTTGCTCTCCGCTTCCACGCTCATCATCAGCGCGCCGGAGACGAACAGCGCCTGTACGGCGGCGGCAAATCCCTTGCTGGCAGCGTCGCCGATGCTGACCGCGAGGCGTTCGTGGTCGCCGGGAATTTCGTAGTAGTTGAAAAAATCGCCGCCCACGGTCAGCTCGGGCAGGCTGACACCGTAGAGGTCGTAGCGGCCGAAGCTGTAGCGATGCTGCGGGAGAATGCGCTTCTGCAAGTCGCGCGCCATTTCCATTTCCGTGAGCAGCGTCATGCGCTCCTGCTCGCTTCTTCGGCTGGCAAGCAATTGCGTGACGGCCTGGCCGGCGATGCCGAGCATGTAGCGGAGTTCGTTATCCACTTCCGTGGTGTTGAACGCCATGAGGTACTCGTAGTACCACAGCTTGCCGATTTCCACCCGATTGCCGATGCCGGTGGCCGAGTAGCGGATGATGCCCTTGCGGCGCAGCGCTTTGTTGGTTTCGTCGGCGAGCACCGTGCGCTTACGCGCGACCTGCTCGAACACGGGGTAGCCCTTGAGGCTGATCGAGAAGCCGATGCCCACGGACTCGATGTTTCCATGCTCGTGTATCAGCTCGTAGCGCTTTTCCTGTGCATGCAGCTTCCAGATGCGGCCGCCGTTGATGCTGATGCGCTCGTTCTGCACGATTTCATCGAGAATCGCCGCGAGCATGGCATCCTCGCTCGCGAATTGCTGCGTGCCGATGCGTTCGATCAGCTTGTACAAGGTTCGTTGCGTCATACTTCACTCCCTGCTGATGCCGCGGGGATGGCACCGTTGCCACGCCGCAGCCAGAATTCGTAATACACGAGCAGCACCACAGCCGCCATCACTATGCCGCCGGTGAGAAAGGGCCAGGGCACGCCGAGAGCGTCGAAGACGAAGGCACCCCACACGGGACCCAACGCGCGCCCCATCGCCCCGAGTGCCTGATTGATGCCGAGTACGGCGCCTTGCTGCGAGGGATCGCTGAATTTGGAAATGAGTCCGAGGCAGCTCGGTGTCATAATGCCGGTGCCAAGCGAGAGCACGGCGAGCACGAGCAGCAGCATCGCGGTCGACACGGACCACGGGATGAGCGCGAGGCCAATGGAAGTGAGTGCTGCGCCCCAGAGGAACAAGCGGCGTTCCTGAATTTTTCCGGCGAGCACACGAATCAACCAGCCCTGCGTCAACGCGCCGAAAATGCCCATGAAGCCGAACAGGTACCCGACTTCCCTGTCGGTGAAGCCGAATTTCCGCGTGGAAATCATCGGGAAAGTCGCGTAGATGTTGGCGTAACCGAAAGTCATGAGAAAGAACATCAGCAGCAACATCCCCACGTACGGCCGCTTCAATGCATCGAGCAGCGTCGCCATCGAGAAAGACACCGCCGTGCTTGCTGGACGCGCGGATTCCTTCTTCATAGACTCGGGCAGGGCGAAGATGGCAACCACAAAAGCAATGGTGGAGAGCGCGGCGGCGGCGAAGCCCGGTATCTCGTAACCATATTCCACCAGCACACCGCCCATGAAGGGACCGAACACAAAACCCAGGCCGAAGGCCGCGCCGATCAGGCCCATGCCTTTCGCACGCTCCTCGGGTCGCGTCACGTCCGCGATATAGGCCTGCGCCGCTGAAATATTGCCACCGCCGATGCCTCCCAGCAGCCGCGATATGAACAGCAGCGGCAGGGAATGCGCCAGACCGAAGAGCAGGTAACTCACCACCGTAAGCAACAACCCTGTCAGGAGAATGGGACGACGGCCGTAGCGGTCGGAAAGCCGACCCCAGACGGGTGTGAACACCAGTTGTGCGAAGGAAAACGAGGCCACAAGCAGACCGATGGTGAAATCGCTCGCACCGAAACCGTGCTCGGCATAGGAAGGAATGATGGGGATGACGACACCGAAGCCCAGCAGGTCGATGAAGACTATGAGGAAGATGATCGTCAGAGGGGTTCGTTTCATTCACGCTCCAAGCGCCGGACGGCACGCCTCCACCGACCGAAACAGCGCCGATTGGGAGAATGCCATGCCGTGGCAATTCAATAAAAATATCCAGAGTCCGTCCGAATTCCAATTTTTGCTTCATTCCAGCGTCGTCGTGTCGATGCACACCACGCGGCTGACTGCACCCTCTATGTTCACGGCGGCGAATGGCGTAAGTTTCGTGTGTGTGATTTCCTCCGGAGCCAACATGCGGCAACGCCTTTACTCCACGTTTTTCTTTATCCCCGTGCTGGTGCTACTCGTCGGCGCGCTCGCATCCTGCGGCGAAGAAGCCCCGGCGTCCCCGCTGCCGGCGGACACGCTGGATCATCCGATTCGCGACACCGTGCATTCGGCGCCGCGCGCCATCGGCACACTCGCGGATGACAGACTGAAGGAGGTGTCGGGTCTCGCCGCTTCGCGTCGCAGCGGGAATGTCTTCTGGGTGCACAACGACAGTGGCGACGAACCGCGCCTGTTCGCCGTGGACAGCAGCGGACGCGTGCTGGCGGTGGTGACGTTGGCCTCCGCGGTGAACGAGGACTGGGAGGATATCGCTTCGGCCACGGTAAACGGGGTGCCGTATCTCTACGTCGGCGATACCGGCGATAACGGCGCCGCGCGTTCCTCGGTGACGGTGTACCGCATCGTGGAGCCGGTGGTGGACAGCTCCTGGTCGGGACGCGAGCTGACCATTCCCGCAGAGCACATGACGCTGACCTATCCCGACGGCGCGCGGGATTGCGAAGCCCTCGCGGTGGACGCCGCAGGAGAGTTGCTTTATCTCGTGGAGAAAACCGGCAACGAGCGTTGCGGCGTGTACAGGGCCACGTGGAAGGCGGGGGCTTCCCCACGCATGCTGGAGCGCGCGGGGGATTTCCACGTCCCGCACAGCATTTCCTTTTTCCGGCTCGTGACCGCCGCGGATTACTCGGCGGATGGACGCGTACTGTTGCTGCGCACCTACGCCGCCCTGCATGAATACGCCGCGACCGCTCCCCGCACGCCGATGGAACTTCTCAGCACCGCCACGCCCGTCACCCTCACCGCGCCGGCGCTTCCGCAGGCAGAAGCCGTGTGCATCTCGGCCGACACCCGCGACCTCTTCACCGTGAGTGAGGGCAAGTCGCAACAATTATACCGCATCGGTCGGCCCACGAAACGCTGAATGTGCGCACCTATTCGCATCGCTGCCGGGGCTATTCACTTTTCACTTTGCACTGCTTGTGCTGTGGTAAAGAGTGAGGGGTAAAGAGAAAAGCGGGAGCGACGGTTTCGCGCACTGGCTTGGATCGCGTTCCGGGCACTGCACTTTTTCACCTTCCAACCTCCCCCTTGCGGACTTCCACGATCCATCTGTGCTAATCTGTGTGTAATCTGTGCAATCTGTGGTTTTGACCCTAAGTCGCCTGTGGTTTTGAACCTGATTCAGCCAGGGCAATTTTCCGGTACCATCCCCGTATCGCCCGCCCACGTGCAACCCGGCGAGTCGCGCCTCGTACGAGAGAGCATTGCACAGCATTTACCATCAAATTTGGAGCACGGTCATGAACGCGCTACTTGCCTCACTTGCCATGTGCGTGTTGTTGTCAGGACCCACGCACGCGGGCAGCGATAAACACACCGCATTGGCCACGGCGCCCGCACAGCGGACGGTACAATTCTCGTCGAGCGAGGTGGACCGATTGCGCAGCGTCATTTCCCGCAATCTCGAGCATCGCATTCCGGGCATCAAGGCCAACACCATGCAACTCCTCATCGACCTGCGCGTCGGGCATCCCGAAGTGGATCTCGATTTCGCCGTGATACCGGTGATGCGCATTCTCAAGCAGGACACCACCGAAGAAATGCGCATGCTCGCCGCCGTTGCGCTGTACCATCTCAACACGCGCACCGGTCGTTTCGCGGTGGAGCGCCGGGCGGAATTCGACGAATCCGAGCGTGTGGCACGTCACTGCGCGCGTATCGCCCGCTTCTGGGACCACAACCGAATGGAATTCGCGCCCGCACCGCAGGGTCGGGAATTCCTCGCCACCGACGCCGGGAACCCGCGGCCGGAATAAAACGTGAAATGAGATTTTTTGAAACGCGCGAAACATGCTCCCGAAGCCGCCGTACACCGAGGCAGATACGCAAACACACCACCGATCATGGAGATACGACGATGAAGAAACTGATGTACGTTGCCGCCCTGTGCCTCGCCCTCGTTGGCAGTCCCTTACTCCTCGCAGCGGGACAGAATCCCGAACCACCGAGCAAGCAGCAGCAGGAACTGATTGAGAAGAATGTGATGGCAAACCTGCAGCACCCGTCGCTTGAAGTTCGCGCAGGCACCATGCAGTTGCTCATCGACATCAAGAAAACCTGGCCGAGCTACGATCTGACCTTCGCGGTGCTGCCGATGATGGAGACGCTGAAAAGCGACGTGAAACCCGAATTCCGCATCCTTGCCGCACTGACGCTGTTCCACCTCGATTCCGAACTTGGCCGCTTCGCCGTCGAGCGTCGCGCGAAATACGATGATTCCGACCGCGTCGCCAAGCATTGCGCCGCCCTCGTGAAGTACTGGGACAAGAAGGACAGCTTCTCCACCAATCTGCTCGCCGAAGTCTCGCGCGCTCTCTGATTCCAAACAAGGTTTTGAAGCACGGGCAAGGACAGCATCCTTGCCCGTTTTTTTTCGCCCCACGAGAACCCGGCACGCGGTACGCCTCCCGATTTGCACGCGCATGTGACAAATGCGACATTTGTGCTTGCGTCCTGTGCGCTGCCCCAGGGAGGAAGTCTCCGAGGGACACGGGACACATCGCCACCGACTATCGCATCATGGCACAGAAATACGAACCCAAACTTCTCACAGTATTCCGCGAGGGGTATCGGAAGGAGACTTTTGTCTCCGACCTCGTCGCGGGCATCATTGTCGCCGTCGTCGCCCTTCCACTCGCCATAGCTTTTGCCATAGCATCGGGTGTGAAGCCCGAGCAAGGACTGTACACCGCCGTTATCGCCGGCACAGTCATCGCTGTGCTCGGCGGCAGCCGCGTACAGATCAGCGGACCCACCGGCGCATTCATCGTTGTGATATACAGCATCGTGCAGCAGTACGGTTACAACGGCCTGGCCATAGCCACCCTGCTTGCCGGCGTCCTGCTCATCGGCATGGGTCTGGCACGCATGGGTACCTTGCTGAAATTCATCCCGTATCCGTTGACCGTGGGATTCACCAGCGGCATTGCGTTGATCATTTTGTCATCGCAGGTACGCGATTTACTCGGATTGGATACCGGAGCGGTACCGGCGGATTTCATGGAAAAGTGGGGTGTGTTCGCCGGAAGCATGCACACCGCCAACCCTTCCGCCATCGGCATCGCCGTGATTGCGATACTCATCATTGTGCTCTGGCCGAAAGTGACGACGAAAGTGCCGGGATCGCTGCTTGCCATCATCGTCACAACAGCGGCCGTGCAATTGTTCGAGATTCCGGTTGAAACCATCGGCAGTCGCTTCGGCGAAGTTCCCATGGGCTTGCCGGCGCCGCGGATGCCCGAGTTGTCGTGGCATCTCGTACGCGAAATGTTCTCGCCGGCGCTCACCATCGCTTTACTCGGAGCCATCGAGTCGTTGCTTTCCGCCGTGGTGGCCGACGGCATGATGGGCACCCGCCATCGCTCGAACATGGAACTCATCGCGCAGGGAGCGGGCAACATCGTCTCGCCGATGTTCGGCGGCATTCCCGCCACGGGAGCCATCGCACGCACCGCCACGAACATTCGCAACGGAGGCAAAACTCCTGTTTCCGCGTTGATCCACTCGGCCGTGCTTCTGCTCATCATGTTATTCTTCGGCCGTTGGGCGGCACTGATCCCCATGCCCGCGTTGGCGGCGATTCTCGTGGTCGTGGCCTACAACATGAGCGAATGGCGCACCTTCGTCAAACTGCTCCGCAGTCCGAAAAGCGACGTGCTGGTACTCGTGGTGACCTTCGTTCTCACCGTACTCATCGATCTCACCGTGGCCATCGAAGTGGGCATCGGCCTGGCCGCGCTGCTGTTCATGAAACGCATGTCCGATACCACGGAAATGCAGATCATCGCGCGCGGCTTCAACGAGGGTGAGCGCGAGGAGGACGAGACGGATGATTACAACATCGCCCAGCGCGATGTGCCCGCCGAGGTCACGGTGTTCGAGGTGCAGGGCTCGCTGTTCTTTGGCGCTGTCGAGCAATTCAAGGAAACGCTGTCCGATTTGCGCAGCCGTCCGCGAGTGTTCATTCTCCGCATGCGCAACGTCTTTGCCATCGATGCCACAGGTTTGCAGGCCATCGAGGATGTGGTGCATCGCATGCGGAAGCAGGACGTGCTCTTCCTGCTCTCGGGCGCGCACGCGCAGCCCATGGTCGCGATGCAGGCCTCGGGACTGCTGGATCTGATCGGGGAGGAACACCTCTGCGGGAACATCGACGAGGCGCTGGTGAAGGCCCGGGCATTTCTTGCGAAGGAAGTGCCGTCAACGCCGGACTGACGTGCACGCGTAAACATCGAAGCGGCGGGAGATGAGTCACGTGCTCACCTCCCGCCGCCTGCATTATTGCACGAGCTTAGCGCGTCGTGGATTCGCGCCAGCGCTCCATGGCCGAGCGAAGAGCTGCGACAAAGGCCGCAGGATCGTCGGGCGTGAAGAGCACGCGGTGAATCATCCCCTCGCTTTTATCCAACACCACATGCTCCGCGAAATTGGCCCAATCCAGTTTCAGCGCGGGGCGAAAATTCTTCAAACGCATATCGCCGCGTAACAACGCGCCTACATCGGAATCAAGAACATTCACGTCCTCGATGGTGTCGAAGGGCACGGCCATGGTGCCGAGCAGGGTGTGAAACTCCACGCGATCGGCGTAGATCCGATATTCCTGCCACAAACTCTTCGCCGAACTGGGGGATACGTACAGTGCTTCCATGCTGATACTCCGTTGTGCTGTGCTGATGGCGTCGAAGGAGGCGTCGCGTGCCGCGTTGATACGGAGACGGCGCAGCGGCGCTTCATCGACCTTCGGGCTTACGCTTTCTCGGGAAAAAGTTTCGCCAGCAGCGAAGGATCGGGCTTGGGTGTCATCAAGGACACGATGACCAGAGCACCGATGGACACCAGCAATGCGGGATAGATGCTCGGGATGCCCCAGGGATCGCCGTCCACCAGCAGTTGGGGGAAACCGTACGGAATTACCAGATCGAGCACAATGGCCATGAACGCGCCGGAGACGATACTCGCCAGACCACCCTGCTTTGTGGCCCGCTTCCAGGCGAGTGCGGCCAGCACCGCCGGGGTGATGGCCACGCCATACATGGTGTAGGCGAAGTAGGCGTACTTGAGCACGGAGATCTGAAGATTCATCGCCGTGGGTATGAAAATCATCAGGAACGCGGCCAAACCGATCACAACGATGAACACCTTTTGCAAGGCCACCATGCGTGCCTGCGGCGCATCCGGATTGATGAAGCGCTGATAGATGTCGCGCATGATGTTGGTGGACGGACTGAGCAGATAGTTCATGCCCGTGGATATCACCACCACCACGGCAGCCGCCAGCAGCAGCAAGCCCACGGGAGCGGGCACCATTTTCCGCGCCGCATGCAACACGATGGCTGCCGGATCGAGCGTGGTATCGCCCCAGAAATAGCTCGACGCGTAAATGGCGATCACCACCACGACGGTTTCGACCACGATGGTGCCCACGATCCACAGCGCGACCGCCTTCTTCGCATCGGCCGGAGTGCGCGCACTGTAGAATTTCTGATACATGCTCTGTACGCCCAGAAGCAGAAACATGGTGGCCAGGAAGTAGCTGAAGGCCTTGAGGAAAGGATACTGACCGAACTCGGGCGAGACCAGCAACATGTGCGAGGCGGGCAGTACTTCGGCGGGTGCGCCGAAGCCACCGGCCGTGGCCACCACGAAGGGAACGGCAATGATGCAGGCGAGAACGATAATGATGCCGTTGGGCAAATCCGTGTGGGCAACGGCAATCATTCCACCGATGGCGGTGAACAGTATCACGAAGCCCGCGGCCAGGGCTTGCCCCACCTCCACGCTGATCGCTCCATCCGTGATCACATTGAGGATGTACCCCCCGGCACGGAATTGATAGGACACGATGGTGGTGAACGCGATCACCAGGGCCACGGCGCCGAAGAGGCGGGCGAATTTACCGTAACGCTCCTCCAGAATGTCGCCGATGGTGTACTGCCCGAAGGTGCGGATTTTCGCGGCCAGGAAGTAAATCACCATGATACCCACCCAGGCACCGGCGGGCATCCACATCGAACTCCAGCCCGCACGATAGGCGTATTCCGCGCCTGCGATGAACGTGCCGGAACCGATCCAGGTGCACACGAGCGTGAACACCATTTTCGTGACACCGAGACTGCGCCCGGCGACCATCATATCATCCTGTGTCTTGACCTTTTTTGCCTGATAAAAATTGTAGGCGGTCAAGGCGAGCAGGTACGCCAGAATGATGAAAATGTAGACGTACATGGGGAACCCCGTCCTGGCAGTGATGAAAGTTGGAAGGTAGGGATGCGGGACGAAGCATGCTCCGTCCCGCCACAGGGAGGAATCACGCGAGCGTGAGTATCGGGATCACGCTGTCCTGAATCGCGCCGACAACTTCGACCGAGCCCTCGTCGGTGACGAACACATCGATCTCCGTGCGGAAGCCGAGGCGTTCATGTTCCATGTAAATGCCCGGTTCGATACTGAAGCAGGTTCCCGGCAGAATCAGACGCTCGTCCATGGTTTCGAGATTGTCGATATGTCCACCGTTGCCATGCACTTCGAGCCCGATGTTGTGGCCGGTGCGATGCACGAAATACTCGCCGTAACCCGCGTCCACAATCACCTTGCGCACGGCGTCGTCCACTTCCCAGCCGGCGAGCGGCGTGCCGGAAGCAAAACGCTCGCGCACCATGTCGAGACCCGCGTTGCGCGCGTCGCGCGCCACATTGAAAATCGTGCTGATGCGCTCGGGCACCTCGGTGCCGATGAAGCCCATCCACGTAATGTCGTAGTAAATCGCCCCGGGTTCATTTTTCTTGGCCCAGAGATCGAGCAGCAGCAGATCGCCTTCCTTCATCTCGACGCTGTTCTCTTCCGTCGGTTCGAAATGCGGATCGGCGGCATGTTCGTTGATCGCGACAATGGGACCATCCTCCCAGTGCATGTTGTTGGTGCGCATCAGCTCATGCATGAAGCGCTGGATTTCCACCTCGCGCGGATGTTGTCCCGAAGCGATACGGCGCGCCACTTCGCGGAAGGTTTCGTCCTTGATCATCTGCATGATCGCGCCGGCTTCCTGATGACTGCGCCAGTCCTCCATGGACAGGTGCGCCTCGAAGCGCCCGACGAGATCGCCGCTGGACACCACCTCCACGCCGAAGCTGCGGATCAGTTCGACCGTCCCCGCGTCGACGATGGAGACGTAGGGGATGTTGTTCATCGGTGAATACTGCATGGCGATGGTCTTCGCGTCGCCAAGCATGCTGCGGAGCGATTCGCGCAATTGCGGCCAGGGCAAATACACATGTTTGACACCGGGCAGGTGGTCGCAGCGCCAGGGTTCGATGCGATGCACCAGCTTCTGCGGTTCACCCTCTGCGGGGATGTAGTAGAACCAGCGGCGGGAGGCGAAGCGGCTGGTGTCCATCTTGAGTATGCGAGCAGCGATGGCGTCGCGGTTATGGAAATCGTAGAAAAGCCAGCCGTCGATGCCGGCCTCACGTAGCGCTGTCTGAATGGCGTGAAGATCCATGGTACCTCATCCGTGACGTGAACGTTGGCATATCGTTGGAAGATACGGAAATACACCGGCATTCGACAGTTGAGAACGGTGCTCGACACCATATCTGTTCGGCGCCGCATCGCTCCCGCACACACATGGGCGAAGTCCAACTGGGACGCGAAAATTGGCACTTGCGATCAGGCGTGGAAAAAGATGTGCTCGTGCTGCAGGCAGTGGACGATAAGCCGACGGGCGCGCTCGGTGAGAATTTCCCCGTCGCAGTGAACGGGCAGCGGATCGTCCAGTTCGATGTCGAAATGCGCCGCACGGGCGGCGAGCACTTCGGGCGCGCGGAGATGGGATCCGTTCAAGGCGAGCGGAAGCACCTGCAACACCCGGCGGGTACCGACATGACGCACATGGCAGAGATCGAGCAGGCCATCGTCGGGCGAGGCCAATGGCGTCAATTTGAATCCACCACCGCTGGTGGTTCCGTTGCCGATGCAGGCGAGGAAAAGCGTGGAGTTCTGCTCCTCGTTGTTGTACACCAATGTCGCGGTGACGGAAGCGTAGTGGCGAAGCACGCGGAACACCGCAAGGAGGTAGGGAAGGATGCCGCTGCCAAAGGAGGCCCGGCTCACATCGACAGCCACGGCGGCATCGAAACCGATGCCCATGCTGTTGATGAAGCGGCGTCGCAAAATCGCTCCGCCCTCTTCCACCACATCGATCACCGCGGCATCCACGCGTCGGGTTGTTCCACTGGCAAATGCGTGCAGTGTATCCTCAACGGTGCGGAGACTCATCAGACGCGCGAAGTCGTTGCCCGTACCGAGGGGAAGGACGGCCACCGGATGAGAGCGGGCGCGGAGACCGTTGACAACTTCGTTGAGGGTGCCATCACCTCCGAGCACCAGCAGGGGCAGATTATCGTCGGGCAATTGGCGGGCGATATCCGTCGCGTGCCCGCGCCCGCCGGTCACATATTCTTTCACATGCACGCCGAGCGCGGCGAGTTGCCGGAGAATGCGCCGCGCCTGTCGTCCGCCGCGACCCTTGCCCGAGGCGGGATTGAGAATGAGGTGAATGTGGGGGAAGTTGAGGGTCATGGGCGAACATAGGAAATTTTGCGTTCAGAGGAAACGTACATCTGGAGTGATGAAACTTCGGCTGATTCCCTGGATAGTGTATTCCCGCGCTCGCCTTGTCCCGCCGCTGCTGCGCATTTCGCCGCCGTTGTACTCAGTAAATTTCCTTTGTACATTAAAAATTCAATACAATCGGAGATTTCCATGGAGCACGCGCGCATTTCACGCAACGATCTGGAAACCTGGGCCGGGTATCTGCTCGATTACGCCCTCGGTGGAGTTCAAGCCGACGATGTGATCATGATCAAAGGTGAACATATCACCTGGCCGCTCATGTCCATTCTACAGGACAAGATTTTTGCCGCGGGAGGCATCGCGGATGTGAACATTGTCGCACCCGACAACGATCGCGGCAAGGTGTGGGGGGCTTCCATCGCGCGCTTTGGCACGGAAGAGCAAATCGCCCGCGTCCCCGAATGGCATCGCCAGCGCTATGAAGCGATGACGAAGTACATCGAAATTCTGGGAGCCGAACAACCCGCGCTGTCCTCCGGTCTGCCAGAGCTCACCGCCATGGCCGTCATGCGCGCCGACGAAGCGTACAAGCGCATCCGCCTCGGCAAACCCTGGCTGCTCACGCTCTATCCCACGCAGGGTTTTGCGGATCTGGAAGGCATGACGCTCGAAGAGTACACCGACGTCATCGTGCGGGCTTCGATCAACGATCCGAAAGAGCTGGACCGTATCGAGGACGATATCTGGCGGGTGATGTCAAACAGCTCGAATATCCGCATTCAAACGCAGCACCCATCGGGGACAACGCATGAGCTGCGCATGAACATCGGAGGGAAACGCGTGATCAAATGCACCGGCAAGCGCAATTTCCCCGATGGCGAAGTGTTCACCAGCCCCGACGCGAACACCGTCGAAGGCGAGATCTTCGTCGATCTCCCCGTGTACAACAGCGGCACAACCATACAGGGGATTTTCCTCCGTTTCGAGAAAGGACGCATCGTCCATTACTCTGCCGAAACCGGCGGAGACACGTTGGCGAAGATCATCGAAACCGACGAGGGCTCGCACCGCCTTGGCGAAGTGGCGCTGGGCATGAACGCCGGCATACAAACCGTGCTCAAACATCCACTTTTTGTGGAAAAAGTCGGCGGAACCTTGCACATTGCCATCGGGGCAAGTTATCCCGAATGTTATGTGGATGATGAGAGCGACGGGCAAGCGAAAGCGGAACTCGACCGACTCGCCACAGTGGGTGCCCTGAACCGCTCCGCCCAACATGTGGACATCGTCACGGATTTCCGTGGCAGCGGAGCGGGTGTTGCGGTGTATCTTGACGATGTGCGGCTCGAGGTGCGGGACAACGTGTGGGTTGTTCCCTCCTGATTTCGATTTGCTGTATCCCGGCCTGCCAGTTTTGATGAACAATGGCCCCGACATTTGCATGAGGCGATGATGACGCACGATGAACTGCTGGATTTTGTGAAAACCCTCGAGGAGCGCAATCAGCGTCTGAGAGACGCGAACGAGGAATTGATCAGTCAATTGCAGGGAAGGGACTCCGAGCTGCTCCGGCTCCGCCGCGATTTGCAGGAGCGTGTGGCCGAGGCGATCTGGCGGGAAAACGACTATCGGCGGAACCAGGACCGCTTCACTACCCTGGTGGCAAACATCCCGGGCGCGGTGTACCGCTGCTCCAACGATGCGTTCTGGACAATGGAATATCTCAGCGATCAAATCGAGGCATTGTCCGGGTACCCTGCATCGGAATTTGTGAACAATGCCGTCCGAAGCTACAAGAGCATCGTCCATCCCGCCGATGTCATCACCGTGGTGAACGCCATACGCGACGGGGTGGAAGCGCGTAAACCCTACACCATCCACTACCGCATCAAACACAAGGATGGGTCGCTGAGAAATGTTTACGAGCGCGGGGTTGGCATCCACGCCTCCGATGGCACCTTGCTCTGGCTCGACGGTGTGATTTTCGATATCACGGATTACTCCTACGGCACTGTGCGGGAAGAGTAAACGGCCAACAGGTATCCACCCCGGAAAACATCACGGGCGCGAGTGCATTGTCACCCGCGCCCGTGCGCATTTCGGAGTTGGCGGAACTATTTCAGCAAGGTCATGGTCCTGGTGAGCAGCACTCCGTCGGCGTGCATGCTCAGCAGGTAATGTCCCGAAGGCAGCCTGGAACCGTCGAAGTTCACCGTATGCGTTCCCGCTTCCAGTACCCCGTCCACAATCGTACCCAGTTCCCTGCCCAGCGCGTCGTGCACACGCAGTGTCACTTGCGCGCGCTGCGGAACGTCGAAGCCGATGCTGGTGGCGGGGTTGAAGGGGTTCGGGAAATTCTGATGCAAACGGAACGCCGCGGGAACGGGAAGTTGCTCCGCACTGGTCGGGCCGGCCAACAGGCGCTCGCTGTAACTCTGTTGCACGGGACCCACCTTTCCGTCCACCAAACGATGCACGTACAGCACGATAGTCGCGCTGTCATCCACCGCATGCGTACAGGTGATGTCGAAGGGTACGTCCACGCTGGTCTGTGTTAGAAAGGTTTGCGTCGCGGACACCGGCTGTCCGAGCACGTTCGGATAGATGCCACGCACCACCGCCTTGTGATAGAAGGGGTCGATGAGCTGATTGCCATTCACGGTGATGCGGAGTTGCGGATGATTCACGCCCTCCTCGGTGATGAGTGCATTGAGTCGCAGATCGCCACTCATCCCCTGATGGAAAAACACGCTCGCATTGAACGTCAGCCGCTTGCTGACGCGGTCGTACACTTTGTCCTTGATGGTGATGCCCACGGGAGCGCCGATATTCGCCGCAACGAAATTCGTCCGAGCGCTGTACGTGGTGGGCGCGACCGGCAGGGCGCGCTCGCCTGCCCATGCAAGGCGATTGATCGCAGCGCTCGGGTACAGCGTCACGCCGAGGAAGGATTCCATCTCCGGCCAGATCGGGAGTTCCATCGGATCGGCCATGATGCTGGGATTGCCAACATGCCACGCGGTGCGCACCATGCGGTCACCCAGTTTTTTCTTCAACGCCGTGAGCGTATCGGCAGCGTCGGGGCACCAGTGGCACCAGGTGCCGGTGAATTCCTCCACAAGCACATTCATCGGCTCGGTGACGTCCTTCTCCTGCACGTTCAATTCCAACGTGTAGGTGAGGGATGGATGGTCGGCATCGTCGGTGGTGATGGTGATCACGCCGGTATGCAATCCTTCGTTGAGATTGCGGGGGTCGATGGTCATGGTGAGTGTGATCTGATACGCGGGATCGAGTTTTCCCGACGTGGTGCCGGTCAATGTAAGCCAGCTCGCCGCGTTTGGAGCGACGGCTGCCGACCAGTTCATCGCAAGGCCGCCCGTATTGCCAAGTGTGAAGGCGTTGTTGTACTGATTGGCACGTTTCACCCACACGCTCGTGCCTGTACTTGACAGCACGGCGTTGGGTTTGGTGGCGGCGTTGATATCGTAGGCCTCGACTGGTTTACCGAGTTGCAATGCGTTCAGCGCACCCACCTGACCACCCACCACGTACAGACGACCACTGCCATCGTAGAGCATCTGGCTGGAATAGGAGGATGGAACCGGCTTGAGCACTTCATTCCGCCAACCATTCACCAGAGGATTGTACGCCCAGGTGAGTGGTGAATTGATATTTGCCTGTAAACTCGTCGCCGTCACGCCACCCGTGACGTACAGAATGTTCCCATCGGTGCCCATGGAATGCCGCATGATGGCGCCACCGGGAAAGTCCTGCAACTGCGTCCAGGTGATCTGGTCGCCGTTGATTTCGCCCTTGTGGAAGTATCCATAGAAACGTCCCTGCCCCCCGGCCACCTGATAGCCACCGAGAATATAGGCGAAGCCTTTCACCACCGCCGCGTCGAAGGAGCGCAGTGCCGCGGGGATGCGCGACACTGATTGCGTCCACGTGTCGGTGGCCGGATCGTAGATCTGAATCACATCGGTCTGCGCCTGAAAACTCGTCGTACCGCCACCGAGCACCCAGATTTTTCCCTGATGAACAAAACTGGCCGCACCGAACACGGCAACGGGCATGGCTGCTTTCTCTGTGAATGTGGAAGTGGCGGGATCGAATTCCAGAACCGTCCGATACGTCTCGAAAGCGGTGGTGACGTTGTATCCGCCGACAATGTAGATCTTGCCATTCACCACTTCCGCCATGGCCAGCGGCCTCGGAGCCGGGAGCGTCGCAACACGCGTCCAGGTGTTGCTGGCGATGTCGAGCTTGTACGCCCCGTCATGCGGGAGATTGTCCGTCGTCAGTCCGCTGAAGCTGTACACTGCCCCATTGAGATACGCGGCGGTGTTGTATCCGATCACCACGGGATAATCCGCCAAGGTGTACCACTGCCCCTTGATGTCCATTGGCGCGGCGGCGACTGGCGTGCGTGCCCCGTGCAGCGCGGCCGCGGGCAACGGATCCACAGCGGAGTACTGCGCGATCATAGTGTTCGCGGTCACGAAACAACAGAAGAGCAACGAGAGAACGACAGAAGCACTTCTCTTCATGGGAATCCTCCTAATACTCGGTAATGGGCGTGATGCCGGAGCGTACGTTCAGTTCAGGTCGAGTGGGAAATTAGCACATTTCACCACCGCGTTCAATCGTCGAGATATTTCGCGAGATCCTCGCGCTGTACGAGGTGGACCAACCATCCGCGTGCGACGAGATCGGCAACGACGTGTTTTCCCATGTCCACAGGCACACCGTATCGATAGCAGAAATGCCAGAGGTCCAACGGTCGTTTCAGCACTTCGAACATCAAGCCCTCGCCGACGGAAAGCTGTTCACCGCGCTCGGCACGATCGAGTATCGCGGGCATGGCATCGACGCCGTCTTTGAGAATGTGACGTTTGGTGAAATAATAGTTGGGCGCGGATTCCAACTCGCAAATCGGGAATCCTTCGCCAGCGCGTTGCAGCGCAGGGAGATGCAGCAGGGATACCAGCAAGTCCTCGTCATCGCTCCAGAGGTCGTTGTACACCTGCGCATCCTCGGACCGCAGCCATTCCATGAAGGCGCGTTCCCTCGGTGGAAGCTCAAGCAGTATCGAAGCGGCGAACTCCTCCTGAATACGCGCGATGGTCGCGTCGCTCAAGGCATCCACTTCCTGATCGTTCAATGTCAACGGCCGACCGTCCAGGTCGAGTATGCGTTGTCGCAATTGCTCGTACGTCATGATGACTCCGTATCGTCCAATAATGTCCGGCACCACTGCGGAACGGGAATCCCCGTGTTCACCGCACCTGTGCCCCGTTCACGCGAGCGGGAAACGCAGCTGAAACACTGTTCCCGAACCCGCCTCGCTTCGCATGGAAATGGATCCGCCGAGATATTTCTCCGTGAGGAGGCGGGCGCTGTATGTGCCGATGCCGCGCCCGCTGCCTTTGGTACTGAAAGAGCGCTTGAACAATTGCAGCGCGATATGTTCGGGAATAACGGCGGGATTGTGTACTGCGAAACACAGGACATCGCCATCCTGTTCGCAGGACACGGTGACGACATCACCGTCCACACTGGCCTCGAGCGCGTTTTTCACGAGATTGCCGAGCACGCGCGCAAGCAGCACGGGCTCGCTGTTCCACAAGGGAAGTCCGTCGGCTATGCGTTCCGCGATATCCTTGCCCTGGGCGACGCGATGAAATCTGTACAGCGCCACCACATGCCGCACGATGTCGCCAGGCGCCAGGGGCTGAAGCGTGACGAGCAGGTCGCCGCGTTCGGCCGCGAGCAAATCGCGTTGCATGCGTATTTCCTCGACCAGTTGCTCCGAAAGAGAACCAAGATCGTCGATCAGCTCCTCATGGGTGTCGGGTTCAACCAAACGGAACAGATCCGCAATGGACTTCACCCCACCAGCGGTGTTGAGCACGTCGTGGAAAAACATGCGTTCGAGCACCGAGCGTCTTTTCTCGTCGCTGATGTCGGCCACGGACACTATGGTCACTTCATGTCCACGCACTGTGATCGGGGCGGCCATGACACGAAAATCCAACGCGGTGCTTTGCTCGCCGTCCTGTGCGGTGATGCGGCATTCCTGCAGCGAGGGTGTGCCGCCCTGCGCGTGCAGCATGGCGACCACGGCCCCGCACAGCCGGCAGGCCTTGCCGGTGCCACAGCCCGAGGGAGCCTCGGCGCTGGCTTCACAGCCCACGGATTCACCGAGACGCAGGCCGAGCATGCGGTCATCCGCTCCCAGTGGCGCCGCCTCCGCAAAGCGTTTGTTGTACAGCACAATTTGCCGCTCACGATTGATCACCGCCACCGGCGAGGGAAATGCCTCGAGCATTTCCACCAGCAGGGATTCCTTCAACAACTCCTCATGCAATCGCTGTACGGCCTCATCGGCTACACGCCATGCGGGAGCGAAATACGTTTCCAAAGCAGCAGCCATACGTTGTCCTTGTAAATGATCCGTTCTGCAATCTATGCACGGCGCGGTTGGCAGGAAAGAACGGAATTCGAAATCGCAGCAGGGACAACGTCATTCCATACTCCTCCAACAGCATCCGCTTGCGTGGCCGTGCGGATTGCAACAGCCGGGAAGCGACGGCCTTGTGTTCACTTTTGTGAACAGTACGCAGTCGGATGTCGCTGAGATAGCCGAAATTCGAGCGAATTCGAAGGTTTTCACATTGGCACAGCCCTTGCAGGCAGATACATGCACATCAAGGAGCACTGTCATGAAGCACATGTACGCCACCATTCTCATCCTCCCGCTGCTGTTCATCACCATGGCCTGCGACGACGACTGCGAGCGCATCGTGTACGACGATCTCAACGCACCTTTCCCTCCGGCGGGCATTATATCCATTTCACTCGACAACGCCGTGGAGTTGAAGTGGATTGAAAATCCCGAGCCGGATCTGGCCGGATACAACGTGTATGTGAGCAGCCGTTATGACGGGAAATATGAATTGATTGGAAGCTCGCGCACGGCCAGCTTCGTGGATCGTGGCGCCGCGAATGGATCGACCTACTACTATGCGGTCACCGCTTACGATCACAGCGGGAATGAAAGCGAACTGAGTACGGATGTGGTGTATGACACACCGCGACCCGAAGGACGCAATGTGACGCTGCGCAATCGCCTGGTCGATCCCATGCTCGCCGGCTACGATTTTTCTCGCTACAGCATTTTGCACTACGACACCGACGAGACCGATCTCTTTTTCGAAATCACACAGGACGGCGTGCCCTATCTGGTGGTGTGGGACGACAGCGACATTCAGGACATGGGGTACACGGAAAATCTCGATGAGATCACCGCCGCTCCGCTCAGTGGATGGAACCCCACCGGCGACGCGCTGGCCGTGCGTGGACACACGTACGTCATCCGCACCTTCGACAATCATTTCGCGAAAGTGCGCATCGTGGATGTGAACGGCAGCGGTGTACGATTCGACTGGGCGTATCAGCTCGTCGCTGGCAACCGTGAATTGGCTCACAGGCAGGACCGTTCGCTGTCGAAGCGCAATCGCCATGGCAGCCGTCACGAGGCGTCGGCGCGGTGACGGCAGGAATGCTCTCCGACACCCGGCATCGCGGCAACGTTTTCATCCCGAATTTCCCAACGCAAGTTCACCGGAGGCAGGTCATGAAACGCATACTCATCACCATCGCGACAGTACTCGCCCTGCTACCCACCTTACTCGCGACCACGGCATGCAGCTCGATGGTGGCAGTCGCACCGGTACCGAGCAGGGACAATGGTCTGGAGGTGGATCTCTGGACCGACCGCCTGCAGGATGCTGTGTACTATCCAGGCGACGCTCTCACCCTTCACTTCCGGGCATCGGATGATTGCTTCGTCACCATTTACGCCATTGGCACCGATGGAGACGTGCGTATCATCTTCCCGGAATATCCCGACGACGGCTTCGTGTACGGCGGCGTGACGTATCGTTTGCCGGAGTATTACGACAGCGGTCGTCTGCGCGTGACCGGACCGCGCGGTGTCGAGTATCTCCACGCCGTGGCCACGCGCAATCCGGACGGCTTCATGTACGGCTCGCGGAACGGACGTTGGCACGCCGGGGTGCCGGCGATCACCGGCGATCCCTTCCTTGCGATCAACAGCATCAACGCGCATTTGATCAACGACCGCGATATCGCCGCGGTGAACACCGTGTCGTACTTCGTGGGTGGGCGCGTCTGGTATCCCCGCTACGCCTGCTACGATTGCCACGGACGCTCCGCGCGCTTCGATCCCTACGAGTCGAGTTGCAGCCGATACAATGTCGTGGTGGCGCATGACTACGACTACTGGTGGTCGTACAGCTACCATCCCGTTCGTACGCGCTACATCTATGCGGGGCCGTTCTGGACGGTGGTGATTCGCAGTGGTCATTACCCGCACCGGCATGCGCATTACACCGACTGCGCCTTCGGTTACTACAACTACCATCCCATCCGTCCCATTATCCGTCCGCACACGCATGTGGTGTATCGTCCGGACCGCATCACGACCTGGCGCTCGTGGGAGCGTTCCTACACGAGAGTGCGCGTGAGCGATACCCATGAGAAGCGCACACGGGATCCGCGCATCGAATACCGCGACCGCGAGCGCATCGTGGCATCGCGCGAACGTATGGATGCAACACGTTCCCGCAACGATGCCTCGGGAGGCGGTAGCAGCACACGCGACAGAAGCGGAACGGTGACGGGCGGTAGTGGTGACACCCGCACGCGTGATACCGGTGGTGGCATTGACCGCACGAACCGCGGAAATTCGGACAGCGGCATTCGCGAGAATCGCACGGGGAGCAATTCCAGCACCGATCGGCCGAAATCCGGCGTCATGGAAGAAGGGCGCCGCGATCGCTCCACCAACGCCGACCGTCCCTCCACCACGGCACCGGGCGGCATTCGCGAAAGCGCTCCCGTGAATCCTTCGAACAACAGTGGCTCGCGTGGCACGGTGGAAGAAGGCCGCCGCGATCGCTCCA
>DAOSDL010000019.1:38845-81941 GCA_035362335.1 Bacteroidota bacterium
CCGTGAATCCATCGAACAACAGTGGCTCGCGTGGCACGGTGGAAGAAGGCCGCCGCGATCGCTCCATCGGCGCCGACCGTCCCTCCACCACGGCACCGGGCGGCATTCGCGAAAGCGCACCCGTGAATCCATCGAACAACAGTGGCTCGCGTGGCACGGTGGAAGAAGGCCGCCGAGATCGCTCCTCCAACGCCGACCGTCCCTCCACCACGGCACCGGGCGGAAGCATGCGGGAAGATCGCGCACCGGAACGGAGCAGCATCGAACGTCCGCGAGAGCAGGCTCGGCCCGCCGAAACGCCCGCGCCCCGTCCCCGCATGGACGTGGGTAACACCGAGCGGCCCCGCGAAGAGCGGCCTCGCGAAAGCGTATCGCGTCCGCCCGCGACAGAGTCGCCGCGCGTGACGCCGGAGCCGAGTCGGGAACGACCGGCGCCTGCGCCATCGCGCAGCGCAGCTCCCTCCTCGCGCGGCGCGGATGAAGGAAGCGGCGGCCGTACGCGCTCGCGTTGACGCCATGAACGCGCAGCAACATCCTTGCACACACACGGGCGCCCGGTTGATTTCCGGGCGCCTGTCCAGTATGTTGGCCATCATGCGAGTTCCCATCCTTCACATGCTGCTGCTGCTCATCCTGCCCTTCACGTGCGAGGCACACGCCATCACGTCTTCTCACAGTTCCACCGGTGGAGCACAGCAACAGGAGCGCGAGGCGCGGGATATTCTCATGGGCGCCAAGGACGCGTTGTCCGGCGGTCGTGCGGATTTTCTACGCGAGCATCTCGGTCGACGGGTGTACATCAACCTCTTCACCGGCATCAACGGCTATTACAGCGGCGATCAGGCGTACATGATACTGCACGCCTTCTTCAGCACGCACACACCCATCAGCTTTTCTTTCAGCAGCAGAAATTTCTCCATCGCCAGTCCCTACGGCTTCGGACCGCTGGCCTACGAACGCCGCGGTCGACGAGCGATAGCAGAGCTGTTCCTCTCGCTGGCCCGTGTGGACAATCGCTGGGTGATCAATCAGATCACCGTGGCAAAGAGGTAGCCCGGACATGAACGTACGGTCGCCACGAATGGTGCAGCGGAGATATCTCATCGCAGTGGCGGTGGTTGCCGTATTGTTGCTGCTTGTGGCACTGGCGCGATCGTGGTTTCTCTCATCCATCGACAGCGATTGGACGGCGCTGAAGCAAGATGCCGACAGTACGCAGGCGCGTATTGTCACCGAGCGCATGCTCGCGAATATTTCCCGCCTGCACAGCACGGCGCTCGAGGCCTTGCCTGTTGCACCCACGCGCATGGAAGCGCGCGCGATGGCGGCGCGGTCGCTCCGCGAACGCATGCACGATGCACGCCTGCCAGGGCTGGCGTTTGAATTGCGCGACACCATGCGGGCACTGCTCGCCTACGGCGGCATACCTTTGCCGGGGAACGGCAGCACGTCGCCGCGTACGATGGATGTGGTGCAGGGCACGCCCTACACGATGCTGATGGTGCGCCTGCCGTGGGTGGATTCCAGCGGCGTACGTCACGGAACACTGGAGGCCGGCATTCCACTCGCGGTTACCGTGCCGGTGAATCGCCGCTTTCTCGATGCCGACGGCCTGGTGGAAGGCCTCTCGGCGGAATTCGATATCGATTTACGGGCAGAACCCTTACCGCTGACACGCAAGCCTTCGGAGCGCGTGTACGTGAGCATCGCGCCCGAGGGCGAAGCGCTGGCGGTGTTGTCCTTCGAAGGCACCGAGCGCGAGGCCTATCGCGAGCAGGTGGCGTTTCAATTCGACCGCGTACTCGCCGCGCTCGTACTGGCGCTGGCGCTGCTTGCCGGCATCCCCGTGCTCACCGCGTTTCTGCACATCCCGCTGACCAGCTTGTCTGTAACCCTGGCCGCGGTGTATGTCACGGGCTGGCGCTACGTCTTTCTCTCCGTCGGCGTGGGCCGTCATGTGTTCCCCGAATCCATGACCGATCCGTCCGCATACGCGTCCTCCTTCGCGGGAGGCATTGCCGGTTCGCCGGCCGAGTTGCTGCTGTCCATGTTGCTGCTCTGTGTGATCGTGGGCTTCGCGTACATCCGCGTGTTGCGCGACCGCGAGCGTCCGATGGGCAGCATACCGGCCGTGCTGGGATTGCTGCTGGTATCGCTGGCCTTGCCGTTGATACTGCGCGCGAGCGCTGCGGTGTTACGCGGTATGGTGGTGGATTCCTCGTTCAACTATGACGATGTTGGCGCGCTGTTCGACGATACGGCCTACTCGTTGATGCTGATCAACGCGTGGCTGCTGACCTTGGCCTTCGGATTCGCGCTGTTGGCGTTGTACCTGATCGCAAAGCGCTCGCAGCAGGTGTTCGCCCAGATGCGCGGCATGCATCGCATGCATCCGGTAATGATCAGTCTGGGCGTGATCGGATTCCTGCTCGTGAGCGCCGACCCCTTGCTCCCCGTCTGGACCTACGTCGTACTGGCGCTGCTTCTCGCCGTACCGCTGCATGTGCGTCTGCCGCTGATTCGTGAGAGATCGACCAATCTCTCCGCGCCGATCATTTTTGCCACCACCATCGGCACGCTGGTGTGCGTGGCGATGTTCGGCATCGCCATGGAAAAAAAGCGCTCGGCCGAAATCGAGGCGATAGCCATCGACCTGTCGCGTCCCGTGGATGGCTGGTCGCATGTGCTGATGGAGCAGACGCTGCAGGTCATCGCACGCAGCGGCACCGAGGATATGGAAGCCGTGGGAGGCGAAAGCGAATACGGCACGGCGTTCCGACTCTGGTCGGTATCGCCGCTGAGCCGTTTGCAGAACAACTCCGCCATCATGCTCATCGACAGCACGGGAGCCGTGGTGTCGCGCTTCGCTGTCGGCAATGATCCTTTCCTGCTTTCCATGCACACGCTGTCCACCACCATGGAAAAAACAGAAGGCATTGTGCAATCGGTGTACCGCCAGCTCGACGACCGCGAGAAGCGCTACTACAAGGGCTACATCGATGTGCCGGGCAGCGGACGCCCGCTGTTCGCCGTGGTGGTACTCGAAGCGCTCGATCCCCTGCAAATCACGCACAACGCGGTGGATTTGCTGCGCAGCACGCCTACCACACGCAGTCTCGCCCCCGAGGACCGCTTCATCATCAGCCGTTTCCACGCGGGACGGTTGCGGCAGACGTCGGAGCCTCGGCTCGAACGGGGCATGCCCTTGCCCATCGAAGCGCGGCGCGTGCCCTCCGATGGTGGCAATGGCATTTGGGGGACGTTGTCTGTCAAGGGCAGCGCCCTGCACACGTATTTCATCGCCGGCAGCGATCCCGGTGAAGTCCTTGCCATCTCTCGAGGTAGTTCAGAGCTGGTGCTGGCCGCGTACCGCTGGCTGCGCATCGCCTTGATCTTCGCCATGTGGAGTACCGCGCTCCTGATCCTTATCGCGGTGCTTGCCGGACGCTTTCGCGCACGGCCGCGCTTGACCTTCGCACGTAAGCTGCAATTCGCCTTGCTGGCCGTGGCCGCTATTCCGCTGCTGCTGATCTGGGTTGCGGGCCGGGATTTCATCATGGACACCACGCGCAATGACATGATGCAACAGGTGACCGACAACCTGGACGTCCTGCGCTCGAATCTTGCCACCATGTTGCCCGCGTCCGCCTACACCGACCCCGCCGCGTCGATCACCGACGCTCTGTGTCAGGACGCGCGGCTGCGCAGCGGCAAGGATGTGAATGTGTATGCCGGAGCGGATTTGATTGCCACAAGCAAGCCCGAATTGTACCGCACCGGTTTGCTCAACAGCAGATTGAATCCGGAGGCGTGGGATGAGATTGTCCTCCGTGGCCGCGACCTGCATGTGGCCACCGAGCAAATCGGCGAATTTTCCTACTACGTGGGGTATCGCGCACTGCGCGGTGCCGATGGTCTGGTGAAAGCCATGATCTCCACGCCGACGCTGTTCGAGCGCAACCGCGCCGAAGAAGTGTACATCCGCGCTTCCGCGGCGGTGTTTCTCTGGATCACCCTGATGGCCGTTATCGTGCTGTTGCTGAGCGAAGTGCTGGCACGGCAGATTTCGCGTCCCTTGCACGAGTTCCTGCGCGCCACGCAGGACATCACTGCGGGGAATCTCGATCGCACAGTGCGCGTGCACGGTACCGCGGAGATCGTAGATTTGATGACCGCCTTCAACACCATGACGCGACGTTTGCGCGAGAGCAAGCAGGAACTGGCCGCGGCCGAGCGCGAACTCGCATGGAAGGAAATGGCGCGTCAAGTGGCGCATGAAATTCGCAATCCCCTTACGCCGATGAAGCTGTCGGCCCAGCATTTGCAGCGTGCCTGGCGCGACGGCGCCGCCAATATCGGGGAAATTATCGAGAAGGTGACGCGCACACTGATCGATCAGATCGACAGCCTCTCACGCATCAGCGATGAGTTTTCCCGCTTCGGCCGCATGCCGCGGCGCATGATGACCGACGTGGACGTGGCCGATGCGCTGCGCGAAACCGTGGAGCTCTTCCGCACGCACGAACACATCCGTTTCGACGTGCGCATCGACGAGTCCCTTCCACTGGTGCGTGGCGATCGCGAGGAATTCGCCCGCGCCATGACTAATGTGCTGCGCAATGCCGTGCAGGCCATGCATACGGAGGGCGGCATCGATGTGACGGCTCGTCGCGAAGGCGCGGTGCTGAGAATCACGATAACGGATACCGGCATCGGAATCCCCGCCTCACTGCTTCCACGCATCTTCGAACCGAATTTCAGCACGAAAACCGAAGGCATGGGACTCGGCCTCGCCATCGTGCGCAAAATAATCACCGACATGGACGGCAGTATTTCCATCGACAGTGTGGAGGGACGCGGCACGGAGGTAACCATACTGCTGCCGGCCAGCGCTGCCGTGACGGAGGAGTGATACCCGCTCCGCACTCCCCGCGTGCTCCACAGTCCTGCGCGGCACGGGCTGCGCCAAATTGCTTGCACGCGTTGCACAGCCGAGGGCGCGGGCGTAGATTGCCTTCCGTACCATCATCATTCATGTTCGTCCTGCATGCTTCCGATCAACACACCGCGCCTTCTGCTCCGTCCTCTTCAGCCCGGCGATGCCGAGGAGGTGTTCGCGTGGCGTTCGGATCCGGCGGTTGCGCGCTTCCAGGCGTGGCACCCCCCCACGGTCGAGGATGTGCGCCGCTTCATCCGCGAACAACGCGGACTGGTGCCGGGCATGCCGGGCATCTGGTATCAACTGGGAATCGTGTTGCAGGCGGACGGCGAATTGATCGGCGACTGCGGCATTCACGTCGCCCTCGATGCGCCGCTCGATGCGGAACTCGGCATCACGCTACGGCCGCACGCGCAGCATCAGGGCTTTGCGAACGAGGTGCTGGTGGCACTCATGGGATACTGCCTCGGCACGCTGCATATGCATCGTGTGGTCGCGAGAATTTTCATGGAAAATTACAGCGCGGTGCGCCTGGTGGAGAGATGCGGCTTCACTTACCGCGGCCGCGTCATCAGTCGGCTCGGCGAGCAGGGTCCGTCCTATGATCTCGTCTACACCTTCGACAGTCGCGGCCGCGCTTCGTCCACGACCGGTGCTGCTACGGGACCCGGCGGGCACGACAAGCACTGACCGCTATCTCCGCCTTCACTTGCCAATCGCGCGCTTCCCGCTTTCCCGCCTATCTTCATGTACATCGCGACTCTGTTGCTCGCTGCGCAGCAGCGCTTCGCGTTCCACTTCGTTGAAACTGCGCAGTACACCCGTACCCTGAGGCAGTTCGAGATAATCGAAATCAGTGAGCGTGGGCTTGCGCGTCGATTCGCGAAAATACTGATAGCCGAAGCTCAGCACCTGCCGCAGGACGAACATTCCCGCATCTTTGAGTATGTCACCCTCCTGCTGCACGCCCGCCAACGGAATCGCCAGCTCCGCTCCTCCGCGACGTGGCAACGCATCCTTACGCGCTTCGGATGCATTACGGATAAGTTCATCCGGAATCATCACCACGCCGTGCTGTTCATTCAGAGAGCGCAGCACGTCGTAGCGACGGAACGCGGGGACGTGGAATTCGGACGGATATGCTCGCATGAGACGGAACTCCTCCGACTCCAAGCTGAAAGGCCGCGCACGATACAACTCGCGCGACGTGCCCTCCTGCGCCTGCACCGCGGCGGCACTGCCGAACATGCACAGCACAACACACAACGCGGTGCGGATGCCGTGTCCCGGGCGTGGACGAACAATGCACATCGCCCTTGCTTCCGTGTGCTTCGTGGTTCTCACTTCACTATGGTCACACGATCGGAGGCGAGAATGCGGGCGCCTTGCACCAAATGCGCGACATACATGCCGGGCTGCAACGCGGACACATCCAGCATCAGCGTGCCCGCCTCACCGGCGGTATTGTCCACCGTGCCATGCAGCACTTCGCGTCCGAGGAGATCGACCAGTACGTAACGCAGTGATGCTCCGGCATGCGGACCGAAGCGCAGCGACAGTCGCTCCGTCGCCGGATTGGGATAGCAGGAAAAATCCATTCCCGGCAATGCCACGGCCTCGGTGGAAACCAGCGAGGAATAGCGGAACGGATAGCGCGATTGCTTGCCGAAATCCGGCTGCATGGTTTTCCACAACTCGCCCTGGAGCAAACGGAATTGCAGCGAGCCCGCGCCGTCGTTGTTCGCCCACCAGGAAATGCCATCCTCCCCGCTGTCGTGCAGCAGAAACTCGTAGCATCCCGGCAGCAGGCGCAGCGTGTCGCGGTATGTCGCATTCGCGATGAAACCGCTGCGGCTGTATATCGAAGTTCCTTCCGCATCGAGAATCTCGTAGGAGTTCTCGCCCGGCGCGTTGTTCGTCCGGAAGATCACGATGAGCGGCTGATCATAGACTGGAACACTTTCGAATCCACTCCACTGCCGGTCATTGTAAGAGTATTCGTCACTGCCGCCGTTGGGATTCGACAGTGAAACCTCGAACACATTCGCGCCCGTGCCACCCATATCGCCCAGAGGCGGAAGCCACACGTCCGCCTGCTCCATAAAGCCCAGCGAGCCGCGCCAGGTGTAGCTGCGGCTTTCACCCCCGCGCACGCCGTAGCGAATGTCCACGCTGCTCAACACATCGGCGCCACGATTGCGCAGCACGATGCGGGGCCGGCCGCAACTCGGATTGAAGCGCCCCTGCAACATGTCGTCGCTCGGCGTAACGATGCGCTCGATTGCCGCGTCCAGCCTGTGGTTGGGCGCGGTGTAGGACACGAGCTGGGATTCCATCACGTAATTGCCGAATTCGTCGTATTGCGACTCGTAGTCGATGTTCACGGTCGACCCCGTGACGTACGGCGTCAATTC
Source organism: Bacteroidota bacterium (assembly GCA_035362335.1). Taxonomy (GTDB): domain Bacteria; phylum Bacteroidota; class Ignavibacteria; order SZUA-365; family SZUA-365; genus JAOSJT01. Next base: position 46,199 of record DAOSDL010000019.1, read on the forward strand.
GAATTCCTTGATCATGCCCTCCATGCCGGGACACCAGCCGGCGCGTGCGTAAATCCACGTTCCTCCTTGCGGATACAGCGGATTCATCGAGCACTCCTGTATGATTTGCCAGTTCCATTTCACCTGGCCATCGACGAGCACGGAGTGGATTTTCGGACAAAATTCGGCGCAATTCGTGGCATTGCTGAACTGATGGCCGGTGACGGTGGTGCGCAGTTTGAACGATTTCGCATCGGGATGCAGCGTGAAGGTTTTCGGCGCCACGTCGCGTGTGAAGTTCTTGAGGGAAAAATCTCCTTGCCACACATTCCGCAATTCCACCACATCGCGCGGCGGTGTGCCTTCAATGAATACGAACTTCATATCCAGCAGCTCCTGGAAATTGCCTGCGGTCAGATGCACGCTGTCCTTAAGCAATGGAGCGAAGTCGGTAACGTCGTACACCCAGGTCCAACCCTCGCCGAGGCTCAGGCCGATACCGTACGGCGTGATATAGCGGCCCAATTCCCAGTTGATGATTTTCTCGAATGGCGTGCCGTAGTAAAAATGCAATTCCTTTGTCAGCATCCCGTCGGGGCTGCGCGGCACGGAGTCGCGCACCGTGCCGTCCGCGTTGAAGCTGTAAGAATACTCCACGGGCCACACCAGCAGCGTGTCTGTGGGGATATTCGCGCGCGAAGTGTCGGCGTAACGCGTCACGAGCAGCGGGGGCTGCGCCACCGTGTCGATGATCAGCACCTGATCGATGCGGCTGACGAAGGAGCCACGTTCGATCACCACCGCCGGCCGTGTCGTCGATGCGACGTAGCCTCGCGCGCGATCGGCACCCGACGGCCGCCAGAGTGGATACAGCAGACGTCCATCGTGCGCACCCGTCACATCGCGCAGCGTACCGTTATCCACCGCGTTGCAATCCCAACCCGCGATGAGCTGCGTGAAGAGAGGATCGGCCGCGGTGACCTGTGTGTGCATGCGGGCGAGGATGTCCTCATTGCTCAATGCCGTCCGCCACACGCGCACCTCGTCGATGGCGCCGTTCATGCTGTTGGTGCCGGCACCGGAGATTCGGAATGGCGCCTCGATGTCGGCGGTGATGGAAGGAATGGTGCCGTTGAATTTCAACGTTGCCGGCGTACCGTTCACCAGCAGGCGCAGGCGGCGGGCCTGATCGTTCTCGCGCGCGTCGTACACCATGGCCACGTGCGTCCACTTGCCGTGCTGTGCAGGTTTGGTGCTGGAATAGCCGTAGGAATTCGAGCCGTTGCCCACGAGGCAATACACATCGGCGCGGCCGTTCTCGGGCGGCCCGAGTTGGATTCCGATACGATGCTCCGAATCTTTTGCACGCATCACGATGTCGGACCAATCGCGCAGTTGTTCGGGACGGAACCAGGCCTCGAGGGTGAAGCTCTCGGTGGCATTCAGTTCAGGCATGTCGCCACAGTTCACAAAACTGCGTTGCCGGAAATCCAGGAATCCATCGGCCTCCGTGCTGGCATAGGCGAAGCCCTGATCGCCCAGCGCGTCGCCGGCGAGTGTCACGGAACGCTCGGCGCCTTCAACGGACAATTCCGCGAGCACGCCACCGCCCCAGATGATGAAGGGCTGGGTGAAATGCACGGTCACCCATGCATCGTCGGGCAGCGTCAATGCGCCGTCGTACACCGTAGTCATGCCGCCCTGCGTGGGGATGTCGGGTGTCCACCCCGCGCCGGTGAAACGCTTGAGACGCAGCGTGAAGCGCGCGATGCCGCCTCCCTGACCCTGTACCTTGAAGCGCATGGCCGTGAGCGTGTCGCTGGACGAGCCCGCCGCCTCCAACTCTGAACGCGACCAGAGCACATAACTCCGTGCACCCTCCGCTCCGGCGCCAAAGGGCAGTGCACTGCTTACCGTACCATTGCCCAGCACGCTGAGATCGAGATTGAGCGTGTCGGTGTAGCGAATACTGCGCTGGAGCCGCGGGTAGTAAGCGTAGCTGGGCGCGTTCATGTAGCGCAACGTGTCCACCGTCGCGCCGAACACCGTGAAATTGGGATGCGTGAGTTGCGTGGAGTCGTACACGCCCGTGTGTTCATGCAGCCGCGTGTATGTGAGATAGTCCCACTCGCCGCAGGCGGGATTCTGCGCGGGGTCGCATTTGAGTGTATAGTACAGCAGAATTTTTTCGAAGCGTTTTTCCGCCGTGGGGAAAAAGAAGCGGCCCTCCTTCGGCGCCAGCCACCCCGGATTGGTGGGCCAGCCCCAGGTGAAGGTTTGCACAACGAGCGTATCGCCGGGGCCGGCGGTTCCCACGGCGCTGCAAGCAAGCAGAATGACAACAACAAACGCAATCCCACGCAACATGTTCATACTCGGATTCCTTTTCCAATGGAGAGCGAAGCAACAACAACGGTACGGAGCAATATACCGCCTGTCGCTGGCCGCGCACAACACGAATCGGCGTACATGCGCCTGATCACGCGCGAAGGAATGTTTCGCGCTGTGTGACCAAATCACGGTGCGGCGCATCCAACCGCGGTACCTTGCTTGTGAACTTTCATCACCCGGAGATCACCATGAAGATAAACGTTGGTTCCGCCGATCGCTATATCCGCATTCTCGCCGGCGTCGGACTGCTTTCGTTACTGTTCCTCGTAGAAGGCAACGCCCGCTGGTTCGGATTGATTGGCATCGTTCCTCTGGCAACCGCCGCCATGCGGAGTTGCCCGCTATATTCCCTTCTCGGCATGTCCACCTGCCCTGTGAAAAAGTCGTAGCGCTTCCACGGAATCAGGATCGTGCGCACCCTGTTACCAGCAGCCGCGAGAGTGCGCACAAGCTGTGTATGATTTTCACGCATCGTCCGGATTCCGCATCCGGATTCCGGACGAACCACGAAGAGCATACAGATGCAGGTGTTGAAAACACTGGACTTATTTTTCTGAAATCCGTGGCACAGTACTTGCTTTTGTATGAGCAATCTGTTAGCTTCACCACAGATTCTGATCGACATTGTAAACCGAGTTCGTTAGAGTACAAGAAAATGTATGGCATCGCGCCATACACCTCTCACATACCTCCCTCCTCCTCCTTACCACTCATCACTATCAGGCGAAAAGGTTCGACGTCAGTCGAACCTTTTTTTTGCTTCCCCGAAATCGATTCATCGGGCGAGACCACCGATTCGCATCACTACTGTCACCGGGCGTTGGATGGCTTCATCTGCGACGATTCGCTCGGCACCTCGCTGACTTCCACGATCCATCTGTGATAATCCGTGTGAAATCTGTGAAATCCGTGGTTTTAAAACCGTGTCGAATCCGAATAATCCAATCACCGCACCATGTACATCCCCCCTGGTGCGACGAAGCCGCATGAACGACTGTGGTTTTGAACAAAAAAAACGCCACCCGGAGGTGGCGTTGGATCCGGAATATTCGAGGCGGGATCAGAACCAGGACACCAGTTCCTGCGTCTCGCCGGGGATATTGATGTCGATGTTCACAAACGGAATGTTGGCCTTGCTGCTTTCTTGAAGGATGCGCACCTGCGTGTCGGGATCGTCGGAGAACCACACGTGCATTTTCACTGTGAGGTTGACGGTGCCGAGCAGATTGAATGTGGCGGTGATGGTGGACTTCCACGTCTTTACTTCCTTCGAACCGGCCATGAATTTTTCCTCGCGCGCGGCATAGGTGGCCTTGATCTTGGCGTTGACCGGAACTGCCGAACCGGAGATCGCAAAATTCATGTTGACGCCGGACTCGGGTGTGAGCCACCACTCGGTGCCCACGGGAATGGCCGTGCCGTTGTTGTCGTAGTACTTCGCAATCACGTCCCACACCGGCGACGGAATGGTCGGCACGGTGACATTGCCCAGCTTGGATACTTCAGCGATGAAGGCCTGGAGCATTTTATAACTGAATGCGTAGGCCATCACTTCCTTGGTGTACGAGCTGCCGTTGCTCTGCCGCGTCACCGTTTCGGTGCGGATGAACAGCGTATCGCGCTTGTTGGTCGTGCGGTCCACACCGAGGCGATAGAACCAATCCGTGTACTGGCCCACGAGACCGACGCCACGGGCGAATTCGATTTCGTAGCGGCGGGACGAGCCGATCTTCTGATTGTTGTCGTCGAGGTCCCAGCGGTTGTACACGAACTGGTCTCCCGGACTGATGCGGATGTCCACCTGTTGAATCCCGGCGTTGGGATCGGTGGGACTGTCGTCGTCATCGCCGCAGCCGGCGAAGGAAACGACCATGAGAGCCAACATACTTGCCGTGACGAGCGGCGCTGCCCAGCGGGTCTTCATACCGAAACTCCTGTCAATGGTGGGAAAAAGCTCATTGCAGTAGAAAGCGGAATATACGAAAAAAGGGATGTCCTTCCGACATCCCTTTCACGCTCACTCTCGGGGAGAAATGCTTCAGGCCTCGGCCTCAAGCGGATACACACTGACTTGCTGACGATCGCGGCCGACGCGCTCGAAGGACACCTTGCCATCGACCACACAGAACAACGTATCGTCCTTGCCCCGCTGCACATTGACGCCGGGGTGGAACTTCGTCCCGCGCTGACGCACGAGAATGGAACCCGCGGTCACGATCTGACCGCCGAAGGCCTTGATACCAAGGTATTGCGGGTTGCTGTCGCGACCGTTGCGGGAGCTTCCAAGACCTTTTTTATGAGCCATGATTCACTCCACTCGATTTATTTTTCAATACTTGCAATTTCGATGCGCGTGAATTGCTGGCGGTGGCCATTCAGCACACGGTAGCCTTTGCGGCGCTTCTTTTTGAACACGATGACTTTGTCATCCTTCATGTGCTCGAGCACCGTGGCCTTCACCTTGGCGGAGGTGACCATCGGCGTGCCGATCACCACTCCCGAATCATCGGAGAGCAGACACACGTCGGGAAATTCCACCGTGCTGCCGATTTCCTGGTCGAGCAACGGGACGTACAGTTTCTGCGCGGCTTCCACCTTGAACTGTTTCCCGCTGATATTCACGATCGCGTACATTGGTATTCCTTTAAGTTCCTGCATTCATGCACACTTCAAGAATATGAAAAGTAGGAAAATCCCGCATCAGAGTCAAGTGCTGTTTGCAATATCCGTCGCGGCGCCGTGTTTCGGCCCTCTCCACCACTCGCACACCGCTCCGCGGCGTGCAGACACGCGGATTTATCTTCACAGGTCAAGAGAAATGATCTTGTCCCGCCGCCATCGCCCGGCGTATATTTTACGATGCACATGAATCTCCGACACGCCGTATCCGTTGGATTTTTCCTCCTCGCCCTCGCCCCCATCGCCGCGATCGGCCAGCACTTGCCCGCGTTTCCTCCGCCCGAAAGCATCACCTCAGCGGACATGCGTCGCGATGTCGCGCTCAGTATCGTGTCCATCGCCTACGCAGCGCAGTCGAGCGACAATCTCCCGCTGGCCATCGAGGCCTTTCGCGCCGCGGTGCGCTACGAAAGCGATCCGTATCTGCTGGTGACCGCGGCGTGGTGCGAAGATGTGTCGGGCAATGCCGACGCCGCCATCGCACTTGCGCGCGAGGCTGCGACCGTACAACCCGACTACGCCGACGCCTGGCGCATGCTCGCCTCGCTGTATGAAAAGCGCGGCGCGCAGGACTCTCTGCTGCTCGCTCTGCGCAATGCCTGGGCGCTCGACAGCACAGACAGCGAAGTGGGCGGACATCTTGCCGCGCAACTCGACAGCGTCGATCCAGCCGAGTCCGCGCGCATTCGCGCCGCCCTGCTGCGCCGTGATCCCGATGCGGAAACGGCCTGGCGCCTGGCACGCACGCATCTGGACAAGGGCGAACTCGACGAAGCCGAAAATGCCTTCCGTCAACTGCTGGGCATCAGCGGCGAAAGCGACCATTACCTGTTGGGCATGGCCGAGCTTGAGGACCGTCGAGGCAATACCGACGAGAGCTTGCGACTGCTGCGTCTGCTGCTCGAGCGGCACGAGGACGAAGGTCCCTACATGCTGCAACTCGCCGACGCCCTGCTGCGCGCGGGCCGTGCCGCCGAAGCGCGCCCTCTGCTGCTGCGCGCGTCCGCCAGCGACGACATCGGACACGAGGACCACATGCAAATCGGCAAGCTGCTGTTCCAGCAGGCGCTGGCCGACGCCGAGGCCGTATCCGTGGCGCTGGAGGTCTTCGACAATCTCATCGCGCGCTACCGGGAGGATTGGCGGCCCGTGTGGTTCGCGGCAGCAGTGAATTACAACAATCGCCAACTCGAACGCTCGGCGCAGCAGTTCGCGCGCGTCCTCGAGCTGGCACCCAACAATCGCGACGCGGCCATCGTGCTCGCACGCGCGCAATTGACACTGAACCGTCCCGCCGAGGCGCTGGAAACCCTGCTACGCATCGATGAAGTCACCACGCCCACAGCCGAATCGCTGCTGCTCCGCGGCCACGCCTACAGCATGCTCGATCGTGACGAGGACGCCGTGGATGTGCTCGAGGAAGCTCGCGCGATGCAGCCCGGCAACCTCGACATTCTCGGCACGCTCGCCATGGCCTACGACGCGCTCGAGCGGCCGGAGCAATCCATAGCGCTGTACGAGGAAGTTCTCCGCACCTACGCCGCCCCGGACGCGCAACTCGACGAGAATTATTTTCTCATGCTCAACAATTTTGCCTATATCCTCGCCCGGCAGGGCCAGCAACTCGAGCGCGCCTTGGCGTGCAGCCGCCAGGCGCTGCAACACGCGCCGGGCAACGCCTCCTACATCGATACCATGGCGTGGGTATTGCATCGCATGGGGCGCAGCAACGAAGCGCTGCCGCATGCACGGCAAGCCGTGAGTTTGCGTGCCAGCCCCGTGCTGTACGAGCATCTCGGCGAAATTCTCCTCGCCCTCGGCCGAAGCGACGAGGCGCGCGAAGCGCTGCGTGGCGGCCTGACTCTGGATCCCGACAACGCCCGACTCCTTCAGCTCCTCGAACAACTCGACACCAACGATGACCACTGATCGCCGCCAGACGCCCATCCGTCAATCCATCACTCTGCTGCTGCTCGGCCTCGCCATGCTGACCGCGTGCAGCAGCGTCCCCGAGCTGGACAGAAGCAAGCCACTCGATCCGACGGACATCGCACGGCGACTCGAGGAGCGGGCGAATGCCACACAGGCGGTGGAGGCGTATGGTTCGATTTCCATCGACTCTCCGAGCTTTTCCGGCAGCAGCGCCATGGCCCTGAAATTGCTCAAGCCCGATTCGCTGCAAATCGAGATCAATGGCCCCTTCGGCATGACGCTGGCGCGGGGATTGGTCACCAGCTCGCTGTTCCTGTTCTACAATGGCCAGGACAACACCGTGGCCGAGGGTGCGACCAATGCCGAGAATCTCCGCCGCATCCTGCGCGTGGGTTTGGAATTCCGCGACATTCTCGACATTCTCTCCGCTTCCATGCGCTTGCCAGGCGAGGGCGTGCCCGAAGCGTACACGCAGGACGATCTGTACGTGCTCACGTGGAACAACGCCACGCAGAGCAGCGAGTACACTGTGGATCTGAAGTACCTTGCGGTGCGGAAATTCGTGCGGCGCAACGCCGATGGCGATATCATGGAGGAAGTGGTGTACCGCGACTTCCGCAGGAAGGGCGATCGCTACTTCCCGCACGCCGTGAGCATCGCGCGTCCCGACTCCGAGGAAAGTATTTCGCTGCAATATCAGACACTGGCCATCAACGATCTGCCAATCAGTTTCAATTTCACCTACCCGAAATCCGCGCGTCGCGTGTACTTCTGAGTTCCGCGTCCTCGCTCTTAGCGTCGTGCACTGTGTCCGCAATCGACCGCCTTCCGCACTGGGAGACTGAGCGGACGCGGCGGCATCGTGTACGAAATTTGAGGGCCCCAAGGCCGTTCAATTAAAGCATAATCGAAGCGGAGTCGCCTAAGACATTCATTTTCTTGGGATTTCCGCGACGGAACCGTATTTTCCCATACGTGCATTATCCTGTCCGCTTCATGCAACTGCCGATTCGACATGCCATTGCGGGGATACTCGGCCTGCTGCTGCTGCTGGGCTCGCCCGTTGGTGACGCGCTGGCGCAGAAGAAAAAAGGTTCGAGTGTGAAGAGCCGCCAGGCCGAACTCGAGCAGCTGCGCACGGAAATCAAGCGCTTCGAGCAGCGCCTGCGCGAATCGGAAAAACGGGAGCGCAGCACCCTGCAACGTCTCGACGACTACGACCGGCAGACCTCGCTTATCCGCTCCCTCGTGCAGCGGCTGTCGGAGGACATCGCGCAAAATCAAAAGGAAATCGCCGTCGCGCAGCTCAACCTCAGCACGGCCGAGAATGAATTGCGTTTGCTCAAAAAGGAGTACTCGCGCACGGTGCTGAATATGTACCGTCGCGGGCGCACGCACGACACGGAACTGCTGCTCTCGTCGGGAAGCATCAACGAACTCTTCATCCGCTCGAAGTATCTGAAGGCCTACTCCGAACGCGCGCGCATGGATGCGGAGGAAATCCGGCTGCGCAAGGAAAAAATCGAATTGCAAAAAATGCTGCTCGAGGACAAGCTGGCCGAGCAGCAAGGCAACATTCGCGAGCGCCGCGCCGAAGAGCAGGCCTTGCAGCGCAAGCAGCAGGAGCACCGGCAACTGCTGAGCCAGGTACGACAGGACAAGCAGAGTTACGAGACACAGCTCCGTCGCAAGCAGGAGGCCGCGCAGCGTGTCGAGCGCATTATCGCCGATCTGATCGAACGCGAGCGGCGCAAGCTGGAGGCCGAGCAAAAGGAGGCGGCCACGAAAAGTGGCAAGAGCGGAAAGAGCGGCAAGGGCACGAAACAACCCGAGGTGCGCGAACTTCCGACGGTGCCGATTTCCAACACCGCCTTCGGGCGTCTGCGCGGACGCTTGCCCTGGCCCGTGGCGCAGGGTGCTGTTGTGGGCTTTTTCGGTGAAAACGTCAATCCCACATTGGGCACAGTCACCATCAGTCCGGGCATCGACATCGCCTCGCCGCCTGGTTCACCTGTGCGGTCGGTGGCCGATGGCGTCGTGAAAGTGCGTAATTTCATCGCCGGTTACGGCAATCTGCTCATCGTGTCGCACGGCGAGGGTTTCTACACGGTTTACGCGCACCTGAGTGCGGTGAGCGTCGGTGAAGGTCAGAAAGTCAGAGCCGGAGAAACCATCGGCCGCAGCGGCGAAGGCATTTCCGGTCCCCGCCTGCATTTCGAGCTCTGGTGGAAGCGGCAAAAACAGAATCCCCTCAACTGGCTCTCTTCACGTTGAAGAAAGAGAGTAATGAGGTTCTGAGGGTAAGGAGGAATTGGTTGTGGGTGACTCGACTGTATGGTGGCGCTACGGTTCAGGACGGGCGCACCCTCAATACTCCCTCTCCGCTCTCTTCGCTCTCTTTCATCTCTTCAAATGTATCCCGCACACAGCAGGTCGGCAAGATTTAAGCAGGAAGCAACCTCAACCCATCCTCCGCGCTCTCTGCGCTCTCCGCGCTCTCTGCGAATGTATTCCGCACTCAGCTGGCCGGTCAGCGCATATCCTTCCCCGTGATGTAATCCCGCAGGTAATGAATGGTCACCGTTTTCTCGGCGAGCTGGGATTTGACCAGATCGCCGAGCGAGACGAGCCCGACGACATAGCCGTTGTCGAGCACGGGAAGGTGGCGGATGCGTTTTTCGGTCATGACATTCATCGAGTCCTCCACATCGTCATCGAGCTTGCCGATGATGAGATCGGTGGTCATCACATCCGCGATGCGCGTGGAGAGGATGCTGTCGAGATCGCGCGCGCAGAGGCGCAGGCTGTCGCGCTCGGAAAAAATGCCCACGAGGCGTCCCTCGTCGATCACCATCAGCGAACCGACGTTGAACTGCACGAGCAAATCGATCGCATCCTTCACGGATTTTTCCGGATCGATGCTGAAGATGGTGGATCCCTTGGCTTTGAGAATATCCTTCAGCTTCATGGCCGTGTTCCTCCGGAAATGGTAATTGGGATATGATGCGTACAGAATAGCCAAAGCGCGGCAGAAACTCAAGCCACGCGCAACGGCATTACCACATGCTGCCGCCCCGCATGAACAGGCGAAGGGCTCCGCGGGGAGCCCTTCGAACGACCGGAAGTACTAGGCAGAATCTCAGAGCATGAAGGAAATCAGAATACCCGCCGCCACGGCCGAGCCGATCACACCGGCCACATTCGGACCCATGGCGTGCATGAGCAGGTAGTTGTTCTTGTCATACTCCTGTCCCACCATATGCGCAACGCGCGCGGAGTCGGGCACTGCCGACACGCCTGCGGCGCCGATGAGGGGATTGAGCTTGTTTTCCTCACTCAGGAAAAGATTCATGACGCGGGCGAAGAGCACACCGCCAGCGGTTGCCACGCCGAAGGACACCGCGCCGAGCACGAAGATAAGGATAGACTGCGGGGTGAGGAAGGTGGTGGCCTGTGTGGAGGCACCCACCGTGACACCAAGCAGAATGGTCACGATATCGATGAGCGGATTGCGCGCCGTTTCCATCAGGCGCTTGGTGACACCGCTTTCCTTGAGCACGTTGCCGAAGAAGAGCATACCCAGCAGCGGCAGGGCGCCCGGCGAAATGAAGCCCGTCACGAGAAAGCCGAAAATCGGAAATAGGATTTTCTCCTTTTTCGACACAGCGCGAGGCGGCTTCATGCGGATGAGCCGTTCTTTCTTCGTTGTGAGAAGCTTCATGATCGGCGGCTGGATAATGGGTACGAGACCCATGTAGGAATAGGCCGCGATGGCGATAGCGCCCAGAAGATGCGGAGCGAGTTTCGAGGCGAGGAAGATGGCCGTGGGACCATCGGCTCCGCCAATGATGCCGATGGCGGCCGCCTCGTCTGGAGTGAAGCCGAGCGCCAGCGCGCCGAGCAAGGTGGCGAAAATACCGATCTGCGCAGCAGCGCCGAGCAACACCAGCTTGGGATTGGACAACATGGCGGAAAAATCCGTCATAGCGCCGATACCGAGGAAGATGAGCGGTGGGTAAATGCCCTTGACCACGCCGTAGTAAAGGTAGTTGAGTACACTGCCCTCTTCGTAAATGCCGATCTGCATACCGACATGCTCGAGAAAGGGGATGTTGCCGAGCAGTATGCCGAAGCCGATGGGGACGAGAAGCAGGGGCTCGTAGTCCTTGGTGATGGCGAGGAAGATAAACAGCAATCCCACCACGATCATGATGAGATGCCCCACAGTCACATTGGCGAAGCCGCTGTAGGTGAAAAATTGAAACAGGCCGTCGAGCATGGGGCTTACCCTCCAATCTCGAAGAGCACGTCACCTTCGAGCACGTTGTCGTTGCGCTGCACCTTGAGCGAGCGCAAGGTTCCGTCGATCGGAGACACGATGTTGTTTTCCATTTTCATCGCTTCCATGATCATCACCACGTCGCCGGCCTTCACCGCGTCGCCTTCACGTTTGTGCACGTCGAGAATGACGCCGGGCAAGGGAGACTTGACCACCTTGCCAAGATTTTCCGTCGGTTTGGCTGTGGTTTTCGGGCGTTCGGCCTCGGTGGTGTAGGCGGGGGTGCGCACGAGCGTGGGAGTTTTCGACACCTTCTTTTCGGCCTGGAACTCGACTTCGTACACCGTGCCGTTGACGTCGACAGAGGCCACGCCATCGCCGATCTTCGCGATCTCGACCGCGTAGTCGTTGCCGTTGATTTTTATGGAGAATTTCCGCGTGGAATTCATGTCCGTCTACCTCTGTCAGCGTTTGAAAAATGAAATGTGCGGGGGACGCGTCATGGAGTGCAGCTTGGAACTCCACGGCGAATAGGGACGGGAGATTTTCCGTATGGTGATCACCGTCTGCTCGTCGTCATGCAATTCGAAAAGATGCGACTGCAATGCGAGGGAAATGGCCGCCACAACCTCGCCGGACATGGCGGGGCGCGAAGCGGGTTTTGTTTCACCGCTCTCGGTGCTCACGGATTTTTTCGGACGATCCCCGGCGGCCTTGCCTGTGGTCCAGATGACAAACGAGGTGATGGTCAGTGCCGCGAACACCACCAACATGCCGACCAGAGTGATCATCACTCCGGCTCCTTGATCGATGGCTTCCATTCCTTTGTACTTCCACGCTAGGGACGTGCTGTCCTGCGCTTTCTGCAGCAGCAACAGGATCGCGCTCATTGCGATTGTCATTGCCACCTCACAGCGGGATGTTGGAATGTTTCTTCATCGGCAGACTGTCGCGCTTCGTGGCGAGACTCTGCAGCGCGCGGATGATGCGGAAGCGCGTGTTGCGCGGCTCGATCACATCGTCGATATAGCCGTATTTCGCCGCCACATACGGGGTGGCGAATTTGTGCCGATACTCGTCCTCCATCATGGAGATGAATTGGGCACGCTGTTCGGCGTTCTTTTCCGACAACTCGCGACCGTACAGCACTTCGATGGCGCCGCGCGGACCCATGACCGCGATTTCGGCGGTGGGCCAGGCGTAGTTGATGTCGCCATTCAGATGCTTGGAGCCCATCACGTCGTATGCGCCGCCGTAGGCCTTGCGGAGAATCACGGTGACTTTCGGCACGGTGGCTTCGCCGTAGGCGAACAGCAGTTTCGCGCCGTTCGTGATGATGCCGCCGTATTCCTGCTGCGTGCCGGGAAGGAAGCCCGGGACGTCCACCAGTGTGACGATGGGAATGTTGAATGCGTCGCAGAAGCGAATGAAGCGCGCGCCCTTTTTCGAGCAGTTGATATCGAGCACACCGGCGAGATAACTCGGCTGATTGGCTACGATGCCCACGGACTGGCCGTTGAAACGCGCGAAGCCCACAATGAGATTGGGTGCGTAGTGGCGCTGTACTTCGAGAAACTCGTGATGATCGACTATGGCGTGAATCACATCCTTCACGTCGTAGGGCTTGTTGGGATTTTCGGGGATGATCTCGTTGAGCCCGTCCTCGAGACGGTCGATGGGATCGTCGCAATCCACGCGAGGCGGTTCCTCGAGGTTGTTCTGCGGCATGTAGCTCATAAGCTTGCGGATGATGAGAATCTGCTCCTCATCGTTTTCGCAGGCGAAATGCGCCACACCGGACTTGGCGGTGTGTATCGATGCGCCACCGAGATCCTCGGTGCTGACATCCTCGTTGGTGACGGATTTCACGACTTTCGGGCCAGTCACGAACATGTAGCTCGTCTCCTTGGTCATGAGAATGAAATCCGTAATTGCGGGAGAGTACACCGCGCCGCCTGCGCAGGGCCCGAACACGCCGGAGATTTGCGGAATCACGCCGGATGCGAGGATATTGCGTTGGAAAATATCCGCGTATCCACCGAGACTTTTCACGCCCTCCTGGATGCGCGCGCCGCCGGAGTCGTTGAGACCGATCACCGGTGCGCCGACTTTCATGGCCATGTCCATGATTTTGCAGATTTTTTTCGCATACATCTCGGAAAGCGATCCACCGAAGACGGTGAAATCCTGCGAGAACACGTACACGAGCCGACCATCGATCGTGCCGTAACCGGTAACGACACCGTCGGAAAGATAGGCCTCTTTTTCCAGCCCGAAATCGATGCAGCGGTGGCTCACGAACATGTCGAATTCTTCGAAACTGCCCTCGTCGAGGAGCAGGTCGAGTCGTTCGCGAGCCGTAAGCTTGCCCTTGGCGTGTTGGGATTCGATGCGTTTTTCGCCACCGCCCTTGCGCGCCTCGATGCGTTTGTCAAGGAGTTCCTTGATCTTGTCTTCGATTGCCATGATTCGTCCTTGGACGCTTGTTGAAAACTGGGGTGCGTGAAGGTCGTGCCGCGATGGTGAAAAATCATTGCACGAACCATCAATTGACACAAAATTATCGATTTACAAGCATGCGTGCAATACAAATCGTCCATGGGCTGTCGATTTTTCCGCATCTTAGGCATTTATATTAGATAGCATAATCGCTACACACTATTCGCCATTTTTTATCGATTCGCCTGCGTGGCAGGTGGACGAAAACACGCGGCATGCATCGAAAACCGCTTCAGGCAAAGGTGTAGTCGCCTATTGGTCTCCGCGCTCTACCACAACTCGTCCGGTGCGAGGCCTTCGCACTGTGGTTTTTCTCGAATTTTCGGTGCATTTTCCCCAAGGAATCCATCACTGGCAGCGAATGAATCGACAGCGCATACTTTCTTTCGTCAAAATCGGCCTCACCCTGCTGATCATCGTGTTTTCCATCGCCTTTTCGGTATGGAATGTGGATTTCAACGAATTGGGGCAGAGTTTTTCCACGGCGAATTACTGGTTCGCCCTGCTGATCATCGTGCCCATCATTCTTTCGCACTATGTGCGCGCCATTCGCTGGAAAGTGATTCTTGAGCGCATTCATCCCGAAGTGCGCACAGGGAATCTCTTCGCCGGCGTGATGGTGGGCTATTTCATGAACAACCTGATCCCGCGCAGCGGCGAAGTGCTGCGGCCGTGGTTCACCGCGCAGTCCGAGAAGCAGACCACGTTCAGTTCCTTGCTCGGATCGATCATTGTCGAGCGCTTCATCGACACGGTGGCCTTGCTGCTGGTGATCGCGGCGATTCTCTTCGTGGACAGCGGATTGTTCGAAGGATTCGAGAGCATCGGTGTGCGACCGGATGTGATTCAGCCCATTTTGTACATGGCCATACTGCTCGGCGTGGTGTTCATCGTGATCGCTCCCAGCAAGGCGGGATTGTGGTTGGCGGAAACGGGCACAGCCCCTCTGTCGTGGATGGCGCGGCGTTTCGGGCTGGGCCGCCTGGAACAACTGCGCGCCGGGGTGCTGGACATGTTCCGCAAACTTCAACTGGGCTTCGGCGCCATTAAATCGTTGCGGCAGGTGCTGCTGGTCACCGTGCACACTGTGTTGCTGTATTTCCTGTACATGCTGCCGCTGTACATCATGTTTTTCGCCTTCGACAGCGGGCTGCGCACACAGCCCTCGCTCTTTGCCGCGCTGGAAATCTGGGCCGTCACCGCCCTGGGCTATGCCGTGGCACCCACACCGGGAGCGTTCGGCGTGTTTCACGCTTCGGCACGCATCGCATTGATGAAATTCGCGGGCTTTACCGACGCCGACGCCGTGGCCTACGCCACCTTGACGCATTTTGTGAACTATCTCGTTCCCATCGGCCTCGGCGTGTACTACCTGCTCACACGGGAGGTGAGCATGGGAACCTTGCTGCGCGCGCGTTCGGCGCAATAACACCGGCGTCGGCATGAATTTCGCTGAACTCCTCCGGCCCTTCACCTTTCGCAGTGGACTCACCGCAGCCAATCGTGTGCTGATGGCTCCCATGACCACGTGGTCGGGGCAGCCGGACGGGCGCATTCACGACGATGAATGCGCGTATCTCCATCGTCGCGCCGACGGTCTGGGCATGGTGGTCACCGCGGCCTGCTACGTGCAAGCGGAGGGCAAGGCCTTCACCGACCAATGGGCTTGCCACAACAATGCCATGCTGCCATCGCTGCGCCGCGCGGCGGAGTTGCTGCGCGAACGAGGCGCTCTGGCTGTGCTGCAAATCCATCACGGCGGCCGCATGTGCCCGGCGTCGCTGCTCTGCCACACCCCTCTCTCGGCCAGCGCCGTCGCGGCCGAGCGACCGGGAGCGGACACGCCGCGTGCGATGTCGGAGGAGGAAATCCATCGCTGCATCGAGGCCTTTGCGCAGGCCACGCGCCGCGCGATGCTTGCAGGTTTCGATGGCGTGGAAATTCACGGAGCCAACACGTATTTGCCCCAGCAATTTTTCTCACCGCATTCCAATCGCCGCGACGACGCCTGGGGTGGTGACATCGAGCGACGTATGCGTTTCCCGCTCGCCCTGGCGGATGCCGTGCTGGCCGAGGCTGCCCACGCCGGTCGTCCATTCATGGTGGGCTATCGTCTCTCGCCCGAGGAGGTCGAAGAACCGGGCATCACGCTCGACGACACCCTGCTGCTTGTGGACGCGTTGGCAGAGCGGCGGCTGGATTATCTGCACGTTAGTGTACGCGATTACCGGGCGTCGTCTCTGCGCGACCGCGGCGACCTGCGGCGTCCCACCCGCGCCATCGTCGAGCGCGTCGGAGGAAGGCTGCCGGTGATCGGCGTGGGCATGGTGCATACTCCGCAGGATGCGGCGTACGTTCTCGAGGATGGCTGCGATCTGGTGGCACTGGGACGCATTCTCCTCATGGAACCGGACTGGGGCCGCCTGCTTCGGGAGGGACGCACGGAAGCCATACGGCGTACACTCCCGGCACAGGGCGGTGATGAACAGTTGACTCTGCCGACGCCGATGTATCGCGTGCTGCTTGCGCGCGAGGGCTGGCTGCCTGTCGAAAAGGCCTGATTTCCGCATGGACGCGCCTGCCCCATGCAGGCGGGAGTCCACAATGCAGTATCCCGACAACGATTTCGCGCTACCATGAAACATGTTCTGATCGTCACATATTACTTTCCGCCCTCGGGTGGGCCCGGCGTGCAGCGTGTGCTGAAATTCACGCGCTATCTGCTCGATTTCGGCTGGCGTCCCGTGATACTCACGGTAAAGGACGCGGACTATCCCGCCCGCGACGAGTCGCTGCTCAAGGACATTCCCTCCGAGGCCATCGTGTACCGCACGGCGATACGCGAACCCTACGATTTGTACAGGAAATTCACCGGCAAGAAAAAGGGCACACCGGTGGATGTGAACACCATACCGAAACCGGGTGAGCGTCGATCCTTCCAGGAATGGCTGGCCGAGTTGGTGCGCGCCACATTGTTCATTCCCGACGCGCGCATCGGCTGGCTGAAGCCGGCCGTGGCCCAGGGCTTGGAAGCCATTCGCGAGCACGATATTCAGGCCATTTATTCATCGTCGCCGCCCTACACGTGCTCGCTGATCGCACGGCGACTCAAGCGTGAGACAGGACTGCCGTGGGTGGCGGGCTTCCGCGATCCGTGGACGGGCTTTCTCTCCGCGCCGAAGCGCTGGTTCCTCCCCGCCGCCATCGACAGGCATATGGAGCGCTCGGTGTTCGCCGAATGTGATCGCATGGACGTGGCCTGGGAAGGCATACTCAAGGATTTTCACACGAAATATCCGGACATCCCCACCGACAAGGTGCATCATTTGCCGAACGGTTTCGACAGCAAGGATTTTCCCACGGTGGAAGTCATGGACCGCGAGCATTTCACCGTCACCTACACCGGTTCGATGTATGGCAAGCGCAATCCCGAAGTGTTTCTCACGGCGGTGGCACAGCTGGTGGAGGCGGGAAAGGTGGCGGTGGGCGATCTTCGTCTGCAATTCATCGGACGCTTCGGCGCGGAAGTGCGTGCGATGTTCGAGCATCCATTGCTTCGCGACAGCATTGTGCTGCGCGAATACATGCCGCATGCCGACAGCGTGCGTCACCTGTTTCAATCCGACGCGTTGCTGATGGTGGTGGACGATTTCCAGGGCAACGAAGAAATTGTGCCGGGCAAGGTGTACGAGTACATGGGATCGGGCAAACCCATTATCACGTTGGCCCCGGAGGGCGCGGTGACACGGGTGATCGAGGAAACTCGCTCGGGTCGCTGCGCGCGATCGCAGGACGTGGCGGGCATTGCGGACATTGTACTCGATTACTATCGTCAGTGGAAGGAAGGCCGGCTCGGACTGGAGCAGCGGCGCGAACTGGTCACACCGTTCGAGCGGCGCGAGGTCACGCGTCGTCTCGCCGCGTTGCTCGACGAGCTGGTGGCAATGCGATAGACCTCTCCCCCACCGACGCATCCACTGTCGCGGCGTGCGGTGCTTGCAGGCCAGGCAAGCCAGCGAATGGTTGATGTGACCTGCCGCGACAGGCGACCGTGGCAGAGTGTCTCGGGGCATGATCATTTCACATATCTGAGAAAGGAAGACGGCATGTTCATCAGTCTGCTGGTCGTAACCTTCATCATCGCGCTGCTCGTGGCGGCCGCGGTGGCCCGGATTTTCGACGGCTCCATCCGCAAGATCATGGATCGCATCATTCGTGACGAGATCAGCGGCGCCTGGCACCGCTATCTCAAGTTCGCCATCATCGTGGTAGGCTTGTCGGGAGGCGTGCGACTCTGGGAAATCGAGCGCTATTTGCCACAGCCCGGCGATCCCAAGCATCAGTTGATCCTCGATGAAAACCGCTGGGTGTTGGAAGTGTATCGAACCATACTCGGCACGGTGGAAAGCGTTGCGTGGATGTTGCTGGTGTTTTTCCTTGTCGCCCTCATCGCGTATATCATCGTCCGCGGGCAGGAGCGAAAGGCGGCCCCGAGCGAATAAAGGACGGAAGAATCGGTTTTCCGGCGGCGCCGGACTGCACACGGCGCTCTGAGGGAGTCGCAGTGTCAGCCCTGGCGGCGCGTCCGCAAGGACTGCGTCGTGCATCTCTCCGGTGGTATTGCTTCCGAGCGTATTTCGTCGTAGAGTAGAAACTCGAAATAAAGGAGTTCTCCGTATGCAACAAGACGACGCCGGCAGAAGACATTTCATCAGAAACGCGGCCCTGCTTTCCGGGGCGGCGGTGACGCTTCCTTCCATTGGCCTGGGACAGGCACGGCCCGACAACAAGCCCGCGCCCCCCGCCACGAACATCGCGGATGCGTTGGCTATCCCTCGCACCGCCACATCCATGCCCGGCCTCTATCCCGGACGCGTGGCCAATGTGTCCGACGAACTCTGCGTGCGTGACGGAGCTCCGGTTGAGGATCGCGCCGCGTTGATGCTCGAGCGCGGCATGTTGGAATTGACCGGCGCCGCCTCGCTGAAGGAAGCGTGGCTGCGCTTCGTATCGGCCGAGGATATGATCGGCCTCAAGGTGAATCCCGTCGCCGGCAAGCTACTCAGCACCAGTCTCGCCCTCGTGCGCGCGGTGATCGCACAGCTCGAGGCGGCGGGCATACCACGCGATCGCATCGTGATCTGGGACCGGCGCGAATTCGAATTGCACGAGGTGGGCTTCACCGCGGAGAATTTTCCCGGCATACGCATCACCGGCACGGAGTGCAAGGATGCGCAGGGATCGTTCGTTGATGCGAACGGTCGGCTCTACAGTTTGGACCGCATCGACAAGGACTGGTTTTACTGGGCCGATTGCGAAGAGCCCTACGACGCCGAGACACTGCCTTACATGGTGAACGAGGGCAAGCATTCCTACTTCCCCACGCTGCTCACCAAGGAACTCACCAAAGTCATCAACATCCCCATTCTCAAGAATGCGGGCAACTCGATTACGCTGTGTCTGAAGAATCTGGCCTACGGCGCGGTCACCAACACCGCGCGCCTGCACAAACAGCTCTGGGGCGAGACCAGCGCACAGGTACCGTGCTTCCCGCCGCTGCGCGATAAAACCGTGCTGAACATCGTCGATGGCATGATCGGTTGCTACGATGGCGGACCGGGCGCGAACGCGCAATTCATCGTCCCCTACAAGCGCCTGCTGCTCGGCAGTGACGCCGTGGCGGTGGATCGCGTGGGCTATGAAATCGTGTTGGCGAAACGTCTCGCCGAGGGTGTGCAGAAAAAGGAATCCCCGCGCGGCGCGGCCTTCCTCACCATGGCTGAGTCCTACGGCCTCGGCGTGGCCGATCCCGCACGCATCACCCGCGTCGATGTCGCACTGTAGAAAGGAGTGGCCATGATCCCGCGCGTCGTTTTCTCCCTGACCCTTTTCCTGTGCGCCGCGATCGCCGGAGCGCAGTCGCCGGACATTTTGCTCAGTCCGCGCGATCTCCCGGGCTGGACCATCGACAAGGCCGAAACCTACAACGACCGCCAACTTTACGGCTACATCAACGGAGGTGCGGAATTGTACCTCGAGTATGGATTTCGCCAGGTCGTGGGACAGCGCTGCAGCAAGGGCGAGCACGAATTCATGGTGGATGTGTATGAAATGGTGCAGCCGCAGGCGGCCTTCGGCATGTGGACGCTGTCGCGCCGGCCGGGCAAGCAGCGCATTCCCGGAATTGACTGGAGCAGCATGACCGGCAATCAACTGCTGTTTGCGCGAGGCAAGCACATGGTGAATGTCACGCTGTACGATTCGCGCGACGAAACGCGCAACGCCGCCCGCTCCGTTGCCACGTTGCTGCACAAGCGCATCGGCGGCATGGCCTTCCGCCTTCCGAAAGAAGTGGAGACCGGAGCGCTCGCGAAGCACAAGGATGAGTTGCGCTTCGTACAGGGTCCATTGGCGTTGGCGAGCGCCGTGTCGGATTGGAGTGATCTGTTCGACGGCATCGCGCGCTTCGATATGTATCACTGGCGTGTGGGCAAAGGTGCATCGGCGAGCGAAGTCGGTCTGGTCACGTTCAAATCCCAGCGCGACCTGGACACCTTTCTCAAAGCTGCGGGCATTGCGGCCCCCAAGGCGGCGAAATCCGGCAAGCCCTCCGCGAGCTGGTTGATGAACGCCGCAGCGAATCGCGCGGTGCGACACATCGATGGCCTCCGTCTGTGGTTTGTCGACGGTGGCAGCGAGTTCAAGAAGTTGCTGTCGAAGCTGTAAACCGTGCGGCAGCGGGCCTTTGGCCCTGTTGAAATGAAGACGGCGTGCATGGAGGCAACCATGCACGCCGTCGCTGTTCGCGGGCGGAGGAGAATAGGACGTCAGCCCAGGCCACACATACCGGAGGCGCAGCCGCCGGAGTAGCTCGGCACACCGCAGGAACCCGACGCGCAGCCCGCGTCGAAGGACGAGGAGGTGCCGTTGGGCGCGGCGGAGAAAGTGGAAAACTTTTTCACATAACTGCGCGAATGGCACGCGGGGCATTCAATGATGTCGACATTCTCCGCACCCTTGTGCAGAATATCGTAGCTGGATTGGCAATCGTTGCAGCGATACTCGAAAATTGGCATGGAACACTCCGTGAAAAATTACGCGTTGTCGTGATCGTTCGATTCGGGGGCGACCTTCGCTTCGGGCGGCGCTTTCGGCTTGCGCGCGGGGATGAGCCAGGTGGCGCCGACGATGGCACCGTACACTGTGCTCGTGTACCAGTTGCTGGTGATCGGGCAGGTGCCGTTGAGGCAGCCGATGAAATACCAGTAGGCGTATCCCGCTGCGGTGCCGATAAACACCGGGAGAAGTTTTCGGGCTATGGTCAATGCTTGCATAAGGCCTCGCTTTCTTTATCCGACATGTGATGCGCGGGTACGCCCCGGCGATTCAGCGACAATCGTGGCCGGCAGAGCCCGAGGCATTGCCGCGAGCCGTCGAATCAGACCACAATCAGTTCTTTCTGCGGTCGCGAGAGGAATTGCGCGCCCTTGTCGGTGACCCACACGATTTCTTCCACCGTTGCCACACCGTAGCCCTCGATGGGCAGACGCGGCTCGATGGTGAACACCTGTCCCGCTTCGATTTTTCCAAACGGCAGCTGTCCATAGCGCTCCCAGCGCGGCAGCAGGCCCACGCCGCCGTCGTGCGCGGCGCGCCCCACCTGATGACCGAGCGCATGCGGATATTCCGGATAGCCGTTCGCGGTGATATGCGCGCGGGCCACATTATCCACCTTCCACGAAACGACACCGGGCTTGAGGGCATCGGCGGCGAGACGGATGCTGTCGCGAATCACCGCAAAGCCGCGCGTGACTTCGGCGGGTGCGTCCTTCTCATGCTTTTTCCGGATATACCAGGTCCGTTGCAAATCGGAGCAATAGCCGTCGACTTTCACGCCGAAATCGATATTCAGGACATGCCCGGGGCGAATTTTCCGCCGCGTCGGGCCGTAATGCGCTCCGGCGTGATCCGGTCCGGTGAACACCGCCGGACAGTGGTCGCGGTCCCAGGCCAGCGCGAGGCCTCGGCGCTCCACTTCCGCGAGAATCACACGGGCGATGTCCTGCTCGGATTTGCCCGGCGCCAGCGCGCCGGTCACGACATCGAAAATTTCCAGCGTGTGCGCGATCGCCTTTTTGATGCTGCGGATTTCCGAAGGAGTCTTGCGTCCGCGCAGCGCCGAGAGTATGGGCTGCGATGACACGAGACGTTTCGCATACGGCGTTCCTTCGAGCATGGATTGCAGCAGCAGGAACATGCCATGGGTCAAACCATCGGCCATCACCGAGTCGGTGGAATAGTTGATGGCGATGCGGCGGGGTTTGCGCTCGCGCAGGAAGTCCAGCAGCGGCTCGCGAATGCCCTGCACGTAGGGGATGATGCGTTTATAGCGGCCGGCGCTTTCTATGCTCGCCACATCGAGACTGCCCGCG
The DNA here is from genome assembly GCA_035362335.1 of Bacteroidota bacterium. GTDB lineage: Bacteria > Bacteroidota > Ignavibacteria > SZUA-365 > SZUA-365 > JAOSJT01. The sequence goes on from DAOSDL010000019.1 coordinate 68,390, forward strand.
ATGGCGACGGTCTCACCCTCCTTCGTTATAATCCATGCGGTTTGCCACGTGGCATGCTGTCCCACCACCATGTCGATGGCGGGATCGGGCATGGTGGCGCTCTCACGCACGAAGGTGAGCCACATGTCGATGTTTTGTTCCTGGAGAATACCTACGGCCTGGTGAATTTTTTCGGCGATCATACGCTGCACACTCCGCTAATGAACAAGGCGGTAACATCCCAAGATAGCAAGAAAGTGCGAGGCGCGCGATGGAAATGCGAAGTCACGAGCAGGCGGTGGCGAGGAGTTCGCGGATGTGCCAGGCGGATCGGAGCGGCAAGGGAAGAACGGGAACGAGCGAGCCATACTCACCCTTTCCGTTCACCCCGCATTCATGTCATGGATTCCGCATCGAGAGCGGCAGTGGAGCGTGATCAGGAACGCAAGCGGTCCACGATTTCGTCAATCCAATCGAATTTTTCGCGATGCATTGATGCGAGTCCAGGCTCGGTGTCCTGGAGATCCGGCACATAGTACTGATTGAGGACGAGTCGTTCCTTGATTGTGCTGCGTACGCCTTCGATAAACTCCTGCGCCTGCGCTTCCTGCTCGGGGAAGGTGGACACGCCGGTCACCGCCAGCGTCGGGCAGTGGATGCGATAGAGGCGATCTTGCAGCGAATACTGCGCGGAGATCTGAATCATCTGTTGAAGGCGCCCGACACCGAAACGATGGAACATATTCTGCAGAAGCACTTTCAGCCGCGACGGCATGACGGAATCGGGGATGTCCATCAACGCGCTTTCTTCCACATCCACCGCCGTGGCCTTGGTGCCGAGCACTTCGATGAGCAGCGGTTGCAGCGAAACAGTGGGAGGCGAGGCGACCAGCACCTGCACGCGATGGTCCACGGCAGCGAGGCGGCTGACATAGTAGGCGCCAAAGCCGCTTCCCACGGCGACGGTCACAGCGCCCGCGAATTCCGGACGCGAGGCGATGTAATCCAGCGCCACTTGCAGCGGTAATTCCATGTCCGGACGGACGAAATTGGTGGGATCGTTGCGCAGCATGCCGGTTTGTCCCGGTCCCTGAAAGAGCAGCACGCCGTAGCCACGGCGCAGGGCGCTGAATCCGAGGTAGAAGTACTCCTCTTCCGCACAGCTTTCCAGCCCCGCAACGAAGAGGATGACACCGTGGACCGGTACGCCTTCTTCCGGCATCATGACGTAGCAGGGATAGGATTCGTTGTTCGCTTCGATGTTCACCGCTTCCCCGTGCCAGGGCATGAACGGCAACGCCTTGGTGAACGCCGCGCCGCAGCGATTGCCATGCGCCGAAAAATCGCCGCTGGAAATCAGCGCATAGTACTCGGCGAGGTGGTGATACATGGCGGCACGGAGGAAGCAATCTCCCGCGCTGGTGAAACGCTCACGCAACGCACTCTCCTCGCCTGCGGCTTCGACGTTGCGCGCAAGCGAGGCCCAGAGGTCCGGCCAGGTATTTCGTGGATTATCCTGCATTTTTCGCACCACGGAGTACCATTCTCCGAAGGTGCTGGCCCCGAAGGTGGCCATGCGGAGTAGGCGCAGGAGCTTGTATTCTATATTCGAGACGTTGAGCGAATGGGGAAACGTCGGAGTGGTCGGGGTTTCATGGTCCATACAGTGCTCGGGCTGGAAATGGATCAGCGTTCAGGAACTGTCCTGGTGCGATGGACTGCGTACGACGGACTCAAGGACGCAGCGATATCTGCAAAAATCGCGCCAATCATTCGCACAGGTCAGGCGTGATATTGCGTTATTTTCGCATGATAGGCGTGAAGAATCTGCTCGGTGAGTGAAGAATGGTCACTCCGCGTGCCGTTCCATGAGCTGGAAAGCCATCGAAAAAAGGTAGCGCGCACAGGTGCAAGTGGCGAAAAAAAGTGATATTATCAGGGTATACATTTTCAGCTCTCGACTTTACGGAGGTGTCTATGCGAATTCCTGCTACTGTGTCGGCTGTAGTCCTCGTATTGCTCTGCACCATGACCGCCCAGGCACAGATTCTGCCGGCGGACAACGTCATCATGCGCATACGCCAGGTATGCAATACCGGGCAGGGCGGTATGATGGTGGCGGCGTTCGAAATCAAGCCGCGCACGAACATGTGGGCGCCGAATTTCGGCAGGATCGGTGGATTTTCCGTGGTGTTCACCTACACCTCGTCCAAACTCGTACTCACCGGCACGCAACAGCGCTACGAGCCCGGGTACTGGGGCAGCCCCTTCCGCAGTGCCGCGTACGGACCCTCGGCGTGGTTCACGCAGCATGCGAGCACAGGGAATCCCAATTCCGCACTGCCGGTATCCAGCCAGTACTTCTCGCAGGCAACAGACTGCACGGGAAATCCGATCAACGACGAGTATTTCGAGATCATGCGCTATACCATGAACATTCACCCCACCGCCAACGGCACGGTGAACCTCGGCATCAACGACGTGCAGCCCTACAATACCAGCATGTATCTGCAGGAAACGCAGATGTCCGCGATTTTCAGTCCGGATCTCACCACCAATCTCAACGACTCGGTGTTTCAGGCCATCAATCTGGTGATTCCGGTGGAATTGGCGTCGTTCAACGTTTCGGCCCGCCCCGATGGCAGCACCATGCTCACCTGGGTGACGGAGACGGAAACCGAAAACATGGGCTTTGAAATCGAGCGCGGCGATGGCAGCACCTTCGAGCGCATCGGCTTCGTCCCCGGCCAGGGCAGCAGCAACGAGCCCCGCGAATACTCGTACATCGACCGCTCGCCTTCCACCGTTCGAAGCGACCGCGTCGTTTTCTACCGGCTCAAGCAAATCGACTACGATGGCAGCCACAATTACAGCGACATGCAATCAGCCCAGATCGTGCCGCAATTCCTGGGATTGGAAAACGTGTATCCGAATCCCGTGTCCGTGGGGACGAGCGCCGAACTTCCGTACAATCTCCCGCTGCCGGCCACGGTGAATCTCAGCGTGTACAACGCCCTGGGCCAACGCGTGGCATCCCTTCAGGATCAGCAGGAGCGCCAGGCAGGACGTCACACGGTGCAGTGGAATTTGCGCGACAGCAAGGGACAGCTGCTCCCCGCTGGTGCCTACTTTGTTCGTTTCGACGCCACGATCGGGGGCGAAACCATGCGCGCCACGCAGCGCCTGTCCATCATTCGCTGACAGTAAGAACACGTTCCATTTTTTCCACAGCGGCGGGCCTGACCCGCCGTTGTGCATTTACGGCGGCGCGGCGATCGACGAATTCGGGATCGCAGAGCCATCGACGTTGGCACGGGCATTTGCACTCCTTTTCTCTGCGTGCGGTATTTCGTAAGTTCCCTTGATGGTTACGGATTGTTTCAACACACTGAGTAATGCAATGTCCCATCTCGTCACTACCGATCCCGAACTACACGCAATCATTCAACAGGAAACCGAACGCCAGGTCAACAAGCTGCAGCTCATCGCTTCCGAGAATTACGCCAGTCCCTCCGTGCTCGAAGCGGCAGGCAGCGTGCTGACCAACAAATACGCCGAGGGCTATCCCGGCAAGCGCTACTACGGCGGCTGCGAATTTGTGGACCAAGCCGAGGATCTCGCCCGGCAGCGTTTGATGAAGTTGTACGGCGCCGAATACGCCAACGTGCAACCGCACTCCGGCGCGACGGCGAATCAGGCCGTGTATTTCACCTATGTACAGCCGGGCGACACGGTGCTGGGCATGGATCTGGCCCACGGTGGTCATCTCACGCACGGCTCGCCGGTGAATTTTTCCGGCAAATTATACAACATCGTCTCCTACGGCGTGCATCGCGACACCGGCATGATCGACATGAACGAAGTCGAGGAAAAGGCCGTGCAGCACAAGCCGAAGATGATCATCGTGGGTGCCAGCTCGTACTCGCGCAATATCGACTACACCGCCTTCCGCGCCGTGGCCGACAAGGTTGGCGCCTTTCTGTGGGCCGACATGGCGCATCCCGCCGGACTCATCGCCACGGGATTGCTGAACAATCCCCTGCCTTATTGCGATGTGGTGACGTCCACCACGCATAAAACCCTGCGCGGTCCGCGCGGCGGCATGATACTCATGGGCAAGGACAGTGAAAATCCCTTCGGTATCGTCATGCCGAAATCCGGTCGCACGAAAATGATGTCGGAAGTGATGGACGGCGTGGTGATGCCGGGAATTCAGGGCGGACCGCTGATGCACATTATCGCGGCCAAGGCCGTTGCCTTTGGCGAAGCCCTACAGCCCAGCTTCGCCACGTACACCAAGCAGGTAAAGGCCAATGCCGCGCGTCTGGCGGAGCTGCTCGTATCCAAGGATTTCCAGCTCATCTCCGGCGGCACCGACAATCACCTGATGCTCATCGATTTGCACAACAAGAATGTGACCGGCAAGGAAGCCGAGAACGCCATGGAGCGCGCGGGCATCACGTTGAACAAGAACATGGTGCCCTTCGACGACCGCTCGCCCTTCGTCACCTCCGGCATACGTATCGGCGCGGCCGCCATCACCACGCGCGGCTTCCGTGAAGCCGACATGGAATTCGTGGCCGATGTGATCGACACGGTGATCAACAACATCACGAATGAAAGCGCGCTCGACGATGTGCGTACGCGCGTGAAGGAGTACTGCTCGCGCTTCCCGCTCTACACCGAACTCGTCGACTAAACTCCGCCGCATAACGTCATTCGAGTCCGTGCCCGCTCCACCCCTCGGGGAAGCGCGCACGGACTCGAAATGTTTTCCACACGGACACGCGTGAATACGCGCGGTAGCAGAGGCGGCGCCTGGCACTCAGCGCAGCGGCGCACGCATGGCGCGCAGATAGCCGCGCAGATAGCCCGCATGCGCGAAACGCAGCGATTGTGCGAGATTGATCACGCCTTGCCCCAGCAACGCCCAGAGACGCAACGCGCGCGCCAAGCGCGTGCGTGCGGCGCGATCACTGATCCATCGCAGGGAATACACGTACAGCGCCTGTGTAATGAACGTGGACTCGCGGGTTCGCGAACTCGGGACGTGACGGAATGCCGCTCCGGGACAAAGACGCAGTGTGCCTCGCTCCGCCAATTGTGCGGTGAAATACGCGTCCTCGCCGAAACATCGGCCGGTGGCGAGCCCGAGCGGCTCTCCGCTCAACCAGCGCTCTTCGAACGAAAGACCAGCGCAGGCAGCGCGGCGCAGCGAAAGCGCGGTGCTTGGTAGCAAGTGCACACGCGTGGCATCATACGGGCCGGTGGGATCGGGAATGCCTGAGCGGCGATAGCCGTGCGTCCCGCGACGGGTCTGCACCTGCAAAATGACGCGCAAGGCGTACTCCATTGCTCCGACACGCGGCAGATCCAGATTGATGCCGCCCAGCGCCACAGCGGAGTCGTCACTCCGAAACAAGGACAGGACGCGCCCGCAGTACTCGCTCGCCGGCACGGCATCGTCGTCGAAATAGGTGAGAATGTCGCCACGAGCTTCGCGCAGCCCGATGTTGCGCTGCGCGGAGAGACCCGCGTGCGACGGAATGATGCGCAGGGCGAGTCCTTCCGCCAAATGTGGACGTTCGCTATCGACCGCGGCATCGGAAGCGTCGATGAGCAGCACTTCGTCCGGCACGACGGTTTGTTCGACGAGTGCGCGCAGCAGCCGCTGTACTTCGTGCGGACGATTGCGCGTGACGATGACGACGGAGTGAGTCATGCCGCGTCATTCTCCCCGCGAGCGCGTATGCGGAGCGAGCAGTACAAGCATTTCGACATGGTCCGTGCCCGGGAAATTGTCCACCGGCACTGCGGCGCGGATATCGTACCCCAGCTGTTTCCACTCATTGAGATCACGTTCGAGGAGATCGAGATTGCAGAACACATGCAGCACATGGGCGGGATTGCGCGCGGCCACGGCCGCCAGCACTCCCTCGTCGCAGCCGCCACGGGGTGGATCGAGCAGCACCACATCGTCAGCCCCGCAGAATGGGATGAAGCGAAATACGGCGTCGGCATTCAGATCCAGTGTATGGAAACGCAGATGACGGAGTTGCATGCGTTTCGCATTGGAGATCGCGGATGCCACCGCCGGTTGCGAAAGTTCCGCGCCTCGCACGGCGAGAAAATCCTCGTGCAGGCCGATGGAGAACAGCCCGTAGCCGCTGTAGAGATCGTACAACGTGCCACGTGCGCCTGGCTGTTCGCCGCGGGCTTCCCGCAGCAAGGTCCGCACACTGCCCAGAAACACCGGCAGCACCGAGAGATTCACCTGTGTAAAGGCAAGCACGTCGTACACAAAGCGCAGGTCACCAACCTGCGCCGATACTTCGCGCTGACCGAAGAGACGGCGCAGTTGCGCGGGACGGCTCGCACTTCCGCGGCCCATGTAGTAGCGATCACCGGAGGAATCCTCGTAGAGAAACACACCCTGCACCTCGGGATGATCGCGGGTGAGCAACTTCGACAGCGTATTCGCCGCCTTGATGGTGCGTGGCGACAGCTCGGCGATGGTGAACAGCACTGCGACCTGCCGCGCATCGCCTTTGAGCACAACGTAGCGCAGCACACCCACCAGTGGAGCGGCGGCGCGATGCCTGAGCAGGATTTCGATACGCTCGTACAACAGCGCATGCATGGGCGCCTCGATGGCGCAACGCTGCACTGGTAAAATTTCCCGCGCCTGCGCATCGATGAGGCCCATGGAGAAGCCCTCGCGGCGCTGTTCCACTTTGCGCTTGCTCACGACGCGGTAGTCGCGTCCCTGTGGGGAGGTCGCGAGAGGCCTCAGCACGCGTCCATCGGCGAAGCGTTCCCACAAGCGCCGCAAGGCGCGTTGCTTCACGACGCATTCGTCCGCGTAGGAAATGCGCGAGGCGTGGCAAAGCGTGCACAGCGTCCCGCGCGCGCTGCGACAACTCCCCTGCTCCAGCATTGGCGGCGCATGGCGGCCGTTGCGGAGTTCCTGCTCGTATATTTCACGAAAATTCATCGTGTGCGCTCCACCGGCCCGTACGCCGGCTCCATACTCCAACCCGCCGCGCGGGCATCGTCCCAGAACCCCGGGTAGGATTTGCGCACGCTCCATGGACCATCCACACGCACGCTGTTTCTGTTCAAGGCCATCAATGCAGCCGCCATCACAATGCGATGATCGGCGCGTGAGGCGATGGACACGTCCGCGGTTGCGGTAGTCTCCCGTGCGTCGAGCAATAGTGTTCCCTGCCCGGTTTCGCAATGCGCACCCAGTATTTCGAGTTGCCGTGCGAAATCATCGAGGCGATTCGACTCTTTATGCCGCAACGTTTCCAGGCCGGTGAACAGCACACGCCGCCGCAGACCCAGCACCGCGGCGGCCAGCACCGGCAGGAGATCGGGTGTGTGGGCGAGGTCAAGCCGCGCTTCCCGCCCGCCTGTTTCTAGCAGTGATGCAAGCAAGTCATCCACGGCACTGTCGGGTTGCATCGAGTCATGTGCCATGGGCGACGGATGCATGGGATGCCCAAGCGCGCGCGCCACCGACCACACCGCGCGTGAGCCGGCGTCCTGCTCCACCGTCATCGTCAGCTTCTCGTTCAGCCGGTCGCTTTGATTGAACATCACGAGATCCCCATGCGCCAGAACATCCACGCCCGCTTCGCGCAGCATCCCCAGTGTCATGTCGAAATACGAGCGGCTGGCCACCTCGCCCATCAGGCGCAAGCCGAAGGGACGCTCGGCACCCACCGCCAGCAGGGCTATTGCCGAAGCGTATTGCGAGGACAGCGAGCAATCGACGGAGAATACCTCCGGAGCATGCTCCCAACCAGCGACCACAACACCCTGTCCCGACTCATCATCGAAGGGTTCGATACTCGCTCCTCCGCTGCGCAGGGCGCGAAACAGCGCTTCGTGCGGCCGTCGAAGCAGCGAAGGCGAGGCGACGATTTTGCTGCGCTTCACCGAGGTGCAGCACAACGCCACGAGAAAGCGAAAGGTGGTGCCGCCTTCTCCGACATGAATCACGCGGGAATCCCGGTCGCCTGTGGGAAAGAATGCGCGATTCAGATTGTCCACCACAAATCCGTCACCACTGTCTTCGATCGGATAGCCCAACGTGCGCAGGGCTCGAACCATGTGCCGCACATCGTCGGCTTCACTGCGTCCCACGATACTCGTTCGGCCGATGCGCTGCGCTGCGATGATGAGTGCGCGGTTCATAGCGGATTTGCCTGCTTCGAGTTGCACACGCACAGCGCGTGGCGAGGGAACACTGACGGTTACGGGAAGATCGGCGATGTCGCGCACCACGGCGTGCAGGGCTCGCAGCCACTCGCGCGCGGGAATGGAGGTGACCACGAGAGGGCGTCCGGCGGATTGCAGGACCACGGAGCGGAGGATGTTGTCACTGCGTTTTTTATCACGATGCATTGCGGCGAGCATGGCATCGTCGGAAGGCATGCCGGGCAGGGGCGTGAGCAAGGGGTAGAGATGATGCAGCAGCGCGCGGGATTCCGCTTCGCTCATGCCGAAATCCATGGACAGTCGAAGCGCGGCAGCGAGTCCCCAGGATACCGCGAGGCCGTGGTGAATTCCCAGCGTGAGTTCCAGCGCATGACCCAAGGTGTGGCCGAGATTAAGCACGGTGCGAATTCCTTTTTCCTCGCGCGGGTCCTGTTCGACGATACTCGTTTTCACACGCACAGCGCGCTCGAGCAGCGGCAGGAGCACGGGCATGGCTTCATCACCCGGGGCGAAGGCCATCGTCTCCACCTCGCGCAGAGACAGTGCCGAAGCCGCGGGTGCATCGCCAAGCCACAGCGCCTTGAGTAATTCCGCCAGGCCCTCCTTGCGCACAGACATCGGCAGAAGCCGCACGACATCCTCCACCAGCAATACGCGTTGCGCCGGATAGAACGTACCGAGCTGGTTTTTCGCCGCGCCGAGATTGACCGCAGTCTTGCCGCCGTGCGCCGAATCCACCATTGCGACCAGTGTGGTGGGCACCTGCCAGAGATCAACGCCACGCCAGAGAATGCTTGCGAGAAAGCCGACCGCGTCGCCCACGGAACCACCACCCACCGCCACAAGCGTCATCGGTCGGCTGGACCGACGTTGCAGCACGTTGTCCGCGAGCCGCTCCAGCGCTGCCAACGTTTTGAGCCCCTCACCGGCGTCGACCAGTATCGGATCCGCAAAGGATTCGAGCAGCGGACGCGGCAGCGCGCGATCCGCAATCACGATACAGTGATCGTGCAATCCCAGATCATGGATACTGACGACACGTTCGAAGGGCGCTCTCTGATTCGTGGAGGACATGAGTCGGGCTCAACGGTTGGACATGCGGTGAAATATACGAATTCCCGCTTCGGGCCGGAGGATGGCCAGCGACACCGCGTGACGGGACAGGTGAAAATAAAAAGTTGAAATGGAATTGATGTTTCGGGAATGCGGGTCACTTCAGTCTGCTTCCGTGAACTCCGAAAGACGCTGGATTTTCTCCCAGGCGCGTCGCTGCACATGACAGGGGTCATTAGACGCACTATGCATAATCGTCACCTCGCCGCGGCGAGTCTTCGAGCTGAGCGACGAGCCCGCAGCGAGGACGTACGGTGAGAGAAGATCGTGGTTCGGGCTCGGCGTCGAAGCGTCATGCAACTGGCTACGAAGGCTTCGACTCCGCGCCGGAATGCATACCCTCTTCGCCACCGAGATCGTCCTCGGCGCTCCGCTGCACATGACATGGCTTGCAACCTACAAGGAATGGAGCAGGCACTTCGAGTCCGCGCCTGGACGAGGATTTTCAAAGGACACACCATTCGGCTCGCAGGCGCGTCCCTCAGTTCTGGGACTCGCCGTGGCGAGGAGACGACGTTTTGAGACGTTTGCCGAGACCGACCTGTCACTCACGATCCAAACCGGCGAAGGTGTCGGTGAACAGGTTCAACGGAACAGCTCGCCCACCGGGACGATGCGGATCTTCTCGCGCTTGATAGCCAGTGGATAGGACTCGATGAGTTTGTCCTCGTCGAGTACTTCCGGTGGTTTCGGTGTAGCATACAGCATCGGGCTGGGAGCGTTCGCCACCAGTGAATCAGCGAAGGCCTCGGCATCGCGCGTCACCACGGCGATTTTCAGATTGCGCGTTTGAATATGCCGACGAATGGCGGCGTTCACATCATCGAGATCGAGATCGTCGATACGTCGGCGCAGCACTTCGAGGTAGTCGCCCTTGATTCCGTAAAATCTGCTGTCGATTGCATAGCCCAGGCGCTCCGAGGTCGTCGTGGCGTAATGCAGCACGTATTTGGAAAGAAAGCGTTTGGTCAACGAGAACTGCTCCTCGGTGAGTCCGCTGTCGACCACCTGCTGGATTTCCCGCAATGCTGCGCGGAGCGCAAAATGGCGGTGTTCATGTTGCACGGGACGCAGCCACACCTCAAAGATCTGCTGACGACGGGCCTGGTTCGGTGCGGGCATCTGTCTGCTCCCGCCGTCCGCGAAATGCTCGATATAGGAGTAGTCACCGTAATTCATGCCGCGCGCCTCGCGGATGACCTGGTAGAGACGGGACGAGGAGTTCCGATGCTCGCCAAGCCAGGAATTGAACAGCAGCAATGGCCAGAAATCCTCCTGTCCACGAAGCACAGAAATCGGATAGCCGAAACTGATCGCGGTGGCATCGCAGTCCTTTTCCACGATCATCAGTTCGATGCCATCGATTTCCTTGGGTGCGGGGATGCCCGGCTGCTTCGGTGCGCCGACAGGCAGTTTCGACAGATCTTCTTCGATGCGCGGCAGCAATTCGGCTGGATAACTGCCACCGAGGCCGATCACCACATTGTCGTTGGTGTACCAGGTTTTGTAGAAATGCCGCACATCATCCAGGGTGATAGCTTTCAGCGAAGTAACTGTGCCGATGTCGAGATGCCCATATGGTGTTTCCTCGAACACGAAGTCGTACAGCATGGCCTTGCCCAATTCCTCGTCATTCGCATAGCGCAGAGATTTCTCAATCGCGTTGATCATATCGGTGCGGATGCGTCTGAAATCGTCCTCGTTGAATGCCGGATGCAGAATGGCATCGATAAACAGAGGATAGTATTCGTCGAGATTATCGGCATGAACGCGCCCGGAAATCACCGTCATTTCCTTGTCCACGTTTGCCGTGTACGATGCGGCCATGGGGTAGAGTGCATCGAGGATTTCCTCATAGCTCCGATTGGTGGTGGCGCCGTCGGTGAGCAGCGCCGCGGTGAGCACGGCCAAGCCCTCCTTGCCCGAGGGATCGCATTGCGAGCCCACCTTGAACCAGAAGCGGAAGGAGATTGTCGGATCGTCCTTGACGGGGTACAGGACAACACGTTCCGATTCCGGCGTGGCGCAGCCGGCGAGCGCGAGCATGACGGCAGTGGTCATGGACAGCACCGAGATAGTGAGTGAGCGCATGATCATTTCCTCCCCTTGAGCGTGGCAACCGTCCGCTGATTTTTGACAAGCCAATACTGCGCCGCGTCGCGCACGTCTTCCGGGGTAATGGCATCGATGGTGGCGTAGAGGGCGTCTATGGCGGTGATACCGCCCGTGAGAGCCACGTAGCGCGCGAGGCGTCCGGCCACTTTATCGGGGGTGTCGAGGTTCATCAGGAACTGGTAGCGAAGGCGCTTCTTGAGTTTGGCCAATTCATCCTTGCCGACGAGCGTCTTCTGCCAATGCTCGACTGTTTTGTCGATTTCGCGCAGCACAAGCGGAACGTCGCCTTGTTTCTTCACCATGGCGTAGACATTCCACAAGCCGGGATCGCGATTGCGGTCGAAGCCAGCGCTGATGTATTGCACGAGTTGCCGTTTGAGCACCAGATCCTTATACAGCGCGCTGGTTTCTCCGAAGAGCAAATCTTCGAGCAGATACCCAGCCACGGTGCGTCGATCCTTTGGCTTGAAGGCAGCGCCTTTGTAGCCCACGACCAACAGTGGAAGGGTTTCTCCGTCGTAGACAACATTCACGCGTTTCTCCTGCTGCTGCCGTGGTTCGGAGGGGATTTGTGGAGCGACATATCCTTTTTCCCAGCTGCCGTAGTAGCGTTCGATGAGTTCCCGAGCGTCATCGACGTCGAAATCGCCCGTCAGCAGCAGAACCACATTTTCCGGTCGGTAGTAGCGGGAGAAGAACTCCTTGCTGTACTCAAACAGTGTGGGCATGGCCTTGATATCCGCTTCATAGCCCATGGTGGTATGACCGTAGGTATGGGTGGTGAAGGCGGTTTGCTGCAGGGATTCGAAGAGCACTTCCCAGGGGTTGCTTCGGTTCTTGCGATACTCGCCATACACTGCGCCCGCTTCGGTTTGAAACGCCTCCTCTTCATAGTCGAGGAATTGGAAGCGGTCGCTTTCCAATTTGATCACGGTTTCCAGATCCTCGGCGGCAAAGGTGAGGTGATACGCGGTATAGTCGTCGGTGGTATAGGCGTTGGCATCGGCGCCCATTTCGGTGACCATGCGATCATAAATTTTCGCGGGGAAATTTTTTGTACCGCGGAACATCATGTGTTCGACGAAATGCGCGAAGCCGGTCTTCCCCGCTTCGAACTCATCCCTGCTGCCGGTGCGGACGATACTGTAGTAGGACATGAGTCCGCCCGAGGACATGGGAATCATGATCACCTTGAGTCCATTACCCAGCGTGAAGGTGTGCGTGGTGTAGGGGAAGATTCCGCCAGCGGCAGGTGCTGCCGACATGTTACCTCCTGTGATACAAAGCGCGAGAAGAATTCCGATGAGGAATTTCACAAGCCCTCCTGGCCTGGATGTGACGAGGGGAATCCGGCACGTAATACGGTCCGAATCTACGAAGCGGCGCGCCATGGTGCAATGCACATGCATCGAACACCTGCGGAGAGGGGCAGCGCGGCAGGTGGAGCTTTGTTACTGGAATCGCGATTCCATGAACTCCCGACGGAGGGTTTCGCCATGACCGGCACACGTTTTTTCACCCTGCGGTGCGGTGCGGCGAGCAGAAGCGGCTTGAGTCCTCCGACAGGGGGGCGGAGTACCTCTTTCCTCTTTATCGATCATGGCTTCCCGCTTGCCGGAGCGGGTGCTCGGGCTGTGGCCGCGTCATGGCGACACGCGACCTCTCCCATGCGGATTCATGAATCCGCATCTTCGCTTCCGAGCGACAGAAACACAACCTGAAACGCGCACCCGCCACGCAAATTTCCAGGAAATTCGCCCTCCCGTCACCCATTATTCGCACCTCCGCATCCTTTTATCTCTCCGCCACCCCACATTCCACCGCTCAAAACGCACCGTCCCGCTCCGCACGGACCGCTTGTGGCCCCGGAGTGGTTTCGGATGGATATGTCGGCTATATTCGCCGGAAGAGATTGGCGCCCGGGCTACGCGCGCCAGCGCTCGAGGACGATAATGCGCGGACTGGCACGGTCCCGCGGGGTCACAGCGCCGGGCGTGGGACCCGGAGCCGCCTGACAGCCGCCGCTTCCCGCCGGGATACGGATACATGAATCCGCATCGGGCCATGCACGCTCCCCTGTCGGCAGCGTCACCACATACGCCCACCCCAACACCATCCC
>DAOSDL010000020.1:0-81602 GCA_035362335.1 Bacteroidota bacterium
GATGGTCCCGGGGGTTTCGCGAAATGGACCACCCAAATACAGAAACCATCCGGCATTCCGGCCGCCAAGGCTGTCCTCCCACACGAATTGCAACAGGATATCCGTCGCCCGGTCGCCGTTGACGTCGCCGTAAGCATGGGCCACGCTGCATTCGGTCTTCTTCGCGTACGAAGGCGGGTCCAGATACAGGTCGGGGGCGTGGCGGAAGGGATACGGACCCACGAAGAGACCGTAACTGAACATGCCCCCGGAATTCTCCGTCGTCTTCACCAGCAAATCGTTGTGACCGTCGCCGTTGAAATCCACGATGCTCACGCCATCGGGACGATCATTCGTTGCACCCCACAGAGATGTAGCTCCCGCAGCGGTATCGCCCTGCAGGAAGAGGTCGGGTTCGGCCTCGTAATACCGTGGCGCACCCTTGTTCAGGAACACGCGCACTCCTCCAGGGTGAGGAGCTTTGCTTGGGTTGAGTGCCGTCACGATATCCATGCGCCCATCGCCGTTCACATCGCCGGCGCGGAGAGCGCTTCTTCCCCCCCGCAGGCCCAGGATCGGTTGCTGCGCAAGTGTGTCGGCGCCGAGCCATACGAAGGTGCTGTCCGAGTACGTGCTGACGGCGAAATCATCGTAACCGTCGCCGTTGATATCCCCCAACGCCGCGAAACGCCAACCGAGCGAGCGGTGATCGCGGGGACGCACGGCTGCGATCATCCGGATCTCGTTGGACAACACCTCTGTCACCTTCCCGGTCACACCCCCGCTGCCTGGAACCGGCTGAGCGGGCAACAATCCGGGGTGAACGGAATAAACAACCAGCAACAGCAAGAGCAGGGTGCCGCTATTCACCCGGCGACGTGTCAACCTCACCCGGGTAATGCAGCCTGAAGTCACCGCACGACGTGGTGCTCTTTGATAGTTCAGATCGGCTCCGTTCATGGGAATGCCCTCCGGTTATTACGATACAAAGCTGAAGCTACTTCACCTGGCCTTCCGAGCGCAAGGTAATCGGATCGTTGTCAGCGTGCAAGGATCATTTTTCCGGTTCTGATCCGCGAGCCCATTTCGACACGGTAGTAATATATTCCTTGTGCCCAGGAATATGTGGGAATATCGATACTCTGCATGCCACCTTGTCGCACCACGTGTTGACCATCATACACCACACGTCCCAACGCGTCGTGGACTACAAGTTTGAGCGTGCCTTCACCCGGTGCGGTAAAGATGAACGTGGTCAAGTTGTTGAACGGATTCGGGAAATTCCGCAGGACATCAAAATCGGTTGGCAACTCCTGAAGGAAGTGCGCATTCGACGCTTTTGGAGTGGAGGCGCCGGACGCCCGGAGATTGGAGTACAAATACGGGAAATACTCGATGAAGTGACGGTAGGTGGAATCGCACCAGAGTAACGCTCGCATGGAATCCAACACGGCTGGTGTTTTGTCAAAGCCGTAGTCCGCGTCCATGGCGTATATTTCGGCACGGTAGCGCAACGCCTGGAGACGCAATGAAGGGCGTGTTGCGAATGAGAACGCGTCGAGAACCCGAAGCGCGCTTTTGAAGTCGCGCTCACGTTTGAGCAGACCGACCAGGGACACCTTACTTTCCAGATCGCTCCGATTGTCCAGACTTGCGGTGATATGTTGCAGTAGTTCGCGGGTGACGACGGGTCCGCAGAAGGTCAGTGCGTTGAGTTCATGAAGCGGGGCATTGGCCAAGGCACCTGTGGACACGAGTTGCGCCACCCTCGATCTCGCCGCCGTCGTATCGCGATTGGCCAGCAGCGCAAGGATTTCGGCGGCATGATGTGTGCCCGGAGGAGACTGTGTTGCGGATTTGTGAAGAGCGGATTTCGAATAACTCCCACCGCTCCCACCTGCGAATGGGACAGGATTTGGAGGAGACAGAGGTGAAAGTGTGAAAACTCGGCCAGCGACTTTATAGTCTGGAACACTAGGGCAGTCACCAGCTCCCGAGACCCAGAAATTTTCAGCAGCGAGGATCCATGACGATGAATCTGTCCGCATATGCAGGGCGTAGGGGAGGCATCTGGATAATCCGATGCTGAACATATTCTCCCTTCCGTGAGTAACCCAATTGTCTCCTATCCAAACTGGATATCCGAGCATAATGACAGAGCCCTCTTCGGCTGTAGCGGTATAATTCTCCGTTACAATTTTATTGCGCCCGGCATTAGGTGCACTCGTCAGATAGGCGTATCCGCGCGCCCATATCCCTCTACTCCCGGAATTGAGGATTCTGACATGTTTCATCGTCACTGCCCCGCCCGTGCTTTGAATGACGTAATTATTGATCGGCGTGTAATCGATGGAATCGGCCATGAGAGTGGAGGTGCCGTCCACGTTCATCAGATGTTCGTCATGATATGTTGACGTGGTAAAGTTGGAGGAAAATTCGCCCGAGCAATTCAGGATGTTCGGATCGCACTGGTACATCTCGCACCCCTCGTCCATTGTCGCCTTCGAGAACGGACCGATTCTTACACCGCCACTTCGGATATACGTCCCATGAAGGAACGCTTGCCCGAAGGACAGATCATTCCTTCCTCGTGTGATGACTCCGAGCCAGGTCTCGGAGCAGGGTTCCAATCTGGTGCCGAGAGCAGTTTCGAATATGCCTTCCGAAATAATCCCCGCATGTTCACCGAAGTATAGTTGCTGCGATGCCTCCGTGTGCAACTCCGCATCTTTCCAGATGTAGATGTTTGAGCCGATGCAGCTCTCGAAAGTGCTTGTGTATCCTTCCATCTTTTCAAGCTTCAGCAATGTGGCTTCGCCCGCCGCGAGGTACAGACTCAATCCGAGATTGTCGAATGCGGTGTCGGTGGAGATCGTTGGCTTGACAATGTGAATTTCGCCATTACGAAGATCCGTCACCTTCCACTGTGTCATATAGCCTTCAGGCGCGAGCTGAATTCTCACGTTCCTATGCCCGAATTTGTGTGCATTGACATTGACAACGAAGACGTATGGGTGATTTCCGTTATCGCGAAAATCAGCCGTTTCTATCAACGTGCGATCTCGACAGTCGATGGTATCCCCTCGCCACGTATGAACCGTGGTAACAAAGTCTGATTGCCCTTGCTCTCCTACCTCCATTCTCGGGTAGTTGTACCAGGACCTGCTTTTCTTCCAGGTCAGGGTACGCATCAAGTCCCCCATTGGCTGCAAAAATGTAGCGATAAGGTTACGCGTCGAATCCCACTTGTTCTCCCCGTGCATATCCAACGTCCGTGGGAAATTATAGGATTGAATGAATCCTACAGAACCGAACGGTTGAGGGTGCTGCCCACTCGAATCCTGCGTATACAACAACCAGTTTCTCGGAAAAAGACCTATTTCACCAAATGATGGGTTCGCCGTCCATGGATTAGTACCGTGCGTGTTGTACTGATAGAACATCAGTCCATGCGCCCCATGTTCGAGAGCGATATTGCACAGCAGCCGGAGTTCCGCCGCGTTGGGTTCTCTCAAGGTATCCGAATCCCACCCGGAGATAAAATTGCTGGTGTGGTTCTGGATGAACGGTATCCATGGCGTACTCACATCATAGTCCTGCCTTGTTCGGGCGTAACGGCGATAGTACATAATGTTCTTCCACAATCTCCGACGGCAACGGTCATTTCCGTTAATGATATCGCCCGCGAGCGTGTATTCGTTGTATTCGTTCTCCGACACATCCTGGTTCCATCGTGGGTACTCCCTGTCGTACACATACGCGTAGTATCCCGACGCGATGTTTTTGTGAAACTCCGCGAGTCCATGGAGATCGTTCGTGCTGATTTCCGCGCCCTTCGCGGAGTACCCCATGCATTGTGAACTCCCGTCCGAGGCGTCCGTTGCGTTGCGCATCAATCTGGAGAGATACTTTGTCGAGCGCCAGTAACCCGCGTACGGATCCTGCTCCGGCATGGTCAGAAGCGCGACATGCTCCAGTCTCGACCCGTCCACATCGCGCGTCATGAGATCTATCGACTTCCTGATTCTCAGTGGATGGTCGAGGTTGACGTACGCGGTGGGCAGATCCTGTCGATTACCGAACAGGTTGTACGCGTGCGCGGTGGACATGCAAACCGCGTCGATGTAGAATTGATGCGTGGTCAGCGCCATCACTCGAATATCGAACTCCCCAAGCAAATTATGCTCCGTGAGATCAGCGTACGCCAGACGGGTTGTCATGGTGGACGACAGCGTGGTCCACCGCGCGCCGAGTTGTGTAACCGGCTCCAAGGTGACGACCTCCTCGGTTCCTCCAGCGTACTCGCTGAGATTCAGCCCGACATGACCGAGATGCAATTCGAACGGCCCCGACCGGAGTTGCCCCTGCTCGTAGAAATCGCTTCCGAGGATGGGAAATTCCACAAACGTCGTACTGTGATCGGGATCGCCGATATCGGCGACGAATGCTCCCTCGACACGAATCCGCAGCACCTCGGTCGCGTTGTTCTGGGGGAGGTTCCAGAGCAAGGGATCGGCGCTCAGGATCACGGACACGTGGTACATGCCGGAGGCGTTGTTTATCGCATTGTTGAGTATTCTGGAATCAAAGGCCGACAATTCCCGCTTTCGCTGGAACTCGAGACCGGAGAACTCGCATACACCCTTCACGAGGACGCAGTTGTTCGTTTGCGAATTATCCTCGATGGTTTTGGAAAGCTCTAGTTCAGCGATCGGATAGTCATCGAACGATGGGAAACGTTTGTTTTCGTAATCATCGGGATCGTTCCCGGACCTCGTTCTGAAATCATAGACCGACTCCGGATGAAACATCAATCGATCAAGTTTCCCGAAGTCATCGAGGCGCCAGGAGAAGAGGCAGAGATCCATTGCCGGCGCATCCCCAGCGATCATGCTCCGATTAATATTACGTACCACCTGGCGATCCTCGTCCGGCGACGCGGTGATGCTGTCGATATCATCGACGTGGATGGCGACAAGGTTCAAGCCGAGTTCCCGCGCCCGCTCCAGGTGATACTGTGATAGATGGTGAGGAGTCAAACCAGTCAATGTTCTCTGCACATAGTTGGTATCTCGGTACGGGGTATAATATTGCACTTCCCCGGGATTAGGGCACCAAGGTTCGGACTGATCGCCGCCGACCCAGAATGCGCCGATATAAAAGCGCGATGGGAATTGGGCGCACGCGAGCGTAGGAAGGACACATAGAAACAATGCGATATTCAGGATCGACTTCATAACTCCTCCGATCACACTATTTTGTATATCAGGACGACAATATTATTCTCTTCCCCATACATAAAGAATCCATTTCATCTTCATATATGGCTGCGACGATGTGCGATTCGTATCCGATCTACCAACACGCACGAACAGGCGATACTATGGATTACCCTTGGCTACTCGAGAGACAGCACGTCGTGAGCACGCAAATGTCAGGACTCATGCGAACGAACGGCGCACCCTTTGCCTTCAATGGCGATAACGACCTCATTATCCGTTGGAAACACACGCCAAGATAATCGGTGCGCAATCGAAAGTCAATAGCCTGATCAAGTTTATTTTGTCCTTTGTTAATTTTTGTCTTTTATACGTATGGCTTCCTTTTACCTGGCGTGCACAGGATCTCATCGACAACATTGTGTCGTATCTGATCGTTGCGCATAGTGTCTCCATGGGTGCCGGGACATCGGGCAGGCCTGAGGCTGCCGTGTTCGGTGCCCCGCAATTCTCCCCTGATAATGCCGGGATAAAAAAAAGGACGCGGGTTGTGCCGCGTCCTCGTTCCATTCGAATGAAAAAAATCAGGGATCGATCCAATCCGCCACGAACACGTTCGTATCGCCTTCCTTGCGATTATTGCGATTGGAGCAAAACACCAGCTTCTTTCCATCGGCGGTGAACATCGGGAAACCATCGAAGCCCGGGAAATTCGTCACGCGCTGCAAACCGCTGCCATCCACATTGATGATGTAGAGATCGAAGTTGCGCGGATCGGCGGCGTCCATGTTCGAGCTGAAAATGATGCGCTTGCCGTCGGGATGCATGTACGGCGCGAAATTGGCCTTGCCGTTATTCGTGATCTGCCGCTTGTTCTTGCCGTCGGCGTCCATCACGAAAATTTCCATCGCACCGGGGCGCACCAGATGCTCGTTCACCAACTCGTCGTACGCGGCGAGTTCCTCCTTGCTCGACGGTCTGCTCGCGCGAAACACGATGCGCTCGCCGTCGGGCGAGAAAAACGCACCGCCGTCGTAGCCCTTGGTGAATGTCAGGCGACGCACATTGCTGCCATCGATGTTCATCGTGTACAGCTCCGGATCGCCGTCGCGCGTGGAGGTGAAGACGATCTTGTCGCCCTTGGGAGACACCGTCGCCTCCGCGTCGTAGCCGGGTGAGGCGCTGAGCAACGTCAGCTCGCTGCCGTCCTTGCGGATGCTGTAGATGTCGAATTCCGGATAGAGCTTCCACACATATCCCTTGCTGCGATCGGGCGAGGGCAGGCAACCGGGGTCGTGCGCTTCGGTGCTGCTGAAGATCAGATGCTCGCCATCCGGCAGCCAGTACGAGCAGGTGGTGCGGCCCTTGCCCGAACTAAGCATGCGCTGCTCCTTGCCATCGATGGTCATGGTGAAAATCTGATCGCATTCCATATCGTCGCGTTTCGTCTGGAATGTGAGCATCGCTTCGTCGAAGGAAAGGTAGGCCTCGGCATTTTCTCCGTCGAAAGTCAACTGCCGGAGATTGGCGATGTATTGTTCGCCCTCGTACACGCGGGCGCTGCCGCTGTCGGCCGCCGCGCTGCTCTCGCTTTTCTTCGCGGACTGTTGCGTGCATGCGGAAAGCGAAAGAATGGCGACAAGCATAGCGAAAAGGAATCCATGCCTCATGGGATTTCGTCCTCTATGTGAAGGAAAAAAAATCAGGATTGCGCTGTGGCCCTGCACGTCAACACCGGGCAGGAGGCGGTACGCACGATGCGTTGCGTGATCGATCCGATGAAAATGTGTTCCAGCCCCGTGCGGGCGTTGGTGGCGATCACAATGAGATCCGCAGCGATTTCGTTGGAATACTCGAGAATGCTCTCCGCCGTGTCTCCCTTGCGCGCGACGGTGACGATGGGCACATCGGCGCCGAGGCCGTCGAGCAAGGCGTCGAAGCGCTCGTGAATTTCCTTGAGCATGATGCGCTCCACCGCCTCGGGCGTGAGGTCCAGCGTGCGCACCGAGAGAATGCTGAACGCATCCTGATACACGTGCAGCACGTGCAGCGTGGAATGCATACGCCGCGCCACGTTAAGGGCGGTGCGCAGCGCGAGCTGCGAGGCGTCGGAGAAATCCACGGGAACGACGATGGTGCCTATCGTTTCAAGCATGGCCGTGTTCTCAGAGAGTTGCCTGGCGTGATTTATAGACGTGGTAGAGAATGGAGCGGATGGATTCCGAAGTGGAATCCGGGCACTTCACGACCTTGCTGTGCTTGAGCAGACAGAGCTTGGTGGCGAGGTGCAGTTGATACTCGCCCAGCAATTCGGGACGCTCATGCACCACATGCTGCAGAAAATTGACCTGCTCCTCGGTCAACCCCGCGGCATCCTTGTCCGCGAGCGCACTGATATACTCGTGCAACTCGGCGTCGGTCATGGATCGAAAATGGCTTGTATTCATGATCTCCGTGTGGTCATGCATGGTGAAACAGAATCGATGCGCGGGCCGGTGTTATAACGCCTCGGCGTCGTCTAAATCGGAAATCGACGTCTTTTTTCTTGAACGGTCGCGATCCTCGTAACCGCGGTCCATCGCATAGTCCAGTAGTTTGGCGCGAAGCATTTTCCTGCCGCGATGGAGGCGCGAACGCACCGTGCCGATGGGGCACTCGACGAAATCCGCGATTTCTTCGTAGGTGAAGCCCTCGATATCGCAGAGAATGACCACAGTGCGGAATTCCTCGGGCAGCGATTCGAGAGCACTCGACACATCGTCGTCGAGAATGTTCGAGAAAATCTTCTGTTCGAGGTCGTTCGGATCGGTGGATTCCGCGCGAATCGAATGGTAAAACTCCTCCACGTCGTTGTAATCGACTTTATCCGGCTCTTTCGAACTGCGCCGGTACATATTGATGAAGGAATTCTTCATGATGCGAAACAGCCAGGCCTTGCAGTTCGTTCCTTGCTCGAACTTGTCGAAAAAGCGGTAGGCCTTCAGATAGGTTTCCTGCAGCAGGTCGTCGGCTTCATCGGCGTCGGTGGTCAAGCGCAGTGCGAAGTTGTACAGCGCGTCCATGTGGGGCAGCGCCTCGCGCTCGAAATCCAGATGGCGTTTTTTCAGCGATTCAGGAGTCTCGATGGGCAGGGGCTCGTCAGGGGACACATCCTCCTGTATTTCAGGATCGAGGACAGTCATAATGCTCCGTCAATTTCAGCGGTTTGTCAAAGTGGAAATATATCATTCCTGCCGCGCGGGAACAATGTGGAAATGCGTCGCCCGACCAGTGGCGGCATCGCAGCGCTTCGAGGTCGGTGCTCCGCGTCCGCCCTGCCACGCTGCGATTGCGGTACGCGTCGCGGCGGGTCCGGCAGGAATCTCTGGCGGGAAGAGCGCAATCCACCGCGAAATGTGCACGAAGGATGCTTGGAATTCGTGAGCATTTCGCTATATTCTCAATTAAGATACAATAAATCTGCTTTGCTCGCATGCACATAGCTCCCGATTCATAACGCGACGTACCTCCCATGGGTCAGCAATCTTTGTTGCGAAACGCCCGGGTCCCCGCGATCTGTCCCAAGTGTCACGCCCCCGCGTTATATCGCTCACACAGCACCTCCCGCCTCGACAATATTCGACGGAATTTTTCCCCGAAGCGGAAATTCCGTTGCCATACTTGCGATTGGCGCGGATGGTTGGACGAGTCGCAACTCTCGTACCCGAGTGTCTCCATTTTCACGAGCGTCACAGCGGTGGCGGGCGAGGACGTGGACATTCCGTCGATTCGGCTCGAAGAGGAAGGAGCCGCGGCGGACCGGTATCGTATCATCACACTCGAACGCGAACCGGCGAACTCGGCGGAGGCGATGAAAGAGGATGCGACTTCGGACGAGGCGCCACCAACCGAGGAGAGCACCGGGCATGCGCCCACGGCTGCCGTGGAATCCGGCCCGCAATCCGTGGCCACAGAGCCATCGGCGAACGCTCGGCGGTCGCCTGTGGCAGCGGGCAACGGCGCGGACGAGGAATTGCGTCCGCCTGAAGACATGCTGACGGATATGCCGCGTCCGATATCGGAAAAGGTGGGGACGCGCTTCCACCACCACTCGCGCAACACCAATGTGGCCTGTCCCGGCTGCGGCGAGTACTACCTGTTTCGCTCGCGCACGCGCAGCCTGTCGGAATTTCTTCGAAGAAAACTCACGAACAAACGCCCCTACCGCTGCCAGAAATGCGGCTGGCGGGGATGGATACGCAAACGACATTAACCACACGTTCACTCACATCAGCAACGGATCACTTCCATGCAAATCTCCAAATCCGCCGGCTATGCGGTTCACGGCCTCGGCTATCTCGTCACTCGGGGCGCCAAGGGTCCCGTGCAAATCTCCGAAATCGCCGACGATCAGGATGTTTCCAAAACCTATCTCGCGAAGATCTTCCAGCAGCTCTCCACCGCGCGCATCGTGGTCGGTCATCGCGGTGTGACGGGTGGGTACATTCTTTCCCGTCCGGCGGAAGAAATCACGCTCATTGACATCATCGAGGCGGTGGACGGCCCGGTGATGCGCAAGCACTGCTGCCTCGGCATGTTTTCCTGCCCGATCAAGACCAAGTGTTTTGTGCTCGAGTCCTTCAGTGCGGCCAATGAGCTGTTTGTGAACTACCTGCAGGCCATTTCCCTCGCCGATGTTGTGGATCGCATGGGCAAGGCCGACGCACCCTTCCTGGCGCATCCGCCCAAGCGGAAGACCCGCAAGAAGTAACCGTTCCCTTCACGCAGCACAGACGGCCGTGGCTCCCGCCACGGCAAGGGGTGGTTTTGCAATTTTCGCTTGAACATACCGACGCCTCCACCAAGGCGCGGGCGGGACGCTTCCGCACCGACCATGGCGAGGTCGCCACGCCAATTTTCATGCCCGTGGGTACGCAGGGCACAGTCAAGGCCGTGGAGCAGCGCGAACTCGAAGAAATCGACGCGCGCATCATTCTCGCCAATACCTACCATCTGGCGCTGCGTCCAGGAACCGACCTGCTCGAGGCGGCCGGAGGGCTGCATCGCTTCATGAACTGGCAGCGACCGATACTCACCGACAGCGGCGGCTATCAGGTGTTTTCGCTCTCGGAGTTGCGGCGCATCGAGGCCGACGGCGTCACCTTTCAATCGCATATCGACGGATCCTACCATCGCTTCACACCCGAGCGGGTGATCGACATTCAGCGCAGCATCGGTTCGGACATCATGATGATACTCGACGAATGTCCGCCCGCCGACTGCGGCTACGAATACGCGCGGCGCAGCGGCGAGCTGACATTACGCTGGGCCGCGCAGGCGCGCGAGCATCTGGACAGGACCGCTCCGCGGTACGGGCACGCGCAGTACGCCTTCGGTATTGTGCAGGGCAATGTGTTCGAGGATCTGCGCATCGCCAGCGCGCGCGGCTTGATGGACATCGGCTTCGACGGCTACGCCATCGGCGGCCTGGCCGTGGGCGAGCCCGCCGAGGTCATGTATGCCGTGACCGATTACACCACCGACGTGCTGCCCGCCGACCGGCCGCGCTATCTGATGGGCGTGGGTACGCCGCTGAACATCGTGGAGTCCATCGCGCGTGGCATCGATATGTTCGACTGCGTCATGCCCACACGCAACGGGCGCAACGCCATGGTGTTCACCAAGGACGGGCCGTTGACCATCAAGAAGGAGCGCTTTCTGCGGGAGTTCGTCCCTATCGAAGCGGACTGCGGCTGCTATGCCTGCCGCACCTTCACGCGTGCCTACGTGAGCAATCTTTTCCGCACGAGTGAAATTCTGGGCTTGCAGCTCGCCTCGCTGCACAATCTCGCGTTCTATCTGCAATTGACGCGGGATGCCCGAAATGCTATCTTACAAGATTGCTACGCTTCCTGGAAGGAGGCGTTTGTCCGACGCTACACCGCGGGGCACACCGCGCAAGTGGCCAACAACCAATGAAGTCAGGAGTGTTACGGTGATCGACATGTTGCTCGCGTTCGCCCCTCCCGCCGAAGGCGGCGGTGGCGGCCAATCCATGGTCAGTACGCTGATCTTTTTCGCGCTGATTTTCGTCGTGTTCTATTTCATGATCCTGCGTCCGCAGCAGAAGCGTGCGAAGGAACGCCAGTCCATGCTCGACTCCGTGAAGAAAGGCGACCGCGTGGTGACTTCGGGCGGCTTGCACGGCAAGGTTGTGAATGTGGACGATAAAACGGTGCTGCTCGATGTGGGCGACAACATGAAGCTCAAATTCGAGCGTTCCGCCATCGGCACCATCACCCGCGAGGGCTCGGGCGAATAGCACGGGATAAGTACCATGGCGTATCAATTCAACACCATCGACGAGGCGCTCGAGGCCTTGCGGGCCGGCGAGGTTCTCATCGTGGTTGATGACGAGGATCGCGAGAACGAAGGCGACTTCGTCTGTGCCGCCGAGAAAATCACACCCGAGATCGTCAATTTCATGGTGAGCCAGGGTCGAGGCATGGTGTGTGTGCCGTTGACCGAGGAGCGCATGAACGAATTGCGTCTCGGCATGATGGTCGATGGCAACACCGCGTTGCACGGCACGAATTTCACCGTGACCGTGGACTACATTCACGGCACCACCACGGGTATTTCGGCTTCCGACCGTGCCGCCACCATCCGCGCATTGGCCGATCCCGGCACACTGCCCACCGATCTCGCGCGGCCGGGCCATATTTTTCCACTCAAGGCCGTACCCGGTGGCGTGCTGCGTCGCGCGGGACACACCGAGGCGCTGGTGGATCTCACGCGCATGGCGGGTCTACAACCCGTGGGTGTGCTTTGCGAGATTCTCAAAGAAGACGGCACCATGGCGCGCACGCCCGAGTTGATGGACATGGCCGAGCGCTACAAGCTCAAGATCATCGCCGTCAATCAGCTCATCGAGTATCGCGTTAAAAAGGAAAAGCTGGTCAAGCGCGAAATCATCACCAAGTTGCCCACGCGCTACGGTGAGTTCGATCTGCATCTCTACACCAACGTGCTCGACAACAAAGAGCATCTCGCGATGGTGAAGGGCACGATCAACGATGGCGAACCGGTACTGGTGCGCGTACACTCGGAATGCCTCACAGGCGACACTTTCGGCTCGCTGCGCTGCGACTGCAAGGATCAGCTCAATGCGGCGATGATGCAAATCGAACGCGAGGGCTGCGGTGTGATGCTGTACATGCGGCAGGAAGGTCGCGGCATTGGCCTGGCGAACAAGTTGCGCGCCTACAATCTGCAGGACGCCGGTTTTGATACGGTGCAGGCCAATCTCGAACTCGGCTTCCGCGACGATTTGCGTGACTACGGCATCGGCGCGCAAATTCTCGCCGATTTGGGCGTGACGAAAATGCGGTTGCTCACTAACAATCCCAAGAAAATCGTGGGATTGAAAAGCTACGGCCTCGAGGTCGTCGAACGCGTTCCCATCGAAAGCATGCCCAACGAAGTGAACGAGTACTACCTCAAGACGAAGCGCGATAAAATGGGGCATCTCATCCTGCATCAACACGGCTGAGCGGCACCGCCACGCAAGGACAGGTTCGGATGGCCGGGTGATTCCGCGTTTTTCGCGCGGATTGCTTGACTTTCATGCCGCGCAGAGCTATATTGGTTGTGTCATAGCCAGAATTCCCACCCGGAATGCTGGCTACTTTTTTATTTCGTTTTGATCCGTTTCCATAAGCATCGGAGTCCGACGTGCAATCTCAAGGAACAGTATACCTGACGCGCGAGCGCATGCTCGAGCTGGAAAAAGAACTGCAGGAAATGAAGTCCAAGGGCCGTGCGGAGATTGCCGGAAAAATCGCCGAGGCGCGTTCGCACGGCGACTTGAGCGAGAATGCCGAGTACGACGCCGCCAAGGAGGAGCAGGGTCTGTTCGAGTTGCGCATCAGCAAAATGGAGGAAATGCTCTCCCGCGCGCGCATCATCGAAAAGTCCGACCTGCCCACCGATGCGGCCTACATTCTCTCCGATGTCACCCTCGAGGATCTCAAGCATGGCGGCACGGTGACGTACAAGCTGGTGTCGCAGGAGGAAGCGGATTTCGAGCAGAACAAGATTTCCGTGACTTCGCCCATCGGCAAGTCGCTGCTGCGCAAAAAAGTCGGTGAGGAAGTTCAGGTCAAGGTGCCCGCGGGCGAATTGCATTACCGCATCATCGCCATTTCCTGATCGCCGTTTCGATTGTGCACGCGCATCCATCCTCGCGGGTGGATGCGCGTTGCTTTTCCTGCTTTCGCCATTGCGGCACCCGAGACACGGGAAGAAATCACAATTTTCCCCTCCCTGAGAAAAGCTCATTGAATCGCGAAACGGGACAACGCCCTCTCGTCAGGTTGCGTCTCCGCTTCTTTGCGACGTTGCGTTCCATTCTCCTGAAGTCGAAAGGGAATGCAACGCAAAGACGCCAGGGTGCAATGACGCGAAAAGGGCTATTCTCCAGAACGCTGTCGTTTCGTGAAATGAACACCTCCGGCCTGAATTCTCCATTGCAGCACCCGAATCACAAGCGGAATCCACGTAAGTCATTGAAAACAAAGACTCACATTTGCAATCCCAACAAACATGGCGAAATCAGGAAAAAAAACCGTGTAGCCGAAGCCACCCGGTTTGTCATCAATGCTTGGCCGTTTACTTGCCGACGGGATAATCCGGCCGAATTCGCCGTTGCAGCACCCAAATCACCAGCGGAATCCCCGTAAGTCGTAAAAAATGAGTCAATTTGAAGCATGACGAAGTCGGGAGTATCGGCGCGGGATACTCGCTTCTTGTCCCGGATTTGGGCTTGGCTATTCACTGAATATCACGCCCTGAGCGGAAGGCGGAGCTGGCGGAGGGGATTTGGCTATTCAGTGAATATGCGAGCTGATGCCGCTGGCGAGGGTCGAGGTCCCGGGCTTGGCTATTCAGTGAATATGCCAGCCGATGCCGCTGGCGAGGGCCGAGGTCCGGGGCTTGGCTATTCAGTGAATCTGCCAGCCGATGCCGCTGGCGAGGGTCGAGGTCCCGGACTTGGCTATTCAGTGAATATACCAGCTGATGCCGCTGGCGAGGGTCGAGGTCCGGGGCTTGGCTATTCAGTGAACAACCCACGCCCTGAGCGGAAGGGGGAGCGGGCAGCGGGGATTTGGCTATTCAGTGAATCTGCCAACTGATGCCGCTGGTGAGGGTCGAGGTCCCGGACTTGGCTATTCAGTGAATATGCCAGCTGATGCCGCTGGCGAGGGTCGAGGTCCCGGGCTTGGCTATTCAGTGAACAACCCACGCCCTGAGCAGAAGGCGGAGCGGGCGGCGGGGATTTGGCTATTCACTGAATATGTCTGACCGGACCTGATTTCACCATTGCGGTACCCGAGACATGGGAAGGAAGCACAATTTCCTCCCCACTGCGGAAGGCTCGCTGAATCGCGAAACGAGACAGTACCCTCTCGTCACGCTGCGTCTCTGCCTCTCTGCGACTTTGCGTTCCATTCTTCTGAAGTCGGAAGCGAATGTAACGGAAAGGCGCCATGGTGTAAAGCCGCAACAATGGCTATTCTCTCGAACCCAGTCGCTTCGTGAAATGCACACCTCCGGCCTGCATTCGCCATTGCAGCACCCACATCACAAATGGAATCCCCGTAAGTCATTGAAAACAAAGACTCACATCTGCAATCCCAGCTAGCATGGCGAAATCAGGAAAAAAAACCGGGTAGCCGAAGCCACCCGGTTTGTCATCAGTGCTTGCCCGTTTACTTGCCGACGGGATAATCCGGCAGGGCGGGGGGCATTTCCTTGCCGCTTCCTTTCAGATAGGTTTCGAACCAGTCCATGGTGCGCACAAGGTAATCCAGGCGCGAGGTGTTGCGGCGGTTGCCGTGTCCTTCGCCGGGATACCACACCAGACGCACCGGCGCCTTGCCGTGCATTTTCAAGGCGCGGTACAGTTCGAGACTCTGGCTCGGATGCACGCGGGGATCCTCGGTGCCGTGCAGGATGAGCGTGGGCGTGGTGCTGCCCTGCGCCCATTTCACCGGACTGCGATCATACACTTTGGCGAAATCCTCGTGCGTCCAGATGCCCCAATGCACATGGTAATCCTCCCAGGGGATGTCGGTGGTGTTGCGCTTGGAAATCTGATTGGACACGCCCACGAAGGACACTGCCGCCGCAAAACGCTTGCTATGCCGCGTGGCTCCCCAGGAGGCGAAGTAGCCACCGTAGGAGCCGCCGCCGATGCCCACACGTTTCGGATCGATCAATCCCATGTCATCGAGACGGTCGATGCCGTCGAGCACATCGGTGAATTCCTTGCCCGCAAGATCGCCGAGACCCATTTTCGCGTACTCCACACCACGGCCGGTGCTGGCGCGATAATTCGGCATGAACACCGCGAAGCCGCGCGCGGCAGCCACCTGGCCCCAGTTGCCGTAATTGGTCACCCAGCCGTTCTGATAGGCGGATTCGGGGCCGCCATGAATATCCACGATCAACGGATAACGCGTGCCCTGCTTGTAGTCCAGCGGATAAATGAGCACACCGGTGATGCGCAGGCCGTCCTTGGCCTTGTATTCGAAGCGCTCCTGACGAGCGAGACGTACGTTGGCCAGCCACGGATTGAGCGTGGTGACGCGGCGCGGCGCGGCGCCATCGAACAGATACAATTCGCGCGGATGCTGTGGTGTGGATGCGGCGAAGGCAAACAGACCTTTCTCCACCGAGAACGACGAGAACACCAGCGTGCCCGGCGCAATCGGGGCCGCGAGAAGCTTGCCGTTGAGATCGACTTCGCGCAGCGCAATGTCCACACCCTCCTCGGCGGCGAAGTACAGCGTGCCGGCATCCTTCCAGGCGATGTCCACGACCGTGCCCTCGTAGCCGGCGTGCAGATTGCGCAGTTGTGCGAAGGGCTTGGGCGAGCGCACATCCACCACGAAGACGCTGCCTTCCTTGCTGTCCCACACAGCCACAGCCGAAATGAAGGCCAGTTTCGCGCCGTCGGGACTGAACGCCAGTTTGCCCAATTTGCCGGGATTGTCCACCAGCGGTGTGAGTACGCCGCTGCGCGCATCGATGAGGTGAATGCGCTTGAACATGTAGGACTGATCCACCGTGTTCATCGGTGCCACGGCCGCAGCCAGCGTGTTGCCATCGGGGCTCCATTCGATATCGAACACCGACACATCCTTCGTGAGCTGACGGGCGACGCTTTCGCCCAAGGTCAGCACGTACACATTGGCGTGCGGATTCAGCTCCTCGTACACCTGCGCGTCGAAGCCCTTGCGTTTCCACTCGGTCACGGCTGCGTCGCCGGGTGTCGTGGCGATGTAGGCAATGCCGCGGCCGTCGGGCGACAGTGCGTAATCGCTGATGCCCGTTGCGCTGCGCGTCACCGCTTCGGGCTCGCCGCCATCGAGGCGCATGCGATGCACCTGCGCGGGTCCGCTCCCGTCCAGCAGCGCCATGAAGTACATTATCGAGCCGTCGGGCGACCACGACAGGGAGTACAGCGCGCGCTTCGGTCCGAGGTACATGCGGCTCGCGCCCGCCTGCACGTCGTACACGTGCAGCTCGCGGTAATCCGGACCGGCCGCATCCGTGAAGGGACGCGGAGCGAACACCGTGTAGGCCACATGCCGTCCGTCGGGCGACACTGCGGTCTCGACCGCCTGGCGAATGTCGAACAGGTTGCGCGTGTCGAGCACCGAGCTTTGCGCGGCGAGGGGCGCCAACAGCGCGAGGTGAAGAAGAAGGAGCAGAATGGAACTTCGTCGTACGTGCATGGGAACTCCTGAAGGTTCGGGAACATGATTGCGCGGCAAGCGATTGCGCGGTACTCACATGATACTTGACACAACACCGTCGAGGCAAGAAATTTCTCCCGCCTGGAATTTTTTCCCGCTTTGGCCTTGTTATCCTGAAGCAATCTTGACAAATTTGTACAGATTGCAGTGGCGATCACCCAGGCACTCCATCAAGGAAACGACATGAGCACCGAAGCACAGGAAATTCAGGATCTCACCGGCGGAGAATACAAGTACGGATTTGTCACCGATATTGAGAGCGACACCGTTCCCAAGGGGCTGAATGAGGACGTCGTGCGTCTGATTTCCTCCAAAAAAGAGGAGCCGGAGTGGCTGCTCGAATGGCGGCTGAAGGCCTTCCGCATGTGGAAGCAAATGGAAGAGCCCCGCTGGCCCAACGTAAAGTACGAGGCCATCGATTATCAGGACATTTCGTACTACTCCGCGCCGAGGATGAAGGACAAGCCGAAAAGCCTCGACGAAGTCGATCCCGAGTTGCTTGCCACCTACGAGAAATTGGGCATTCCCCTGCGCGAGCAGGAAATGCTGGCCGGTGTGGCGGTAGACGCTGTATTCGACAGCGTATCAGTGGCCACCACGTTCAAAGACAAGCTCAAGGACATGGGCATTATCTTCTGCTCCTTCAGCGAGGCCGTACGCGAACATCCCGATCTCGTGCGCCGCTATCTCGGCTCGGTGGTGCCCGCGGCGGACAACTTCTTCGCGGCGCTGAATTCGGCCGTGTTTTCCGACGGATCCTTCGTCTACATTCCCAAGGGCGTGCGTTGTCCGATGGAGCTCTCCACGTATTTCCGCATCAACAGCAGCGAAACCGGTCAGTTCGAGCGCACGCTGATCGTGGCCGACGAGGGCGCCTACGTGAGTTACCTCGAGGGCTGCACCGCGCCGATACGCGACGAAAACCAACTGCATGCCGCCGTGGTGGAACTGGTGGCGCTCGACAACGCGCAGATCAAATACAGCACCGTGCAAAACTGGTATCCCGGCGACAAGGACGGCAAGGGCGGCATTTACAACTTCGTGACCAAGCGCGGCAAATGCGCAGGGGTGAATTCGAAAATCTCGTGGACACAGGTGGAAACCGGCTCGGCCATCACCTGGAAATATCCGAGCTGCATACTCTCGGGCGACAATTCCGTGGGCGAGTTCTACTCCGTGGCGGTCACCAACAACATGCAGCAGGCCGACACCGGCACGAAGATGATTCACATCGGGAAAAACACCCGCAGCACCATCGTGTCCAAGGGCATCAGTGCCGGACGCAGCCAGAACACCTATCGCGGCCTGGTGAAAATCTCGAAACAGGCCGACGGCGCGCGCAACTTTTCGCAGTGCGATTCCATGCTCATCGGCGATACCTGCGGCGCGCACACCTTTCCGTATATCGAAAATCACAACAGCAGCGCGCAGCTCGAGCACGAGGCCACCACGTCGAAAATCGGCGAGGATCAGATTTTTTACTGCAATCAGCGGGGCATCGCCACCGAGGATGCGGTGAACATGATCGTGAACGGCTTCTGCAAGGAAGTCTTCCGCGAATTGCCCATGGAATTCGCCGTCGAGGCGCAAAAACTGCTGGGCATCAGTCTTGAAGGAAGTGTTGGATAATAAACGAGTAGATTCAGGAGTCGTTCATGCTTGAAATTCGCAATCTTCATGCCTCGGTGGCGGGCAAACCCATTCTCAAGGGGTTGAACCTGTCCGTGCAACCGGGCGAAATACACGCCATCATGGGTCCCAACGGATCGGGGAAAAGCACACTCGCGGGCGTGCTCGCGGGCCGCGATCTCTACGAGGTGACCCAGGGCGAAATCATCTACAAAGGCCGCAACCTGCTCGAACTCTCGGCCGAGGAACGCGCCTGCGAGGGCGTATTCCTGGCCTTCCAGTATCCGGTGGAAATTCCCGGCGTGAGCAACACCTACTTCCTCAAGGCCGCGCTCAACGCGGTGCGGAAGTATCAGGGCCAGGCCGAACTCGACGCGGTGGATTTTCTCGCGCTGATGAAGGAGAAAATGCAGCTCGTGGAAATGAATCCCGCGCTGCTCAATCGTCCAGTGAACGCGGGTTTTTCGGGCGGCGAGAAAAAGCGTAACGAGATTTTGCAGATGGCCGTGCTGAATCCGCTGCTCTCCATTCTCGATGAAACCGATTCCGGCCTCGATATCGACGCGCTGCGCATCGTGGCCAACGGCGTCAACAAGCTGCACACACCCGACAACGCCGCGATAGTGGTGACGCACTATCAGCGTTTGCTCAACTACATCGTGCCCGATTTCGTGCACGTGCTGGTGGATGGCCGCATTGTGACCTCGGGCGACAAGGAACTCGCCTTTCACCTCGAGGAGCAGGGCTACGACTGGGTCAAGGACCACGCCGACACCGCGGGGCAACCGGCATGAACGACAGCGCGGTGTTGAAACAGGAAGTGGCGCTGCGGCGCGTGACCGCGCTGTTCGCCGATTTCGAACGTACGCTCAATGGCGCGGCGTCGTCGCCGGCGCATGCGCAGCGGCGCGATGCCATGGCGCGTCTGGCGGAAGTCGGTTTTCCCACCATGAAACACGAGGATTGGAAATACACCAACCTCGGTCCGCTGCTCGACATGGATTTCCGTTTGCTGCCCGACGCTGCGCCCGCCACGGTGAGTGCCGCCACGCTCGATGCCGCATCGCGCGGCCTCGAACAGGCGCTGCGTCTGGTGCTGGTGAACGGCACGCTCGTGACAGCGCTGTCGGATCTCTCGCGCCTTCCGGACGGCGTGACCATCGAGCCCTTGGGCGATGTGCTGGCCGCGGCGGACGAAGCGACGCTCGCTTCATTCGATTGCGCCGAGCAGGCGGGTGCCGATGCCTTCACCGCGCTGAATGCGGCGCTGCTGCGTGACGGTGTGCGCATACGCATTGCCCGGAATGTTCGCGTGGACCTTCCACTGCATCTGCTTTTCATCGCCACAGCGGCGGCGGCGCAGGCCGTGCTCACGCCGCGCGTACACATCGAGGCGGCCGAGGGATCGTCGGCCACAATCGTGGAGCAGTACATCGCCAGCGAGGCGGCGGAGTATTTCACCAATGCCGTATCGAGCATCGCTGTGGCGGCCAACGCCGAAATCGAGCATGTGATCGTACAGAACGAGGACCAGCGCGCCAGCCATATCGCATCGACGTATGCGCGTGTGGCGCGCGACGGACGCTATCGCAACCGCTATTTCGGTTTCGGTTCGGCGCTGCTGCGCAACAACGTGTTCGTGTCGCTGGAGGGCCAGGGTGGCGACGCCGTGCTCGACGGTGTGTACGTGCCGGTGGGCGCGCAGCACATGGACCATTTCAGTGTGATCGACCATCGCGAAGCGCATTGCACAAGCCATGAGCAGTACAAGGGCGTGCTGGCCGACAGCAGCCGGGCGGTGTTCAGCGGGCGCATTATCGTGCGGCCCGGCGCGCAGAAAACCGACGCGAAGCAGGCCAACAACAACCTGCTGCTGTCGAACGACGCGCTGGTGGACGCACGCCCGCAGCTCGAGATTTACGCCGACGATGTGAAATGCACACATGGTGCCACCATCGGGCGGTTGGACGAGGATGCGATGTTCTATCTCCGCTCGCGCGGCATAGCCGCGGCGGATGCAGAACGCATTCTTTCGCAGGCCTTTGCCGGCGAAGTGGTCGGGCGTGTGCCGATCGAGGGACTGCGTGAGCGCCTCGACGACATGATTCACGCCCGTTTCGATGAACGATGAGACACGAGGATCGCATGTGGCAGCGTGAAATGGACACAATGACGGCGCGGGACGGCGAGGATTTCGACGTGTACCGCGTCCGCGAGGATTTTCCCATTCTCCAGCGCCCGGTGCGGGGCAAGCCGTTGGTGTATCTCGACAGCGCCGCCTCCACGCACAAGCCGCGCGCGGTGATCGACGCCCTGTCGCGGTTCTACAGCGAGGACTACTCGAACGTGCATCGCGGCGTGCATTATCTGAGTCAGCGCGCCACCGATCTGTACGAAGACGCCCGCCGCGTGGTGCGTGACTTTCTCCATGCCGAGCATGAGGAGGAAATCATCTTTGTGCGCGGCACCACCGAAGCCATCAACCTCGTTGCGCAGAGCTTCGGGCGTTCGCAGTTGCAGCCCGGCGACGAAGTGGTGATCTCGGCAATGGAGCATCACGCCAACATCGTGCCCTGGCAGATGATCTGCGAGGAGCGCGGGGCGGCGCTGCGCGTGATTCCCATGAATCACGACGGCGAGCTGCTGCTGGACGAGTACGAGCGCATGCTGAATCCACGCGTGAAAATCGTCTCGGTGGTGCACGTGTCCAACGCCCTTGGCACGGTGAACCCGGTCAAGGACATCATCACGCTGGCCCATCGCCACGGCATTCCCGTGCTGGTGGATGGAGCGCAGTCGGCGCAGCATCTCGCCATCGATGTGCGCGAGCTGGACTGCGATTTTTACACCATCAGCGGCCACAAAATGTACGGCCCCACGGGCATTGGCGTATTGTATGGAAAAAAAGCGCTGCTCGACGCCATGCCGCCGTATCAGGGTGGCGGCGACATGATTCTGTCGGTGACCTTCGAAAAAACGGTGTACAACGCGCTGCCCTTCAAGTTCGAAGCGGGCACGCCCAACATTGCCGGCGCAGTGGGTCTGGCCGCCGCGCTGCGCTACTTCCGATCGCTCGACACCGAGGGACTGATCGCGCATGAACGCGAGCTGCTGCGCTACGCCACCGAGCGTTTGTCGGACATCACCGAGCTGCGCATCATCGGCAATGCGCGCGACAAGGCCAGCGTGCTGTCGTTCACGCTCTGCGCCGTACATCCGCACGACATCGGCACCATACTCGATCAGCATGGCATCGCGGTGCGCGCCGGACATCATTGCGCGCAGCCGGTCATGCGCTTTTTCGGCATTCCCGCCACGGCGCGGGCATCGTTCGCGTTTTACAACACACGAGAGGAAGTCGACACTCTCGTGCACGGTATCAACAGTGTTCTGGAGGTGTTCGTCTGATGGATGAAATCCGCGATCTCTACCAGGAGGTCATTCTCGATCACAACAAGCATCCGCACAATTTCCACGCGATGGCGGATGCGGACACACGGCTGGAAGGATTCAATCCGCTGTGCGGCGATCATTACACCTTTTATGTGAAGCACGACGACGGCACCATTCGGGAAATCAGTTTCGAAGGCAGCGGCTGCGCCATTTCCAAGGCATCGGCGTCCATCATGACCGCATTGCTCGAAGGCAAGACGCGCGAGGAGGCCGACAGGATTTTCGATCTCTTCATTGGCATTGTCACAGGCAAGCTCGACCCGATGGAGCATCTCGGCGCGCTGGGCAAGCTGGCGGCCTTTGCGGGTGTGGCCGAATTTCCCATGCGCGTGAAATGCGCCACGCTGCCCTGGCATACACTGCATGGCGCCCTGCACGGCGCCGAAGAGAAAGTGAGCACCGAATGAGTGAAGCCCCGCTGTTGAACGACGAGCAGTTGCGCGTGCTGGACGAGGATGTGGTGCGCGTGATCAAAACCTGTTACGATCCCGAGATCCCCGTCAACATTTACGAACTCGGGCTCATTTACCAGATACGCGTCAATGCGCGCGGCGAGGTGAAAGTGAACATGACGCTGACCTCGCCGAATTGCCCGGCGGCGCAATCGCTGCCGGCCGAAGTGAAACAGAAGGTGGCCGAAATCAACGAGGTCACCGATGTCACTGTGGAAATCGTGTGGGATCCGCCCTGGAGTCCCTCACGCATGTCCGAAGCGGCGCGTCTCGAACTCGGCTTTTTCTGAGCCGCGTCGTTTCCCGTTGTTTCAACCATCAGCATTAGTCCGAAAGGAGTTTCGATAGAAATGTACCAGAATCTTTCCGTTTCGCGTGGTCCGATGTACGATCCCGCCTCGGTGCAGCCCATGCGCGATGAACTCACCGCCGTGGGCTTCGAGGAATTGCTCACGCCCGAAGAGGTGGACCGCGCCGTGCGCGAGACCACGGGAACGCTGTTCGTTGTGGTAAACAGCGTCTGCGGTTGCGCGGCGGGCAGTGCGCGTCCCGCGGCAACGGCGGCCCTGCAGCATACAGTCATACCCGACCGTTTCGTCACGGTGTTTGCCGGTCAGGAGCGCGACGCGGTGGACAGCATGCGCGGGTATTTCGCCGGCATGCCGCCTTCGTCGCCGAGCATGGCCATATTGCGCAATGGTGCGCTCGAATACATGTTGCCTCGGCACGAGATCGAGGGCCGCGAGGCCGAGGACATTGCCACCGAGCTGCGCGAGGTGTTCGACCGCCTGTGCTCGCGTCCCGGTCCGTCCATTCCGGCCGAGGAATACGCGCGGCTGGAGCACGAGCACATTTGTGGCTCAAAAATTCCTCGCATCAACTGATCGAGTCGCATGAAGTTCAGTTCGCAGGAAGAATACGGTCTTCGATGTCTCCTCCAACTCGCACGCAGCGGGGAGGGGACATCGATGACCATTCCGGAGATCAGCGAAGCCGAGGGTTTGTCGCAGGCCTATGTCGCCAAGCTGCTCCGCATCCTGCGTCTGAGTGGCTTTGTGGACAGCGTGCGCGGCCAGGAGGGAGGGTACACGCTGGCCCGGTCGATGCACGACATCATGGTTCTCGATGTGCTCGCGGCGCTTGGCGGCCGTTTCTACAAACCGGGCTTCTGCGACAATTTCAGTGGTTCGGGTGAAACCTGCACGCACACATTTTCCTGTACCATTCGTCCGCTCTGGCATCGCGTGCAAACGGCGATCGATTCGGTGCTGGGCCGAACCACATTGGCCGATATCGCGCTGGGCGACGCCGAGCCGGCGCCGCGGCAACTCATCGCCCGCGAGACTCTGACGCGGGACGCCTGATCCCCGTAACGTTTTTCCCTGTTCCCGCGTCCATTTCCATTGCAGTGCCGTGATGGCGCCCTCGATGTGCATGGTTTATGGACGTGCAAACTCCTATATTGTCGCGATCGAGTGAAACGAAGCACGATATGGCGCAACGCTTTCCATTGACGGAACAGGAATTGACCATGCTTCGCGCATTTTTGCGCGAGGAGGGACGCGTCGACCGTTTGGAGCCGTTGATTGATCTCTGTGTCAAACGCACGCAGCGCATCATTTCCTGGTTGCGCCGCCGGCAACGTACGGGCTTGCACACCATCGGCTTGAGCATCGAGGACATCGCCTTCGACGTGGCGGCGAATCTCTTCGTCGCCCAGTACAACTCCCCGCATCCGCCCCTGTTCGAGCATTTGCAACGCTTCGCCGATACCGACGAGCGCTTGATGGCGGAGTTCGAGACGCTGCTCGCATCGAATGTGTTTCAATCCCTGACCCGGCTGTACGCCGAGGGCAATCGCACGCGCTATTTGATGTTGCGCCGCATTCGCGAGTACGCGCGCAGTCGCGAGGACATCGAAACTCTGGACACCCTGGCGGGCCGCTTGTACCATCCGGCCGGTGAGGAGAACGCGCTGTTGGGTTTGCCCGCCATGCCCGAGGAGGAGCTGCGCGTGTTGCTGCACGCATCGGGGGCCGCCACGCGTGGAACGGTGCGCACACTGTTCGACATGGCCGTGGAACTGCTCTTCACGCAGAGGCAATTCCGCAGGGTCTTGCCCGAATTCGTGCTTCTGCAGGTGGCGACGGAACTGTGGGAGCTGCACTATCTGGTGGACCGCGAGGACGATGGCGAGGAGCAGCGCGAGCGCATCGAACTGGCGCATCGGCTGATTGTGCAGGCCGTGGATATACTGCACGAGCGCTTCGAGCGCCAGGCCAACCGCAACGAGCGACTCGGCGCCGCGGAGATTGAGGCCTTCGAACAAGCGGCACTGTCGTATTACCTCTCCATGCTCGATGGCCAGCGCCTGTCGCATTTCACCGCGCTGCGCAACGCCATGCCGGGTCTCACGCAGGAGCGTTATCGGGCCAGTTACCGGAATCAGCTCGAATTTTACATGCGCAAGGTGTTGGAAAAAACGCGCGAATTGGCTCTGGATCAGCGCACGGACATTAATTTTTAGCATTCGGTGGATATTTTTCCGCAAACGCGGATTCTTGTGCTAATACTGTATGATACGGCCCGCTCTCGCGACTGCCGCCAGCGCCGTACTTTTGCTGGAAATACACGCGGGACGAGAGTCACGGGCCAGAACGCTGGTGAGGACACAGGATAGGTCACACGTTGAGGTGGTTATGATAGAGCAGCGTATCCCACCGTCGCGCGGATCGCAGCATGTTCGCGTAATGGCTCCTCGGCAACGTTTACGGACGAAAGGAAAGGAGGTGGCCATGCGTAGCGGTGTGTATCGCGTCGGTGTACTTATGCTCTTCGTCCTGTGTTGCGAGCGTGGAAACGCGCAGTGGTTGACGTCGAAAGCGTTGGATTACAATCCCCCATATCGCATGACGGTACTCTCGGCGATCGAGCCGAAGGACAAGCCGGGCTTCGGACAGTGGTCGGCGGTGGTCAAGGACATCAACGGTGACGGCGTCGACGAACTGGCGATCTCATCCTTGAACGACACGACATTCATCTTTCTTGGCGGGGATCCCACGGACAAGCAGCACGACCACGCGGTGGTGGGCGGCGCGGAGGGCATCGCGGCGGGGGATTTCAACGGTGACGGTCGGACGGACATCGCCACCTGCATGGGGATCAAGCGGGTGTCGGATTTCGAAGGGCGGGGCACGGTGCGGATTTATCTGCACCGAGGCGGGGCCACACCCTACGGTCCGGAGCCGGACCGGGTGATCGTGGGCGATGTGGGAAATCAGACGGGCTGGTCACGCTCGTTCCTTCATTCGGGCGCGATCACGGCGGATGTGAACGGCGACGGGATCGCGGACCTTCTCTACACCTCGCGCGCACGCCGTGACCAGTGGACCGAGGGGCGTCTGAATCTGCTTCTGGGTGGTGCGGAAGTGACGACGCGCGAGCCGTACGCGTTCGTGTCGCATCCGCGCGGGAAGTACCCGAAATTCGGCGAGCAGTATCTGAGCGGTGATTTCGATGGAGACGGTTGCGACGATCTACTCATATACGGCAGCGATGTGAATGCCGCGGGGACGGTGCGGACATATGAATTGAATCTGTATTTCGGCAATCGCGCGGGAGAGTTCGACAAGCCGGACATTGTGATACGGGATGACAGCACCTGGGTACCGGACGGGCAGTGTTCGGCGGTGGCGGACGTGAACGGCGACGGTTGCGCGGATCTGGTCGCCGGCACCACGGTGGAATGGGGCGCGGTGCATGTGTTTCTGAGTAGTCCGGGCATACGGGAGGACCGCCGCATCTGGGACAACGATTCGATACCGAACAAATACCCGTATGTCAACATCGCGATCAGATTCGTCGCCGCTCTGGGCGATGTCAATGGTGACGGAACAGATGACTTTTCACTGGCTTGGGGTATGACAGTGATTCAACAAGCGACGGTTTATCATGTGCATCCGAGCGGTTCCGATCACGACTGGCGAGAGGCGACTGGATTCATAGGATTGCGACCGGATATGGACGGCCTGTCGGAAGGCATATTCCCGGCAGGTGATATCAACGCCGATGGCTACGACGACATGGTGATCATGGGGAGACCAACCTTGCTGGAACATGTGACGAATCGTCGTGCTTGGATACTCGGTGGCACGAAGCGTCTGGGCACCGGGGTGGAGGGCGTGGAGCTGCCGGAGAGCATGGAGTTGCGCGTGCATCCACAGCCCGTGCGTGGTGGTGGCGCGATGTTGGTGGAAGTTCCGGGTGTGGGCAGGGCACGCGCGGTGTTCACGCTGTACGACATGTTGGGGCGGGCGGTACACACGCGCACGCTGGACCTGCTGCCTGGTCCGGGCGCCCTGCCGTTGGATGTGCCGCGTCTGCCGTCGGGTCCGTATTTGCTGCGCTGCACGCTGCCCGGTCGCGCTCCGCTCTCGACCATGTTGCTGCTGGAGTGAGGAGAGGGCGTATCCGCAGCGGGACGTACGCCTGAGCGGCCGAACACCATGGAGAGTGGAAGAGCGAAAACGCGGAATACAGTCCGGAATCGAGGGCGGTAAAAATTTATTTTCGTTTTGGCCCGAAATTTTTCAGCAAACGGCGATTCTTGCGCTAATCCTATAGTAAGCACGTGCTGCCGCAGCGCACTTCACAAGGCGGGGACGAGGCGGCACGGCGTGCGTTGGACGCGCCCGGCGACGTTTTCCCGTCCTCGAAACCGTGGCGGAATGTGAACAGGATTGTGTATTTTCGCAGTATGGACATGGAGGATAGCTTCGACATGCGACATTTATCCATGCAACAGTTGCTCGCCGCGGCTCTGAGGGACGAGCCCCCCGCGCATATATCGGAGTGCGCCTTTTGCGGGGAGCAGTACGATCTCGCGGTGGATTATCTGCGCTTCGAGCAGAGCGAAGCCGAGGGTATGGAAGGGATGTCCTCGCCATTGCCTTCCGCCCCACAATATCGTCTGGCGGCGCAGACGGCAGAACAAGACCTTCCCATGTTCCGCTTGCGGCGCACCTGGTATCTCGACGGCAATTCCACGATTCTCCGCGTGATCGAGGATACGCAGCGCAAGTTGCTCACGGGTTTCCTCATCACCGAGCCGGCAAGCACCTTGCGGCGCATTGTGCGTTTCGACGGTATCGAACGGAGTTTCTCGCCGGATAAAAACGGCGTCTTCGAAATCGGCTCGGCGAATATCGACATCGAACCGATGAACGTGGTCGTCGACTGACCATGGACGCCGTCCGTCCACAGGTTCGCGCGTGCATCCCGGCGAACAACGGGGATGCATGCTGATGTCGTCCGAGGAAGGGAGGCCCGACTCGTATATCCGGAACCCGGCCGATCTGGACGCGGCCGCACGCGCCCTGGACCGCGCACTCGCGCATTGTACTTCGCCGCAGAAACGCTTCATTCTCATCGCGAATTTTCACGCCCATGTGCAGGGGTTGCCGGCCGCCTGGCTGCAAGGGTATATTCTGTTCCTGACCCCGCAATTTCTGGATCTGGTGCGTCTGCCGTACTTGCGTGCGGTATCGCCCGCGCATTGGCGCTCGGGCCTCGAATTCCTGCTGTTCGCGCGCGAACAGCCCTGGGGTGCGCGTTTTCCGCTGCTCGAGGCCGCCTGCGAGGAGGCGGTGGTGCAAACCGCGCTCGCCTACGGTTTCGTGGCCTCGCTGCGCGAATTGCATGCCCTGCTGGAACTGCGCGGCTATGCCAGCACGAGTATCAGCGAACCCGAGTGGGCGCGGGTGTTCGGCTCGTCGGCCACGGCCTACGAAAGCTTCCAATCCTGGCTGTCCATACTTCAGCGCCATGGCGACAGCGCCGCGCCCATCGCCGAGAATGCCTATGGACGGTGGACGGCCTTCCGGCAGCGGCCGCAATCGGTGTCGCTGGTGATGATGGAGCACGACGATGCGGACACCGTGGACAGTGGTCGCGTGCTGCTGATGGATATTCTGC
Source organism: Bacteroidota bacterium (assembly GCA_035362335.1). Classification (GTDB taxonomy): domain Bacteria; phylum Bacteroidota; class Ignavibacteria; order SZUA-365; family SZUA-365; genus JAOSJT01. Next base: position 28,507 of record DAOSDL010000020.1, read on the forward strand.
CTGCGCAGGGCAGCGACAGCGAGGTGCATATCGGAAACATGCTCGGCGCGCAGGGCGGCGACACCATGCTGCAACTGCGTCGCGCGCAACTCCTGGCCGAGCGCCTGGTGTCGCGCGTGCTGGATGTGCGCGTCCCGAAAGGTGGCTACCTCTTTTCCATCCACGAAGCGTCGGCCTCGATTGTCGGCGAGTCGCTCGGTCTGGCCACGGCCATGGGCATCGCCTGTTCGCTCACGCAGCGGGTCAACGGACGCGAACGCTGGCAACTGCCCACCACGGTGGCCTGCGTGGGGCAGGTGGACGAGCAGGGTGCGTTGGCGGACACTGGTTGGGGCATCACCGAGAAAAAGCTGACCGCCGCGTTTTTCTCTCCGCTGGAGGCCATCGTCATTCCCGCCGCGCATCGCGAAGCGGCGGTACACGCCCTGCAACGCTTGCAGCGGCGCTATCCCAACAGGGCGCTCGATATCGTGGGTATCGATGGCATGGACGACATGCTGCGCGGCAACAGCGGCTTGCTGGTGTCGCGACGTTCGCGTGGTGATCGCACACGCGAGTACATCCAGCAACGCAGCGTCACGTTGCTTTTGGGTTTGGTGGCCATGTTGCTGTTCGGTGGGGCGTATTTCGCCTGGCGGGCCTATATCGCCTATCCGAATCTGGAAATATCGCTCGGCATGGACATCGGCGCCAATGCCATTGTGTACAATCCACGCGACTCGCTGGAGTGGTGCTTTCGCGACCATCAGGAGGTGAAGCTCTCGCGCATACCTTTCGGCGATCTGGAGGTGGGCGACGGCTTCACGCGGAATTTCTGGATTTGGAACTGCTCGCCGCTCGATTTGAATATCGAAATGGAACTCGCCGGTCCCGACGCGGCCGATTGGTATCTGAACTGGCGCGACGGTACGCAGCGCGTCGAGGCCACCAAATCCATGCAGTTTTCGGTGGTGTTCAATCCTCGCAACGCGGGCACGGCCAAGCAGGCCTGGCTGTTGTTGCGCGACAAGGCGAGCCGAGCCGTGCTGTTTCAGTTGGAACTGATCGGTGCCGCGGGTCCACCGCTGAATGCGGGCTATTCTCTGCAATTCGATGGTGAAGACGACATGCTCTTCTTCGGCGAGCGAAGCACCGCCTTCGATCTCACCGAAGCCACCTTCGAGTGCTGGATGCGCCCCTACGACAGCGCGCATGCGATGATACTGCACAACGGGTTGATACGCATGGGCGAGGCCTCGACCGAGGATCTCTGGCTGGGCTATGTCAGCGCGGATCGTGTGTACTTCCGTGTGGGCTCGGAGATGGCCACTATCACCTTGCCGGCCGCCCTGCGATTGCGCGCGCATCGCTGGACTCATCTGGCGCTGGCGTATTCCATACCGCGCAAGCGCATCACCCTGATGGTGAATGGGGAAGTGGTGGACGACAGGCATCCGGATTTCATTTTCGAGGGGCCGGGTTCGCCGTATGTGACCATCGGAGCCATGAACAACTCCCGGGACAAAATCGCGTTTTTCAAAGGCGAATTGGATGAGATCCGTCTCTGGGCACGCTACCGCGATGCCGGCGAGATCCGGCGGAACATGCACCGCACCGTCGCGGGGCTGGCTCCCGATTTGAACGGCTACTGGGACATGGACGCCACGGTGGAGCATACGGTGTTCAATGCGAATCTCCGCGCGCATGCTGGCGCGTTGCGGCATTTACCTTCGCCGGTACGTTCCACCGCACCCATCGATTACCGCCGACCCTGCTGTCGCGTGGTGGGGGGCCCGCTCGGACGTCCGGCCATCGAACTCGCATCCGGGCGCTATCTCGCCGCGGCGCGCACGCCCTTGCCGCGACATGGCGACGCGAGCTTCTCCTTCTGGTACCATCAACCAACGCGCGACGCGATTTTCTTCAACTACATCAATGTGGACGAAGGGTGGATTTCGATCGAAGACACCATGCTCTTCACCTCCGTGGACAAGGTGTACGTGGAGAAGGTCCCGCCTCCCGGATGGTATCATGCGGTGTGTACGGTTACCGCGTCGGGCGAGCTGACGCTGTACCGTGACGGCGAGAAGTTCGCCACCAATCGCAGCACCACCGCAGCCATGCAAGATTGGTTGAACCGTTTCGAGGGCATACAACTGGGCTTCCGTTTCAGCAAGCAGAATCAGCTCGGTTCGAAGTACTACAACTGGTACCATCCCACGTTGAACCATCCCCGCGCGTTCGCGGACCTGCACATACACACGCGCGTCCTGCGTCCCGAGGAAATCCGCGCCATGGCCTCCGGCGCGCCTCCTCCCACCGACGGCCTCGTCGCCTCCTGGACCCTCGATCGCGCGCCCGACAACAATCTCAACTGGATCGACGCCATCGGCGGAGGGCTGATGCATGTGAAGCAGGTGCGGTTCTGGGAATAGCGGGGGGAGTGAATCGTTAATCGTTAATCGTGAATCGTGGCGAGTGTTGCCGGTACGGGCTGTATACGTACGCGGCGGGGGCAGTGAGGAAAAAGGATATGTGAGTCTTGTTGCCTTCGTCCTTTTGCCCTTTCCTGTTTCCTGCGCCCTTGCGCCCCTGCGTCTTTGCGTTTACGCCGGGGTGAAAGTGAAGAACGGAAAATGGTGAAAAGGAAAAGGAGACCATGGTCCGCTGCTCTGCGCCACGGCATCGACAACGGCACAATCCCTGTGGAGTGCGCTTCAAACAATCCTTCGCGCCTTCGCGACTTCGCGTGAGGAATTCGCCTCGCGACTTCGCGTGAGGAATTCCCCGCGATCAGAAGGACACGTGCAGCGCCACGCCGGGTACACCGTCGATGCTCGTGAAGCCGATGCCGTCGAGGAACGGAAGACCTTGCTCCGTCACATCGCTGTACACCAGCACCGACATCACCGTGCCAAGAGCCGCACCCGCCAGCACATCGCCGAGGTAATGCTTGTTGTCACGCATGCGCGAATACCCCACATACGATGCCCAGCCGTAGCAGGCCGTCCAGGCCAGCGTGTGCAGCGCATCGCTCCACACGGGCTGGCCGCGCAACCACTCGTTGCTCCGTATCGCATCGCTTGCTTCCAGACGCACCCAGGTGGCGAACGCGAAAGCCACCGACGCGTGTCCACTGACAAAGCTCTTGTCGTCGGAGCCGTCGGGACGCGTGCGGTGTACCGCATGCTTGATCGCCTGCGTGGCAACCTGCGTGTACATCAGCGAACGATACAAGCCCATGCCGAGCCGCAGCTCATCGCCGGCGTTGCCATCGTCATCGAACAACTCCACCGCCGCGACATGCACCGCCCGCGCGCCCAGCAACAGATGCGGCAGCGTGAAGGGATGAATGCTGCCCGGCGACTCCGAGCCGGGCACGGCTATGCTGCGTGACAGCAGGCGTTCGAGAGGTGACACAGAAATCTGTACCGGCTTGTCATCGTCTTCCACCACCTGATAGCGATTCACGGCGTACACGAGAAACACCGGCGCGTCGTACCAACGGAACACCTCGCCCGCCGCCTGCGTGACGCGTTCGCCCAGTCGCGCAGGACCGGCCTCGCTTCGGTATTGCGCCGAGGTGCCGTGCGGCAGGGTGGATGCCAGCAGTAAGATGAAGCCGAGCAGATGTTTCATGTGTTGCGGGTATTCCGTTCAGCGTGAGATGGTGTCGAGTTGGCGGAGGAAGATCTCACGTCTCCGCATGAGATGCTCTTTGAGGAGAGAGGATTCCGCCGCGAGCGAGAAACCCGCCAATCCGAGAGCGGGATCCAGCGCCCAGGCCGGACCGATGCGCTGCGCTGTCGCATCCAGCAACGGAAACAGGCGCGCGGGCGTGATCAACGTGTCGAGCATGGCCCGGGCTTCGCTCTTGTACAGCGCGATGCAACTGTCGCTGCGGAACAGCGCGGCAATGATATCGTTGGGACCAACGAGGCCCACATCCGCCTGATCGTACAGCAGCTTGTCGAAATCCCAGGGAATGATCTCGAACGGCGCCGTGGGAGCGCGTTTGTAAAACAGCAGGTTGTTCGCGAAACCATCCTGATGATTCAGTATGGAGGCGGCCGCGTGGTAGCGGAGATAACCGCGGATGTCGAGATGCCGGCCCACGGTGCGGAACATGTTCTCGTCCGTCGCCGCATCCAGCGCCTCGATCAGCTCGCCCATGCCGTTGAGATTGCCGTCCTTCGGAATTTCCCGCGCGAAGTATTTGTCCAGCAGCATGTCGTCTTTGAAACTGAAGCGCGCGCCGAAACTGGCCTTCAGCAACTCGTACACAGGCAAGCCGCGCCGCCGGAAGAAATCCTCTTCCACGCGCTCGATTTGCGCATACAATCCGCGGTCGCGGCCATTGAGGCGCAGGAACACATGCCACGAGGCAAAGGACGGAAAACCGAGCGCGCCGAACACCTCGCGACCGAGCACCGTACGCAACATGCTGCGATCGAAAATCTGGGCGCTGAGATTGAAGGCGCGCAGTCCGTGCAATTCCTCGCCCGCATCCAGTACCACTTTGAACGACCAGCGCGCGTGGTAGCGCGATCCGGCTCCCTGCGGCTCCATGGTCCCGCGGTGGTGTTGCTCGCCGATGAAAAAATCCGTCGGCGCTTTTTCGTCGCTCCAACGATTGGAGAGCAGCGACACGTAATGCTCCTGCGTCATCCACGCATCGAGTGTGGGCAGCGCGCCCGTGCGCGCGGCGTAATCGGGTGTGCCCTCGGTGTCGCAGCCGAGGACGAGCAGCAGGGGGAGCAGTATGGTCAGGCGGCCGGTCAATAGCGGACGAACAGTTCAAGACCGAAAGACGAGCCCTCGGTGCTGTAGGTATCGGCACGCGCATCCTTGCTGAACAGGCCGTCCATGCTCAGGCGGGCGCGCACATTCTCGTCGAGAAACACATTGATGCCCAGCATCAACTCAAGCGTATGCGTGTCGCTTGCATCGAGATCGGGCGTGAAATATCCCAGCATGATCCAGGGCTCCACGAGCTTGACCACTTCGCCGCCGATGTCGATGCGGTAGGCGTTGAGCAGCTTCGCGCCAGCGGTGCTCACGCGGTCGTCGGCCCCCAGGAGGCGGCGACGAATGCCTTCTTCGGGATCCTGCACGTATATGGCCTCGATGCTGCCGGTGTAGGCCGCGCGTTCGATGCCCGCGTCGATGGACAGACCGTGTGTAGTGATGGCGTCGTCGTGGCTGCGCGAAAGCAATGCGTAACCCACAGACGCAAAGCTGCCGCCGCCGGGATGCACCGAGCCGCGCGCGTAGACGCTGCTTTGATAGGACTGATTGCGAAAGGCACCGACGGCGTAGGAAAAAGGATACTCCGGCTTTTTTTCCTTGAAATTGTAATACACCATCACGCCGATATTGCGGCCGTCATAGCCCAGTTCCGATATGCGGCGATGCAGATAACTGTCGTTGATGGGAATGTACTCGTCGCGATCGGCCAGTCCTTCGAGACTGAAGGGCTTCTTGATATTGCCCACTTTGATTTTCGCCAGATCCACGTAATCGAATTTCACGGAAAACTCGCGCAGCACCGCGGCTTTGTCCTTCGAATGCCCGCGGAAATCCAGTTGCGCATCGATCTTTTTGTTCACGGCGATGTCCACCTGGAATTTTCCCTCGAAGTAGTATTCCTGATTGAACTCGGCCACAGGATTGCGGTCGATAAATGCCGCGCCTGTCGCGCCATAGCCGGAAAATTCCACTTTCTGCGCCCACAGCACCATGGCGGGGAGGAGCAATATCACGCCCGCGAGTGCGCATGTCGAGGCGAATGTGGGATGGTTTCGATGCCGCATAACATTTCCTCAGTGCGCATCGGCAATGCGCCGATGCGGGGTTTCAGCAAGAAACAGCGTCGACGCCTGTCGGCGATGCCGACGCATTCTCGAAAAATATCGCGCGCTTTCGGCGAACGCAATTCCTTTATTTATCGCCGACGCGCGGACTCAATAGGCGATGTCCACCCGCTGTCCGCCGCTGCGGAAGGGCAGGGTGATTTCGAAACGCCTGTGGTTGACGTCCAGATGGGCGCCCTGCGGTACGACACCGTTCATCGCATCGAGCAGCACTGTGCCGTTTACCGTCACGCTGCGCGGCTGCATGTCGCTGCCGAACAGGCGCAGGCGCACGGCGCGAATGGCGCGGGTGCGCTTGCTGTCAGGCGCGTCGATGTCCAGTATCCAGCGTTGCTCCTCCGTGCCCATGCGAAAGCGCAGTTCGTCGTAATCGCCCTGTTCGTAGGCATAGCCGTCGCCATCGTCGAGGTACAACACCCGCTCGGCGCCGGCCTGCGGAACGATGTCGAGAATGAGCGTGTCGAGCAATTTCTCGCCGGTGTGCTGTATCACGTGGCGGCGGGGAATCATCGCGCCCTCGCGGTAAAACATGGGCAGACGGTCGAGCGGAGCATCCACGAGAATGCGTTGTCCACCGCTGTATGAGGTGCCGGTCCAGGGATCCACCCAGCGTCCGGCGGGGAGATAGACTTCCTGGAACATCTGTCCTTCGTTCACCACCGGAGCGAGCAAGAGATCGTCGCCGAACAGCCAGGTGTGCTGCCAGCGCGGATTGAAGCACTCGGGATCGTTCTGGAAGTCGTGAAACAGCGGACGCATGATCGGCGTGCCGCTGCGCGCCGCTTCGCGGAAGGCGGTGTACGTGTAGGGCAGGAATTCGTAGCGCAATCCGATATAGCTGCGCGCCAGCCGTTCGGTATCTTCGCCGAAGGACCAGGGTTCCTGGTCGCGCGTATTGATGATGGAATGCGAGCGGAAGAACGGCGTGAAGGCCCCCACCTGCAGCCAGCGGATATACAACTCCGCTGTGGGGCTGTCGAAAAAACCGCCCACATCCGGGCCGTTGAAGGGCATGCCCGACAAACCGAGCCCGAGACTCATGCGTATGCCCATGCGCAGATTGTCGAAACGCGCGCTGTTGTCGCCCGTCCAAATCGCGGCCCAGCGCTGCGTTCCCGCGAAAGCGGCGCGTGTGAGAATGAAGGGACGCTTGTCGGGATAGGCGCGGCGCATGCCTTCGTAGGACGCCAGTGCTTCGAGATGGCCGTAAACATTGTGCATGCGTTTGATGGTGGATCGCCGGCCTCCGTCGTCGAATTGCACGAGATACGGAAACTCGCGTCCCCACACCGCCGGTTCGTTCATGTCATTCCAGAAGCCATCCACGCCCTGATCCATCATGCGCGCGTAATACTGCCCCCACCAGCGCCGCGTGCTTTCGCGGCTGAAATCCGGAAAGTGGCACCAGCCCGGCCACACCTGGCCGGAGTACAGGCTGCCGTCGGGGTAGGTGAGGAAATGCCCCTGCGCCACACCCTCGTCGTACACCTGATAGCCCCGTTCCACCTTGATGCCGGGATCGATGATGGGCACGACTTTGAAACCCTCGCGCTCCAGATCCGCGAGCAGTGTGGCGGGCTGGGGAAAGGCGGCGCTGTCCCAGGTGAAGACCTTGTAGCGATCCATGTACATGATGTCGAGGTACAGCACATCGGCGGGAATGCGGCGCTGGCGGAAATTGCGCGCCACGTCGCGCACTTCGAACTCGGGGTAGTAGTTCCAGCGGCATTGCTGAAACCCCAGCGCCCATTGCGGAGGAAGGGGCATCAGACCGCTGAGTCGGGCATAGCGCCCCACGACATCGCGAATGGCGGGTCCGAAGATCAGATAGTAGCTCATCTCGCCATCTTCGGCGCCGAAGGAGAAGACGCGGTCGCTGGCCGCGCCGAGATTGAACACCGAGCGGAAGGTGTTGTCGAAATACACGCCGTACGCTCCCGCGTCGCGCACGCCGATGAAAAAGGGCACCGAGGCGTACAGCGGGTCGCGGTCGTTGCCGTAGGCGGGGATGTCGGAATTCCACATGGTCCAGAACGAACCGCGCTTGTTGAGGTCGCCGGTTTTTTCGCCCAGTCCATAGAAGCGCACATCGTCGTGCAGCGTTTTCCAGACGTGGATCTCCTTGCCGTCCCAGGCGTGACCGAAGGCGGGATCGTCGACGCACAACGCGCGGCGCTCGAGGTCGAGCATGCGCACGCGCACAGGATACTTGCGGATTTCCACCAGTCCGAGCGGGAGTGTGAGTACCAGGGCGCTGTCGCTTTCGTCGAGACTCCACGACGCCTGTTCGTACGCGGTGGCCTGCACCACGTAGGAGTAGTCGTCGAGCAGCGCGCTGTCGCGTCCCACCTGCACGCGGGCAATGCCGGGCGCGATCACGCTCACGCGCAGCACGTTGTTGTCCGCATGCACCGTCACGCCGCGATCATCGCGCGTGTGCGAAACGTAGCGCCCGAGAAAGGTGTAGCCGTCGGCGCGCAGTGGTGAGGCGGGAAGGAGCAGCAGTGCGACGATCAGCGCCGGCAAGGCGGAGCGCCGCAATTCGGATATGCCGTGTTGCATTTTTGAAAAAATCATGCTATGCTTATGGACCTCTTTGTTCACAAGACCACCGGTGATTCGGATCATGAGCTCGATGCTGCTCAATGTAGCCCTGAAGGCGCTGTATCGCAAGCGCAATGCGGCATGCCGCAGGGTGGTCCGTTTCCGCGCCTGCCGGCGCCGTTGATACCCTCCCCCCCGAACGTATTTCCCATCATCTTCCCATCCCGTCTGTCGCGGCGAAGGTCGCCGGCGAAGGCGTGAACTCCGTATCCGAAAGGAAAGCAGCGCATATCATGCTCACATACATCATTGCTGTTGCAGGCGAAGAGCACCTGTCCTGGGCTCCCGCCATCTGCGCGGCGATAGCCGAGGCCGCCGCGGCCCGGGGAACGGGTATCGCACGGCGCGAGCCCGCATATATCGAAGGAAAAATGCGTGAAGGCAAAGCCGTGATCGCCCTTGCCCGCGATGACGCGGACGGGCGCGACGACCTGGCCGGCTTTTGCTATATCGAAACCTGGAGCGAGAAACGCTATGTGGCGAATTCCGGCCTCATCGTGCTCCCCGCGCATCGCCACGCGGGCCTGGCCATGCGCATCAAGCAACGCGTGTTCGAATTGTCGCGCGAACGCTATCCCCAGGCCAGGATTTTCGGCATCACCACCAGTCACGCGGTGATGAAAATCAACACGGCGCTCGGATATGTGCCCGCGCCTTTCAGTGAACTCACGGCCGACGAAGAATTCTGGAATGGCTGCCGCAGCTGTCCGAATGTCGATATTCTCACGCGCACCAATCGCAGCATGTGCCTCTGTACCGGTATGCTGTACGATCCCGATCGTCCGCATCCCATTGTTGCGAGCGAGAAAGGCCGTCGCGTGAATGGCGCGGAAGCGCGGGACGACATCGCGGAGGCCGTACATGATTCACAGGACGGGTCTGCGTCGCAGGACATGTCCAACCTGCGCGCGGCCGCAGCGCGCGAGGAGGCGAGCTATGTCTGAGCGGCCGAAAATTGTTCTGGCCTTCAGTGGTGGACTCGACACCACGTACTGCGCCGTGCATCTCGCCCGCGAGATGGGAGCCGATGTGTACACGGCGACGGTGAACACCGGCGGCTTCACCGCCGAGGAATGCGATGCCATCGAGGCGCGGGCGCTGGCATTGGGCGCGGTCGGCCATCGCACCATTGATGCCACGCGGGAATTTTACACGCGCTGCATACGCTATCTGGTGTACGGCAATGTGCTGCGCGGCGGCGTGTACCCGCTGTCGGTGAGTGCCGAGCGTGTGTTTCAGGCCGAGGCCATCGCGCGGCATGCGCGGGAGCTGGGCGCGACGCATGTGGCGCATGGATCGACCGGCGCCGGAAACGATCAGGTGCGCTTCGACAGCGTGTTCCACATTCTGCTGCCCGGCGTGCCCATTCTCACTCCCATCCGCGACCACGGCCTGAGCCGTGACGAGGAAATCGCCCGGCTGCGCGCGCATGGCGTGGAAGGTCAGTGGGAGCGCGCGCCGTACTCCATCAACCAGGGGTTGTGGGGGACGTCGGTGGGTGGCCGCGAAACCCTCGGCTCGACCGAACCCCTGCCGGAGGAGGCCTGGCCCGTGCCGGTGACGCGCGACGACAGCGAAACGGTGGAGCTGCGCTTCGAGCGCGGTGAGATTGTGGACGTGAACGCGCGTGGCTGCAGCGACAGCATCGAGGCCATTCGTGCGCTCGAGCGTATCGCAGCGCCTTTCGGTGTGGGACGCGACATCCACATCGGCGACACCATCATCGGCATGAAGGGCCGCGTGGGTTTTGCGGCCGCCGCACCGTTGATCATCATCAAGGCGCATCACGCACTGGAGAAGCACACGCTGACCCGGCAGCAACAACTGGTGAAGGAGCAGTTGGCGGCGGTGTACGGCGGCCTGGTGCACGAGGCCCAATTCCTCGACCCCGCCGCACGCGATATCGAAGCGCTGTTCGAGCGTTCGCAGCGGCATGTGACGGGAACGGTGCGAGTGCGTCTCGCGCCGTATCGTTTCCACATCCTTGGCGTGGACACCCCGCACGATCTGATGGCCTCGCGTTTTGGCGCGTACGGCGAGGAGCAGCGCGGTTGGACCGGCGATGACGTGCGGGGATTTTCCCGCATTCACGCCAACCAGGCCATGATTCACCACGCCGTGCATGATGGGGAGGACGCATGATACGCGTCGGCATCGTCGGCGCTTCGGGCCTCGCGGGCGGCGAATTGTTGCGCGTGCTGCTGGGCCATCCCGGCGTGCGTGTGGAGTGGCTGCTTTCGAAGCGCCGGGACGGGCAGCCCGTTGCCATCGCGCATCCCGATCTGGAGGGTGTCAGCACGCTGCGCTTTCGCGGGACCGTGGAAACAGATGTGGATGTCGTGTTTCTGTGCCTCGCGCATGGCGAGAGCGACCGCGTGCTGCACGAGCTGGCGCTGCCGCGCGCGGTGCGCGTGATTGATCTCAGTCAGGACCACCGGTACGACAGCGCGGGCGGCTGGGTGTACGGACTGCCGGAGTTGCATCGGGAGGCGATAGCCGCTGCCGGCGACGGCGCGCGCGTTGCCAGTCCCGGATGTTTCGCCACCGCGCTGCAGCTCGGTCTGCTTCCCGCCGCCGCACACGGCCTGTTGCCCGCCGCCATTCACAGCAGCGCAGTCACGGGATCGACCGGCGCGGGTGCGGCGTTGAGCGAGACGCTGCATTTTTCCTGGCGCGCCGCCAACATGCAGGTGTACAAACCCTTCACACATCAGCATCTGCGCGAAGTGCGGCACAGCGTGCGTACGCTGCAAGCCGGATTCGACGGGACGCACCATTTCATTCCCTACCGCGGTCCGTTCACGCGCGGCATTATCGCCAGCAGCTATTTCGACACGCGACTGGACGACGAAGCTGCGCGCGGGTTGTATCGCGATTGGTACGCGGATCACCCGTTTGTCACCCTTGTGGACGAGCAGCCCGATCTCAAGCGCGTGGTCAACACCAATCGTTGCCTGCTGCATGTGACGGTGCTCGATGGCATGTTGCTGGCCGTGAGCGTGATCGACAATCTGCTGAAAGGCGCGGCGGGGCAGGCGGTGCAATCCATGAATCTTTTGTTCGGTCTCGACGAAAGCACGGGACTGCATTTCAAAGCCACAGCATATTGAAGTCCATGCAAGCGCTCGATGTGTATGCACAGTATGACATTTCTCCCGTGCGCGGACGCGGCGCGGAGTTGTGGGACGCCGAGGGACGGCGCTATCTGGATTTCTACGGCGGACACGCCGTGATATCCATCGGACACAGCCATCCGCAGTTTGTCGAAGCACTGCGCGCGCAGATCGAGCGGCTGGTGTTTTACTCGAATGCCGTGCGGAATCCGGTGCAGGACGCGCTGGCGCGCTTGCTGGGCGAAGTCTCGGGCTGCGAACACTACCGCCTGTTTCTCTGCAATTCCGGTGCCGAAGCCAACGAAAACGCGCTCAAACTCGCGTCTTTCCACAACGGGAGGAGCGCCGTGGTCGCGCTGCGCGGGGCGTTCCACGGACGCAGCTCGGCCGCGGTGCAGGTCACGGACAATCCCACGCTTCGCGCTGCCATCAACCAGGGCATGGAGGTCCGTTTTGTTGCCCCCAACACCACGGACGAACTCGAACAGGCCGTGCGCACGGACGATGTCGCGGCGGTCATCATCGAAGGCATGCAGGGCGTGGAGGGCGTGATTCCGATGGAGGACGATTATCTCCGCGATGCGCGGCTGCTCTGCGATCGGCACGGCGCGGCGTTGATTCTCGACGAAGTGCAATCGGGCTACGGACGCACCGGCAGCTTCTTCGCTTTTCAACATGCGGGCATCGAGCCCGACCTCGTCACCATTGCCAAGGGCATGGGGAATGGCGTGCCGGTGGGCGGCGTGTTGGTGCATCCATCCATCCGCACGTGGCGTGGTCAGCTGGGCAGCACCTTCGGCGGCAATCATCTCGCGTGCGCCGCCGCCATTGCGGTGCTGGAGGTGCTGCGCGCGGAAGGACTGATCGCACACGCCGAGCGTATGGGCGCGATGCTGCGTGACGGTCTGAGCGCGGTGCCGGGTGTGCGCGAACTGCGCGGTCGCGGGCTGATGCTGGGACTGGCGCTCGATGGTCCGGCCGCGGCGCCACGCGCGGCGTTGCTCGGGCAGCATGGCATATTCACCGGCTCGGCCGCGCGCGACGATACACTGCGCCTTCTGCCGCCGCTCACCATCGGTGAAGCGGATGTGCGGGAATTTCTCACGGCGTTCGACGCCGTATGTTCATCCCATTCATGGAGTGCCAACGCATGAGACAATTTCTTTCCGCCGACGATGTACCGGACTTCGCTTCGGCCATAGCCACCGCCCGCGAACTCAAGGCCGCGCCGTTTTCGCGACAGGAAGTCGGCCGCAACCGCACGCTGGGGCTGGTGTTTTTCAATTCCTCGTTGCGTACGCGTCTCAGTACGCAGGTGGCCGCCCAGAATCTCGGCATGAACGTGATCGTGCTCAATACGGGACAGGACGCCTGGCAGCTCGAATTCGCGGACGGGACCGTGATGGATGGCGGCAGCGCCGAGCACATCCGCGAAGCGGCAGCCGTACTCGGCGAATACTGCGACATCATCGGTGTACGTGCCTTCGCCGGGCTCAAGGACAGGGATGCGGACTATGGGGAGGAAGTGCTGAGCAGCATGGCGCGCTACAGCGGCCGACCGCTGCTGAGTCTCGAAGGAGCGACGCGGCATCCCTTGCAGTCCTTCGCAGACCTGCTCACCATCGAGGAGTACAAGCGTGTCGCGCGCCCCAAAGTGCTGCTCACCTGGGCGCCGCATCCCCGGGCGCTGCCGCAGGCAGTGCCGAACAGCTTTGCGGAGTGGATGCTGCGTGCCGATGTGGACTTCGTGGTGACGCATCCCGAGGGATATGAACTCGACGAGAGTTTCGTGCCCGCGCATTGCATTGACTACGACCGCGAGCGTGCCTTCGCCGATGCCGATTTTGTTTATGCCAAGAACTGGTCGAGTTTCAGCGACTACGGTGCTGTGCTGCGCCGGGATGCGGCATGGATGGTGACGGCCGCGGATATGGCGCGTACGCGCCAGGGCAAATTCATGCACTGTCTGCCGGTGCGGCGCAATGTGATTGTCGAGGATGCGGTGCTGGACAGCGAGGCCTCCATTGTCATCCCGCAGGCGGGCAATCGCGTGTGGTCCGCGCAGGCCGTGCTGTTGCGCATGCTGGAGGCACTGTGACCCAGCAGTACGGCACCGTGCATGTGATCAAGCTGGGAGGCCGCATCATCGAGGACAACGCGGCGCTGGAAGGCGTTCTCGATGCTGTCGCCGGACTGAACGAAGCGGCGATTCTCGTGCACGGTGGTGGCGACGAAGCGAGTGCCGTGGCACGCATGCTGGGCATCGAGCCCGTGATGGTGGACGGGCGTCGCGTCACCGATGCGGCCATGCTCGATGTGGCGGTGATGGTTTACGCGGGACGCGTAGGAAAGCGCCTGGTGGCGGCCCTCGCCGCACGCGGCGTGCGCGCGCTGGGTCTGACCGGCGCCGATGGCGATGTGCTTCGTGCGCGACGCCGTCCAGTGGGTACAGTGGATTACGGTTTCGTCGGCGATGTGATCGGAGTGAACACGGACCTTCTCGGCGCCTTGTTGCGTGAAGGCCTGCTGCCGGTGCTTGCTCCGCTCACGCACGACGGCAGCGGACAATTGCTGAACACCAATGCCGACACCATCGCCGCCGAGGTCTGCGTGGCCTTGGCCGCTACCTACGATGTGCACGCCTATTTCTGCCTCGATCGTCCCGGCGTGTGTCTGGACGCGGAGCGTCCCGCGTCGGTATTGCCCGTGATCGACACGCGACGTTACGCCGAATTGGTTGCGAGCGGAGCCATTTCCGGCGGCATGCTGCCGAAATTGCGCAACGCCTTCGCCGCACAGGCGGCCGGAGCGCGCCGCGTATTGCTGCTGCGCGCCGATGCGCTTCCCGCGGCCTTGGCAGGCGCCAGCTGCGTATGCACGGAGCTGCGGTCATGAGCGGTGATACGAGGATGGTGCATGGCGAGCAGGCTCTCGACGCCGCCTTGCGCCACGCGCTCGCATTGCTGCACGTGCTTGTGGCCATACCCTCGCACAGTGGCGAGGAGCAGCGCAGCGCCGACGCGCTCGCCAGGAATTTTGCCGACCTGGGTTGTGAGGTAGGCCGTGTGGGCAACAACGTGTGGGCCGAGCTTCCTGCTGCCACCGCCGATGCGCCCACCGTGATGCTGCTGTCGCATCACGACACCGTGCGGCCCAGCGCCACCTGGACGCGTGAACCTTACACGCCGACGGTGGAGGATGGCGTGCTGTACGGTTTGGGCAGCAACGACGCGGGCGCCGCGCTCAGCGCCATGGTGGCCTGTGTCGCCGCGCTGCGCCATGCACGGCTTCCGTTCCGTTTGCTTTGCGTGGCCGCGGCGGAGGAGGAAACAGCGGGGCAGGGAGGCATCGTGGCCGCATTGCCGTCTCTGGGCCGTGTGGATATGGCCATTGTGGGCGAACCCACGGGCATGGAAGCCGCTGTGGCCGAACGCGGCCTGCTGGTGCTGGATTGCACCGCGCATGGCGTGTCGGGGCATGCGGCGCGGCGCACCGGCGTCAACGCCATAGACATCGCGATGCGCGACATCGCCTGGTTCACCTCCTACCAGTTTCCGCGGCAGTCGGAGTTGCTCGGTCCGGTGAGCATGACGGTCACACAGATCCATGCGGGTACGCAACACAATGTGATTCCGGATCGCTGCGAATTCGTGGTGGATATTCGGGTCACCGATGTGTACACGCATGAGGAAATCCTCGAACACGTACGCACGCAGGTGAGGTCGGACGTGCGTCCGCGATCGATGAATCTGCGGCCTTCCGCGATCTCTTCCACGCATCCACTGCGCCGCGCGGCCGAGGCGCTGGGTGTGCCGTGCGTGTCCTCGCCCACCATGTCCGATCAGGCGCGCCTCGACATGCCATCCCTGAAAATGGGACCCGGCCGATCGGAGCGTTCGCACACGGCGGATGAGTTTGTGACGGTGGAGGAAATACGCGAGGGAATACGCATCTATCTGGAATTGTTGAACACGCTGGCAATGGAGCTGCGATGAAACTCTGGGAACAAGGCCACGCCACGGCAAGTGATGTGGAGCATTTCACCGTGGGCAACGATCGGCACCTCGATCTGGAACTCGCGCCCTACGATGTGTTGGGTTCGCTCGCGCATGTGCGCATGCTCGAGGCCTGCGGATTGTTGACCGCCAGCGATGCGGGCATGCTGCGCCGTGCCCTGCGCGCGTTGATGCACAGTATCGAGACGGGGGAATTCCGCATCGACGATGGGGTGGAGGATGTGCACTCGCAGGTGGAGTTCGCCCTCACCGCCTCCTGCGGCGAAGCGGGCGCACGCGTTCACACCGCGCGCTCGCGCAACGATCAGGTGCTGCTCGATATCAAGCTCTACCTGCGCGACCGACTCCGTGCGCTGGTGGACGAGGTGACGGCGCTCGCGGAGGCGCTGCTCGACCGCGCCGAGGAGCATCGCGACGTGCCCTTGCCCGGCTACACGCATTTGCAGGTGGCCATGCCCTCGAGTTTCGGACTGTGGTTCGGCGCCTGGGCCGAAGCTCTCGCCGACGATGTGATGGCGGTGCATGCGGCGTATCGGCTGGCGGACCGCAATCCGCTGGGTTCGGCCGCGGGCTACGGTTCGTCCTTTCCCATTGATCGCGACATGACCACGGCACTGTTGGGTTTCGAGGACATGCATGTGAACGCGGTCAACGCGCAGCTTGCGCGTGGAAAAACCGAGCGCGCCGCCGCCGAAGCGCTCGCCACCGTGGCGTCCACCCTGGGGCGCTTCGCCATGGACGTGTGTCTCTACACGTCCGGGAATTTCGGTTTTATGGAATTGGACAGGAGTTTCACCACAGGTTCCAGCATCATGCCGCACAAGCGGAATCCCGATGTGTTCGAATTGCTGCGCGCGAAGTGCAACCGCGTGCAGTCCGTGCCGCATACCATCACCTTGATCACGGCCAACCTGCCCTCGGGCTATCACCGCGACATGCAGATACTCAAGGACGTGCTGTTCCCCGCCTTCGGCGATCTCCTCGCATGCGTACGCATTGCGCGCGAGGCGCTGGCGGTATTGACCGTGCGTGGCGACATACTCGATGATGCGCGCTACCGCCACCTGCACACCGTGGATGCGGTGCATGCCCTGGTTGCGCGCGGCACACCGTTCAGAACCGCCTACAGGATGGTAGCATCGGAAATAGAAGCCAATACCTACACACCCCCCGCCGAGATTGCCCATACGCATATCGGAAGCATCGGCAATCCCGGCATCGAACGCATTCGCGAGCGCCTGCGCCGGGAATGCGCCGCCTTTCCCTTCGATCGCCGCGACGCGGCCTTTGCCGCGCTGCTGACGGACGAGGACTGACGTCGGCGCTGCGCGAACGTTGCGGCGACCGGTTGCGAATCAGGCGAAATACATCCAGAGGAAAAGCAGCACCGCCACGAGCAGCACGGATGCCGCGATATTCCAGCGACGCATGGCGCTGCGGCGTGGCGCTTCGCGCGGCGTGTCGGCCAGCGTGAGGTTGCGCAGCGAACCCTCGGCGGGCGCCGCTCCGGGGAGACTCACCGCCACAAACACCAGTGAGCAGATGGCGAAGAGCAGTACGGCGACATGCAGAAAATTCACCGTCGCCGCCTGTACGAGCCAGGGCGTTTCGAAAGGCCGCACCTTGTGCGTCAGCTCCAGAACGAAGCGCAGCATGCCCAACAGCAGACCGGTGAGCAGCGCCGCCATCGCGCCCCTCGCCGTGCCCCGCCGCCAGAGAATGCCGAATAAAAACACCGCCGCGATGGGCGGGGCGATGTAGCCCTGCACGCTCTGCAAATACACGTACATGCGCTCGTCGCTGAGCATGCCGATGAAGGGAATCCAGAGCAAGCCCAACCCCACCATCGCCACGGTCACCACGCGTCCCACCAACACCGTGCGCCGATCATCGGCGTCGGGCCGCAGCTTGCGGTAAATGTCCATGGTGAACAGTGTGGACGTGGAATTGAACATCGCGCTGAGCGAGGACATGAGCGCGGCGAGCAGACCAGCCACCACGAGGCCCTTGATGCCGCTCGGCAGCAGTGTGGTGACCATCCACGCATAGCTGCGATCCCCCGTGACGGTGCCATCGGACAGCGCGTAGGCGATGAGGCCGGGCAGTACCAGCAGGAACACCGGCAGGATTTTCAAAAAACCGGCGAAAATCGTGCCCGCCTGCGCATGGTCCAGATTGCGCGCGCTGAGCACGCGCTGCACGATGTACTGATCCGTACACCAGTACCAGATGCCGAGTATCGGCGCGCCAAACACGATGCCCGTCCAGGGAAAATCCGGATCGCTCATGGGCTTGAACATGTGCCAGAAATCCGGCGGCGTGGCAGCCACCACCGCATTCCAACCACCCGCTTCCTGCAAGCCGAGCACTGTCAGCAGCAGCGATCCCGCGATGAGCAGCACCATTTGCACCACATCCGTGTAGATCACGGCGCTCAAACCGCCGAGCACCGTGTACACACCGGTGATCAGCACGATCACCACGGCCGAAGTGTACATGTCCCACCCCACCACGGCGTGCAGCAGTATGCCGCCTGCGTACAGCGAGATGGAAATTTTGGTGAGCACATACGCCACGATGGAAATGCCGCTCAGGTACCAGCGGGCCGACGGGCCGTAGCGTCGTTCGAGGAATTCGGGCATGGTGAACACCCCCGAACGCAGATAGAACGGTGTGAACACCCAGCCGAGCAGCAACACGATCAGGCAGGCCAGCCATTCGAAATGCCCCACCGCGAGTCCGGATTTGGAACCCGTGCCCGCCAGCCCCAGCAAATGCTCGCTGGATATGTTCGTGGCGAAAAGCGAGGCGCCGATGGCGATCCACCCCACGGATCGTCCGGCGAGAAAATATCCTTCGCGCGTGCCGCCGCGTCGCGTGAAATACACGCCGATGCCGATCACGAGCAGGATGTAGACGACAACGATGCCGATGTCGAGAGCGGAGAAACTGGCGGACATGCACGGCCTCCGGCGTGTGGTGGAACGGCGGATGGTGAAATCGGAACGGCTTATCCCTTATGCCGCGTGCCGTCACGCGTTGCGCCTGTGTGCTTGCGTCGGCACATCGGATAATCCGGCGGTGCTTCCCGGCGGGAAGCGCGTTGCGATGTCCGCAAATCTTGCGAATACCCGCGTCAATGGCAAGCCGTGCGCGCAGTTTGCAACGCGCGCGGTTTACAGCACGCGCAGTACCACCATGGTCATGTCGTCGTGCTGCTCGGCCTTGCCGGCGAAGCGCCGGGTTTCGCGATACATGCTTTCGAGAATTTCGGCCGCACTGCCGCCTTCCTGTCGCTGGAGAATGCTGCGCAGGCGCTCCTCGCCGAATTCCTCGCGGCGGCGCGTCATAGCCTCGGGGTAGCCGTCGGTGTACAGCACGAACACATCGCCACGGCGAATGTCGAGCGTGATTTCCTCGATGGCGCTGTCGAACAGCGCGCCACGCTCGAAGCCCAGCGCCATGCCGCGGGACTGCACCACCTCCACCGGACCTTCGGCATTGCGCCGCATCAGCGGCGTATGCCCGGCCCGCGCAAAGGTCACGCTCATCGCTTCCATGTCGAACACCGCGTAAATCATGCTGATGAAATGCCCGCGCTCGACGTTTTCATAGAACAGCCGGTT
This sequence comes from Bacteroidota bacterium, assembly GCA_035362335.1. GTDB lineage: Bacteria > Bacteroidota > Ignavibacteria > SZUA-365 > SZUA-365 > JAOSJT01. Next base: position 47,718 of record DAOSDL010000020.1, read on the forward strand.
GAGTTCGCTCAACACCCGCGTGGGTGAAGCGGTGCCGCGCCCGAGGGCCTTGAGAAAGCCCTTGGTGAGTGTCATGTAAAATGCGGCCTGCGTGCCCTTGCCCGACACGTCGCCAATGGCCACGCCCAATTTGCCGTCGCCGTGATCGATGAAGTCGTAGTAGTCGCCGCCCACCTCCATCGCAGGCGCGCAACGCGAGGCGATGTCCAGCCCGGGAATACGCGGATCGCTTTTCGGCAGAAAACTCATCTGCACGTCGCGGGCGATTTCCAGTTCGCGCGACAGGCGCTGCCGCTCCGAGATATGCCGCTGAAAACGCGGCGCGATGGCGTCGTAATCCTGCACCGTGTCGCGTGTGCGCAAGGCCGCCAATCCCCACAGCAGCAGCAGCACGCCCGCCAACGGCAGCAACAAGGCATCGGTATGGTACGGAGCGTTCCACGGAAGCAAGAGTGCCGCACCCTGATGTATCACCAGCGCGATGAACAAGGCGATGAAGGCACTCAGCGCATCGGATGAGATGAAGGTGATGATGATTATGCCCACCATCACCGCGGTGACCGCAATGCCCGTGGGCTCGGGTTCGAGCGACAGCGGATTGGCCATCGCTCCTACCAGCGCCGCTATCGGCACGAGCAGCAGGGGAGAGGATATGCGCGCGCGCAAAAAGGAGACGAAGAACAGAATCGCGAAGGTGAAATAGAACAATCCCTTGCCCAGCGATTCGGCCAGCACATACAGCGCGGGCGAGAAAAAGTCGAATTGCTCGAAGCCCGTGTCGGAATGCTCGATGATCCACACCGCCGAGAATGGCGAGAACAGCCACAGCAGCAGCAGGCCCGCTCCGGCCACGGACACACCGCTGCCGAGACCACGCAGCACGGCGTGCCCCACTTTCGAGTGGAGCAGGTGACCGGATTTCAGCAAATCGATGGGAATGAAGGTGTCTTTCCACACTTCGCGCGCCACCGATTCGCCCACGGCCGTGACGGCCACCAGCGCCGCTCCCACCATGACGGGTGCGATGAGCAAGGGCACGAGCACTTCCGCCTGTAGCACACCCTCGCGCTGCACCTGCAGGAAAAACCAGATGGAGAACAGCAGCGCCACCAGCACACCGAGGCCCAGAGCGGTGCGGAAACCGATTTCATAGGCACGCAGACGTTTGATGCCCACCACGAGAATGAGCACGGAAATGCCCAGATAGAACAGCGCCTTGGCGATGTCCACCGGAATACTCGCGGTATGGTCCGCCTTCGGATCCACGTTGCGGCGCGACAAGGTGACGGACGACGGTGTGAGTCCGGCCATGACCACACGCGCATCCATGCTGTCGCGCAGGGCCGGCATCCACACTGCCCAGCGCACGGTGCATTTGCGCTGTGTCCGCATATCCTCGCAGGTCCAATGCACCTCGCCCGCCGAGGAGGCGAGGGGCAGACTATCGCCCACGGCCACCGCGTCCAGCGGAAGCGGCACGCCTTCGGGTAAATGTTCGCGTGCCAGCGCCCTCACCCGCGCCAGCACTGCGCGCGGGGGAGGGAAGCCCAGCGCGGCCGAATCGGCGAAAGGCAGGGCGAGCGAACGCAGCGCCCCGCGGGTATCGTATTGTGCGCGTATATCGCCGTTGATCAGGCGCTCGATATTCACCGTACTGCCGCCCGAGATGTTGATGGTTTCCGCATCCTGCGGATCGATGCGGAACATGCGTACTTTCCACTGATAACCCTGCCCGCTGCGACGCATGAAGTCCACGGCCGCATCCGCATCCTGTTCGCGATATGCCCGCGCCATGGCGTCCTTGTCCTGATGCAGCGCGGGGATGATGGCGTATTGCACCGTGTCCACGCCGATATCGCGCAACAAGGCGCGCGCCCGCTCGCGGATCAGCTCGTCGTCGGCCTCCATGGCGGGGGCGGCGAGGGGGTGCAACCGCGGGTACAGCCAGATCAGAAGCAACGCGCCGACCGCGCCCGCGGTCAGCCAAATCATCGTGATGCTACGTTCGTTCCGCATGGATGTGTGTTCTCGAGTGGTGGAGGAAATTCCTCTGCCGGCGCAACAGTGGCGGCGCGGTCGCGTATACGCAACAATTGTGCGCAAGGTTACCGTTGGCGCGGCACCGCAACAAGCTCCGCGGAGCCGCCACGACCGTCGCGGACCGCGCGTGCGGCCGCCCTGTGATGGAGGATTTAAAATGCGTTATTTTTCCCATATTACACATTTGATTTCCTAGCATCGTCCTCCCTCGGACGCGTGCTTTTTTCCCGATCGTTTCCTCATCAGTGGTGGATTGCGGTATGAGTATCATGGAGCGATGGTCCCCCCGCGCGATACGGTTCACGTACTCGGTGTTCGCGATACTCGTACTCGCGATCGCAAGCTACAATCTGCTGCATGTGCTCTGGTGGCGCGTGCCGAGCAATGATCAATGCGAGTGGAAGCAAATTTTCAGCGACACCACGGCGGTGTATGTGGATCGGCCGGCGGAGAAACAGCGCGAACCCTACACGCAGCCAGCGGATGGCCGTGGCCTCGATGCCGGCGATCTTGTGCTGGCCGTGAACGGCAAGTCGATACGTTCGGCGGCGGAGGCGGTGGCGCTTATTAAAAGCGCAGCGCATGGCGACACGATTCAACTGCGCGTGGATCGCGACCATCGGGTGCGAGAAGTGTACGCGGTTCGTGACACCGCCAACGTGGCTATCCCGTTCGTGCTGTATGATCACCCGGCCATGACGCTGGTGATCACGAACATCGTGCCCGACGGTGTGACCGAGCAGGCCGGAGCGCTGGATGGCGACACGCTTGTGCGCATTGACGGTGTGAGTACACGGATGAAGCGCGGAGCGCAGTTCCAGCTCAATCTGCATCCCGCCGGCAGCGTGGCGACCTTCACCATTCTGCGCGACGGTCACGAGCGCACACTGAAGGTGCGCGTACTCAAGACCTTCAACTACACGTATTTCGCGCTCTTCCTACTGGGGCTCGGCTTCCTGCTCATGGGATGGATTGTGGTGATGTCGCGTCCCGAAGGCGCCCTGCAGCGACACTTCGCCCGTTACGGCATTCTGGTGTTGTTGTTCTTCAGCATGATGCAATTGAACATCGGCCCGCTGTACGATCCGATGGTCAAGGTGTACATCATGCTGGTGCTGTTCTTCATCACGCGCACCTTCGCCGCGCCGGTGTTCATCACGTTCTTCTTCCGCTTCCCCTACGAGAAGGCGGCGGCCTCGCGGCGGTGGGTGACGGTGTTGCTGTACGCACTCACGATGCTGGCGAGCGGGGTGATTCTGGAGTACAATTTCCGCCACCTCGGCTGGGTGCCGCCCATGTGGCTGCTGCGCGCCGCCGATTTGCTGCCGATGACCTACTTCTTCGCCGGCTTGATTGTATTCGCGCACAGTTACTTCACCATCAAGGAAAAGGAGCGCCGCAAGCAACTGCGCCCCATTCTGCAATCCACCTTGATCGGTGTGGCGGTGTTCATTTACGTGGCGGTGATTGCCACCACCTATCCGCTGGTGATTTTCCTGCAGCCCTATCTCATGCTGCCGGCGTTGCTCTTCATCGGCATCCCACCGGCGTTCGGCTACGCCATGTTCAAACACCGCCTGATGGATGTGACGGTGATCGTCAAACGCAGTCTCATCTACGGCGCCATCACGGCAACCATCGCGGCGGTGTACCTGGGGTTCGTGTTCGGCCTGGGGAGTTTGCTGGGACTGGTGCTCGATGAAACGGACAACAAGCTCCTTTCGCTGATTGCCTTCGTGCTCATCGCGCTGATGTTCGATCCGCTCAAGCGGCGCGTGCAGCGCATGGTGGACCGCATCTTTTATCAGGAGCGGTACAACTATCAGCAGGCGCTGCTCGAATTCAGCCGGGAGTTGCCCCGGCAGATCAAGCTGGAGGAAATTCTTTCCTCCATGGTTTCGCGCATTTCCTCCACCATGCATGTGGAAAAAGTGGCAGTGGGCCTGTGCGACGACGAGCACGGCTGCCATATCGTGAGCAAGAACATCGACGAGCAATGCTGCCAATTCGGACATTCGCAAGGGGGATTGCTGGCGGCGCTGCGCGAGAGCCGCGCGCCGGTGTCGGTGGCGCTGGTCGACGAGTTGCCGGGCATTGTCGATGCCGGCGACCGCGAGCAGATCAAGAAATCCGGCATCGTGCTCGTGGTGCCGATGTTTCTGCAGGATCGCCTGATCGGCGCGATCAATGTGGGCCCGAAGATGAGCGGCAAGGTGTACTCGCAGGAGGACATCGACCTGCTTTCCACCGTGGCGGGACAGGCAGCCATCGCCATCGAGAATGCGCGTCTGCATGCGTCCGAGATGGAGAAGCAGAAAATCACCGAGCAGCTCCGCATCGCGCAGCGTATACAGCAGGGGCTGCTGCCGCAGGAAAGCCCCGACGTTCCCACGCTCGACATTTCCGGCGTGTCCATTCCCGCGATGAGCGTGGGTGGCGATTACTTCGATTACATCGCGCTGCCCGACGACCGCCTGCTGGTGGTGGTGGGCGATGTGTCCGGCAAGGGCATTTCGGCGGCGCTGTACATGGCCAAGGTGCAGGGACTGTTGCGCTTCGCCGCGCAAACGCATTCCTCGCCCTGCGAAATGCTCAGCAGCGTCAACCGTCACCTCTACGAAGGCATGGAGCGCAATTCCTTCATCACGCTCATACTGGCGCTGTTCGACCTCCGCGCCATGCGCCTGACCCTCTGCCGCGCGGGCCACACCCCGCCGCTGGTGCTGATGAACGGCGACACGCACTATCTTACCGCCGAGGGCATGGGCCTCGGATTGGAGAAGGGTCCCGTGTTCGACCAGAGTCTGCGCGAAGTGCAGGTGAAGCTCGAGCCCAATGGTCTGGTGCTACTGTACTCCGATGGCCTGACCGAAGCGATGGACCGCGAGCGCAATCTCTTCGGCGAGGATCGACTGCTGGATCTCGTGCAATCCTACAAACATCTCCCCGCGGGCGCGCTGCAGGAGGTGGTGCTGCGCGATGTGCAGATACATCGCGGTGTGGCCGAGCAGAACGACGACATCACCATGGTGGTGATCCGCGTTCGGGAGTCGTGATCCGTTACTCGTTCGGTGAATGCCGCGGTTTGCGGCGCAGTGCGAATTTCCCGATGTTTTAAGGATGTTGCACTGTTGGAGCCGCCATGACGCGAGTGCTTCCGTTTATCCTCGTCTGTTCCTCCCTGTTTCTGCTTTCCTGCGACGGCGTTGGATCGTCCGCCGATGCGCGTTTTGAAGCGCTGGCCGGGCATTTCATCGAGCGCTGGCTCGTCACGCACCCCGAGTCGGCCACCGAACTCGGCGACCATCGCTTCGACAGCCGGCTCAACGACTACAGTCGCGCCGGCGTGGAAGCCGACATTGCCCTGTGCAAGGCCTACAGCGATACATTGGCCGGCATCAAGGTTGAGGAACTCTCGGCGCAGCACATGATCGACTATGATATTTTGCGCCATGCGCTGGAAGCGGAACTGTTCGCTCTCGAGGAATTGCGCGAATGGGAATGGAATCCCTTGCAGTACAATACCGGCGATGCCGTGTACATTTTGCTCGCGCGGGAAAGCGCTCCGCTCACGGAGCGTCTCGCCGCGCTGAAGGAGCGCCTCCTCGCCATTCCCACCGTTATCGCCGAAGCGCGCGACAACCTCAAGCGTCCCCCCGCCATACACACGCAAACCGCCATACAGCAGAATCAGGGCACCATCGCGCTTCTCACGGAAACGCTGCAGGCCTTTATCGACAGCGTGGACAATCCTCTCCGGCACGATCTGGGTGTGGCGCGCGACAGCGCCGTCACAGCATTGCGCGCGTACGCCGCCTGGCTGAGCGGCGATCTGTTGCAGCGTTCGGACGGGGATTTCCGGCTCGGCGCGGAATTGTATGCGAAAAAATTCCGTCTGCGTCTCGACAGTGACATGAGTTACGAGGATTTGCTGGCGCGTGCGGAGCAGGATCTCGAGCGTACCACCGAGGACATGTACCGCACGGCCCTGCAACTGTATCCATCATTGCTGCCCGGCAGCTCGCCCGCCGCATTACCGCGCGAGCGCGTCATTCGCGCGGTGCTGGATCGCCTTGCCGACGAGCATCCGTCGGATTCCACCATCGTACCGCAGGCCGGCAAGGATCTGGCCGAGGCCACGGCCTTCGTGAAGGCCCAGGGCATAGTGACCGTTCCCGACGATGCGCTGGACATCATTGTGATGCCGGAATTCCAGCGCGGCGTGGCGGTGGCGTATTGCGATTCGCCAGGACCGCTGGAGAAGAACGGGAAAACCTTTTTCGCCATCGCGCCCACGCCCGAGGATTGGACCGATGCCCGCGTGCTTTCCTTTTACCGCGAGTACAACAACCACATGCTGAAAAATCTCGTGGTGCACGAGGCCATGCCCGGTCACTTCGTGCAATTGGCCGTGGCGAACAAGGCCGAAGCGCCCACGCTGCTGCGCGCCATCATGCCCAGCGGCGTGTTTGCCGAGGGCTGGGCCACGTACACCGAGCAGGTGATGAGCGATGCGGGCTTCGGCGGACCCGCGCTTCGCATGCAGCAACTTAAAATGCGCTTGCGGCTGCTGATCAACGCCATGATCGATCAGGGCGTGCATGCGCGCGGCATGAGCGAGCGCGATGCGATGGCGCTGATGATGCAGCGCGGCTTCCAGGAAGAAGGCGAGGCCGCCGGCAAATGGCGCCGCGCATGTCTCACTTCGGCGCAGCTCAGCACCTACTACTACGGCAACATCGCCATCAACGACATCCGCGCGCGCTACGAGCGCAAAATGGGTGCGGCGTTTTCGCTGAAGAATTTCCACGACCTGCTGCTGTCGCACGGCACCATTTCACCGAAATATCTCCCCATTCTCCTGAAACTGCCCGCCACGGGAGAGGCGCCCGGGGCATGAACGGCGGGACGCACGGCGACGACGCCCTCGATCGGCGGCGACTCGAGGACCTGTTTGTCCGCTGGGCAGCCTGCCCGCCGCACAGCGTGCATGCGCTGAAAGGCGACGCCTCCGACCGCCGCCTGTTCCGTCTCGCCGCGGAGGGGCGGAGCTGCATCGGTGTGATCGGTCCGAATATCGAGGAGAACCGCGCTTTCGTGGGTTTCGCCCGGGCCTTCCGCAACCGCGGATTGCGCGTGCCCGCCATTCTCCACACCGACGACGAGGGGCGCATGTACCTCGAAGAGGACCTGGGCGATACGCTGTTCAGCGACTGGCAGCGCGACGCCTTTGCCGACGGCGATCGCGGACGCGTTCTCGCGATGTACGCGCGAATACTGGATGATTTGCTCCGCTTCCAATTCGACGCCGCGGATGCGCCGGATTACGCGCTGTGCTATCAAACGCGCGCCTTCGACGCCGGAGCGATGATGAAGGATATGCTGTACTTCCGCGACCATGTGTTGCGGCGCCTGCTGCAGCGGCCGTGGGACGAGGCCGCGTTCGTGGAGGATGCCGGGCGCTTTGTGACCATGCTCGACGCCGTGCCGCGCGAGGGCTTTCTCTATCGCGATTTTCAATCGCGCAATATCATGCTGCGCGACGGCGTGCCCTGGTACATCGATTTCCAGAGCGGCAGGCGCGGCGCGCCGTATTACGATGCCGCGTCGTTGCTCTACGACTCGCGCGGCGGCCTGCGCGAGGACGAACGCCTGGAACTCCTGCGCGGCTATCGCGAAGGCGTGCGCGCACGACGCCCCGTGGATGACGAGGAGTTCGCCGCGCTGTTCGACGCTTTTGCCATACTGCGACTGTTGCAGGCGCTGGGCGCCTTCGGCAATCTGGGTCTGAACAAGGGCAAGCCCGCGTATCTGTCGCTCATCCCGTCGCGTGTGGACAGTCTCGGCGTTGTTGCACGCCGCAGCGTGTTGCTGCGTGATGTTCCCTCGCTGCATGGGCTGCTGCTGGACCTGTGCGAAACGCCGGGCGCGTTGCGCATTCCGGAGCACGCGCCATGAGTGTGCAGGTGCGGATGTTCAGTTTCGGCTATCACCGCAGTGGTCCTCCCGCGGATGCGCAAGGCCATGGTGGATTCGTGTTCGACTGTCGCGCCCTGGACAATCCCGGCCGTCAGGCGCGCTACCGCAACGGCACAGGATTGGACAGCGATGTACGCGCCTTGCTCGACGCTGATGCCGACGCGGCCGCACTCGTGGCGCATGCCGTGGCGCTGCTGCTGCTCACTGTGCGACGGCACGAGCAACGGGGATTCACACAGGTGTACGCGGCCTTTGGCTGCACGGGCGGACAGCATCGCTCGGTGTACTGCGCCGAGCGCGCTGCCGAGGCGTTGCGTGCGCAGGGTGTGGATGTGCTGTTGCTGCATACCGAGGAGGCGCTGTGGCCCTGATCGGCATGGTGCTTGCGGCGGGTTTCGGTACACGGCTCGCGGAGGCGTGGCCCGGCGTGCCCAAGCCGCTGGTGCCCGTGGCCGGTCGTCCGATGATTGCGCATGCCATCGAAGCGCTGCGCGATGCCGGTTGCGCGCGCGTGGTGGTCAATGCGCATTATTTGGCGGAACAGCTTGCGGCGCATCTGGCGGCGGTGGACTATGGTTTGCCCGTGCTGCTGAGCGCGGAGCCCGACATACTCGGAACCGGCGGTGCGCTGTCGCATGCGCAGGCGTTGCTGCGGGATGCCGACGAGATAGTGTTGCACAACGCCGACATCGTCTCCGATGCCGATCTGCGCGCCTTGCTCGAACAGCGGCGGGAAGGCGGTGCGCTGGCGAGTCTGCTCGTGCAGCAACGCGCATGTACGCGGGCGGTGCTGGCCGACGAAAGCATGCGCTTTCTGGGCAAGGAAGTCTGGTTCGAGACGGGCGCGCCGGCGGGGTCGCGTCGCTACGGGTTCTGCGGCGTGCATGCGCTGTCATCGGCGGTGCTTGACGTGGTCGGGGAGCCGCGTTTCGTTGATATTTTCGATGTGTATCGCGAGGCAATGGAGGCGGGGAAGCGGCTGCTGTTGCACGAGCACGGCGGTTACTGGAGCGATCTCGGCACAGCCGAGCGTATCGCGGCGCATGAAGCGCATCTCCGCGCGGCCGCTTCGGCCATGTGACACGCTACGGCCATGTGATGCCGATTCGCCTTTTCCCGCATGCCGAAGCTGTGTACCTTTCCGACTGCATTCGTTTCAGGATTGTGAAAAAAACCATGACCACCTACTCCCGTTTACTTCCCGCGTTCATTGCGCTGCTTGTGCTTCCCGCCATCGCATTGCATGCCCAAAGCTCCGAGCAGAAAGCCGCCGCCAACGCCTTCATCGATGCCCTCATCGCGCGCGACTGGCCACGCCTGCATGCGCTATCGCACAGCACCCTGCAGGCGCAGATATCCGATGAAAAATGGAAGGAGTTGATGGATCAACTCGAAACCAAAGGCGGCACGATACTGCGCCACGAACTGTACAGCGTGGAGATGAACCGTGGTTACGCGAATATCGTGCACCATGTGCATTTCGCGAAGGATTCGCTCGGCATGCGCGTGGTGGTGGATTCGCTGAACTTCGTCGGAGGATTCTGGCTCGAACCCGTGAAGCGGGCCTACCTGTTCCTGCCCGCGTCCTATGTGGATACGCTGGCGTTTCGCGAGGAGGCAGTGAGCATCGGATCGGAGTATGCCCTGCCCGCGACGCTCAGCATTCCCAACGGCGACGGACCTTTTCCGGCCGTGCTGCTGGTGCATGGCTCGGGTCCGCAGGATCGCGATCAGACCGTGGGTGGAAACAAAATGTTTCGCGACATCGCCTGGGGGCTGGCCAGCAAGGGTGTGATGGTGCTGCGCTACGACAAACGCACCAAAGTGCATGGCAAGCGAATGAACGCCTTTACCACCACGGTGCAGACCGAGACCATCGACGATGCGTTGCTGGGTCTGGCTCTGCTGCATGCGCGCAAAGATTGCGATACCAACCGTCTCGTGCTGCTGGGTCACAGTCTCGGGGCCACGCTGGCACCGGAAATCGCCGCGAACGCGCCGGCCGTGGATGGCGTGGTCATGCTGGCACCCATCGCGCGACCGCTGGAAGTGGTGATCGGCGATCAACTGCGTTACATCGCCTCGCAGGAGGATTCCATCAGTTTCGACGAACAGGTCAAGCTGGGAACGGAAATGGACAAAATCGCCCGTATTCAGGCGGGGACCTTCGAGCCCAAGCGCATGTTGCTCGGCACACCGGGGGCCTACTACTACGATTTGCACAAGCGCGACCAGAAGGCCTACGCGCGCGCGCTGGGGCGTCCCATCTTCATTGCGCGCGCTGAAAAAGACTATCAGTCGCCACAAATGGAGCATGTACTCTGGCAGCAATGGCTCGAAGGCATCGAACGCGTGTCCTTCCGCGAGTACCCGCGCTGCTTCCATTCCTTTATCGAAACCGATGGCAAGCCGGGTCCGTGGAATTACGAGACCATCGGCAATGTGACGCCACGGCTCATCGACGATCTTGCGCAGTGGTGCCGCGACTGGACATTGACCGCTCCGGACGCCCCTCGGGAGGATGCTCGTTGATACGCCACGGGGGGATGCCCGCATGAGCGGAGAGAAGGTGCACCGTCGTGTGCGCAAGCGCAAGGACATCGAAAAGCAGTGGCGCAAGGGAGAGGTGCGCTGGCAGTATTCGGGCGATGGAGAAGCGGATGCCAACACCCTGAATCGGGTGTTGGCCGCGCCGCGCAGTTTTCATCTCGTGAATGTGGAGGGCGAGCGCGAGGCGCTGGTGGTGCAGACCGGCGGCACGCATACCTTGCTGCACAACGGTGAACGCGTGTTGCGCGCCAAACCGCGCCGCTCCACCACCACCGAGAACGGAAACAGCACCCTGGTGGCCATCGGCGACCGCGTGCGTTACCGCGCCGACGACGAGGATCTGGCGGTGATCACGCATGTGTACGAGCGGGCCTCCTGGCTGCAGCGCAGTTCCATCCGCGATGCCGCGTATGCGCAGGTGTTGGTGGCCAATATCCAGCGCATACTCATCACGGCCGCCGCCAGTTACGAGCTGCTGCGTCCGGGACTTATCGACCGCTACATCGTGGCGTCGCTTATGGGGGGACTCGAACCCGTGGTGGTGATCAACAAAATCGACTTGCCCGACGCGGAGGATCGCGCGTATGTGGACGAGATCGCGGCGATGTACCGCGAGGCGGGGATCACCGTGCTGCTCACGAGTTGCTTCACCGGTGAGGGACTCGACGCGCTGACCGCGCTGACGCGCGACACGGTGTCGGCGTTTTCGGGACACAGCGGTGTGGGTAAAACCAGTTTGCTCAACGCGCTCATACCGGATTTGCATGAAAAAACGGCCGAGATGAGCGAGCAGAGTCAGCGCGGCGTGCACACCACCACGCGCAGCACCTTGCATGCCCTGCCGGGCGGGGGGCATATTGCGGACACGCCGGGTATTCGGGAGTTCGGTTTGCATGAGTTCGATCCGGCCGAGGTGCATCGGTACTATCCGGAGTTCGTGCGTCTCGCGCATGATTGCCGTTTTCCGGCCTGCACGCACACGCATGAACCGGATTGCGCTGTGAAGGCCGCCGTGGACGAGGAGCGCATTCATCCCTTGCGGTACCGGAATTACGTGCAAATGTTGGGCGGGGGATAGGGATCGGTGCATTTCCGTCGCAGCCGCATGCAACGCGGAGGTCACAGAGGTCGCGGAGGAGGGGTGAACTCTCGATCCGCAGGTGGGTCGCTTTCAAACACGGATGCATGCACAGGATCACGACTTCCGGCATAGGGACGAGAGAAAGGGGTGAACTACGCCGAATGAAACCGGAAATTATTCTTGCCGGATAGGAGCAAAACTGGAATTATTTCTTTCCGGTTTGTGGGCTTCACATGCACGGACAACACCGGGGCTTCGCCATCGTGAAAGAATGCTGCGAACGGTTTGCCAGCCATGCTTCGCATCTTCGCGGCTTCGCGTGAGCCCTGCCGGCGTCGACGATGTTGAGGCGGCCCGGTCCGTTCAATACGGAGTATCATATTCCCTATTCCGGAGAAAATCGCTACCTTATCCGATCGTTTCTTCAACGAGGAATCAACGAGGAATCATCGATGGCTCAACCGACACCGACCACCACCGCCGCCACGCAGGATAAATTTCCTGTCACCTTCTGGACGGCGAATCTCACCGAACTTTTCGAACGCGCGGCATACTACGCCATGGCCAGCTTCGTGGTGCTGTACCTCGGGCAGCTCGGCCTCGGCTCGTACTGGCCCAGCACGCTCAACGGCATTCTCTGGACACTGGTGTACTTCCTGCCCATCCTCTCCGGCACTATTGCCGATCAGGTGGGATTCAAGCGCGCGCTGCTCACCGCTTTTGTATTGCTCGCAGCCGGCTACTTCCTCATGGGGTATCCCGTATGGCTGGGCGGACAGGTGATGAGCGAAATGGTGTCGGATCAGGTAACCGCCGGCGCGGGAGTGCTGGTACCGGTGCTCATGGGCATCGTGATCATTGGACTGGGCGGTTCGGTGATCAAGCCCTGCATTTCGGGCACGGTGCAGAAAACCGCCGCCGGAAGGGCCACGCTGGCCTTCGGCATTTTCTACATGGTGATCAATATCGGATCATTGGTGGGTCGCGGCATCAGCTACTACGTGCGCACCACCTACGATCTCAGCTTCATTTTCGCCGTGGCGGTGGGCTGCTCGGTGGTGGCGTTTTTCGTGGTGCTCTTCCTCTATCGCGATACACCCGAGGATATCGAAGCGCGGCGCAATCGCGCGGGACGGCGCAACGTTGGTCGCATTCTGCTCGACATGGTGCTGGTGCTCAAGAATGTACGTTTTGCGCTGTTCCTCGTGGTGAGCAGCGGCTTCTTCTTCATTTACAGTCAGGTGTACAACGTGCTGCCGTTGTATCTGAAGAAAGTGGTGGAAACCGATCCGGCCGTGGACATTTACACCATGGCGAATCCCTTCACCATCGTCTTTTTCCAGTTGCTGATCACCAAGACCTTCGGCAAGATGAAGCCCATCAATTCCATCATCGTGGGCATTGTCATCATCGGTCTGTCCATGTTGATCAACCTCGTGCCGGTGTTCATGGCCGGCGGCGTGCGCACGGAAATGTGGAATCTGCTGCCCATCGGCTCGCTGTTCATCGTGCTGACAGTGGCGATGATCGCTTTCGGCGAATTGTTCACCTCCGCACGCACCTACGAGTACATCGGCGCGCTGGCGCCGAAGGGACAGGAAGGACTGTTCCTCGGCTACGCCAATCTGCCGATGGCCATCGGCTCGCTGATCGGCGGACCCGCGGGCGCGGCGATTTTCAACGAGATCATGTGCAAGAATGCCACGACGCTGGACAATGGTCTGCTGGAACTTGATCCCACCTACAATGCCATGGGTTGGGTGGTCCTCATGGCCATCGGACTCGTGTCGGCGTTCAGCATGTGGATGTACAACGGCTGGCTGAAGCGTCAGCAGGCCTGAGTTTACCCCCTTCGCGCGTATGCCCGCATCGGGAGCGTCCCCGTACGCTCCACCGGTGCGGGCATATTGCGTAGGGGGAAGGCGCACGGGTACATTCTACTGAGCAGTGGTGCTCGACCTCGACCACTCCCCACAAGCCTCGAGTCAATCGTCCTCCCTGTTCGATGCAGCGCCCGCATCCTCCCCGCGCGGAGTGGCGTGCTTGAACATCGCGATCGCCTGTTCCTTTTGCAGCGCGTGGTCCACGATGGGATGGGGATAATCCTCGCCAAGCCGGCAGCGCGCCGCGCTCCGGGTGAACATGTCGGCATCGTGCGGCCAGTGGATGTGCTTGTCCGAAAAGCCGCGCAGCTCGGGAACGTGCTCGCGGATGAAAGCGCCATCGGGATCGAAGCGGCGCGATTGCAACACGGGATTGAACACACGGAAATACGGTGCCGCGTCCACACCGGTGGAAGCGGACCACTGCCAGCCGCCGTTGTTGGATGCGAGATCGAAATCCACCAGGCGCTCGGCGAAGTACCGCTCCCCGCGACGCCAATCCACCAGCAGATCCTTGGTAAGGAACATGGCCACCACCATGCGCAAGCGATTGTGCATCCAGCCCGTTGCCCGGAAGGCGCGCATCGCGGCATCCACCAGGGGATACCCCGTGCGTCCTTCGCACCATGCGGCGAAATGCTCGTCCCCGCCCGGCCAGTGCAAGGCGTCGTACTCGGGCCGGAACGCGCCGTGCTCAACATGCGGAAACTGGTCGAGAATCATCTGATAAAATTCGCGCCATATCAGCTCCGACAGCCAGGTGTCGGCGCCCGGCGACGCGTTTTCAAGGGCTGCGCGCATCAGCGTGCGCACGGAGATGGTGCCGAAACGCAGATGCGTGGATAGTCCGGAGGTGGCGCCCAGGGCCGGGAAGTCGCGCTCGTCCTTGTAGCGGCTCATGCGCGGTAGGAAGTCCCCGAGCATGCGCCTGGCGCCCTCGCTGCCCGCGGGCTGGCTCAGCGTCGCGCGGGTAAAGCCCAGCGCGTCGAGGTCCCACGCCATGCCCGTATCCCGCAGCTTGTCCCTGCCCATCAGTGCGCGCTTGTCCATGCGTTGCACGGCCAACGGCGGGGGACTTTCGATCGCGTCACCGTGCAGACGGCGCAGCCAGGCCTTTTTCCACGGAGTGAACACGCGATAAGGTTCGCCGCCACCGGTGCGCAGTTCCGTTCCCTCGAACACCACCTGATCCCTGTAATCGCGCAATGCTTTGCCCATCGCCTTCAGACGCGAGTGCACATCGGCATCGCGCCGCTTTGCCGCGGGTTCGTAATCGCGATTGGTGAAAACGGCCTGTGCGTCGACGCGCTGCGCGAGTTCGGGCAGGAGCACGCGCGGGTCGCCGTGCAGCACCACGAGATCGGAGCCCAGGCGCAGCAAATCCTCGCGCAGTTCGCGCACGGAATCGTGTATGAAGGTGACGCGGCGGTCGTCGCGCAGCGGCAGCGCATCGAGTATGCCGCTGTCGAATACGAACACGGGCAGCACCTCGCCCGACTGCCGCGTGGCTTCGGCGAGCGCGGTGTTGTCGTCCAGACGCAGATCGCGCCGAAACCACATGATGGAACGGGGAAAAGAAACGGACATGCGTGCAATCCTCGGCTTCGGAACAGTACCGCCTCCGACAACACCGCGAACACGGAGATAATTTCCCGCCGCGCCGCCGCCGGCAGCTCGGGCGCGCTGCGCACGCGGAGGAAGCGCTTCCGTGGCAATGCCGGCGGGGTTCCGGCGCAGGGCGCGGGGACGCGGGAGAATGCGGCCCGCATGTCCGAGAAAAAAACATTTTCTTCAAAAAAAGAAAAAACTCTTGACAAGCGCTTCGAGTATTCCGTAGCTTTCCATATTGAATTCACTGATCGTCGTACCTGCATCCCAGGCAATCCGAGAGCCATGGCAATGACATCACGCACATCCGCGTTCTTCCGCTTCTCTTTATCCAGTCCAGATAAGCTTCGGCGTACCGTGATTCTCCTTCTCCTTCCGGCCGTGTTGTTGGGCGGGTGCTACGCCTTTGTGCGCGACGAGACGCCGCCCGAGTGGAGCGATCCCGCGGGCGACGCCGAGGCGGTGGGCGCCATCGCCGCGGGTACCGGGGGACCCGGCGCCGCGGTGTTCAACGCCAAATGCGCCGTGTGTCATCAGATGGGCGGCACCGGCATACCGGGCGTGTATCCTTCGCTGGCGGGCTCGGCTCTGGCCACGGGCGACGAGCGCCTGGCCATTCGTATCGTGCTGCACGGGTTCCAGGGTCCGATCGAACGCAACGGCAGCAAATACAACGGTGTGATGCAGCCGTGGAGAAACGATCTCTCCGATCAGCAGATCGCCGACGTGCTGACCTACGTGCGCAGCAGTTGGGGCAACACCGCAGCCGCCGTGACGCCGGAAGCGGTGAAGGCCGAACGCGAAGCGACAAAAACGCGTACGCGCGCCTACACCGAAGCGGAACTCGTTCCCGCACTTTGATACCGTTCATCCCATGCACCTGAGGTGGATTGCTCATGCTTGATTGGCTACCGGAAAACGTCTCCGCGTTCGGCGAGGGTATCGATCATCTGTTCTCCCTGATCTACTACATCTCCGTCGCCATATTCGTGCTCGTCAACGCCATTTACCTGCTGTTCATCATCAAGTATCGCAGGAAGCGCAAAGGCGAGAAGGCCTACCATTTCCACGGCAGCAACGTGCTGGAATTTTCGTGGACGGCACTGCCGTTCGCACTCTTCCTTTTTCTCGCCTTCTACAGCGATGGCATCTGGGAGGACATCAAGTACGCCTCGAAAAAACCCAATCCCGATCTCACCGTGGAGGTGATGGGGCAGACGTACATGTGGCATTTCCGCTACCCAGGGTCCGACGGTGTGTTCGGTCGCCGCGAAGCCGCGCTCATGAGCACCACGAATCCCTTCGGCATCGATCCCGCCGATCCCGCGGGCAAGGACGACTTCACCTCCATCAACAGCATGCACATTCCGGTGAATAAAACCGTGGTGGTCAAGCTGTCGTCGATGGATGTGATTCACAGCTTTTTCCTGCCCAACATGCGCGTCAAGCAGGACGCGGTGCCCGGGCAATGGGTGGATGTGTGGTTCGACAGCCGCAAGACCGGTGAGTACGAAATCGCCTGCGCCGAATTGTGCGGCTCGGGCCACTACCTGATGCGCGCCGTGCTGAACGTGCAGTCGCAGAAGGAATTCGATACCTGGATGGACGAGCAATACGCCGGCGTGCTCGCATCCGCGGCCGCTCCGGCGGCAACGGACGCCGCGTCACCGGCTTCCGCGACTCCGGCCACCGCGGCTCCCGCGCCGGCCTCCACCGAAGTCACGAAAACCCCATAAGCGTTCGAGACGACATGCACGCAGCAGCACATACGGCATCGCACGATCACGCGGGCGCGCACGCGCACAGCGAATCGTTTATCCGGAAATACATTTTCTCCACCGACCACAAGATGATCGCCAAGCAATTTCTTGTGACGGCGATCGTGTTCCTGTTCATCGGCGGCGCCTTCGCGCTGTTCATCCGCTGGCAGTTGGCCTATCCCGGCCAGCCGATTCCTCTGATCGGCAAGCTGCTGCCCGCGAGTTGGGTGAATGCGGACGGCGCGGTGACGGCGGAGTTTTATGCGCAGCTCCTCACCATGCACGGCACCATCATGATTTTCGCCGTAATCATTCCGCTGCTGGTGGGCGTGTTCGGCAATTTCGCCATACCCCTGATGATCGGCGCGGACGACATGGCGATTCCCTTTCTCAACATGGTGTCGTTCTGGCTGTACCCGCTCTCGGGCCTGGTGATGATGGGCGGCTTTTTCATGGAGGGCGGCATGGCCGCCGCGGGCTGGACGGGCTATCCACCGCTGAGTGCCATCGCCAGTACCGGGCAGACACTGTGGATTGTCGGACTGTTTCTCGCGGGTTTCTCCTCCATTCTCGGCGGGGTGAATTACATTACCACCGTGCTCAACATGCGCGCGCCCGGTCTGGGCATGTTTCAGTTGCCGATGACGGTGTGGGCCGTATTCATCACCGCCATCATCGTCACCATCGGCACGCCGGTGCTGGCCGCCGCGCTGGCCATGCTGTTCATGGACAACTTCCTGCACACCAGCTTTTTCACGCCCGCGCATCTCGTGGTGACGGGCAAGGACATGTCGCGCACGGCGGGCGGCGGACAGCCGCTGCTGTGGCAGCATTTGTTCTGGTTCTACTCGCATCCCGCCGTGTACATCATGATTCTGCCCGGCATGGGCGTGGTGTCGGATGTGCTGGCCACGTTTTCGCGCAAGCCGCTGTACGGCTACAAGGCCATGGTCTTCGCCATCATCGCCATTGCCTTTCTCGGCATCATCGTGTGGGGCCATCACATGTTCCAGTCGGGCATGAATCCGCTGCTCGGCACCACCTTCATGGTGAGCACGATGGTGATCGCGGTGCCTTCGGCCATCAAGACCTTCAACTGGCTGGGGACGATGTGGCGGGGAAACATGGAATTCGTCACACCCATGCTCAATGCGGTAGCCTTCGTGTCCATGTTCGTGATCGGCGGATTGAGCGGCATTTTCATGGCCTCGACACCGGTGGACGTGTTCATTCACGACACCTACTTCATCGTGGGGCACATTCACTACGTGCTGTTCGGCGGCAGTCTCTTTGCGGTGTTCGCCGGCCTGTACTACTGGTTCCCGAAAATGACCGGCCGCATGTACAACGAGCGCCTGGGCAAGCTGCATTTCTGGATTACCTTCATCACCTTCAACGGCACGTTTTTCCCCATGCACATTCTCGGCGTGGGCGGCATGATGAGGCGCATTTACGATCCGACCGTGTACGATTTTCTCAAGCCCTTTCAGCCGATGAACGAGTTCATCACCATCAACGCCATCGTGCTTGGTTTCGCGCAGTTCATTCTGGTGGCGAATCTGTTCTGGAGCTGGTTCAAGGGACAGAAGGCGAAGCGCAATCCCTGGCGGGCGAATTCGCTGGAATGGCAAACGCCGTCGCCGCCGCCGCATGGAAATTTCGACGCGCCGCTGCACGTGTATCGCGGTCCCTACGAATACAGTTCGCCCGAGTCCGTGCAGGATTATCTGCCGCAGACCGTGAGTCCCGAAGAAGTTGCCGAGCAACGCCGCCAGCATGAGCAGCGCCACGCCCGGAAGGAGAGCGAGGCATGAGCATCGCGGTGGAACAGATGAAAAGCTCCCGCTCCATGGTCTGGCTGCATCGCGTGGCCGCGGTGCTGGCTGTGGGCACGGTGCTGCTGATTGCCAAGGGCGGATTGGTGCACAGTGCCGGTGCGGGATTGTCCGTGCCCGATTGGCCCACCACGTACGGCGAGAACATGTTCACGTATCCATTGGAAAAATGGTACGGCGGCATTGTGTACGAGCACGGACATCGCCTCATCGCCACCGGCATCGGCGTACTCACCATCGCCGTGCTGATATTGAGTTTCGTGGCCGACCGTCGCCGCTGGCTGCGCATGCTTGCGGTGGTGGCGCTGGTGGCGGTGATTGTGCAGGGCGTACTGGGTGGCCTGACCGTATTGATGCGTCTGCCCACCGCGGTATCGGTGGGACACGCCATGCTGGCACAGACCTTCATGCTGATGACCATGTTGCTGGCCGCCGCAACCTCGCGGCGCTGGACCAACGATGCCGCGCCGCTGCGCGTGGACATCGACGCCGGCATGCAGCGTCTGTTGCTGGCCACAGTGCTGTTCACCTTCGTGCAAATCCTGCTCGGCGCACTCACGCGGCATACGTACAGCGGCATGGCCATTGCGGACTTCCCGCTGAACAACGGACGCATCATTCCGGAATTCACCAGCTTCGGCGTGCTGATTCAGTTTCTGCACCGCGTGGGCGCGGTGGTGCTTTCGGTGATGGTGTTCACGCAGGGCGTACGCATACTGCGCCGCCGCGAGCTGCGCCGCCTGCGCTCGGGCGCCATCGCATCCATGCTGCTCATCGTGCTGCAAATCGCACTGGGCGCCACGGTGATCTGGACGCGCGAAGCCATCGTGCCGAATACGCTGCACGTGGCTGTGGGCGCGGTTACCTTTGCGACGCTGTTCCTGCTCTACGCCTGGTCGCGCCGCTACTACGTGTTTGCCGAAACTCGCAGCGACGCCGTTCCGAGCATCGGGGAGGCACGGGCATGAGCGAGCTGAAGTCGCCAAGTGTGGCAATGGGCGAAGCGCTGACGCGGCGCGACACCATGGCCGCGTACTACGAACTCACCAAGCCCGGCATCACGCTGATGGTGGTGGTAAGCGCCGCCGCCGGATTCTGGCTGGCCTTGCCGCGGGACTTTCTCAGCGTTGGTTACGCCGTCATGTTTGTGGCCACCATGCTGGGCACCGCGTTGGTGTCGGCCGGAAGCTGCGTGCTGAATCACGTGATGGAATACCGCTACGATCGTGCGATGAAGCGCACCATGTTCCGTCCCATTCCCTCGGGCAAAGTGCGTCCCGCGCAGGCGGCGTGGTTCGGCACCGCGCTGGCGGCCTCGGGCCTGGCGCTGCTGCTGGCGGTGCAGCCATTGACGGCGGGACTCGCCGCGTTGACCTTCGCGCTGTATCTGGCCGTGTACACACCGATGAAGCGTGTGACGCAGTTTTCCACACTTGTGGGAGGAATTCCCGGTGCGTTGCCGCCCATGGGTGGCTACGCCACCGTATCGGGCACCATTGGCATGGAAGCGGGCGTGCTGTTCATGATTCTCTTTCTCTGGCAAATGCCGCACTTCCTCTCGCTGGCGTGGATGTACCGCAAGGATTACGAGCGCGGGGGCTTTCCGATGCTGACGGTGCTGGACGAAAGCGGCATGCTCGTGGCGCGGCACGTGGTGTCGTACACGCTGTTGCTGCTGGTGTTCAGCTTGCTCCTTTCGGTGCTTGGCGCCACGGGCATGGTGTATTTCGTGGGCGCGACACTGCTGGGCGGCGGCTTCCTATTGATGGCATTGCGCTTTCTGTATCAGCGCAGCAACAGCAACGCGCGGACAGTGTTGCTCGCCTCGTACCTGTATTTGCTGGCGTTACTCACACTGATGTTTCTGGACAAGGCATAGTTATGAGCACTGTAGCTGCGGAATCGCGTTTCACCACCGGCATGCCGCACGGCAAGCTTGGCATGTGGGTGTTCCTCGCATCCGAGATCATGTTTTTCTCCGGCTTTTTCGGGGCCTTCATCGTGTTGCGCAATCTGAACATCGATGTGTTCACCACGAGTGCGCATCAGCTCGACAAGGTGGTGGCCACCATCAACACCGCCGTGCTGATCGGCAGCAGTCTTACCATGGCGCTGTCGCATCACGCGCTGGAGCATGGCGAGGAGAAGAAGTTCCGGCTCTTCCTGTTCATCACCATACTCTGCGCCTTCGCTTTTCTCGGCATCAAGAGTTACGAGTACACGAGCAAATTCTCGCATGACATCTACCCGTGGACGAACACCTTTTACGCGTCGTATTTCCTCATGACCGGCTTTCACGCGATGCATGTAATCGGCGGCTTGATTCCGATGGTGTGGATGCTGGGCAAATCCATGGCCGGCAAGTATCCGCCCGCCAAGGCGCATCGCGTCGAGGCGCTGGGGTTGTACTGGCACTTCGTGGATCTGGTGTGGATTTTCCTCTTCCCGACACTGTATCTGATTTTCTAAACGCGCGGCGAGGCAAGCATGGCATCCGGTACATCATTCAAGGACATACAGCGCGCGTACCTGCTCGTGTTCATCGCCCTGTTGATTCTCACCGCGCTGACGGTGGGCGTGACCACCATTCACTTCGGCGATACGGCCAATATCGTGGTGGGCATACTGATCGCTCTTGCGAAAGCCGGGTTGGTGGCGTGGATTTTCATGCATTTGAAATTCGACAATCCGCGGCTGCGCTATTTCGTGTACATCCCCGTGGTGTTTTTCGTGGTGATGGTGTTCGCGCTGACGGTACTGGGACTCTGAGCATCGTGCTGAGCGCCACTTCCATATCGTACACCTGGGCCAAGGGCACACGCAGCGCCGCGCAGGCCTTGCGCAATGTGTCTTTCGTTGCCGGCGCCGGACGCGTCACCGCCGTGGTGGGTCCGAATGGCAGTGGCAAGTCCACGCTGTTCCGCATTCTCTCCGGCGCATTGCGTGCCGATGCGGGCGAGGTACGTCTGGATGGAAACGGCGCGGTGCCGCCGGGCCTGCTGGGTGTGGTGTTTCAAACGCCGGCGCTGGACGACATGCTCAGCGTGCGGGAAAACATTCTGCACCATGCCATGCTGTACGGCAAGCGCGAACGCGACGGCGTGCTGGATACGGCATTTCTGCACACGCTGGGTATAGCAGACATGCTCGACACGCGCGTTGGGACGCTGTCGGGCGGCTTCCGTCGTCGCGTGGAAATCGCCAAGGCGCTCGCCACGTGGCCGCGCGTGCTGCTGCTGGACGAGCCCTTCTCCGGACTCGATCCGCGCGTGCGCGAAGAAGTGTTCGCGCTGCTGGGCGCCTTGACGCGCGAGCGCTCGCTGATCACCGTCATGGTGACGCACGACATGGCACAGGCCTCGCGTTGCGATGCCGTGGTGGCCTTGCGCGATGGGCAGGTGATGACACAGGACACACCCGCCGCGTTGCTCCGGGAATTCGGAGAGTCGGTGGTGGAATTCGCCACAACCGACGTGGACGCGCTGGCGGAATTGCTGCGCGGCGTGGGGCGGCGTTACGCCCTGCGCGAAGGACGGTTGTTGCTGTGCGCCGCGGGAATGGCGGAAGTGCTGGAGCGTCTGGGTGAGCGGCATCCGCTGGTGGAGCATATGGAATGGCGTCGCGCGAATCTGGACGACTGGTTCGTTGCGCGTCCGCTGGACGCGGTGGAGCGCGTGGAGGAGGTGCTGGCCGCATGAGCAGCTTTGCGCTTCCGGTGTACAGTTTGTGGCTGCGGGATCTGCGGCAGTTTTTCCGTCGTCGCAGCCGCGTGCTTGGCGCCATTGGTCAGCCGATCGTGATCTGGCTGTTTCTTGGCGCGGGTTTCGGCACGGGCGTGGTGGGCGATGGAGCCAGCGGCATGAGTTACGCGGCGTTTCTGTTTCCCGGCATGCTGCTGCTGATCACACTGTTCAGCGCGATATTTTCCACCATCTCGGTAATCGAGGACAGGCGCGGCGGATTCATGCAGGGCGTGCTGGTTTCGCCTGCTTCGCGCGGGGCGATACTCTGGGGTAAAATCGCCGCGGGGGTAACGCTGTCCTTTGCGCAGGCGATGCTGTTCCTGCTGTTCCTTCCCTGGATCGGCGTGTCGGTGAGCGCGCAGGGCCTGCTGCTTGCGATGCTGGTATTGTTGCTCGCGGCGGTGCTGCTCACCAGTCTCGGCTTGCTCATCGCCTGGCGCATGAGTTCGACGCAGGGATTCCACGCAATCATGAATCTGCTGCTCATGCCGATGTGGGTGTTGAGCGGCGCGCTGTTTCCCGTGGAAGGCGCGCATCCGTGGCTGGCTGCGGTGATGCGCCTCAATCCGATGTACTACGTCACCTCGCTGTTCCACGACATGTTCTTCCTCGGCTCCGGAGTGAACGTGAGCGGGGGAGCGCCGTGGACGTTGTCACTAGCGGTGATCGCCGTGGCGATCATCGCCCTGTACCTTGTCACCTTGAACACCGTGGCGAAATCATGACACGCACCTCTTTTATCGTCGCGGCACTTCTGCCGGCGGCGATACTCGTTACTTCCTGCTCGACGCGCGAGCAGCGGCCTCCGGTGGAGCTTCCCGCCGTGGTGAAAGCCGCGCCCGCGTTCAGCGGTACGAATTTCGACGGCAACCCCGTGACCGACGCGCAGCTGCGCGGCACGGTGTATCTCGCGTATTTCTTTTTCACCTCCTGCGGCGGGCCCTGCCCGGTGATGAATTCCAAGGCCAATGTCCTGCAGGCCGAGTACGCCGATGCGGCGGACTTTCGCATCGTGGGATTCAGCGTGGATCCGGTCAATGACGATGTGCCGCGTCTCGCGCGCTACGCCGAGCGCTACAACGCCACGCGCGGCCGTTGGTACATGCTGCGCATGTCCGCCGACAGTGTTGCCACGCTGGCCTCGAAGGGCTTTCTCATGGGCGACGCCTCGCAGCCCGCGCTGCACAGCACGCGCTTCGCCCTGGTGGATGCCGACGGCAACATCCGCGGCTATTACGATGGCATGGACGACACGAAGCTGCGCGACTTGCGCGCCGTGCTCGATCGCCTGTTGAAGCGGAGCGCGGCATGAGCGTGAGCGATCTGCCCTCGGTCAACGCGGCGCTGAACGCGCTGGCCTCGCTGTTTCTGGTTCTGGGCTTTGTGCTCATCCGTCGCGGGAAGGTGCAGCAGCATCGCGCGATGATGCTGGCGGCCTTCGCCACGTCCACGCTGTTTCTGGCGACGTATCTGTACTACCATTTCAATGCGCAGCTCATCACGAAATTCCAGGGCGAGGGCCTGGCCCGCACCGTGTACTTCGTGATACTGATTTCGCACTCGGTGCTCGCCGTCGCCGTGCCGCCCATGGCCATCATCACGCTGTTTCGCGGCCTGAAGATGACGGTGGAACGTCACCGCGCCATTGCGCGCTGGACGCTGCCGCTATGGCTGTACGTGTCGGTGACCGGTGTGTTGGTGTATGTCCTGCTGTACCATGTGTATGCGTGAGATCATGAAACCATTTTTCATTGTTGCGGCGCTGCTGCTCGTACTGCTGGCGCTCGTGATGCCGGAAACGGTCACGGCCTGTCCGAATTGCAAGGAGGCCTACGCGGCCGATGGCAGCACGCCCGTGTCGTCGGGTTTCAGCGCCAGCATCATGTTTCTCATGTCCATGCCGTTTCTCGTGATCGGCATGTTCGCCCTGCGCCTGTGGGTGGCGCAGCGCAAGCTTCGCCGCGAGGCGATGGCGGTTCCGCGGCAATCGTAACAACGCTTCAGAGGATCACAGGCAATTATGTTCAATGCTTCGATAGATAGAACACTCAAGCGCGCCATCCTGAGCGGTCTCGTGTTTGCCGCCGTGGGTGCCGTGGCGTTTTACTTCCTGCGTCATCCCAGTGTGATGGACGTGGGCTACCGTCCGCAGCAGCCCGTGCCCTTCGACCACCGCGTGCACGCGGGCGATCTCGGCATCAGTTGCGTGTATTGTCACACGAGTGTGGAAACCTCCGCGCATTCCACCGTGCCGCCCACGAGCACCTGCATGAATTGCCACACCGCGGTGAAGCGCGACAGCCCCAAGCTCGAAGTGGTGCGCGCGAGTTATGAAAAGAATCAGCCCATTGAGTGGATTCGCATTCATCGTCTGCCCGATTACGCCTTCTTCAATCACAGCCGCCATGTCAACGCCGGCATCGATTGCGCGTCCTGCCATGGCGAGGTGGAAAAACAGGGCGTGGTGGCGCAAAAGAAACCGCTCACCATGGGCTGGTGCCTCGATTGTCACCGCAATCCCGACGAGTACGTGATTCGCACGCGTCCCATCACCGGCGTGGATGTGAAGCCCGAGGTGTTGCGCCGCGCCCTGAACAAGGGGCCGGAAAACTGCTCGGCCTGTCACCACTGATGCACAGGACGCGATGAGCAAGGAAACTCCCATCACAGCGACAACAGATAGCATGGCCGATACAGATACCACGCACAAGACATACTGGAAAAGCTTCCGCGAACTGTCGCGCGATCCGGAGGTCATGGCGCAACTCGGTAACGAGTTTCCCGCCGACTACGACGAGCCCAGCGGCGGAGCCACGTCCATCACGCGCCGCACCTTCGTCGGCTTGCTGGCGGCTTCGGCGGCGCTGGCCGCCACGGGTTGCCGACGGCCCGAGCAAACCATCGTGCCCTACGTGCGCAAACCCGAATACCTGGTGCCCGGCGTGGCCAACCATTTCGCCACCGCCTTTGCGCAGCAGAACTTCGCCACGGGACTGCTCGTGCGCTCGCGCGAAGGACGCCCGATTAAAATCGAGGGCAACGACATCGATCCGATTTGCGGTGGCGCATCGTCGCATCTCGCACAGGCCTCGCTGCTGGCGCTGTACGATCCCGACCGCATTCTGCGACCCACAGTCAACGACAGCGACTCCACGCCGCTCAACGCCATGCGTCGCATTGCCGATGCGATTCGCGAGACGGCGGCACGGGGCAAGGCCACGCGCATTCTGGTGGATGAACATGCTTCGCCTTCGCTGGCGTCGCTGTACGCCGCGCTCGAGCAGCTCCTGCCGAACACGAAAGTGGTGACCTGGCCGGCCATCACCGCCACCGCGCCCGCAGAAGCCAATCGTCGCGTGCTGGGTGTGGATGCGGTGATCGTTCCGGATCTGGCACTGGCGGATGTGATCCTCGGAGTGGAAGCGGACTTCCTCGGCAGCGATCCCGAAGCGCTGTACCATATTCGACGCTTCGCACAGCGGCGCTCGCCGGCGAAGCAAGCGGCGCCGATGAGCCGCTTCTACGCGGTCGAAGCGGCGACGACGCTCACGGGTTCCAACGCCGACAGGCGCGTGCGCATCCGTCCCGGTGAGATCAACGAATTCCTCCTCGCCTTGCTGCACACCCTGGCCACACGGCACGGCAAGACCGCGGATGCTTCCCTTACGCCGCTGCTCAAAGGTGCTGGCAACGAGCGTTTTCCGCAGCTCGCGGAAATCGCCGCGGATCTGGCCGCCCGTGCCTCGGTGGTGATGATCGGCCGGCATTTGCCCTATGAAACGCAGGTGCTGGGTGTGCTGCTCAATCGCGCACTTGGCGCGTACGGCGAAGGCCGCGTGCTTGATGCGCGCCGCGTGCTGCCGTTCAGCAATTCCAAAAAGGCCGGCATCGATGCCCTGCGCAAGGAATTGCGCCGTGGCGATGTTGGCGTGCTGCTCTTCGCCGATGTCAATCCGGCCTACTCCATGCCCGGTGGCGGCTTCCGCTCGCTGGTCTCGAAGGTGCCGTATCGCTTCTCCCTCTCGCTGTATGCGGACGAGACATCGAAGCTCTGTTCCATCTTCATTCCCATCAACCACCATCTCGAGCAATGGGGCGATGCACGCATGATCGATGGCGCCGAAGCCGTGGCGCAGCCGCTCATCGCTCCGCTGAACGAAGGTCAGCCATCGCTCGCGGACGCCCTGATGGGCGTGGCGCGCGCCTTCGACAGCAAGGCACTTGCCGAAACGCCGACCTGGTACGATTTCATTCGAGCGCGCTGGAAGAACGAGCGCTTTCCCGCGAGTGGCCGCGCGGGCTTCGAGGGATTCTGGCACGACGCGTTGAAAAACGGTCGCGTGCCTGCCGAGGCACCCGCCCGCGCCCTGGGCTTCGATGCAAGCGCAGCCGCGCAAGCCGTGCGCGCAGCTTCCGCAGCACCCACGCGCGATCTCATGCTCGCCGTGCTGCCCAGCCACTCGCTGTATGATGGACGTTACGCCAACCTCGGCTGGCTCATGGAATTACCCGATCCCGTGACCAAGGTCACCTGGGACAATGTTGCCGTGTTGAGCAAGGCAACGGCGCAGCGCCTCGGCGTGAAGCAGGAGGATGTGCTGCGCATCAGCACCGCGGCGGGTAGTGTGGAATTGCCTGCCTTCATTCAGCCCGGCATGGCGGATGACATGCTCTATACCACGACCGGCTTTGGCCGTCGCGAGGGTGGACGCGTGCTCGATGGGAAGGGCGTCAACGCCTTCGCCCTGTTGCCGGCCGACAATGTGGACAGCATCGGCTACGTGCGCGCGCGCGTCGAGCGCACGGGCGGGACGATGCGCATCGCGACCACGCAGGATCATCACTCGTTGTCGGGCGGCGAACTCTACGATATCGACCGCAGCGACATTGTGAAGGAAAGCACCCTGGCAGCCTACAGCAAGGATCCGTCCGTGTTGTTCGCGAAGGATTTGCCGGTGTACGGCGCGGAGAGCAACACCGACCGTCCGATCAGCGTGACCCAGCCCTTCGATTACAGCAAGGGCCATCGCTGGGGCATGACTATCGACACTTCGGCCTGCGTGGGCTGCAATGCCTGCGTCATCGCCTGCGTGTCGGAGAACAACATCCCGATGGTGGGCAAGGAGCAGGTGCTGCGTGGACGCGAAATGCATTGGATACGCATCGACCGTTACTACGCCGGTGAGGACGACAATCCCTACACGCTGTTACAACCCATGCTCTGCCAGCATTGCGAAAAAGCGCCCTGCGAAAACGTGTGTCCCGTGGCCGCCACCACGCACAGCCCCGAGGGCCTCAACGAAATGACCTACAACCGCTGCGTGGGAACGCGTTACTGCTCGAACAACTGTCCGTACAAAGTGCGCCGTTTCAACTATCTGAATTACCACAAGGAGGATCGCGATCCTCTGTCGCTGGTGTTCAATCCCGACGTCACTGTGCGCATGCGCGGTGTGATGGAGAAGTGCACCTTCTGCGTGCAACGCATCAACGAAGCGAAGCATCATGCGAAAAACGAAGGACGCGACACGCTGGAGGACGGCGAGGTGCGCACCGCCTGCCAGCAGGCCTGTCCCGCCGGTGCCATCGTGTTCGGCAATACGAACGATCCCGACAGCGCCGTGTCCAAGAGCCGCGGCAGCGATCGCGGTTACCATGTGCTGCGCGAATTGAACGTGCTGCCGTCCATCACCTATCTCGCGAAAATCCGGAACACGAACGGAGGCCCGGCATGAGCCGACACAACGATACACAGCGCCACGAGCATTGGAACATCGAAGGATCGGGAACGGTGACCGTGGACGCGACGGAACTGCGCGAGCCATTGGTCGAAGGCAAGGTCACCGTCAAGGACGTGACCGAGCAAGTATCCCGCGTCGTGGAAGGCACGCCGACCAAGGCCTGGTACGCGACGATCAGCGTCACCTCCGCACTCGCCGGTTGGGGCATACTCACCATTCTCTACACCGTGTTCACCGGCATCGGCGTGTGGGGCAACAATCAGCCGGTGGGCTGGGCCTGGGACATCACGAACTTCGTGTTCTGGATCGGCATCGGACACGCGGGCACGTTGATTTCGGCCATTCTTTTCCTTTTTCGACAGCGTTGGCGCACCGCCATCAATCGTGCCGCCGAGGCCATGACGATTTTCGCCGTGATCTGCGCTTTGATTTTTCCCATCATTCACACCGGTCGTCCCTGGCTGGCCGTGTACTGGCTGCTGCCCTTGCCGAATCAGATGCAGATGTGGGTGAATTTCCGTTCGCCGCTGCTGTGGGATGTGTTCGCCGTGTCCACGTATTTCACCGTCTCGCTGATGTTCTGGTTTGTGGGCCTCGTGCCGGATTTCGCCACGATGCGGAATCGCGCGAAGAACAAGCTCGCGAAAATCGCCTTCACGTTTTTCAGCATGGGGTGGACGGGCGCCAATCGTCACTGGCACCGCTATGAGAAGGCCTATCTGATTCTGGCGGGTATTTCCACGCCGCTGGTGCTTTCGGTGCACACCATCGTGAGCTTCGATTTCGCCGTGTCCGTCATTCCCGGCTGGCACACCACGATTTTCCCGCCGTACTTCGTTGCGGGCGCGATATTCTCGGGCTTCGCCATGGTGCTGACGTTGATGATTCTGGCCCGGAAGCTGCTGAATCTCGAGCAGTTCATCACGCTCAAGCATATCGACAACATGAACAAGATTCTGATGGCCACCGGCCTCATGGTGGGTTACGCCTACGGCATCGAGTTCTTCATCGCATGGTACAGCGGCAATCCCTACGAGCGCTTTGTGTTCATCAATCGCGCGTTCGGACCCTACGCCTGGGCGTATTGGACCATGGTGACCTGCAATGTGTTCATCCCGCAGCTTTTCTGGTTCAAGCGCATCCGCCGCAGTCTGCTGATCACCTGGGTGATCTCGATCTTCGTGAACATCGGCATGTGGTTCGAGCGCTTCGTGATCATCGCCACATCCTTGCACCGCGATTTTCTGCCGTCGAGCTGGGGGTATTTCACACCGACGTGGGTGGACGTGTCCATATTCGTCGGCACCATCGGACTGTTCCTCACGCTCTTTCTGCTGTTCGCGAAATTCATTCCCGTGCTTGCGATTTCCGAGGTGAAGGCCATCCTTCCCGGAGCGCAGCCACGCCACGGTCATCACTGAGAAGGAGTACAGCGCAGTATGCAATCCGCTGGAATGATCTGTTTATTCACCGATCCCGACGCCGTACTCAAAGCGGCGGCCGAGCTGCGTCGCGCCGGGTACACGCGTTACGATGTGCACACGCCGTATCCCCTGCACGGACTCGACGACGCCATGGGCATCAAGCGCACCATCCTTCCGTGGCTCGCCCTCGGCGGGGGAGTCGCGGGCATGGGACTCGCGCTGCACTTGCAGTGGTGGACGGGTGCGGTGGACTATCCGCTGGTGATCGGCGGCAAGCCGCTCTTCGCCATTCAACCATCGATTCCCATCACCTTCGAACTCACCATTCTCCTCACCGCCATCGTCACGGTTGTGGGTATGTTCGCGCTCAACGGATTGCCGCGCTGGTTCTCGCGCTGGCAGAACGACCCGCATTTTCTGCGCAGCACCGACGACGGTTTTGTGGTGACCATCGAAGCCGAGGATCCCCAGTATCATCCCGAACGCACGCGCGAGCTTCTGCACACGCTCGGCGGGCTCGACATTCGCACGGTGAATCATGTTGAAGAATAAACGCACGTTGATCTACGGCGGCATCGGCGCCGCGCTGGTGGCCGTGACCTTGTTCGTGCTCTGGGCACGGAACGACTTCCAGGCGCTGCGGTCCACGGCGCCACCCATCCATCTCATTCAGGACATGTACTATCAGAGCAAAGTGGGTGCGCAGCAGGGGACGACGTTTTTCGCGGACCGTAAATCCATGCGCGACCATGTGCCCGGCACCGTTCCCCGCGAGGGCGACATCTACCCGTACACCACGTTCGAGGAAGCGGAGGCCGAACTCCGTAATTCACTTGCGGGACGCGAGGATGTGCTGGCGCGCGGCAAGAACCGTTTCGATGCGTTCTGCGCCACCTGTCATTCCCCGTCGGGACAGGATACCACCGCCGTGGTGCGCAAGGGCATGCCCAAGCCGCCGAATCTCGCCGGCGTGAATGCGAAGAGCTACTCCGATGCGCGGCTGTTTCATGTGATCAGCGCGGGACAGAACATCATGCCCGGCTATGCCGACAAACTCACACCGGAGGATCGCTGGGCCATCGTCAACTATGTGCGCGTGCTGCAGCGTGCGCCGCTGAAATACGCGGAGGCGACTCCCGCGGCGGCCGTGGACAGCAACGCGGTGAAGACCACGAACGCAGGGCAGGCACAATGATCAAGGCACCAGTACTTCTCGCGGACACGCGCTTCGTGAAAACCATGACCATGGCCGGCGCCGCCACGGCCGCGCTTGGCGTGGCCCTGTCGCTCGCGGCGGCCTTCGCCGATTACGAGCGTTTCCTCTTCGGCTATCTGATCGCCTTCGTGTTCTTCGGCGGTATCGCCGTCACGGCGGTGTTTTTCAGCATGCTGCAATTTCTCGTGCGCGCTGGCTGGAGCACGGCGGTGCGACGCATTCCCGAACTGATGGGGGGATTCACGCCGCTGCTGCTGGTGTTCGTGCTGCCTATCGTTTTCGGGGTGCACGAGCTGTACCATCACTGGGTACATCCCGAACCCGGCGATGTGGTGTTGCAGGGCAAAGCCGCCTGGCTCAACGTGCCGTTCTTCACCATTCGTCTCTTCGTCTATATCGGCGTGTGGATCGGCATGTACTACCTGATTGTCGGAAATTCCTTCCGACAGGATGCGCGCGCGGATATCGCTCCCACGAGGCGGAACTGGGTGCTGAGCGCGCCGGTCACCATTTTCTTCGGCGTGACCATCACCTTCGCCGCTTTCGATCTGCTGATGTCGCTGTACCCGCATTGGTTCAGCACGATTTTTGGCGTGTACTATTTTTCGGGTTCGCTGGTGGGCGCGCTCGCGGTGATCACCATCATCGCCGTGTTGCTGAAAAAGGCCGGGCAACTCGACGCCTGGCTCACCACCGAGCGCTTTCATGATCTGGGCAAATTGCTCTTTGCCTTCAACGTGTTCTGGGCCTACATCGCCTTTTCGCAATACCTGCTCATCTGGTACGCGGATTTGCCGGAGGAAACGGTGTTTTTCAAATACCGCACGCAGCACGGCTGGGAGTACGTGTCCATACTGCTGTTGCTGCTGCATTTCATCGTTCCCTTCATTCTGCTGCTGTCGCAGGATGCGAAGCGCAATCTCAATGTGTTGCTCGGCGGCGCTGTGCTGCTGCTCTTCGCGCATCTGCTCGACATGTACTGGCTCGTGATGCCCAATTATGCGCATGACAGCGTGGTGCTCGGGTGGAATGAACTCGGTCCGCTGCTCGGTCTCGGCGGCGTGTTTGTGCTCGTCACGGCCTGGCAATTCCGTCGACGCAGCGCCATTCCCGTCAACGATCCCTATCTCGGAGAAGCGCAAGGGTAGCATGCACTGAATCGAAGGCGAGCGAGGCATGGTCCCGCGCGCTTTCCCGAAAGAAGCGCCTTCATGATTCCACGCCCCTGCCCTCGCGAACGCCGCATCGCTGCGACGTACGCGAGGGCAGGGGCGCTTCGCATCGCCCGGCTCGAACAGGCAATCGTGCCGCTGTGCCGGTGAACTTCCCGTTCCGCTCCGTTGTTGAATGCGGATACGCCAGCTCCACATTCACATAGAGCGGATCAACCGCATGGGTACTACTTCAGCCGCGCGTCCCGGCCGACTGGACCGCATCCTTCACATCATCGAGCGCGTGGGCAACGCGCTTCCGCACCCCGCGACGTTGTTCGCTTTATTGTCCGTGGGAGTGGTCATCCTTTCCTGGATATTCAGCCAATTCAACATCGCCGTGCAACATCCGGGCACGGGTGAAACCGTGCGACCGGTGAATCTGCTTTCCATCGACGGATTGCACCGCATCATCACCACCATGGTGACGAATTTCACCAGCTTCGCTCCATTGGGAACGGTGTTTGTGTCGATGCTGGGCATAGGCATCGCCGAGAGCAGCGGATTGATAGGCACGGCGCTGCGCAAGCTGGTGCTGTCGGCCCCGCGCAAGCTGCTGACTTTCGTGATCGTGTTCGCGGGCATCATGTCCAACGCCGCGAGCGAGGTGGGCTATGTGCTGCTCGTGCCGCTGGCGGGTGTGATTTTCGCGGCGGTGGGACGCCATCCCATCGCGGGCATAGCCGGCGCCTTCGCGGGCGTTTCCGGCGGTTACAGTGCCAATCTGCTGCTCGGCACCATCGACCCCTTGCTGGCGGGACTCACGCAGGAGGCGGCGCATATTATCGCGCCGGGGTACGAGGTGAACGCGGCGGCGAATTACTACTTCCTTTTCGTCTCCACCTTTTTCATCGCCGTTGCAGGCACCTGGGTCACCGAAC
The DNA here is from genome assembly GCA_035362335.1 of Bacteroidota bacterium. Lineage (GTDB taxonomy): Bacteria > Bacteroidota > Ignavibacteria > SZUA-365 > SZUA-365 > JAOSJT01. The sequence continues at coordinate 80,670 of DAOSDL010000020.1, forward strand.
GTATCGTCGAACCGCGTCTCGGCCCGTACAGTAATCCCGGTTTGGAGGGCGACGACGCGCTGCGTCCGCTCAACAGCGACGAGCGCCGGGGACTGCGCTATGCGCTCATTGCCACGGGCGCCTTCGTTGTGGTGATTGCCGCCGGACTCATTCCCGAGCAGGGCTTTCTTCGCGACGCGGAGACGGGGAGTGTGCTGAATTCACCATTTCTCAAAGGCGTGGTGGCCTTCATTTTTCTCGGAGCCGTGGTCATGGCCGTGGCTTACGGCATCGGTGCGAAAACCATTCGCAGCGATGCCGATGTGATGAACGGCATGGGCAAGGCAATAGAAACCCTCGGCGTGTACACCGTGCTGGTGTTTTTCGCCGCCCAATTCGTGGCCTACTTCAACTGGACCAACATCGGCTTGATTGTAGCCATCGAGGGTGCGGCCGCTCTTTCCGCTTCGGGACTCGGACCGATTCCGCTTCTCATTCTCTTCGTACTCATCACCGCGTCGATCAATCTCATCATGGGCAGCGCATCGGCGAAGTGGGCCATCATGGCACCGGTGTTCGTGCCCATGTTCATGCTGCTCGGCTATTCGCCGGAGCTGGTGCAGGGCGCCTATCGCGTGGGCGACAGCGTGACGAATATCGTCAGTCCGATGATGTCGTATTTCGCGTTGATCGTGGCCTTCGTCGTGAAATACGATGCGCGCGCCGGCATCGGCACCATCATTGCCACCATGCTGCCGTATACCGTGGTGTTTGCCCTCATCTGGACGGCATTGCTGATCGGCTGGTTCCTCCTGGGAATACCAGTGGGTCCCGGTGCCGAGCTGCATTATCCCTGAGTCGTTGCCGGTTGATTTGTGAAGAGCGGGTTCAACATAGGTTTAAAACCACAGTCTCTCATGTTCCTTCGTCACACCCGGGAGAATGAAAATGGTG
>DAOSDL010000021.1:0-79483 GCA_035362335.1 Bacteroidota bacterium
TTCGCCACACCGAGGGCCCAGAGGGTTCGCGGCTTTGCGTCTCTGCGCCCTTGCGTTGACTCGATTGCCGCGGGGCGCACGGATCGGGCGGGAAGCGACCTCAAACCATTCCTCCGCGCTCTCTGCGCTCTCCGCGCTCTCTTCAAATGTATCACGCACTCAGCCAGCCGGCAGGATTCGAGCGGGAAGCGCCCTCAACAATTCCTCTCCGCTCTCTTCGCTCTCTTTCATCTCTTCATATGTATTCCGCACCTGGCTGGCGCAGGACATCACTCTCGGCCGGGGCTACGATGCACCGACTACCACAGTGCTCCATTCCACGCCGCCCGGCCATTGCAGGCGACAGCGATACACGCCCGGCGCCAAGCCGCTGGAATCCAGCGTGACTTCCAATGCGCCCGCTTCGGCACTGCCATCGAACAGCAGAAGCACTTCGCGTCCAAGCGCATCGATGAGCGTGCAGCGGATCGTCATCGCGGCGGGAAGTTCGATGCGCAGCCGCCCCTGCCCCACGACGGGGTTCGGATAGGCTGCGGCGCGAGGAGGTTGCAGCAGAGACAGTCCGGCGGGCAGACGGCAGGATGCGTTGATGCATAAACGGCCGTCAGCATCGGGGACAGGCAACTCCAGTTCACCGCTCAATCCAGCGTTTCCAAGCGCGGCTTCCAATGATAGATCGGTACAAACATTGTCCGCAACGATGGGCTCGAGGGGCAGAATGATATAGATGCCGAGATCCATCCAGCGGCTGGGCGACACCATGCTGATCTCAAGCACTCCGTTGGACAATTCAGTAATCTGTGCGGTACTGCCGGCGGGAGCCGCGCCGCCGAGGAAGGTTGTCGCGGGAGAGGGTGCGAAGCGGAATCGCATATGGTCGTAGCGCACCGTCGCGCGCAGCGCGCGCACGGGTGTTACACGCGGCAGGGAGTCGGTGTACAGGGGCACATACGCCACACGCCCGGGATTCACCATGGTTGCCGGCGCTGGGAAGCGCAGCACCAACTCCTCGCTGATGGCGTTCATCGTCACCACGAGCGAGGGCGTCGCACCACAGGGCGCGAGAATGCGCACGCTGTCCGTGGAAATGCCATGCGCCGTAGGCGTAACGCGCAGGCGCACGGCGACGCTTTCACCGGGCCGCAACAGAATGGGGAAGGCGGTGGGCGACAACACCAGCACATTGCTGCCCGCGGCTTGCAGCCCCGCGATTTCCGCATCGACCGAACCGGGATTCTGCAGCACGATGGTGGTGTCGCGCGCGAGCCCCACTGCCTGCAACGGCATGGCGATGCCGGCCTGCGCCCAGCGCAACTGCTGCGTGCGTGCCTCGATGCGCAACGTGTCGATCACCTCCTCGCCATTGTCCGCTGTCAACCGCAATACGGCGCTGTACAATCCCTCGCTGGGCAGCACGATGCGCAGTGGAATACCGGCGCGTCCGTTGTGGGGAACGACGGAAGGCACGGGATTGGTGGGCAGCAGAAACGTGCCGGGTACCGACGGATCGAGCGCGATCGCCGTGATGGTGAAATCCGCGCCGTCAGGATGATTGTTCTCAACGCGCAATAAGGTGTCGATGGTCACGGTCGAGCATACGCGGTGCATTCCCAGATCGGTACTCCTTCGCGTGGGAATGGACAGGTGCACATCGTCGAGGCGATGCTCGTTGAACGAGGCGCCGCTCGCCGAGGTGAAGCCGAAATAGCCGTCGAACGGAAAGAAGCCGGCAATGCTGTGGCGCAGCCATTCGTTGCCGTTGATCCATACCGTGGTCTGCCCGTCGCGGAAGCGCACACGGATATCGTGCCAACGGTCGTTTTTGAAAAATCCGTTCTGCAACACACGCGTCGCTAGATGGTTGCCGGTGGATTGATGCACGATGGCCACGTGTTCCTGCGACGGATCGAGCAGCTGCGTGTTCAAGTACGTGTCGAGTTCCACACCGTAACCGAGGCAACCATCGAAATTAATTGAACCACCCGCACCCGACGGATACTCGGCCAGCGGCGCAAAAGCGAAGACGATGCCATCCGCTCCGCCGGCGTTCGTGGGATTCGACACGCCGAGATACGCGCGGAAATCCACATCGAAATAGCGGATGGGTACCGACTGGCGCAGGAAAAGCTTACCCACCTGTCCGGCAGCATACGGCGTCAGAACGATATTGCCCTGGTTGGCATCATGCGCGGTGTTGGCGCCCACAACAAAGCGCGATGGAAAGAAGCCGGAAAAATCCTCGTTGAGCAGCAGACTGCGCCAGGGGAGTTCCACCTGCGCCGTCGCGGGTGCGGCGAAGCCCAGGAGCAGGAACAGCAGCAGTGCCGCGCACTCACGTGAATATGGCGTCGAGAATCGCGTTCGTATCCTCGAGTGTGGAGAAAACGAAATCCGGTCCATGTGTCGCGAGCTGTTCATTGCTGTATCCTCCGGTGGCTACCGCTATCGATTTGACATTCAGATGGCGTCCGCAGTCGATGTCATGCGGAGTGTCGCCGATGATCACAATTTCCTTGGCCTTGAACATCACGCCCACCTTGTCGTAGGCGCGCGCCTGCGCGATGGCAGGCAACTCGTGGCGATGATGCGCATCGCTGCCGAACGCTCCGAAGGCGAAATGCCGCAACAGTCCCGGAGGTGTGAGTTTGATACGCGCTCCGTGCAGCATGTTGCCCGTGAGCAGCGCGGTGGTGGCGGGTTCCTCAGCTTCGAGCGCGTCGAGCAGCGGGCGCACCCCCGGCAGTACGGTCACATTGTCTTCGGTCAGGCGCTGCTCGAGCAGCGCGAAAAAGCGGTCGAAGAAGCGGTCGCGGCCACGCTCGGCTTCCTCGTCGGTGATGTCCGACGCGCGGCAGAGGTCGTGGTAAATCTGCAAATCGGTTTTACCGGCGAAATCGTAACTCCCGCCGTTCACCACACGCTGGAATCGCTCCTCCATCGCTTCGGTGAAGCAAGCGCGCGCAATGCCGTTCGTGGTGATGAGCGTGCCGTCTATGTCGAACAGCACCAAGCGCAGAAACTGTTGGCGTGTCATTCATTCTCCGGTCGTGGAACCATGCGTGAAAGTACAAAATCCGTCAATCGCGGAAAATGGTGCCCCGCGAAAGAAAATGCCCAGCCCTCGGGCGTGGCGTACACCGCACGCCTCCGCCCGGCAACACAGCGGTACACGGCCCGCGCCACGCGCGAGGGCGGACTGGTGGGCACGGCGCGGCGCGCGCGTTGCGGCAGCGAGTAGGTCATGCGGTCGAAAAAAGCAGTGTCGGTGCGCGCGGGGTACACCACGCCCACGTGCACACCGCGCGGCTGCACTTCCAGCCGCAGAGCGTCGGCGTAGCCCTGCAAGGCGAATTTGCTGGCGCAATACGCCGCGTTGTAGGGGATGGCCCGACGTCCCAGCACCGACGAAATGAGCACGATGCTGCCCCTGCCCCGCGCGAGCAATGCTGGCAAGGCCCCATGCACTGTGGCCAGCGCGCCGTCGATATTCGTGCGCAGAACATTCTCGATGTCGCTCCACGCACTGTCATTCACCGGACCGTATTGTCCGACACCAGCGTTCACCACCACGATGTCCGGCGCATGCGCGGTTGCCAGTTCGCGCACCGTGGCGACGCAGCGCGCGCTGTCGCGCACATCCACCGCCGCGATATGCACAGGCACGCCGAAGCGCCGCCGCACATCGTCGCGCAGTGAGCCGAGCGCCGCCTCGTCGCGGGCGAGAAGGATGCAGGGATGGCCCAGCGAAGCGAACAATTCCGTGGTGGCTTTGCCAATGCCCTGACTCGCGCCGGTGATCAATACCGGGGATTTCGCGGCCTGTGTCATGCGATGCTCCTTGCTGTGCGTGTGCCGCGCGGCCGTTCATGAGCCCGGCGTCTCGTCGCGGGTTTGCGATTCATCAGTGAAATGTATAAAATCGCTTGAATAAGTCATTCCGCGAATCCTTCCATCACCATATAACACGCGCCTGTCCACGGGACCATCATGGCTGAAGAAAAGCACATTCTAATTGTCGATGACGAGGAAATGATGGGCATTGTCCTCTCCGGGGTGTTCGAGGACGCGGGGTATTCCGTCCGTGCCGCCACCAACGGCGAGGAGGCGCTCAAATTCATCGGCGAGCGGCTTCCCGATGTGGTGTTGATGGACATTATCATGCCCGGCCTGAGCGGACTCGACGTGCTGCGGCGTGTGAAGAGCATCGATGACTCCATTCCCGTCATTCTCATGACCGCCATGGCCGGTGTGGCTGGCGCGGTGGAGGCGATGAAGACGGGCGCATTCGATTACGTGGCCAAGCCCTTCCGCAACGAGGATTTGCTGCGCGTGGTGGCACGCGCCATCGCCGACAGGGCCGACAGACACGCGGCAATGAGCACCGTGCCGGACGCCGGGCTTTCGCAGGATCCCATTTTACATGAAATGGGTACCAGCGACGTGATCGTGGAATTGGCGGCGCGCACGCGGCGTGTGGCGAAAAGCAATTTCGACGTGCTCATCACAGGCGAGACGGGTTCGGGCAAGGAACTCATCGCCCGCGCCATTCACGCCATGAGCAGCCGCGCCGACAAGCCGTTCATCCCGGTGGATTGCGGCGCCATTCCCGAGCCGCTGCTCGAGAGTGAATTGTTCGGCCACGAGGAAGGGGCCTTCACCGATGCGAAGTCGATGAAAAAAGGCAAATTCGAACTGGCGAACGGCGGGACGATTTTCCTCGATGAAGTGCCGAACATGTCGTGGGCTGCGCAAGCCAAATTGCTCCGGGCCTTGCAGGACAGGGCGATTTTCCGCGTGGGCGGTGGCAAACCCATCAGCATCGACGTGCGCGTGATCGCGGCAAGCAACTCCGATTTGCATCAGCAAATCGAGCGCAAGGAATTTCGCGCGGATTTGTACTACCGTCTTCGGGAATTTTCCATCCACGTCCCCGCGCTGCGCGAGCGCCGCGCCGATATTCCCTTTCTCACCGAACGCTTCATCCGACAGACCAACGCCGAGTTGGGCAAATCCGTCGAGGGCTGCACCAGCGCCGCAATGGATTTCCTCATGATGTACGAATGGCCCGGCAATGTGCGGCAGTTGCGATCGACCATTCGCAGCGCGGTGCTGCAGGCGAATGCGGTGATCGATCTCAACGACCTCGAGTTCATGAGCGTGCCCGGCGGTGCGGCCACCGTGGGGCCGGTGATCGATTCGGCTGAACTCGACAATGGAGCGCCGCTCAAGGATCATGTGAAAAAGCACATCGCCCTGATCGAGCGTCAGATCATTTTCGAGACGCTGCGGGCGACACGGTGGAACAAGGCCAAGGCGGCGCGCATTCTGCAGATCGCCTACAACACGCTGCTGTCCAAGATCAGCGAATACGACATTCAGAACCCCCAGGGCTGAACGCCCACGCCGTCGGCACCCCGCGTTCCTCCCGCATCCAGCCCGTGAGTACCCATGGACATCACCGCCGAGACTGCCGCGCTGTCGCTTCTCCTGATCGAGGATGATGCGGATTCCGCTCAACTGACCTCCGCCACCATCATGGCGGATCAGCGTCATACCTGGTCCATCACCATTGCGGGGACGCTGGCCGAAGGGCTCGCCGCGCTTTCGGCATCGCGCTTCGACGCCGTGCTGATGGATCTGAACCTCCCCGATTCGCGCGGGCTCGACTCCTTCCTCACCGTTGCCGCGCAGGCCTCCAACGTTCCCGTCATCATTCAGTCCGCCGTACACGACGAGGCCATCGCTCTCGAAGCTGTACGCACCGGCGCCCAGGACTATCTGCTGAAAGACAGCGCTTCGCGCGGGCATCTGCTGCGCTCCCTGCTTTATGCGGTCGAGCGCTTTCGCCTTCTGCAGGAGCTGGAAGCCGCACGTGGCGAGGTGGAACGCAGGGAACGCGAAGCGCTGCGCGTGCAGGAACAGCTTCGTCTGGAGCGCGATCTCTTCACTTCCGGTCCCGTACTGGTCATGCGCCGCCCGCCGGAAGAGGATCGGCCGCTGTTGTACATTTCCCCGAACATCGCGCGCTATGGATATCAGCCGGCGGACTTCCTCTCGGGGAAACGGAGTTTCATCTCCCTTGTACATGAGGATGATCGCGACAGAATTCGCGAGCGACTCTCCGGTGCCACGCCCACCGTCGGCGCGGTGCTCGAACAGGAGTATCGCATCCGCGATGCGCGCGGCGAAATTGTGTGGCTCTACGAAGTGACGCGCAGCATCCGCGACGAGGAGAACGGCACAGTGTTGCAAACGTACGCCGTGGACGTGAGCGCGAAGCGTCGCGTGGAGGAGAAGTTGCTCCGCACCGAGCATCGCTTCTCCACAGTGCTCGAGGGTATCAAGGAGATCGTGTTCGAAACCGACGGGCAGGGCACACTGCGCTACATCTCGGATGCTGTGCTCGCCATACTCGAATACGATGCGGCCGAGCTGCAAGGCACGGCATTCGCTCGCCTGATCATCGAGGAGCAACAGGAGGAGTGGCGCGACATGTTGCGGAGCATGGTCGACGGCCAGCGCGAGCAGCGCGAGTTCGTGCTGCGCGGCCGCAACGGCACGCTGCATTCCACCCTCGTCACCTGCCGCGCGTCGTGCAAGGGCTGTCCCGCCGACGGCATGGCCGGTGTCATCACCGATCTCACCACGCAGCGCACCATGCAGGGATTGTTGCATGTGGCGCAGCAGCAAATCCAGCAGTACCTCGATATCGCCGAAGTGCTCTTCCTTTCGCTTGATCGCGATGGACGTATCACGCTGGTCAACAACAAGGCCTGTGATCTGCTCGGATATTCGGAGTACGAATTGAACGGCCGCGACTGGTACACCACCTGTCTGCCCGAGGGCGAACGGGTTCGTATGCGCGAGTATCTCGATGGCGTTGTCGGTGGAACGCTGGCATTGCCGGCAGCCGTGGAAACCGCCGTTCGCTGCCGTTCGGGCGCGCTGCGCAGCATCCGCTGGCATTTCGCCCCCATGTACGACAGCCGCGGTGAATTGCTCGGCAGCGTGGGTTCGGGCGAGGATATCACCGAGCGGCGGCGCATCGAAGCGGAGATACGCGATTCGCGCGAGATGCTCGACCTCGCACTGTGGGGTGCGGACCTCGGTGCCTGGGAATGGCGGCCTGCCGACGATTCGGTGACGCTCAACGCGCGTGCGCGCGGCATGCTCGGATACACGGAAAGCGATGTACCGTCCTTCACACGCCTGCGCATCGAGACCTTGCCGGAGGAGGATGTGCGCCGTCTGCACGATATGCTGCAAGAGCATGTGCAGGGGGGGACGCCGTTCCACCAGGCCGAAACTTGGATGATTTCGCGCGATGGCGAATGGCGTTGGGTGCTCGAACGTGGAAAAGTGGTGGAGCGCGATACGGCGGGATATCCGTTGCGTGTGGTTGGCACCCTGCTGGACCTCACCGAGCGCAAGTACGCGGAAATCGCCATCGAGGACAGTGAGAAAAAATTCCGCCTGCTCGCGGAAAATTCCTCCGACATTATCTGGACCTGTGATCCCGCGTGGAATCTCACCTTCGTCTCGCCTTCGGTGGAGTATCTGCTCGGGTACGCGCCCGCCGCGCTGCTCGGAGGCAGCATTCGCGTGATGTTCGATCCCGAGGGGCTCGAGCAAACACTGGAGCAATTCCACTCGCATGTCGAAGCGCTGCAGCAGGGGTTGACCACGGAACGCAGTTCCCGCTTCGAACTCCGCGCGCGCACGGGAGGGGGAGACCACCTCTGGGTGGAAGTGGTGGCCACCCCCATTCTCGACCGTATGGGCAAGCTCGTCGCTATCCATGGCAATACGCGCGACATCCATCGTCGAAAACTCGCCCAGATCGCGCTGGCCGACAGCGAAGAGAAGTACCGCCTGCTGGTGGAAAACCAGACCGATCTGCTGGTGAAAATCGACCTCGACGGACGCATTCTTTTTGCGAGTCCCTCGTATTGCAGGATGTTTGGAAAATCGGAGGAAGAACTCCTCGGAGGCGTGTTCTTTCCCCACGTGCACGAGGAAGATCGCGGCGCCACACTCGACGCCATGAAATCGTTGATGATTCCTCCCCATGTCGCCCATGTCGAACAGCGCGCTCTGACCACCGAAGGGTGGCGCTGGTTCGCCTGGTCGGACACAGCCGTGCTCGACGAGGAGGGAGAAATCACCTCCATCATCGGCGTGGGACGCGACATCACCGAAAGGAAAATGGCCGAGCGCGCACTGATCGACAGCGAGAAGCGCCTGCGCACGGTGATCTCCAATCTCCCCGTCATCCTCTTTTCGCTCGACGCCAAGGGCGTGTTCACCTTGTCCGAAGGCCGGGGCCTCGATACGCTTGGTCTGAAATCGGGCCAGGTGGTGGGGCGCGGTGTGTACGATGTGTATGCGGATTATCCGGTGATTCTCGAGAGCATCGAGCGCTCGATGCAAGGCGAGAGCCACGCCGCCATTGTGGAAATCGATGGCAAGCACTTCGAAACCTGGTACTCGCCGCTCACCGACACGCATGGCCAGGTGAATCAGGTGATCGGTGTGGCGGTGGACATCACCGACCGCGTGCGGACGCAGCGCGAGTTGGCGCGGCATCGCGACCATCTCGAGGAGTTGGTCGAAGCGCGCACACTCGAACTCGAGCGGGTGAACGAACGACTGCGGCGCTTCCGCTTCGCGCTCGACAGCGCGGCCGACAACATTTACATCATCGACCCCGCCACGCTGACCTTTGTGGATGTGAACGAGAGCGCCGCTGTCACGCTCGGCTACGAGCGCGAAGAATTGCTGACCATGGATCTCGCCGAGTTGCTGCCCGAGCAGGGCAAACAGCCGCTGATCGATCTCATCGCCGCGATACGCGAGCACAGTCTCGAGGTCGGCGATTTCGAGACGCATTTCCGGCATAAGGATGGGCGGCGCATTCCGGTGGAAGTGCTGATGCGGCAGTTCTTCTCCGAGGGTGTGGAACTGCTTATCGCCACCGTGCGCGATATCACGCGACGCCTCGCCGCCGAGCGTGCATTGAAGGAATCGGAAGGGAAATACCGCAACGTGCTCGAGAATGCCAGCGAAGGCATCGTGGTGGTGCAGGATTTGCGCATCAAGTTTTTCAACGATGCCGCGTTGTCATTCACCGGTCTCGCGACGGATGTGTTGCTGGAGCTGAACATGCTCGAGTTCATCCATCCCGACGACCATCATATCGTGCGTAAACAATACGCGGGACGACTCGCGGGAGAACGCCTTCCGGAGAGTTACGATGTGCGCATGTTCGACAGCAACGGCACCATCAAATGGATGGAAGTGCGCGATGTCGCCATCAGTTGGGAGGGACGACCCGCCACGCTGAATTTTTTCAACGACATCACCGCGCGCAAGCACGCCGAGGATTACATTCACTTCCAGGCATCGCTGCTCGATATCGTGCGCAACGCCGTCATCGCGCTGGATATCGGAACGCGCATCGTGTACTGGAACGCCTTCGCGCAGGAACTCTACGGCATTCCGAACGAACTCGCCATCGGCAGCAAGATCGCTGACGTCGTGCCCATGGGCGATTTCTTCGTGGCGCAGGTGCTGCCCATTCTCCGGAAAAAGGGGTTCTGGGAAGGCGAAACCGACGTCCCGCGCGTGGACGGCAATTCGTTGCCGGTACTCTCACGGTGGAATACCATCGTGCAAAACGGCACCATCACCGGTTTCGTGGGTATCGGAATCGATTTGACCGAGATGAAGAAGCTTCAGCGCGATCTGCTTCAATCGCAGAAACTCGCCTCCCTCGGCATTCTCTCGGAAGGCATCGCGCATGAGTTGCGGAATCCACTTGGCTACGCATCCTCCGCAGCACAATTGTTGCTCAACAAGCGTGATCTCACGCAGGAGCAATTGGACAAATACGGCAAGGTGATTTACTCCGGCGTGGACAAAGCCAATAAAATCATCGAGAATCTTCTGCTCATCGGCAAGCCGAAGGGACAGCTGATGAAGGTGGAAGTCGATCTGGCGGATATCATCGCCGAGGCCAAAGGCATGCTCTCCTCGCACCCCCTGGCGGTGGATTTGCAGCTCGATTCCAGCGTCGTTCCGGGCGAAGCCGTCGTGTTCGGAAATCGCGAGATGCTGGTGCAACTGCTCTACAATCTGTTCACCAACGCGCTCAACGCCATGGGCGGCCATGGCAACATTCGCGTGCGCGCCGAGCGGGACGAGGACTCCGTTGGACTGCGCATCAGCGACACCGGCCCCGGTATTCCCGAAGACATCGCGGGCAATGTGTTCGATCCGTTTTTCACCGCCTCCAAAAGCGACAAGGGTATCGGTCTGGGTCTGACACTGTGCTACTTCATCATGGACGATCACGATGGCAGCATCGCGCTGATGCAGCCATCGCCCGACAGCGATGAAGGCGCCATTTTCCGCCTGGCCTTCCCCAAGCGTTAGCCCTGGTGTCGGCGCTACTCCCGTTCGCTATCCATAGTATTCCCTCCATTTCCATCTGAAATTCGCAGCTCCCGCTCAGTCGCGGGAGCTGTTTCCTTATCCGCTATTCAACGCATTCCTCTCCCGCGATCCGGCGTGTATCGTCATGCCGAGCATGTGGACGGGACGGATGCGCTTCGAGCAATTTCGAACTATGCAATTCAGTATATATGCGGCGGATTGCACTGCTGCGCAATCAACATGGTAGCGTATACTGCGCATTTTTATCAGCGTGCGGGGCATCGGGAGAATGCCGGCGTAGTCGATTCATCGTAAAGCATTGTTTATCAAAGCCTTGGAATGTTCGATCCAAAGCCATCGTATTGAATCCCTCCTTGGCATGGAATGTGAATGGAAGCACGCAGATGTCAACACCAATCACATACACGGCCGTGGAGGAATGCATGAGAAGGAACGTGACCTTGTCGTTACTGTTCGTTGTGGGAATAATCATCATGTCGACGACCATGCTGCACGCCCAGACATTCTGGACAGGGCTGGCTGGCGACGGTAACTGGAACACCGCGGGAAACTGGAATCCGAGCACTGTGCCCAACAGTAATTCGGTGAACGTGGTGATATCCACCATGTCGCCCACTACCATCACCATGGCCAACAGTCGGGAAGTGCAGAATCTGACGGTGTCGGGCGACGTCACCCTGCAGGCGGGCACGGGTACGTTGACCGCGGCATCGCTGAATGTGAGCGTGGGCACGTTGACGTTGCGCCGTACATCGAACAGCACGAATACGTTTCTCGCGCTTGCGTCGATGTCGCTTTCCGGCGCCATTCTTCGGCACGCTTCTTCCTCCTCGGCTGATGTACGCATTACCGTCGCGGGCAATGTCAGCATGACCAATGTTACCAACGCCTACACGGGCGAAGGTGTACGCGTGCAGCTTGCCTCGGACAATGCCTTGCAGAGCGCTGCTCGTTTCGACGGCGAGTTGAACATTCCGGATGGACTGCGCCTGGGAGCGCACGATCTCTATCTCGGCAAAAATGCCACGGTCACCGGTGTCGACGCGTTCGGTTCGAACGGCGATGGTTTCATCCACACCGATGGCGACGCAGACACGCCCATGGGCACGATTAAAAGGCAGTACGACGCGGTGGGACAGAGTTTTTACTTTCCCATCGGACCGCTCAATGGAAGGCAATCCCCACTGTTGTTAACCATTGCCCCCATGCAGACCAATCCGTCGCTGTTCAGCAGCGCCACACCCTGGCCGCATATTTCCGTGCGTTGTCTGCTCAACGGCAATCAGGGCCACCCGATGAACTCGCAGAATTCGAAAATCTGGGTGTACTGGGTGGTGAAGGGCTATGGTGTGAACGAGCCGGTGCTGCTGAACGGCACTATGTATTTGCACAATAATTACCGCAGCGGGGCCCCGGCGGTGTACAGCGCCAGGTGGACGCCGCATTACGAGGATTTCCTCGGAGCATTGGGATTCTGGGATCTCACCGGTTCGCAGCCGGGCACCACCACTGGCAGCGACCGCGAAGTGCCATTCATGGGCTTCCCGGGCTTCGGCGATTACAACATCGGTAAGGGTACTGCCGGCGGCGATCCAGTGCCTGTGGAACTCGTGTCCTTCAGTGTGCGGGCAAGTGGTGGCAATGCCGTGCTGCAATGGCGCACCGCCACGGAGCTGAACAATGCCGGCTTCCATGTGGAGCGCTCCGTGAGGGCGGACGAGTGGGAGAATGTGGGCTTCGTACCCGGCGCGGGCAGCTCGTACATTCCCCGCAGTTACACGTGGACGGATCTCCTGAGCGCAGGACTGCGATCGACATCGGGAATCCGCTATCGTCTCCGCCAGGTGGACCGTGACGGCACGGAAACCTTGTCGCCCGTGGTGGAACTTCGTTTCGGAGCGGCTCCCGACGCCGTTGCACTGCATGCGGCGTATCCGAATCCTTTCAACCCCAGCACCACCTTGAGTTTTTCCTTGCGCGAGGCGGGCGCGGTGACTGTGCGGGTGTACAACGCCTTTGGGCAGGATGTGGCGACCTTGCTGAATGGAGCGTGGACGGATGCGGGATACCACTCGCTGGGATTCACGGCGCAGGGTTTGCCGAGCGGAACCTACCTCGTGACCCTGACAGCGGGTGGCGAGACCCGGCAGCAGCGCATTCTTCTCAACAAGTAACGATGTACACGCATGCGCATCGACAGCCGGACATCTCCGGCTGTCGATGCCATTCCATCCGTGAGGAAGCCAAGATCCATGGGACAATTCGATACGAAGGATGAAACGCACTGGCTCCGTGGCATCAGAACCGAGCCGCCTTTCACGTTTACGCAGCGAGTCTATCCGTTGCAGCCCACGGCCACCATCGCCTTCACGCTCGAAGATACGCAGCTCATCACACTGCGGATCTACGACAATTACGGGCGCATCCTCCGCACGCTGTACGAAGGCGCGCTCATGCAGGCGGGACACCACATCCTCCACGTGTACGATCGCGAATTGCCGTCCGAGGGCTGTTACGCACGTCTTCACACGCCCTATGGCGTTTTTCATCGAGAACTGCTGCGGACTCTCAAGGACTGAAGTATCGATGTCGCCACGCGTTTCCTCTGAACGCGGGTGGGCATGCGCGCCTGTAGGACTTCACCTGTAATGTGCGAATTCTGAACTATTCAATCGATTCCCTATTCAATTCATTGCGCACCTGTGCAGGGGATTGCATACTACCTGTTGATGGTATCGGGGTGGAATTCGGATAAATGCAGTCAAGTATTATCCGAATACCGGAACGAGGCCGCGGCGACGAAACCCCTAAAACGTTGCGAAGCAAAGAGTTGCGTCGAATTGCGAAGGTGTCTCTTGTGGTGCGCTCCTCGCGGGCGGGTTCTTGGCACGGTATGTGTACCAAGATTGGGCAGTTATGACCAAAGTTTCTGAAATACCCAATCAAGAGGAGCATCCCATGACCATACAGCGACGCCTACGCATCGCCGCACCTATTCTGGCCGCCCTGTGTGCCTTCGTTCTCATGGCCAATCCCGCCGTTGCCCAGAAGACCTGGGTTGGTGGTTTGAGCGGATCCTGGAATACCGCAAGCAACTGGAGCCCGAGCGGCGTGCCGACGTCGTCCGACAATGTGGTGATCGATGGCGGCATTGCCGGCGTCTCGATCAGTTTTTCCGCCAATGGAGCGGCGAATACGCTGAGCATCACCAATCAGGTGACCTTCACCAGCAATTTCACGCTCACCGTGAGCGGTTTGACATACATTGGCTCTCCCTCCACGGTCGGAACGCTGGTGTTGAACTACGCCTCGAACAGTTCCACCACACTGCTCGCCGCGAGCGGCGGGTTGAATTTCATGTACACCGGCTCCACGATCACCAACGGTACGGCCGTCAATCGTGATGTGGCCATCAGCATCGGTTCGACCATCACGATGGTGGATGTGAACTGCTACATCGGCAATCCCAACAGCGGACCCACCATCAGCTCCACCGTCAGCAATGCCAATGCGCTCGCATCGGATGTCCGTTTCGAAGGTGATTTGACGCTGGGCTCGGCTGGTCTCATTCTCGGAACACGCAATTTGTATGTTGGCAAATACGCTCAGGTGATCGTGCCCGGCACTGTGGGCAGCACCAGTGGCTTCATCCAGGTCGCCGGTACAAACACTACGGCCCAGGGTACGGTGCGTCGCCAGTTCGATGCCGTGGGTGACCAGTTCACCTTCCCGATCGGTCCCGCCGGCGGCCGTATGTCGCCGATCAGTCTTCGTATCGCCAGCGCCTCGGTGGGCACCTTTACCGGTGGCTCCCCGTGGCCGCATGTGTCGGCCCGCGTGGTGCTCAACACCGGTGGCAATGGTGGCCATCCCGAAAACCAGCAGCAGCAGAAGGTGTGGGTACACTGGCCGTTGCAGCCCTTTGGCATCAATTGCCCGGTGGGTCTGGCCGGTCTCATGGAATTCCACAACAACTATCGCAGCGGCAGTGCGTCCGATCTGTACTCCGCCCGCTTCACCGACAATTACGAGGACGTGCTCGGAGCCGGTGGCTGGGATCTGACAGGTACTGTGCAGGTGATCGGCACCAGTGGTGATGTCCGCGCCGTGCCTTTCGGTCCGTGGTTTACTTCCGGCGCCGCAGTGCCTTGCTTCGGTGATTTCACTGTCGGTCAGGGCACCCCCGGTGGCGATCCCGTGCCGGTCGAGCTCGTGTCCTTCAGCGCCCGCTATGTGCGCGACAATGTCGAATTGAACTGGCAGACTGCCACCGAACTGAACAACTACGGTTTCGCCATCGAGCGCTCGCTCGACGGTGAGAGCTGGGAAGAAGTCGACTTCGTTCCCGGTGCCGGTAATTCCTACAGTCCGCGTTTTTACAACTACACGGACCTGCTGGAGGATGGACTTCGCCGCGTGCCGCAGTTGGCCTATCGCCTGCGTCAGGTGGACCGCGATGGCACCACGGACTTTTCCAGCATCGTGTTTGTGAAAACCGGCGCCATGCCGGAAGGTGTGGAACTGTACGCCGCCTATCCGAATCCCTTCAATCCGAGCACCACGCTCAGTTTCTCGCTGCGCGAGACACTTCCCGTGACGGTGAAGGTGTTCAACATGTTCGGTCAGGAAGTGGTGACCTTGCTCGACAACGCCTCCACGGATGCGGGTTTCCACACCGTGGGCTTCCAGGGCAACAGTCTGCCGAGCGGTTCCTACTCGGTGATGTTGCAGGCCGGTAGTACCGTGCGTCATCAGCGTATCGTGCTGAACAAGTAACAGTATGGGATGGGGACCCGTCGCATCGCGGCGGGTCCCGCCGTCCCGCGGATAGAGATGGTCTGGAAACAACGACGAAGCACACAAAGGATGATGCACAGTGTTTGAGAGCAAAAGTAGCAACGAGACTCGAGTGAACGACGTACCATTCAGTTTTTGCCAGCGTTCCTATCCGCTGAATCCGAGTGCCACCGTCTCATTTTCATTGACGGAAGCGCAGGAAGTGACGCTGCGCATTTATGATTCCTTTGGCAGGGTGCTTCATACACTGTGCGAAGATGAAATGTTGAATGCGGGATTCCATGAAATGCATTTGTATGGCGATATCGTGCCGATGGGCGGATGTTATGCCCGTCTGCATACGAAAAACGGTGTGCAGCAACGCACACTGGTGCGCATCGCCGACGGATACTGAGCGAATGTGATGTGCTCGGCATCTTGATAGCAATGAACATTTTTTAAAACAGTCAACGACAGAGGTGGTTATAAGGTAACCCTGTGATGAGAGAGAGACTCGCCCTCCCGAGGAATCGGGAGGGCGATTTTTTTTCAGGAACGGACGGCGTATTTCACCGCCTTGCGCTGTGAGGCATGATTGCCGACGTGCAGTCTGAGCCATGTACGATGGAGGAATGATTATACCGCGAAGCGACGATCCACCATCGACGATCCGCATTCAACTGTAGCATCGTCTGCGCGCTTTAGTATCAACTACGCCACACTGTGCTGTGTGCGTCTGTCGAACCATTGTCCGTAAACTATGCAATTCATTCCCTATGCAACGGATTGCATAGTTATGCAGTGAATTGCATACATCGCATTGAGTACTCATGCCGGGGGACATGCCAGAGTGGGAGAAATTTCCTCGACCGGTCTCCAATACCGGAGTCGTATGTCGTGTAAAAACAAATGGTTGTACCGGCACAGCTTCGGCAACGGGCCATGCATGCGAAGGCGCGTCCGTCTGGCGTGATTTATGCATCAGCCGGATGGATGTGCACCGTCCGTCGTGGCTGTACGGGATGACGCGAGGGTGTTCGGCATCTTTTTCACGCATGAGAAAATACTGGAGCACCTATGAAGCGACTGTACTGTGCCATTTTATGCCTGTTATTCACACCGTATCTCACATCCGCTCAGGGATTCGACGAAGCTACAATTGTTGCCGGGCAGCTTGGACCGTTCGCCACCCCGTATGCCGCGGGAGCATCCCTCAAGGCCACGTATCCGGGACTTTTCAATGATTGGCACAACGCCTCGGGTCATCCGATGGAAGTTGTGAATATTAACAACATTTATCCGGGACAAGGGAATGCCCTCCATCTTCAATTGCCGAGCAACGCTGGATATATGATTTTTGGTCCGTTGCAAGGCGGAAGTTTTCTCTTCACCCTCTTGCGGAGCACCGTGTTCCCTTCGCAGAATCCGAGTCATGGCCAGTGTCATGTGGTTGTTCTGGACGCGAACATGACTCAGGTTGGCACAACTCAGACGTTTCAGGCAACGCGCAATGCACCCATTCAGTTTTGCTTTGTTCAAACGGCTGTGCCCGCCGGGGGTTACGTTCGCTTCGAAGGGCAGACCGGTTCGTACTATGTCGACGACATCGGCGCCGGCGGCGGTCCCACTCCGGTGGAACTCGTGTCCTTCAATGCGCGCTATCTCAACGAGCAGGTGGAATTGAACTGGCGGACTGCAACGGAACTCAACAACTATGGCTTTGCCATCGAGCGTTCGCGGGACGGTGCATTGTGGGAGGAGATCGATCTTGTGCCGGGCGCGGGAAATTCCTTCAGTCCGCGCAACTATGTCTACACCGACAAGCTGGAAGGCGACCTGCGCAATGCGACGCGGCTTTCCTATCGTCTGCGGCAGATTGACCGTGACGGTACCACCGAGTATTCGCGCATCGTGGTGGTGAACACCGGCGCGTTGCCGAGCGGTGTGGAACTGTACGCGGCGTATCCGAATCCATTTAATCCCAGCACCACGGTCAGCTTCTCCCTTACCGAAGCGCTACCCGTGACGGTGAAGGTCTACAACATGTTCGGACAGGAAGTGGTGACGTTGCTGGACAATGCCAACACGGTTGCGGGCTTCCACACCGTGGGCTTCCAGGGCAACAATCTGCCAAGCGGCAGTTACACAGTGACGCTGCAAGCCGGCGCGACCGTTCGTCATCAGCGCATTCTTCTGAGCAAATAATCGTTCAAGCGGCCCCACCGGTACCTCGTGCCGGTGGGGTGCTTCCACTGTTACTGCAAGTTCATCGGGCCGCCACGGTCGCACTCTCAACCAATCGCTTGAATCCTATGTATACCGAAAGCACTGTACGCGATATCCCTTTCAGCTTTTCGCAGAAATCCTATCCTCTCAATCCCAGCGCGCGCGTCGCCTTCACGCTTGCCGAAACGCAGGAAGTGACGCTTCGCGTGTACGATTCCTACGGACGACTCGTGCATACGCTGTGCGACAACACGTCCATGGAGGCGGGGAATCACGAGATGCATCTCTACGGCGATCTCGTGCCCTCGGGAGGATGCTACGTTCGTCTCATCACACCCAGCGGTGTCCGGCAGCGTACCTTGGTCCGTGTTGCGGGGGAGGGGTATTGAGAGCGGAGCTTCCACGCTCCAAGTGTTGCTGAGGGATTTCCTGAAGACCAGCCCCGCCTCGTTCGCGGGGCTTCGTCGTTTATTCCGCCGCATCGTCAACCAGCGTGATCGCCCGTGCGCATGCGGTCGGGCCGCACGCCGGGGAGAAGTCAGCGCAGCACCCAACTTTTGTTGCGAATAGAGTCTTGCAAGTCGTCATGGGGAAGGCGATATTTCGCGCTGGATGTCCCGTATACAGAACTGATTGAAATCCGACACGCGCAACCTCGGAGTGCGAATCCATTCGTGTTACTCTCGATGGTGGAAGGCACACATTTTTCCGTACGCGTGAACGGGTGGTGGTTCGTCGTGCTCACCACGCTCGTTTGCTTTCTCGACAGTGCTTCCGCACTGGCGCAATATTCCCGACTCAGAGACTACCCACTGGAAGAAACGTGGCGATGGATTCGCTTCACCACCACGGCGGGCCTTCCATCGGATCACATCCTCGATGTCGCGGACGATGGAAATGACATCCCATGGGTGTGCACCACGAAGGGCGTTGCATGGTTTGATGGATTTCGCTGGCATCCTGTGGGTGGACTCGATCCTCAGGGATCAATCGAGTACGCGAAATTCCACGGGGTGGTCAACGGCGTGTTCCTGCTCTCGATCGACAATGCGCCGTATGCCGTGTCACCATCAGGCGTGCGTCGAATCGGTTGCCCGGCGAGCGAAAGTGATATCGTTGTTCAGGGCGATACCGTACTCAGCTTCCGAAATCACACGATCTATCGATGGCAGCCCGGAGCGGGTGGCGAAACGCCGCTGATCAGCTTCCCCGCTTCCAGAAAGATCAGTCTGTATTGTGCCACACGGAGACATCTCCTTTTTCGCGAGTGGAATACGCTCTGGAGCGTACGAGGGAGTGAGAAGCGGAAGGTCCTGCACAGCTCTGAATCGCTGCTGGGTATCACCTCCGTGTATTCGTATCCAGGCGAGATTCTGTTCTATGTCTATCTGCCATGGAAATACGTTGGTATCTGGAGTTACGCGGAAGGACATGGAACTGCGAAACGTGTGCTTCGGACAAGCGCCAAGCCACTGCAAGGAACCATCGCCGAGGACGGAGACGCCTGTTTCGTGTTCGAAGAACACCTGTACATCAGCAGAACGCGTGGACGATGGAGTACGCTTCGCGCGCTCCCCGAACACATCCCCGCCGCCACGTCGCTGCGATACAGACGCAACCGGGATCTGTGGTACGGCACCGAGCAGGGCCTCTATCTCTGCCGCAGAGGCAGCAGTCCATGTCAGCTTGTACAGTGGCCTCGTGGTGACGCGCGCAATCGGGTGAATGATATTCTGCTCCGCAAGGAGGATGGAAGCATTTGGCTGGCGACCAGCGGGGGGCTGGTGCATATACCGGTTGCTGGCGCGATGCGCACTTATAGCGCGCTGCTCGGTCGGAAACTGGGAATCGTGACGGGGATTGAGGAAGATCAGGATGGAACACTCTGGATATGCAGCGGATCCTCCTTCGCGGGATTGTATCGCCGCCATCGCGGTGTATGGAAAGGTGTACCCGTGGAACGCAACGGCGGAGGGGTATACATTCATCGGATGTTCCACGACCGCCAACGAAGGATGTGGTTTCCAGCGATTCATGCGACCGATGCCCGCGACGATTCGGTGCGTGCGGGAGTGTTTCTGCGTACGACCTCGGGTGCGACACTGTGGAGACATTCGGGCGGTCTTCCCGATCAGCGCGTCTACGCCGTGCATCAATCTTTGGATTCAACGCTGTGGTTCGGCACCTGGAACGGTATAGCCGCATGGAAAAACGGCAAGTGGCGATATTTCGGGAGAAACAAAAAACCGTACCCGATGAAGGCGGTATCGCTTACCTCCGATTCCTTAGGACGGGTGTATGCGGGTTTCGGAAAGTATAGAACAGGCCGATTGGGAATCGGCGTGGTGGATGGGACATCCATGCGATATGTCACCACGGCGGATGGTTTACCGAGCAATGACGTCTGGGAGGTACTGACCGATGATCGTGGACGAATATGGGCAAGCACACAGGGAGGACTGGCCTGCTTGCATCAAGGCGCCTGGTTGGATTTCTCACTCGGCACGGGACTGCCAACCTGCGGTATCTGGCCCATAGCGGTGCGCGGAGATTCACTTTTTGTTGGAACCGCCGGCAATGGATTGGCGATACTGCGCATCTCAAAATTGCTGCTTCCGCCACCCAGAATTTCCATTCACGCACCGCTGGTACGGGACAGAAAGGCAGTGGTATCGTGGACCGGTCATTCCTGGTGGGGGAGCGTTTCTCCCGAACATCTCCAGACCAGATACCGTACCGATCGTGCTGCGTGGAGCGCCTGGTCGGTGGAGCATCGCGTTCAATTGACCAATCTCCCCCAGGGTTGGCATGTCCTGCAGGTCCAGGCCAAGGGGTACGAAGGGAGATTCGATCCGTCGGGGTCCTCGGTCACGTTTCAGATTTTACCACCAATCCATCTCCGCTGGTATGTACTGCTGCCTGCCGTATGTGTGCTCGGTGCGTTCATACTGCTCGTTGTAGTGTTTCTCAGACGGAGGATTGAATTCCACCGGGCTATACGAAAGAGCGAGGAACGGTATAAAATCATCACGGAACTGATGTCGGATTATGCATTCCTTTACAGCGTGCGGGCCGATGGCCTATTGATGCTCGAATGGATCACACCTTCCATCGAGCGCATCATTGGATGCTCGTCAGTGGAGTCAAGGGATCTCGCTCGTTTCGCGCAATTGGTGCACAACGAAGATGTTGCAACGTTCTGGCGTCTGTGGGAGGTGGCACGTGTGGGTATGGATTCGGAAGCCGTGTACCGCATTCACATCCCGGGTGCGGCGATGCGATGGGTGGAAACCGTCCTCAGTCCGGTGTGCGATGAGACGAACGGACGCGTGGTGCAGATCTACGGCGTAACGCGCGATATAACCGACCGGCAGTCGCGCCAGGAGAGGATGAAACGCCTGGCATCGGATTTGGTCAGCACCGAGGAGCGGGAACGCGCGCGCATGGCCCGACAGGTACACGATGGACTCGGACAAATCCTCGCGCTCGCCTTCATGAAGTTGCGAAGCATGCATCGCGCTGCCTCGCCTGCTTCCAGCACTGTGAGCGAGGTGGAACAGTTGCTCGAACACGCCATTCGCGATACCCATACACTGACGTTCGAACTCTGTCCACCCGTGGTGCTTGAAAGCGATCTGGCGCAGGCGTTGCGGTGGTTGACAGGAAATTTGCAGGGCATACATCAATGCACGTTGCGGAACAATCTCGATGAGAATTGTATCCGCCTCGCTCCCGACATTCATACGTATGTATTCCGTTCGATGCGCGAACTCATCATCAATGCCATGAAACACGCTGCAGCGGAGCACATCGCCATTACCATCGATCTTGATGATTCCATGCTGACATTGGAGGTTCTTGACGACGGCGTCGGATTTCCCGCCGCCGTGCTCGACCGTCTGCAGCGAAACGGCCTCTCCGCGATTTCGTCTCAGATGGATTCCAGTCCTATCGGTTTCGGACTGCCCGACATGAAGGCACGGCTCGGAGATTTCGGCATAACCATGGAGATCGCCTCACACGCAGGGAAGGGATCATCCGTCACCCTGCGGATTCCACCAGGTGCATTCACCATTTCGGATGTATCGCTCGGGTGATATCATTCGTTTGTATCACGCACAACGCGCCGGACTCATGCGCTCATGCGCGCAGTTTTACCATAGCACGAATACGCTGAACAAGGACGAGACACCCATGAATGAGAAAATCCTGCTTGTGGACGACCACACGCTCATACGCGAGGGACTGCGCAGCATTCTCGAAGTCGAATTCGGGATGAAGGTGATCGGTCAAGCCGCCGATGGACTTCAGGCGGTGAGCAGCGCCGAGGAACTTCGTCCGGACATCATCATCATGGATGTGGAATTGCCGCTTCTCAACGGCCGCGAAGCAACGAGGCGGATCAAGCAGCGGAACGACTCCGTACGCATCATCGCATTATCCATGCATGGCGATCGCGGTAATGTCATCGGCATGTTTCAATCCGGTGCGGACGCGTATCTGCTCAAGCACTGCGCTGTTGACGAACTCCAGGATGCCATCCATGCGGTGCTGTCCGGGCGCCGGTATCTGAGTAACCATCTCACGGACGTGCTTCTCGAATCGTTCGCGACTTCATCCCCCGGTACGCAAGATGCCGTGTATCATCAGCTGACAGCGCGTGAGCGGCAGGTGTTGCAGTTGATCGCCGAAGGCAGGAGCACGAAAGAAGCTGCCGCCATACTCGGCTGCGCGATCTCGACAGTGGAAACGCATCGTCAACACCTCTTCAACAAACTTCAGGTACAATCTGTCGCCGATCTGACCAAAGAAGCGATACGCCTCGGCTTGACTCACCTGTAGAACACTGGCCTCGGAGCCGCGGGGAGCGGCGGCATGAAGCAACCATTCGTGACGAGGTATCATGGAATCCATGATACCTCGTGGCGTATTTCGTGAGGCTATATCGACATCATGCCGATTGAGCCTGGTTGCTGTACGCGGTACTATATCCAACGAGAAATTCCCACAACGTTACAACTCGTTGCGTGCCGTAATGTCATCCGAAACAACTCCGTTGAAGGATTTCATCCTTCGATTTTTATATCCGCGGCCGTTCGATCCCATAGGTGTCGAATTGGAATTGCCGGAACCGGCCACGGTGTGTGCCACGCTGCTGTCGAATGATGCGCGTGTGCTACTGCAGCTGTTGGATAATGTCACACTACCCGCTGGCACGCACGTCCTGGACATTCCACATCAGCCACCCGAGCGACATCCGCTGTATGTCGAAATCGAGTTTCGTACGGAGCGAGGAGTGTCCAGAATGACACGCGCAGTGCGTTGAACCGGCATTGATCCATCGTGATGAATAGAGCATCAATCACACTGAATAGATCGAATCCCGTGGAAGGAGAGCTTGCCATGAACAGCATGTGTACCACAAACAGCAGAGTCCCGGCGATACTCGGGACATGTACCGCGATCATCGTATTCGCATTATCCACACTGTGTTTCGGACAGCAGGGAAATTTGAAGGTCACTATCACGAGCGACAACGCGTACATGTTCGGTGTCGGTACCGTCAATGGAATCGATGCGGGTTCATTCTACGGTGGAGTCAGAAATGGCGCGGCTGCGGATATCTACGGTGGTGCAGTCTGGGATGTACAGCAGCATGGTGGGATGCTGCCGCCGTACGGTGTGCTACCTTCCTACGGAGCGGAGCGCTATACAATCAGCGATGACATTCAGGGGAAATACATCTATATCATCGCCTGGAGTGACAATCAATCCTATCAGGGCACGATTGCGCGTTTCGAAGATGTACTCACACAACTCAGCTATCTCACCGGTCCGGGGTCCGCGTGGGAAGTGTATGCAACCGGTCTGGATTACGACTCGCGATTCGAGACCATGCCAACACTACAGATAATCAATGCTCAGATAGCTCTCGCGAACGCGAAATCGGGAGTGGCACCGGGGAGCATTGGCTGGGTGAACGAGCTAGGATGCGCGGACGGAGGAAGCGGCTGCCGTGGCAGGCTGTTGTACTGCGAGAGTTTTACCAACGCGCGCTTCACCGCGTCGCCTGGCCTGCAACAGGCGCTTGGTGATGCGGTGTTCATGTGGTATGGTAATCCCGATTATCCCAACGGTGATTGCGATATTTCGGTGAGCCCTGCATCCTCATCGGGTGAATTTCTCATATTCCGCCTCGGACCACTGGAGAATGTGCTTTCGGATCCGTGTGAATTGATTGAGTGCGCCACGAATGCACTCGATATAAGCACGGGACTCGGGTCCGCTCCGGGAGGCATCGACACGCAGTGGGAACTGACCGCTGTGCCGGGCAATGCCTCGAGTCAGGTTGTGCCACGCCCGGCTTTTATCATCGACAATCATCCGGCTTGGTATCCCTATCAGGGCAGCTCAGCGGCCGAGTGGATATCGGCGAATCAGCATGCGGACTGGACGCCGAATAATCCCAACGAACCTTACATTTTCCGCTACCGCTTCTGCGTATGCCGTGATGACAAGGTGGTGCTGAACATGCGATACTGGGTGGACAATTCGGCCGTGGTCAAGCTCGACGGCACTGTCATCTCCACCACCTCATTGACATCCACAGCCAATTTCCAGCAAGGAAGCTCGGTCAATTATTCTTTCCCGGTCCTTGCCGGAGAGGAGCATCTGCTCACAATCGAGGTGAAAAACCAGACTGGTGTTGCCATGGGTCTGATGGTTGAAGGCACTCTGGCCGGCACGACACCGGGTACGCAAGCATTCATAAAACACTCTTGCTGCAATCCCTCTTCTTCCATCATCGGAAGAAAAATGCATGACGTCGGTTGCGACGGAATCCAGGCATCCACCATCGCCATCGGTATTGCCGGGTGGGAGATCACACTCAACGGACCAGGAGGAACACAGACGACCACAACCGATGCGCTGGGGTATTACTTCTTTGGTGATTTGCCGCCAGGGCAGTACACGGTGACGGAAACGCCCCAAGCCACATTCACCGCATCGAATCCCGCCAGTGGAAGCCATACGGTCACCATCAGCGAGAATCAAGTGGTGCAACTGGATTTTCTCAACTGTGCCGACATGCGCCAATACGGTTCGATTTGCGGCGTGAAGATCAACGACCTTAATGGTGATGGACAACGTGGAGGACCTGGGGAATCCGGACTTGGTGGGTGGGTTATCACCGGTAATGGTGGTTTATACAATATCACCAACAATGATGGCTCGTTCTGCTGGACACTCCTGCCTCCAGGAACCTACACCATCTGTGAGCAGCAGCAGGAGGGATGGAGTGCGACAGGTCCATTATGTCATACTGTTACACTCGCGGCCGGACAAACGGAATTTGTGGAATTTTTCAATCAACCAGCGACGCAGGGATGCATCGAAGTGATACCACTGGAATACGACAGTTCCGGCGTGTCGCCGGGCG
Source organism: Bacteroidota bacterium (assembly GCA_035362335.1). Taxonomy (GTDB): domain Bacteria; phylum Bacteroidota; class Ignavibacteria; order SZUA-365; family SZUA-365; genus JAOSJT01. The sequence continues at coordinate 24,899 of DAOSDL010000021.1, forward strand.
GACAACCCATGCATCCAATCAGTATCGCGGTGACAAATCCCAACGCTACGCCCACTCTGGTCTGGTTCGAATCGTTTCAGGGAAGCGTCACGCCGACGACGATCGTCGTGGGACCGGGCAGCAGTTTCGAGAGCATCAGCTTTATCGATACTCCACCCTACAACAGCGACGTTTGCATTCGCTACGGTGTGTTTGTCAACGGGCAACGGCAGGTATGCGACAGTATATGCTTCAACACGAAACCGGATTGTGTAGATGTCACACAGTTCGTTGCGGATATGACAGGTGTCGACCCGAACACAGGCAACAACCTGTACAACGTGTCGATGACAGTCAATAATCCCAGCTCCATGTACGTTGTCATGTGGCTCGAGTCGCAAAGCGGAACAACCACGCCTGACAACGTGCTGGTGGCACCAGGTTCCAGTATACATGCGGTACAATTCCAGCAAACGAGCACGCAGCCGGGACAAGCGTGTCTGTATTACGGTGTCTACATTTCTGGCTCGCTGGTGCTTTGCGACAGTCTCTGCTTCGGATTGAACGACCCCTGCGACGACCCCGAATGCGAGACGAACGCACTGAATATCGCGACAGGATTGAACGCCATGCCGGGTGATCTCGACGGACAGTGGGAACTGATCGCCGTGCCGGACAACGCAGCGAGTCAATCGGTGCCGCGCTCTGCTTTCGTGATCGACAATCATCCCGCCTGGTATCCCTATCAAGGAAGCAGCAGTGCGCAGTGGATATCCGCCAATCAACATCCGGATTGGACGCCGAACAATCCCACGACACCGTACGTGTTCCGGTATCGATTCTGTGTGTGCAGGAACGACCGCGTCACGTTGAGCATGCGATACTGGGTGGATAATTCGGCCGTGGTCCGATTGAACGGTGTGGAAATTTCTTCGACAACCCTGAATTCGACGTCGAATTTCCAGGCGGGCACAGCACTTCAGTACTCCTTCCCGGTGCAGGCCGGCATCGATCAGATTCTCACCATTGAAGTGAAGAATCAGAGTGGGGTGGCCATGGGTCTGATGGTGGAGGGGACGCTCACGGGCAGCGATGCCAACAATCCGACATTCATCACCCATGAATGTTGCAACCCTCGGTCCTCCATCATGGGCCGGAAAATCCATGATGTCGGCTGTGACGGTGTGGAAGCTTCTACGATAGGAAACGGACTCCCCGGTTGGGAAATCACCCTGACCGGTCCGGGAGGAGCGCAATCGGCCACAACCGACGCATTGGGATATTATTTCTTCGACAATCTGCTTCCCGGGTCCTATACCGTCACCGAGACGATGCAGCCCAATTTCACCGCGTCCGTACCACAGAGTGGAATCCATAATGTGGTTCTCGGTGGGCACCAGTCCGTTCAGCGCGATTTTCTCAATTGCGCCGACATGCGCTATTTCGGTTCGATCTGCGGCAGCAAGTTCAACGATGCCGACGGCGACGGCAAGCGCGGTCCGAATGAGGAGGGCATCGCTGGTTGGGTGATTACCGGCACCGGTGGATTGTACAACGTGACAGCGGCGGATGGGACGTTTTGCTGGTCTCTGCTACCGCCGGGCACCTACACAATTTGCGAAGTCGAACAAGACGGGTGGACAGCCACGGGACCGCTCTGTTACACAGTGACCTTGGCGCACGGGCAGACGGTAACACTGGAGTTCGGAAACAAACCAACACCGACGTCCTCGCAGCGCTGCTGCGATACGGTGGACGTGCTTCCGTACATCGTCCCCGGACGCAGTGTGTCCGCCAGGAATTTCACCATTCACAATGTCAAGGAACCTCCGTCCGCGGTGGCCTGGATCGACGTGCTCGCCAATCCATCTTTCCCATCGCAATGCACCGTAGCGGGAGGCGGCCTCCTTGTCGATCAGATCCCGCTCGTGTGGGGGAGTTCCATTTCCCGCATCCCGGAGAGCGGCATTCTCCCCACGCCGACCGCCGGAAGCAACACGGTGATCGCCTTCAACATCATAATCGACAATCCATGCACATGGCAGGGAGATGTCACCTTCGTGGTACATCACGCGGATGGAGAGGAATGCGTGTACACCTATCACAACTGGAGGATGAAGATTCCGGATGGAGTGCATTCCGTTGACGTGCTGCTGCCACCTCCCAGCACATATCTCGGTCGCATGCAGGTGAGGAATACCGACACGCAGCAGCCGATGGAGTATCTCTCGTTCGAAATCAAAGACGCGAAAAGTGGCGATGCTGTGCTTGCCGGTACGAGCGGAGCGCGCAATGGATGGGAGCCGAGTGCCAATGTGCATCCGATTTCGCTGTATCAGCAGGGGAGGATTTGCGCTCTCTTCCGTCTGCAGGAACCCCTGCCGGTCGGGGCCACAAGCGCTCCGCTCTTCATCGTGGTGCAGCGCGACAGTGGTGATACGGAAGGGCCGGAATTGTTGTGGACCACCTACGATCACAACTGCAACGCCCTCACCACCGGCACGATCAAGCTCCAGGACAAAGTGAACGGACTACCGCCGGGCGTGGGGCGCTCCAATCCCGGGACGTTCGAGATTCTGGGCAGCTATCCCGATCCGGCGAACAGCACAGCGACCGTGCTGATCAACCTCGGTTCACGGAGTGAGGTCTCGCTCGCAGTGTACTCGCTTCTCGGCGAGAAAATCGCCACGGTGTTTCGTGGTGTGTGCGATGCCGGCGTGCAGTCCATTGCCGCTGGAACGTCGGGATTGGCCACCGGGAGTTACTATTTCCAGATGGAATCGGCTGATAAAAAGCACACCCGCTCGTTCCGCATCGTTCGCTGATACCGTCGACGAGGAGAACTGGACCTCTGCGCCCTCATCCGCCGTACAGGCAGATGGGGGCGCATCATTATTCCGGACAATTATAGCGTGAATACGCTTGCGCGTATGCGCGGCGCATCGTACATTCAGATATTCTAATCGGCATTGAACAGGTTGCCCGGTCGTGCGCTCGCGCCGGGCGCGGGAATCCGGACAGCCCGTTCCTTGTCACCGTCCCGTCGGATGCGGTGAAACTTTCCCGGAGGTTGTCATGCGTCGCTCGCTCGCCGTCATGCTGTTGTGCGTGTTGTTCCTTCCCTCCCTCGCTCTCCATGCGCAAGACACGGGTATGGCACCCGTACCCGCGGCGGAAGCGGCCTTGTCCGCTTTATCCTCCATCGACGCATCGCGGCTGGGCAGCGGCCGTCTCTATTTGCGGGTACTGGAAGCGCTGACACAGGCGAGCGCAGCGCGTGACGCCGGAGAAGCCACGACACTTGCATTGCAAACCGTACCGGTGGCGGTGTACATGGACACCGAGCCACGCGCGCTGGAACTGGCAGCGCTCGATCGCCTGGGCGTACGTGTGTACCCGGACTACTGGACACCACCATCGGAACACCATCCGCGTGGCTTCGTACTCGCCGACATGCCAGCGATTCGTCTTCCCGAGCTGCTCGCGCTGGAGTGGATACGACGCCTCGACTATACGGGCGGGGAGTGCCATCCGGCGAATAACGAGGCCGCGCGCGTCATCGGGGCGGACCGCGCCTGGACCAGCGGGTACACGGGAAAAGGAGTGCGCGTCGCGGTACTCGATTCGGGTCTCGACGTTCAGCCGCCGCAATTCGATCTGCCTACTCCCATCGCAGCGCGTGACTATTCGCGCTTTCCCGCAATCGACACCGATGTCCGGAATCGTATCACAGCACACGGTACGCATGTCAGCGCCTCCGTTCTGGGGCGGGGAGTGCTGTCGGCGGAAAATACCGGTGCCGGCGGTGGCGCCTTTCGTGGCATGGCACCGGGAGCGGATTTGATTTTCATGAAAATCGGCAACGACAGTACCGCATCCTCACAAGACGTCAATGTGATAGCGGCGCTGCATGATGCCGTCACCCTGTACGGTGCGCGTGTGATCAACATGAGTTACGGGGGTTGGGGCGCGTATCACGATGGCAGCGAAGCCGACGAGCAGAAGGCAGATTGGTGTGTGGACAATGGCGCGGCGGTATTTTTCTCGGCAGGAAACGGTCAATCCGCGCTGCGGCACTACTCGGTCCAGCTCGATCCGGGGGAGGAAAGCGACTTCATCGCCGTGCATTACAGCGTGCCCAACGGCGGATTCGCGCGTCCCTCATTCAACCTCGTCTACAATGATGGACTTGTCGAGCGGCATTTCGCCACGCTACGCTATTTCGATGCGAACAAGCAGGAAATCACTCGCGTGAATTACGCCCCGTTCACAGAAAGCCCTCGAGGCACGGAATCGCAATACAGCAGCATGAAGGATACACTCGTCGCGGGCGAGCATACGATTTACCTGAAGATGGATAATCCCACGGCATCGCGGCAACGCATGCATCTCTACGAGGACGAGGGCGTGGGTTCGCCGCGCTTCGAGGCCGCCGATCCGAACTACACCATCGGATCGCCGGCCTGCGCCGACAAGGTGATGGCTGTCGCCGCTTTCACCACGCGTTCCTATTTCGTCGACCACAGTGGCGCGCAGTGGCAATACCGGCAGGAGCAGGGTAAGCTCGCCACCTTCTCCAGTCTCGGTCCACGCGTGGACGAAGCTCGTAAGCCCGACATCGCCGCGCCTGGTACGGCCATCATTTCGCTGCGCGACAGGGACATGGGCACGCAACCCGCGTGGGATTGGGTGGACAACGACGGGCGTCCCGGAGGCGAGGCCATGTATCAGGCCATGCAGGGTACGAGCATGGCGTCGCCGATTTGCGCGGGAGCCGCCGCGCTTATTCTGGAAAAATATCCACAACTCACTCCGCTGCAGTTGTACGACACCTTGCAGGCGCACGCGCGTGAGGACGCCCTCACGGGCAGTGTGCCGAACAACAGCTGGGGCTTCGGCAAACTCGATGTGGGCTTTCTCTCGATCCTGCCTGCGGCGGCTCCAGTGTGGACCAAGGCCGCGGCGAGCCTTCCCGCCCAGGGTGAGGCTGCGGAACTGCTTGTGCATGCCTCCGGTGTGCCATTCGTTTTGTTGCACCAAGCCGGTGGTACGGAAGCCCTGCTGTTCCGTGGCAATGCCGCCGGTACGCAATGGACGGAAGTGTTACGCAAGTCGGCGCTGGCAGGATTGACCACACTCCCCAACGGGAGCATCGCGGTGTTCGAGCCGCAGGCGGGACGGCGCTTCAGCACCGCCAGTCAGGGGGGAAGCTGGACGGAGGCGGCGGCACCGGTCGGAACGCGCAGCGTGCGCCGCGCCTGGAACGACAGTCTCCTGCTTCTTGCCACCGAGGGAAATGGAGCATTCATCAGCGGCGATAATGGACAGAATTGGCAATCGGCTACCGGGGATCTTCCGGCAGCATCTACTCTCGTCGCTCTGGAGTACGGCGATCACGGCATGGTGTACGCATTGGCGAATGTCGAAGGAAAGATCCGGGTGTTTCGCGCGCTTCGCGGTACGTGGACCTGGGAGCGCAAAGATGCCGGAATCTCTTCGGAAGAGGATGTGGAGGACCTGCGGCGCTTGCCTGATGCCACGCTGCTGCTGGTCAGCAGTAAACGTGTGTATCGCAGCGAGGATAATGGTGAATGGTGGCAGCAGCAAGGGATCGTCAATGGCAGCAACAAGCAATTGCAGGTCATTGATGCAAATGTCGTCTTGCTGTCAAATGCCGAGAACGGATTGTACCGCAGTCTCGACGGTGGCCGTTCATGGGAAAATTTTCACAGTGGTATCGATGAGGTCGCTGTGAAGGTTATCGCCCATGGTGGAGCGAAGGGATGGGCGGCGCGGCAGGGGCATTTGTGGTGGTGCGCATTGCCCGGGTTGCCCGGGAAGCCTCAGCTCACAGCTCCCGCCAATGCGGGAAGTGGCAGTGGTATCACCCCCACGCTGAGCTGGTCGCCCGCATCCAATGCCTCGGCCTATCACATTCAGGTCGGCAGGGGAGCGGATCTGCGCGAAGTCCTCTACGAGCTGCGGAATCATCCCGAAGCATGGATAAAAATCGCGGGACTGAGTAATCCCGATGAACTGCATTGGCGCGTGCGCGGGGTGAATGCCGGCGGTGTTGGACCATGGTCCGACACCTGGAGTTTTCATACCGGAGCCGCGTATCCTGCGATACCGCGTCCGCTCGCGCCAGCGGACGCGTCGGTCGCCACATCGCCAAGTCCAACACTGCTGTGGGAAAAGGCGGCACGGGCGGCGCGCTACGACGTGCAGGTGTCCGAGGATCCCACCTTCGTCACAACGGTGGTCGAGCGCAATGCCGTGACCGACACCACGCTGCAGCTTACCGGTCTCCGGGCGGGCGTCCCGCATTACTGGCGCGTTCGCGCAGCCAATGCGCAGGGTGCTTCCGCCTGGTGTCGCCCTCAGCGCTTCGCTGCCGCACCAGTGCCGGGTGCCGCCGGATACGCACTGCTGTTTGATCATCGAGGCGACCGCGTGGCTGTGCCGCATTGCGCCGCCTTCGACGAAATCGAAGCGAAGGATGAATTGACCGTCGAAGCCTGGGTGAATGTGGATCACTACGACAATGGATACTTTCCCATTCTCGACAAATACAAACCTGATATTGATTGGGGATGGCAGTTCTCGGTCACCAGTTGGGGGATGGACCTGAATTTCATCTGGGCGGGAGCCAACTGTGATGTTCCCTTGCCCGGAGCCGGCTGGCATCACGTGGCAGTCGCGTACAAGCGCTCGGAAGGCCTCGCACGCTTTTTCATCGACGGATCGATGGTGCAGGCGGTGGCATGCAGCGCCGACGTGCCTGATGTGGAAAACGACCAACCGCTCCTTATCGGGCACGGTCCCTCCGGGGGCGACGAGCAGGCCTTCGGTACGATCGACGAAGTGCGATTGTGGAGCGTGGCGCGTGATTCCGCGCAGATTCGCTCAACAATGCGTTCGCGGCTGCTGGGCACGGAACCCGGCCTCGCACTGCGCATGGCCTTCGACGAAGGAAGCGGCGCCACAACCGTTGATGGCAGCGGCAACGCCGCCGTCGCGCCTCTGGTCCAACATCCCGAGTGGGTGTTGTCGGGCGTCGCCTGGGGCGCTCCCGAGCCGCCGATACCGGTGCTTCCTGTCCACAATGCCACGGATCAACCCGCGCAGCCGCGCTTGCTGTGGAGCACGGTGAGCGGCGCGGAGCGGTATCGTGTGGAACTGTCCACCTCGGCCGGCTTCACTCCGTTGTTGGAAACGGTCACCGTCGATGTTGTCAACAGCGCCTATCCCCGCACCGAACTCCCGGCGAGCGCGCAAATACATTGGCGTATCCGTGCTGAGAACACGAGCGGGGCGGGTGCATGGTCGACAACGGGGCGTTTCACCACGAAGGCACGCGAACCGGAGCCACCCATACTCCAGTCGCCGGCACATCAGTCCTCGCCACCAGCACCCGTGGAGCTGCGCTGGAAGAGTGTGGCGGGTGCGATGCGCTATCGTGTGCAGGTGTCGACGAACGGATCGTTCACCGAGGTCGTGCTGGATTCGTCGGGTATTCAGAGCACGTCTCTCGTTGCCGCGTTGTTGGCAGCGAACTTTCCGTACTACTGGCATGTGTCCGCGAGCAACGGCATCGGCAGCTCCCCCTGGTCTGAAACCTGGAGCTACACGCCTCGGGTTGTGCCGCCGGCCGCCCCAATGCTGATCGATCCTGCGAATGCCGCGCTGAATGTACCACTGCCGGTGCCGCTCCGCTGGCATGCGGTGGATGGCGCCTCGCGCTATGACGTGCAGGTGTCGCTCAGTCCACAGTGTCTCGCACCCTACGCATTGGAAAGGAGCGATGTGCGCGATACCACCCTGCTCGCCACCGCATTGCAGAGCGGGACCACCTATTACTGGCGGGCGCGCGCGAGCAATCTGGGGGGCAGCGGTGCTTGGTCCACCATCTGGAGCTTCAGCACGGCAAGTGCTGTATTGTCCACACCAGTACCCATCGAACCTGTGGCCGAGCGCACCGCCGTTCCCACGCGTCCGCTGTTGCGATGGACCGGCGTGGACGGAGCGAATGGCTATGACCTGCGCCTCGCGTCGGATGCGAGCTTTGGCAATCTCTTGGTCGATCTCACCGCTCTGCTGGATACCGTGCATACGCTGGTCGATACGATAGCCGCGGGGCAATGGGTGTACTGGCAGGTACGCGCGCGTCAGGCGGTCAACACGAGCGCGTGGAGCGTAGCGCAGCGCTTCCGTGTGCTGCGCCCCATTCCGCTTGTCACCGCTCTCCTTGAGCCAGTGCATGGCGCGGTGAATCTCGACACCGCACAGGTGTCGTTCCGTTGGCAGGGGCTGCTGCACGTGGACGACTATACGCTGCAATGCGCCGAATCGACGGATTTCACCGCAGTGTTGGAGAATGTGACCGTGGCGGATAGCACCGCTGTGCTTGGCCCGTTTGCATCCGGACGTCGGCTGTACTGGCGCGTGCGCGGCAACAATGAACGTGGCGAGGGTCCGTGGTCAGAGGTGTGGGATTTCACACTCCGAAACACCACGGCGTTGCTTCCCGTCCCCTCGGATCGCTCACTGCGCATTCTTGCCCTGTATCCTCAGCCGGCAAGCGAAGTGCTGCGTCTGATCGTCGAGAGCGATGCGACATCGCCGCGGCTGGAGTTAAACGATCTGCTCGGACGTGTACGGCTCACACGTACTCTTTCCTTGCGACCGTACGAGCGCGAGAACATCTCGGTTGCTTTACCCAATCTTCCCAATGGCTGGTATATGCTGCGACTCACCGGCGGCGGCGCCTCCGAGCAGCGCCTGCTGATGCTGAAGCGGTAAGATGGTCGAGAGCCGTGGGTGAGAGGCCGGCGGTGAAGAGAAGTGAGCGCATCACGAGGCTAGAAGCGAGGATGCACGGGCGAAAAGGTAAACAGGCGTGACATGTCCGATATATCGCTCAACCCGATGAAGAAGGAATAAAGAGGAGTGAAAGTAGCGAGGGGATATTCGATGCTGGATTGAGTGGTCCGAATCCAGTGTCGAATATCCCCTGTTCGCTATCTCTCGTCAAGTTCCGCGCAGCCCGGGATTTTCACCCGTGATCACCGGGGGAGCGAGAGTATCTGACCCGATACGCTAGCGCAGTACCACGCGGCGCGTCCACATGCGGTCGCCCGCGGTGACACGCACAATGTACACCCCACGCGGGAGGCCACCTGTTGCAAGCGTCACCACACGCGATTCGCCACCGCTCGCACGTTCGCTATGGACGTGCTGGCCGAGCAGGGAGTACAAAGCGACTGTGGCTTCCGCAAAGGGACCCGGTATGCGCACGTGTATCCGGTCCGTCGCGGGATCGGGATACAGGATGAGTTGGTCTGGAATGCTCAGAGCATCGTTGTCCAGCACGGTAACGGTGAATGGATCGGAGAGCACGTGGCAGCCGGCGCTGTCCACGATGCTGACCGTGTACACACCGGTTTCCATCAGTCGATGACTGCGCTGCGTCGCCCCGGGAATGGGGGAGTTGTTGCGATACCACTGCCAGCCCTGTGCATTGGTGGTGCTCAGGAAGTCGCCACCACGCGTGATCACAGGTTTCACCACTCGTCGCATTGGCACGAACACCTCTTCGGACACCGCTTCACAGCCGGCCAGCGTGAGGATGGTGACAAAATAGGATCCCTCCATGGTGACGGCGATACTGCTGCCAAACTCGCCGGTATTCCATACGTATCGGTCCATATTCGCGGGAGCGTCGAGCCACACGGTGTCGCCCGGACAAATGGGCAGCGAACCGCGCACGACGGGGATGAGTGGCTGAACAGCGTCCTCCCAGGTTACGCGTACCGTGTCCGACAGCGCCGAACACCCACCGAAGGCCGTCACACGCACCCAGTACTCTCCGCTGTCATGCACCACAATCGTGCGCGTGGAAGCGCCGTTGCTCCATTCGTAGCTCTCATAGTCCGCACCCGCGTCGAGTGTGATGCCACCTGGCCCGCAGAGCCTGGGTGGTGCGCTCATCACTATCCGTGGCTGCGGCGCGTCCACCAGGGCGATGTTCACAGCTGCGCTTGTATGCGCGCAGCCGCTGGAATCCGTGACGACAACGTGATAGGAGCCCGCTGTGTTGACAGTCAGTTCGCGACCGGTGGCGCCGGTGGACCAGCGATAATCCACAAAACCCGCCTCGGCTGTGAGGGTGAGATCCTTGCCGCGGCACAGAGATACATCACGCGCGGGGAAGATGCCGACATATCGTCTGGGAAGCATGGTGACGGTGATCCAGTCCGAGCGGCGGTCGCAGCCCGCACTATCGATCACTTCGACATAGAAACGCGTTGTCACGCGATCCTTCGACCAATGTACAGTGTACGTGGGTTGCACCAGGCCCCACCATTTGACGCTTCGAAACGTCCCATCCACCGAGAATACCACGCTGTCGCCGGGACACAACGCGACATCCGTGCCGGGGAGCACGGTCACCGTCAACTCGTCGATGAGGATCTCGACGGTGTCCGTGGACGCGGCGCAGCCATTGGCGGATGTCACGATGGCCCAATACAGGCCGGCTGTGTTGACGTTGGTACTCTTTTCCCGCCGATTGTTGGACCAGCGCACGCTGCATCCAGCCGTGTCGCCGGTAACGGTGAGTTTGCGACTCTTGCCGCGGCAAAAGGTCAACGGTCCATCGGCGGTGATGCGCACACGCGGACGAGGCCAGGCGGCAATGGTGACGGGATCGGCATCGAGCGTATCACCAGCCGCATCGATGACGCGCAGACCATAGCTCCCGCCTTGCGTGATGGTGATGCTTCGCGTTCGCTCGCCCGTGCTCCACAGATATGCGGCAAAGCCCTCGTTGCCGTGCAGGGTGATGTGGTCGCCTTCGCAAAATCCCGTGGCCGACGGCGTTATGAAGGGAAGCAGACGTACAACCGCGGTGACGGGAGCATTGTTGAACTGTGGGAGTAGGCAGCCCTCGCTGATTACCATCGAATCAATCCGCAAGGCGGTAGCCGCGGAATCCATCAGGGTGAAGGGCTCCACCAGCAGCGTACACAAGGTGTCCCAACCCCTCAGGTTCAGTGGCGCAGTGCTGCGCAGTAACAAACGACCCGGATCGCTTTGCACGGTGTACGGCTGCTGATGCAGGAGATTTCCCGGTCCGGCTTCGATGCGCACCGGTGTGATGGATGCGTCGTAGCTCAGATGCATCTCGAAGGGTCCGAGCCGCTGTTGCGGCAAACCGACGGGCAATGAGGTGGACAGCAGTACGGGGACGCGGGTCTCCTGTTGCAATGGCGCGCGCGTCCACGGGATGCGCACATTGAGGCGGGCGAAACTCGAGCTGTCGAGTGGTGCGCGGTAGGTCTTGCTTTTCACATCATTGCCGCCGCAGAAATCCACCAGTTGCATTTCCACCGTGCGCAAGCTCCCGTCCGGGCAGCCGCGCTCGTAGGTGACGATGCATTCCTGAAATCCCTGAAAAATGATGCTGGAAATCTCCGTGTAGATCGCCACCAGCTGACCCGCGTTTGGGGTCTGGTAGTAGCGACCTCCGGTAAGTTGGGCGATCATCTCGAGCGCTACATGCTGCGTATGCGCACCCTCCGATATCGTGAAGATGCGAATGCGATTCCTGTTGGCCTTGGCAATGATGTCACTGATCGTGATCGCACTGCCCAGGTCGCCGCCGTCGGAGAACAGCAGCAGAGCGCGGCATTGATTCGTTCCCGACCGTAGCAATTCATCCAGTCCCGCGTCCACCGCATCCCAGATGCGCGAAGAGCCACCGCTGCGCAGCGCATCGATGCAGGCATGGAGCTGCGGTTTGACGGTGGTCATAGAGCAGGGGATGAACACATCCGCTGCGGAGGCGACAATCGTCATTTCATCGATGACACCATCAAACACGTCCACCATGGCGTGAGCGTGGCTGCGTATGCGATCGAACGGCGCGCCGCTCATGCTTCCCGACACGTCCAGCACCACGGCCATGGAAACCGCGCAGCGTGCACTGGGATCGGGACACCACAGTGTGAACGCTTCCACATCCTCGCCATTCTCCCGTATGCGGAAATTGTCCTTGGTCATGCTGTAGGCGGGACTGCCGTCGCAACCCGCGGCGAAATACAGCTCGATGGTGGGCCAATTCACCGTCACGCGTTTGAACGTGAGCATCGGTTGGGCGAGCAGAGGAGAGAATGTGCCAGCCAGCAAAAGGAATACAGCGACCTGAATCGCAACGCGACGCGGGAACGTGACAATGATGTGCATTCGGTACCTCCAGGTCTCATTAACACTGGACCCGGTAATAAGTTACCGGCGCCCCGGTCGCCTGTCCGTATGCTTCGCCACCATGGCGCGGGCCGTGTCGCGTATGCGCTTGCGCAGCGTGGCGGGCTCGAGCACTTCGGCATGCGCGCCCCAGCGCAGTATCCAGGCGTCCAGCTCCAGCGAGGGTCCGACGTGCATGGTCAGAATCACCCCGCCGTCGCCACTTTCCTCGAAACGCTGACTGTGATGCCAGTGGCGTTGCTCGATGGAGGGACGCACAGTCGCGTCGAAACGGATGCGCACATCCGTTGGTGCTTCGGCCCAGATGCCGAAATTTTCCTTGAAATGCTGCTCGAGACGGAAGTTGCTGTCGCGGGTGAATTTCTGCTCCAGTATCTCGACCGCGCGCATGCGGCCCATCACCAGGAAAATGATATGCCTGTGCTTGGGCTGATAGCCGACGAGATACAACACGCCATTGTACAGCAGCAGCGAGTAGGGATGCAGGCGAAAGCTCCGCTCGCGATACTGCACGCGGCAAACGTGCCCGGTGAGCATGGCCTCGAACACGGTTTGCAGCATTCCTCCCGTGTCAATGTCCGCCGTGCCCGCCTGTCGCAGGTACAGGTAGTGACCACTGCCGAAGGGCTCCTGCACGTTCACCATGTCCGGGGGCAACAACTGTTCAAGCTTGGCGAATACCGCCTTGATATCATCGCCAATGCGCGTACCTCGGAATACACCGGCGAATTGCGACAGGAGCAGCGCAGCCAGCACCTCGTCCACGTTCAATGCTGCTGGAATATGGTCGAACGGCCGCGTGATGGAATAGAATTGTTCGTTGTGTGGACCCGCCTGCGAAGTGATGGGAACATCGGCTTCCGAAAGCGTCTTGAGCAACCGCTGAATGCTGCGCTTGCTGAGGCGCCGCTCGAAATGCTCGTGAATACTGCCGACGGTCACATCGCCGCCGCGCGCCAACATCCAGAGAACGCGCAGTGCGTAATGCAGGCGGGTGTTCGCATCCATGGGACCTCCTTGCGTGATGGATGTGCTAAAATACGCCGGATTGCAGCCACGAAGCGAGTGCTTCCGCGGAAGCGGAGGTATCTTGTCCGATTTCGCCGTTGACGAAACGCGGATAGCGGCGCCACCCGCTACGTCGCCATGCACGTGGGGGCGTTGAAAAAATTTTTCGCGAATCCCGAATCCTCCCGTATCTTGCCGCATCCCACATCCGATTGCCATATTTCGGGCAATCGGGTATGACACTCCAGCCCGCAAGCACCTGACATTCACCATACGTCAGCACCTATGAAAAAAATCCTGCTCATTCTCCTCGGCGTCGCGCTGGTCGCGGCGTTCGCCGTTTCCGTGTTCATTCCGGACCCGGCTCCATCCGACGACCTCGAGGCGCTTCGTCAGCGCTTCAAGAAAGAACCCGCCAAGGTGGTGGATCACTCCAATTTCGCCATCCTGCAGCAGCGCTTCGAGCGGCCGCAGGATGTGACCGCCGCCTGCATCACCTGTCACAATCATCGTCACACCGAAGTCATGCAATCCAATCACTGGAATTGGGAGCGTGAGGAGTACATGCCCGGCCGCGGTGTGGTGTACATCGGTAAGAAGAACGTTGTCAACAACTTCTGCATTGGCGCGCTGGGCAATGAACAAAGCTGCGCGAAATGCCACATCGGTCTCGGCCTCGATGAGAAGGGCATGGTGTACACCGATGCGAAGAACATCGATTGCCTGGTGTGCCACGACAATTCGGAAACCTACGCCAAGGCGTCCGAACAGGGCGGCGCACCGGTGGCGACGCTGGACTTCGGTGCCATTGCGCGCAATGTCGGCAAGCCCATGCGCACCAATTGCGGTGTGTGCCACTTCTACGGCGGCGGCGGCAACAACGTCAAGCATGGCGATCTCGAGGAAGCGCTGTTCCAGCCCGAAAGGGCAGTGGATGTGCACATGGGCATCGATGGCATGGACATGAGCTGCGTGGATTGCCATGTCACGGAGCAACACAACATTGCGGGCAAGATGTACTCGCTTTCGTCGATGAATCGCAATCGCGCCACCTGCGAACAATGCCATGGCGAAACCCCGCATGAGGAGGGAATTCTCAACGAGCACACGCTCAAAGTGGCCTGCCAGACCTGCCACATTCCCACCTATGCGAAAGTCAATGCCACGAAAACGCATTGGGATTGGTCCACGGCCGGCAAATTGCGTGACGGCAAACCCTATGAGGTGGACGATGCCGATGGCAACCACACCTATCTCTCCATCAAAGGCAGCTTCACCTGGGGCAAGCAGCTCAAACCGGAGTACACCTGGTTCAATGGCACGGCGTCACATTACCTGATGGGCGACACCTACAGCGACTCCACGGAATCCATCGTCCTCAATCCGCTGCACGGCTCCTACGCCGACGAGGATGCGAAAATCATTCCGGTGAAAATCCACCGCGCCAAGCAGCCCGCCGATCCTGTCAACCGTACGCTCATCCTCCCGCGGCTCTATGCAGACCATGCGGGTGAGGGGGCATTCTGGACGGATTACGATTGGGTACGCGCTTCGCGCGAAGGTATGAACACGGCGGGTCTGCCCTTCAGCGGCAAGGTGAGTTTCGTGAACACGGAAATGTACTGGCCGGTGAATCACATGGTGTCGTCGAAAGAAGAAACCGTGCAATGCACCGAATGCCACACTCGCGAGAATGGACGTCTCGCCGCATTGACGGACTTCTACATGCCCGGGCGTGATTATTCGGCTCCCGTGGAAACCGGAGGCGTGATTCTTATTCTTCTCACCATGGCCGGCGTGCTGCTGCACGGCGGCATTCGCATCGCTGTGGCGCGACGCGGCGCAAAAGGAGGTGCCCGATGAAGCAGGTGTATGTGTACCGCGCTTTCGAGCGCTTCTGGCATTGGGCACAGGCGGTGCTCATCATGTTCCTCGCGGTGACGGGATTCGAGATTCACGGTTCCATCCGCTTCTTCGGCTTTGAAGATGCCGTGGCTTATCACAATGTGGCCGCGTGGGCGCTGATCGTGCTGGTGGTGTTCGCCATTTTCTGGCATCTCACCACGGGCGAATGGCGGCAATATGTGCCGACGCTCAGCAACATTCGCGCGCAGCTCAACTATTATGTGTTCGGCATTTTCAAGAATGCGCCGCATCCCACGCGCAAGACCTCGCTCAGCAAACTCAATCCCCTGCAGAAGCTCGTGTACTTCGGACTCAAAGCCCTGATACTTCCCGGCATGTTCACCACAGGATTGCTCTACATGTTGTACCGCTATCCGCAGCGGCACGGCGTGGAAGCGCTGAATGTGGATTCGCTGGAAACCATCGCCGTGCTGCACACCATCGGCGCGTTTCTGCTCATCGCCTTTCTCGTTGCGCATCTGTACCTGATCACCACAGGTAAGACGGTGCTTGGCAATCTCAAGGCCATGCTCACGGGATACGAAGAGTTGCACGACGAACACGAAGCATCGACCACCACCAACGCCACCACGGAACACGGAGCGGCATCATGACAGCCAAGCCCTACATGAATCCCTACCTCGCCGGTGTGCTGCTCGGATTGCTGCTCACGGCCACCATCTACATCACGGGACGCGGTCTCGGCGCCAGCGGTGCGGTGAAGAGCGCCACCGTCGCCACCGTGGAAACCGTTGCGCCCTCGCACGCCTCGGGCACGCCTTTTTACAAGGAGTATCAGGAGGAGCATCCCGACGGCGCGTTGAAAAACTGGCTGGTCTTCGAGGTGATCGGCGTGGTGATCGGCGCCTTCCTCTCGGGGTTGCTTTCGGGACGCCTCGGTCTGAAACTCGAACACGGCCCGCGCAGCACACGCAATCTCCGCATCGCGGGAGCGTTGCTCGGCGGGGCGCTCTTCGGCTTCGGTGCGCAACTCGGCCGCGGCTGCACCAGTGGCGCCGCGCTCAGCGGCATGGCGGTGCTGTCCACCGGCGGCATTATCACCATGATGGCAATATTCGGCGGCGCCT
Source organism: Bacteroidota bacterium (assembly GCA_035362335.1). Lineage (GTDB taxonomy): Bacteria > Bacteroidota > Ignavibacteria > SZUA-365 > SZUA-365 > JAOSJT01. Next base: position 41,146 of record DAOSDL010000021.1, read on the forward strand.
ATGCGTTCGCGTATTTCTTCCGGAAATTCTGGGTGTAAGGAGGCAGCATGGGACCGCTCGTACCGGATATCATTGGACCAAACCTCAACTTCATCGTCGCGTTGTTCATCGGCGTGGCGTTTGGATGGATTCTCGAACAGGCCGGATTTTCCACGTCGAAAAAACTCGTGGGCCTGTTCTACGGCTATGACTTCACCGTGCTGCGCGTGTTTTTCACCGCCGGCATCGTTGCCATGTTCGGCGTGATTGCGATGCAGCATTTCGGTCTGCTCGATCTGAATCTCGTGTACATCAATCCCACCTTCATCTGGTCGGCCCTTGTGGGCGGTCTGGTGATGGGACTCGGCTTCGTGGTCGGCGGCTTCTGCCCGGGCACGAGCGTGTGCGCGGCCGCCATTGGCAAAATCGACGCCATGCTCTTCGTGGCGGGATCTTTCCTCGGCGTGCTGGCCTTTGCCGAGGGCTACCCATTGCTGGAGGGCTTGTACAAATCGGGCAACTGGGGCAATCCGCAGATTTTCGAAACCACCGGCATCGCCAAGTCGGTCTTTGTGTTTCTGCTCACGACCGTCGCACTCATCGCCTTCTGGGCGGTGTCGCTGGTGGAAGCGCGGGTGAACAAGGAGCAGGTGAACATCGTGCGGCTTTCGCGTGTGACCGTGGCAGTGGCCTCGGTGGGCGCGCTCATTGCGGTGTCGGGTTTCGTGCTGCCTTCGCAGAAAGAGCATCTGCTGCACAGCCCGCATCACGCGGGTGCGGCTGGCGGCGCAGCGGTTCCCACTATGTCGGTGGACGAGTTCGCCTTCCGTTTACTCGACAAGGACGCGCGCATACAGATTGTGGATTTCCGTTCGCCCGAATCCGTTAAAAAGCAGCCACTGCCGCATGCCGTAGCCTTTACGGTGGACAATCTCTTCGAGAAGGAACCCGCACGCCTGCTGAACAGGAAAAAAGTCGTGAACGTCTTCGTCTCCGACGATGCCGCGAACGACCGCTTGCTCGCCAAAGTCGCGCAGGATCTGGGCCATGCCAATGTGCGGGTGATCGAAGGTGGATTGGAGAATTTCCAGCGCAGCATTCTGAATTTCGACACTACCCGCGTTCCCGCATCCCGCGCCGAAGCGGACACCTATCGCTTCCGCAGCCGTGCCCGCCGCGATCTCCCCGCGGTGATCGCCGCCGCGCAGGGAAGCGGCCCGGTGAAGAAAACCACGAAACGTGTGGTTGGCGGCTGCTGAGTCGGCACACGCGGTTTCACTTTTCACAACACGCGCGCGGTATAGCACCGCGCGCGTGTTTCTTTTACCACTGCTGTCCGCTTGCCGGTACAGACTCCTCGCCGCAGCACTTCACCACGACGCCCTCCAGAGGCGCTGGCCGTCGCTCTCGAAGATGATCGCTCCGCCTAGGTCCGTGCGATGCACCCGCGTGCCTTTCGCGTGAAGTCGCGCGAGCACGTCGCGCTTCGGATGTCGGAAGCGATTGAGTCGTCCCGCAGTGATCACTGCGTGCGCAGGGGACACTGTGCGAAGAAAATCCTCCTCGCTGCTGGTGCCGCTGCCGTGATGTCCCACCTTGAGCACGTCCGCTTGCAGCAGCGAGCCGTAGCGCGCCACCATGCGCCGCTCACTATCGATTTCGGCGTCGCCCGTCAGCAGCAGTGACCGCGCTCCATGGCGCACATGCAGCACCACCGAATGCTCATTCGACGCAGTGCATCCCACACTGTCTGGTGGCGACAAAACGTGAATGCGCAGTTGCGGATCCAGGGCTATCACATCCCCGGCGCGGGCGTCATGTACCAGCGCGCCTTCATCGCGTATGCGTTGACGCACTGCAACGGCCTGTGGCTGAACCGGCCAGGTGCAAGCGATATACACGTTCCGCACCACACATGCTTCCAGCACCGACACCGCGCCGCCAATGTGATCGTCGTCGGGGTGCGTCAATACCAGCGCATCGAGCGTGTCGATGCCGTTGCGACGCAGCCACGGGACGACGGTGCGCGCGCCGCTGTCGCTTTCGCCCGTGCTTGGGCCGGTATCAACAAGCATTGTGCGTCCCGACGGAGTACACAGAACGATGGCGTCGCCCTGCCCGACATCGAGGAAAACGCAGCGCAGCAGCGGCTTCTCCTGCGGACGCAACGCCACGCTCCACACCAAAGCCGTGCCCAGCAGCAGGACGAACACGCTGTACTTGTTCAGTACGCGTCCCTCTCCGCGTTCGAAATAGAGAATGCCAAGGATGTACAACAGCACGCTGATCGCACTCAATGCCGGAACATCCACCGCGGCCCAGGGAAGCTCCGCGCTCCAGGCGGACACCAGCAGCACGAGATCGAGTGCACCCGTGGCGGTCGAGGCGAATGCAGACGCAAGCCACGGCGACAGCAGGGATGCGCACACCGCCAGCATGCCGCAGGACACCACCACGAACACCAGCGGAACAACCACGAGGTTGACCAGCACGCCAACAACACTGATGTAGCCAAAGGTGGACGCGGTGAGAGGCAGCGTACACACCTGCGCCGCGAGCGTCAATGCCAGCAGCGAAAGAAGCGACGCAGCGAAACCCCTTGCCCACCTCCGAGGGAGGGGGAGCGATAGCACCCGTGTGATGCGTTCGTGAAACAGCAGAATACCCAGCACCGCACCGAACGACAACTGCATGCTGAGTCCGGTCAGCGCCAGGGGATCGTTGATCACGATGCAGATACCCGCCACAGCGAGCGTGTTCACCGACGCCCCGCGCCGCTGCACAAGTACTCCGGCAATCAGCACCGTGCTCATAATGGCCGCGCGCGTCACCGGCGGCGCGAAGCCGGTGATGCCGGCGAATACCCATACCGCCGACACCGCCAGCAGACCACGCAGCCAGTAGGGCGCGCGCTGCAACGGCACCAGCACCATCGTGACAATAATCCCCGCATGCAGTCCCGACACGGCCAGAACATGCATAATACCGGTGATGCGGAAATCGTCGAGTACATCACTGTCGATATCGCCACGATCCCCCAACAGCAGGCCTTTCATGATGGCTGCATGCGTTGCAGCGAACAAATCGGCGATGCGCCTTGCCACCTCCTCGCGCACGCTCCAGAGCATCGCCAGCGGCGGCCACGGCGGCCGATGTTCGATACGCTGTACATTGCTGCCTTTATTTACGGCGAAGGTGCAGGTGATTCCTTCCTGCATGAGCATGGCCCGGGCATCGAAGCCGAAGGGATTGCGCGCCGGACGCGGACTGCGCAGCTTGCCTCGCAACTCCAGCACATCGCCGGGTGCGACGCGTGGCAAGGTATCGGCCCGGTCGTACATGCTGCGGCTGAGGTACACGCGCAACCGTTCGTTGACAGCGATGGTGTCTGTTGTAGTCGCGAGCCATTCGCTGCGCAGTACCACACTGCTGCCGCCGGGAGTAGCGCGCGACGGGCTCTCCACGGTGCCGCGCAACAACACGTTCTCGGCCGTGTCCGCGTGTTCGAGCAGTACATGCGGCAGCGATTGCAGCGCGTTCGCGGCCAGCAGCATGCCTGCAAGCATAAGCAGCGCGCCGAGAGCGACATCGCGCAGGACGGTGAACGCACGCCAGCGCAACGAAAGCACGGCGCCAAGCAGGGCGCAAGCCGACGCGCACAGCGCGGGCAGAAAAAGGATGCGAAGCTCCACTGGATGCTGCACCACCGTGACAATACCTGCCGCCAGCAGTACGAAGGTTCGCAACGCCGGGTAGGCCAGCGTGGCGCGTAAGGAATGATGCATGACCGATCTCCCTGCGGTCGTGTGAAACAATGCGTCGCCGAAGCGATCAGGAAAGAAACTTACAGATCGCCGGAACGAGATGCGAGAGATTACGGAGTGACCCGGCGTCGAAGCCGTCCCGCGCTCCAAACAGGATGAGTGGTACCGGATTGCGGGTGTGCGTTTTCACCGACAGTTCCTCCATGTTGCCGTGGTCGCTGGTCAGCAGCACCAGGGTGCGATCGTGCCGCACGCCATCATGCACACCGCGCAGCAGGGCATCAACGTCCAGCAAGGCGCGCGTGGCGAGTTCCATGCTGCGTTCATGTCCCGCCTTGTCCGTGGCGAAGTACTCGAACATGGTGAACGCATACCGCGACGCGATGCGCGCGAGTGTGCGGCCCGCTTCGTAGGCCGTGCTCAGCGGTGCGTCGGGATGACCGATGGCCGGCCAACGCTCGGCGGTGATATCGGTGGATACCGCCTCGCCACGCTTGAGGTCGTTGATGGTGCGGAAACGCAGTCCTGCGGTCAGGGCGGCGTACATGCCGGCCACCATGCGCTTGCGTGGACCGTCGAGATAATCGAAGAAGCGTTGCGGAAAGGCGTTGGCCAAGGTGGCGCGCAAACCCAGCGTGTTCATGCGCGCGAATATGCTGTGCTCGACGAGCACGGGTTTGGTGGTGGAGTACAGATAGGGTCCGAAATGCCGACCGATCAGCCGCGCCGTGTTGACACCGCTGTACAACGTGGACTGTCCCGTGCCGCTTTGCGGCAGGCCCGCCACTCCGAGACGCGCATCGAGGGGAAGGCACACGGCGTCGTCTGTTTCGATTCGCCGTTGACGCAACGAGGGCAGCGCACCACCCAGCAATTCACGAAGAAATGGCGGAGGCGAGTGAAACAACGGATTGCGCCGCGCATCGCGGGTGCCGATGCCGACGCCATCGACGAACACGAGCAGCACTCCGCGCGCCGCTTCAGTCCTCACCATGCTCCCCGTATTCACGTCTGCTTTTCAGCATGACGGTCACCGGCCCGGCGTTCACCAGCTCCACGTCCATCATCGCCGCAAACACTCCGGTCCCCACACGATGCTCGCCCAAGAAGGCACGCAATTCGCTGATGTACAGCTCATACAGCCGCTCGGCCAGGGCGGGCTCTGCCGCATGCCCGTAGCTGGGACGGTTGCCTTTGCGCGTATCCGCATGCAGGGTGAATTGGGATACGACGAGTATGGAACCGCCGATGTCCTCGACGCTCAGATTCATCTTGCTGTCGGCGTCGTTGAACACACGCAGGCGAAGCGTGCGCGCGGCAAGATAGCGCGCGTCCTCTTCGTCGTCGCCATGCCGCACGCCGAGCAACACCAACAGCCCGGTGTCGATGCTGCCGGTGACACGACCATCGACAGTGACGGAGGCGCGGGAAACGCGTTGTATGAGCAGTCTCATCGGAGCGGCATTCTGTGAAGCGGGGACGTCGATCGCACCCGGCGAGTCCGGGACGAGGCCGTGTGGCCGCAATGCGATTGGCGCCACCCAGTCATGAAAACATTTTTCTTTTAATGCGATCCATCTCATCCACCATGCGCAGCAGCAGTTCGTTGCCTTCGTCGCGCGCCATGGGGTAGTAGTGCAATTCCGTTTCCTCCACATAGCGGAAAGGGTTGCGCTTGACACCGAATTCCAGGCAGCGGTAGTTGTCGAGGCGTTCGGCGAACTTGACAATTTTACAGTCGATACTGCTGCCCCGCAGCCGATCCAGATACTGGGCATCCTCCAACTCGCGCGCAGTGCCGAGAAGGCGGATGTTTTTCGTCAGCACCTCGACGATGTAGGAAATGTAGGCGTTGAAATTGTACTTGATCACATCGGCGGTGATGATGTCCGAATCCTCCAGCACATCGTGCAGCAGTGCCGCCGAAATCACATCGGCCTGCACATAGCCCAATTCACGGATGAGGATACGCGCAACGCGTGAGATATGCCAGAAATACGGCGTGCTGTCGTTGCGCACCTGGAAGTCGTGCACATTGCTCGCCATCTCGAAGGCGCCGAGCACGGTGGTCATGCCCACCGGATCCACCAGCGTTCCGATGTCGGCGATGAGTTCTTCGCGCGTGTACGACGTCTGATTGTAGATGGGGATCGGAGTCTGCATGTGGAATGACAGGTAAAAAAAAGGGACATCGCAGTGCGATGCCCCATTGAAGATTCGAAGGATCAGTTTTTCTTGAAACGGGCGAAGGTATCCTCGATGGTCATCTTTTCACCCGAGATGGTGATGCGACGCCAATCGTCGGGGAAGGCTTCCGATCCTTCCCATGTGCCCTGGCCGCCGCTGTTGGAGAACTTGTAGAGCAAGTCGCCCTCGTCGATCTCCACCACAATGGTCCAGATATTGTCGCCGTAGGTGCGATCGCCATTCTCGCCGTTGTCCCACATGCGGATGGTGTTCGGCTCGAGATTCGCGAGTTCCTTGCGGTTGCCCGCAACGAACACCGACGTGATGGCCTCGCGGTCCACAAGGCGGCAGAGGAAGGTCACTTCCGTGCGCTTGCGTGGGGCGCTCCATTCCGGCGAGAAGTCGGCCGGATTGACGAAGGAGGCCATGGCGGGCGCCTGCACGCCGGCGATGCGCGCGGCATTGGACAACATACTCTGGAAACCGGCCTCGAAGGGTTTCGGATTCAGACGCAGCAGCGACTTGCGGTTGAAGGATTCCATCCAACTCGGACTGGTCGCGCCGTAGAGGAAGTTATAGGGGTGCGCCGAGAAGTTGTCGAGATACTCCTCGCCGGTGAGCGGCGTGGCCGAAGCCAATGCGGCGCGGGTGCTGCGCAGCTGCTCCCAGGCGGCATTCATCTCATCGCTGCCGATCCACATGTTGAGCTTGCCCTCGAAGCGCGAACCCGTGGCGAGACGGCTGATGCTTTCGAAGTCGGCGGTTTTGTGCGCCGGAATGCCGCGGAGGCGGTTGCCATGAATGTACTCGGACATGGTGACGGACACCACGCTGCGGTCTTCGAACATCTTGTTCAACTTGCGGTAAATGCCGTTGATGATGCCCTTGCCGTCGATGTCGCGCTCGTAGTGCATCCAGGCGTCATCGCCATCGATCACGACGGTTACCAGCGCGTCTTTCTTGTCCATGTTCGGCGCCATGGCCAGCACATTGCGGATGAAGTCATCCGCGGAATTCTCGGCGTAGTAGTGGCGGTACATCCAGTTGATGCGATTGCCGAGCGTGCTACTGGAGAAACTGCCGTACATGGTCTTGCCATCCACTGTCACCGCGTAAGGCAATGTGCTGGGCAGATTGCGCGGTTCGGATTTTTTCAACACTTGTTCATCCGATGTGAACCACTCGAAGCCGTTGTCCTTGAGCAGGGGAATGACCTCGGCGGACATAGCGCCGTAGGGCGGCACGTAACCCGTGGGGGTGATGCCCATGTAGCGCTTGTAGGCCGCGAGCGACATTTTCAACTGCGCATCCGCATCCGCGGGATAAGCATAGGTGTTCGGCAGAGTGATGTCGGGATCGGCGTTCTTGGCGGCGTCCGAATTGATCAACAGCGGCAGCACGGCGTCGGCGTAGGAAGTCGCCGCCATTTCGAGCTGTCCGATCATGGTCGCCGAGTTGTACCGCGTTTTCTCGAAGGCAGGCAGAATGGAGGCCATGATGTACCAGGCCGATGCCACCACGCGCTCGCAATCCTCTTCGGTGACGGCGCGCTTGAGGTAGTATTTGCCATCGCTACGGAACGATACGAGGTCGCGGAGATCGAGCGAGCGGTAAATGCGCGTTCCCGTCTGGATCAGCGGCACGCGGCGCTCGTAGAACTCGGTGTCGAAATTGGCGAAGATGGAGAAGAACTTGAGCAGACGCAGTTCATCCACGCTGTAGTTGGGGTTGCCGTTGGACATGCGCCACTTTTCGTACAGTTCGAACAGCTCGGGGAAGCGGTGCAGGCGCACCGGACTCATCGTGAAGGTGTTCCACTCGTTCTTGTAGAGATGGGCCTTGTCCTGCTCGGTCAGGCGCTCGGCGGGCGTGAGGCAGATGTCGATCCACGGATCGGTCTTGCCTTTCATGGCAGCAAGGAAGCGCGCGCCTTCGATTTCCGCATGCTTGGGATTGTTGGCGCGGTATTTCTTGATGAACGGCTCCATGCGCTTGACGTAAATCTCCTGAATCTGCCAGAGCAACGTCGGCGACAGTACGGCGGTGGCGTGCACGTTGGGATAGCGCTGGATCACATCCGCCAACTCGAAGAAATCGCGGCACGCGTGCTGACGCACAAACGGCGCGTCGATGCGATCGGTGGCCGGATTGTAGAACAGCGGCACGTGATGCTTGAACACGATGTTGAGATACACCGTGCCGCCGGTTTTCTGATAACTGTCGTTGAGCGAAAGACGCACCGGGTAGCCCTGGGTGAGCAGCTTGCGATCGCTGTTCAGCGACACGAGCGAATTGAGACGCTTACCGTCGAGGGACTCGAAGGTCAGGGGATTCGCGGGATCGATTTCGATGCGTGTACGGTCAACCGAATATGCGTACTGATACGTGCCGGGAAGGAGATCCACCGTGACTGTCCACTCGCCTCCCGCACCCTTGGTCATGGGGTGCGAGGCAATCGACCAGCCATTGAAATCACCGACAAGAGACACTGCGGATGCTTCCGCGTTCTTGTACGTGAATGTGATGCCGTTGGAACTGGACGAGGGTTGAGCGCTGACGAGGGCGGGGAAAAGCAGGATAGTCAGCAGCAGAGGAAAGGAACTGCGTCTCATAACACTCCGCGAAACTATGGTAGTGAGATCGATGTCTATTAACCGGGATTGCATCGATGGTGTGCCATCAATGTCAATCAAACTACTTGATTATCGCTTGAAATGCAACCAAAACAATGACCTTCGCGCCCTGTGCACGCTTCGAAGCCGCCTTGATTTTCCTGCGCGACACCTTGCGGTGGGTGAGGGATGTCGTTCTGCCGTTCTCGCGAAAAAACTTCTGCGTATATTGCGCACCTGTACCCTTTGTTCCACCATCCGCCCCGTGCCGTCGCAAGCGCTTGCATCGCGGCTCCATACGGCGGTGGATTTGCAGATTCATGCTTCATGCCGATCAGTGAACAGGTCCGGGACATCGTCTCCCTCCTGACAACCTATAGTCGCGGGACGCTGCGCGATCCCGACATGCTCGCCGAACTCCTGCAGCACGCTCATGATCACCAGGCATTCGCCGCATTGGGCGACTTGAGCTTTCGTGGAAAACATCTCGCCCGCGTGCGGGAAACACTCGGCCGCCAGGCCCCGGGGTCCGATCTGCACGAGCGTCTGCTCGCCGAGTTCTCCACAGCGTTGCAGGAATTCCGACAACTGTTGGCGGATTTCACCGCGGACGCGCACGAAGAGCTGTCCACGCGTATCGACCGTCATTACCTCGCTGTCAGCGAACAGGCGCTGCAGCATCTGCTGACCCTGGCGCACGACCTCGAATGGTTGAAAAACATGGAATTGGACATGGCGCAGGACGGACAGTGATCGCCCTTCCCGCGCGTGTCACCGAAATGCTGCGACGGAGCAATCTGTTGCGGCGGGGTGCCGTTTTCGTGCTCGCGTGCAGCGGCGGACGCGACTCCATGGTGCTGGCCCATGTCATGATTCAACTTGCGCGGCGGTGGAAGCTCACCATACACCTCGCCTACGTGCACCACGGCCTCCGCTCCGAAGCCGACGACGAGTCCGCATTCGTGCGGAGGCATGCCGAAACCTGGGGCATGCCATTCCACGAATTGCGTATCGACCTCTCCGCCGCTGTGAAGCGCGAAGGTGGCTCGCTGCAGGATCTGGCACGCCGCCTGCGCTACGACGCCCTCGAAGGCCTGCGCGCCTCGCTCAATGCCGACGCCATACTCACCGCTCATCACGCCGACGATCACACCGAGACCATCCTGGCGCATCTTCTGCGCGGTGCCGGTGTGCGTGGCATGATCGGCATTCGCGAGCGCCGCGGACACATCGTACGGCCGCTGCTGCGTGTCGACGGAAGCATCCTGCAGCAGTGGGCGGAAGATCGGGGAATACGGTGGATGCACGACCGCTCCAACGACAGCGACGCCTACCGCCGCAACGCACTGCGTCATCACGTGCTTCCGCCGCTGCGCCTGCTGTATCCCGGGGTCAATGCGGTGTTGACCGACACGGGACGCGTGTTCGCCGCGCTGGACGAGTATCTCGCGCGTGATGCCGCGCGCCTTGCCGAGGCGATACGGCGCGACGAGGACGGGGAATCCCTTGTTCTTCCTGCACTGAAAGGGTATTTTGATTTTGAGCGCATGCTGCTATTGCGCGTCGCTCTCGAGACCCTGCGTGGCAACGAGGCCTCGTTTGATGAAATCGACCAACTTCTTCGACTGCACGACGCGCCATCGGGGAAGCTGCGCCATTTCAGCGATGGCATCACCGCCGTGCGTGAAGGTGAACACATCGTGTTGAGTCCGCCGCAAGAGCCCCTGCCCGAAGTCGCACTGCGCTGCGGCGACACGCTGCGCTATGCACGGCAGGTGTTTGCTTCCGTTGCGCTGGAGCGGCCTCCTGCGGGGTTCGAGGCAACGGTTTCGGTGGAGGTGATCGATGTGCAGCGCTGTGGCGTGGAGTGGCGACTGCGCGCGTGGCGCGACGACGATGTGATGCATCCCCTGGGCCACGAACATCCACGGCGAGTGAAGGATGTGTTGAGCAGTCAGGGACTGGGCCGACGTCGCGCGGCGCGCGTACCCGTGCTGGAAGGTCCGCACGGCATCATCTGGCTGTGCGGTGTGCGCCTCGATCGACGCGCCGCCTTGACACCCGCGAGCAGCTTGACGGCTCGCATTTCATTCACCGACAACGAGTGTACATGATTCCGCTGCAGAGTATTCCCGACACGGTCACCATACGGGGCGACGTATTCGTACCCTTTATCAGCGCGGAGCGTCTGCACGAGCGTATCGCCGCATTGGCCGACAGCATCAGTACCGAGTACGAGGGACGTTCGCCGGTGTTCGTATGCGTCCTCAACGGCGCGTTCATGTTTTTTGCCGATCTCGTCCGCCAGGTGCGCATCGATTGCGAGGTGGATTTCATCAAACTCTCGAGCTACGGCGAAACCAAGATTTCCAGCGGGCGCGTGCGTCTGGACAAGGATATGAATTGCGAAATCGCCGGGCGGCACGTGTTGCTGGTCGAGGACATCGTCGACACGGGCTATTCTATCGACTATATGAAGAAGCTGATCGCCGCGAAGAACCCCGCGTCAATGAAAATTGTTACATTGCTGCACAAGCCGGCGAGCACGAAGATCGAACACGAACTGCACTACGTCGGCTTCGAGATTCCGCCGCGTTTCGTCGTGGGATACGGTTTGGATTATGCGCAGCAGGCGCGCAATCTGCCCGCCATTTACATACTCGACGGCGACGGCACACACGAATAAAACAGCACACAGCGAAATACATGCGACATCAACTCCCGAACTCCTGGTACATGGCATCGAACGACGACAAGGATCAGCGCCCGCCGCAGCGCCGCGATTCCGGCAAAAATCCGGAAGAGAACAACTGGACGCGCTACTCGAAGGTGATTCTCACCTGGTTGCTGGTCATTCTGGTCGCCTTCGTGGCCATGACCTTCCTTAACTCCCGTCCCGAACCGCCCGCGATCACCTATTCGCAGTACGAGCGCCTGCTCGCCGGTGAGGTGAAGAATCTGGACGAATCCGTCGTCACCATCGTCAAGGCCACGGTGTACAAATCGAACCTGAACGACTACGTGATGGAGGGCCAGCTCAATCAGATTGTCCCCTTGCGCACGCGCGAGGGCAAGACGGTGGATTCCAAGGCCTTCAGCGTGAATCTCGGCGCCGTCGATTCGCAGATGCAGAAAACCTGGATCGAAAAGGGCATCGATGTCACCTTCGAAGAACGCGATTCCGCATGGACGAATGCGCTGATCAACATTCTGCCGTGGATTTTCCTCATCGGTGTGTGGCTGTTCTTCATGCGGCGCATGCAGGCCGGCGCGGCGGGTGGTCCCAAAGGCCTGTTTTCCTTTGGCAAATCGCGCGCGCGCATGATCAACGAGAATTCGGTGCGCATCAATTTCTCGGATGTCGCCGGTGCCGATGAAGCGAAATACGAATTGCAGGAAGTGATAGAATTTCTCAAGGAGCCGGGCAAGTTCCAGCGGCTCGGTGGCAAAATTCCGCGCGGCGTGCTGCTGCTCGGCCCTCCGGGCACCGGCAAAACCCTGCTCGCGCGTGCCGTGGCCGGCGAGGCGGGCGTGCCGTTTTTCTCCATCTCCGGCGCGGAATTTGTCGAAATGTTTGTCGGCGTCGGCGCCAGCCGCGTGCGCGATTTGTTCGACAACGCCAAGAAGAACTCGCCCTGCATCGTGTTCATCGATGAAATCGATGCCGTGGGGCGTCAGCGTGGAGCAGGCCTCGGTGGAGGCCACGACGAGCGCGAGCAGACGCTCAATCAGTTGCTCGTGGAAATGGACGGCTTCGAGCAGGGCAGCACGGTGATCATCATCGCCGCAACCAACCGGCCCGACGTGCTCGACCCCGCCTTGCTGCGTCCCGGACGCTTCGATCGGCAGATCGTCGTGGATCGTCCCGATGTCAAGGGCCGCATGGGCATTCTCAAAGTGCACACGCGCAATATCCCGCTCGATCCCGATGTGGATTTGGAAACCCTCGCGAAGGGGACGCCGGGTCTGGCCGGCGCCGAACTGGCGAATCTGGTGAACGAGGCCGCGCTGTACGCCGCGCGCCGCAACATGAAAACCGTGTCGATGCACGACTTCGAACAGGCCAAGGACAAAGTGATGATGGGCATGGAGCGCAAAAGTCTCATCATTTCCGAGGCCGAGAAGCGCATGACGGCTTATCACGAAGCAGGTCACGTGCTTGTGGCCAAGATGATTCCCGAAGCCGATCCCGTGCACAAGGTCACTATCATTCCCCGCGGCCGCGCCCTGGGCGTGACCACGTATTTGCCGATAGACGAGAAGCACACCTACTCCAAGCCCTATCTCGAAGCCATGATTGCCTACGCGATGGGCGGACGGGCGGCGGAGTTGATCATTTTCAATCAGCTCACCACAGGCGCTGGCAACGACATCGAACGTGCCACCTCGCTTGCCCGGAAGATGGTGTGCGAATGGGGCATGAGTGAGCTCGGACCATTGACCTTCGGCAGCAAACAGGAGGAAATTTTCCTCGGCCGCGAAATCGCCCAGCACCGCGACTACAGCGAGCAAACCGCCGTGGCCATTGACGAAGCGGTCAAGGAAATCGTCACCGGCGGAATGAAGCGCGCGGAAGCGATTCTGAATGCGCATCGCGAAATTCTGGATCGCCTCGCCGAGGGTTTGCTCGAACGCGAAATTCTCGACAGCGAGGAAATCGATCTGCTGATTCGTGGCGAGGAATTGCCACCGCGGAAGATCACGAGCGACGGCAACGACTCTGTGAAAAAGCAGGGCGAGGACATGTTGAAAATCGACCAGGAGCGCGCGGAGAAAATCCGCAAGGCGGTCGAGGAAATGCAGAAACACGATGCGCGCGCGAAGCAGGACGCGTCGCAAGGCGACGGCAGCGCATGACGCAAGACCCTGGCGCATCGCGCCATTCGGCGGGCGAGGCGGTTTCGTTCAAGTCCGAACTGCTGCGCAAGGGCATTCATCTCATGTCCATCTCCATTCCGGTGGTGTATACCTTCATCACGCGGGATCAGGCCTTGCTCATGCTCATTCCTCTCACCGCGGTGTTCCTGGTGGCGGATGTGCTGCGCAGTTTTCACGAGCCGACCTTCCGTCTCTACCATACCATCTTCGGGCACATGCTGCGCGAGCACGAGAAGACGTTGGAGAAAAAAACATTGAACGGTGCCACCTGGGTGCTGATCTCCGCCACGTTTTGCGTGCTGCTTTTTCCCAAGGTGATCACCGTCACCGCCTTCGCGGTGCTGATCATCTCCGATACCACGGCGGCACTCGTCGGTCGGCGTTTCGGCACGCGCAAGTACCGGGGCAAGACGCTCGAGGGATCCTCGGCCTTCGTGCTCTCCGCCATTTTGGTCATCCTCTTCACACCGAAGCTCACCGGCACCTTCACCGAGTATCTGATCATGAGCATCTCGGCGGTGGTGGGCGCGGTGGCCGAGGTGTTTTCCTTCGACATCATCGACGACAACTTCGCCATACCCGTGGCTCTCGGCGCGGCCCTCTGGCTGCTCTACGCCGTGGCCTTTCCCGGATTGAACATTTACGCACTGGATGGCTGACATGCGCGCGCACCTTTCGCTTTTCGTCATCGCCTCTCTTGTTCTCCTCTCCGCCTGCGACATCGATGGGAAAAACGAAGCCATAGGCGACAACGACGTTATCACCTTGATCTGCGACAGCAGCGACTACGACGCGTTGCAGGAGGTGATTGAAAACGCTTTCACGAAACCCTTCTTCACGCCGCAACCCGAGGTGTGGTTCCGTATCGTGCGGCACGACCTGGGCGATTTGCTGGATGTGAAAAAGGATCGCAATATCGTAATCATCGGCGCGCTCGACGCCGGCAACAGTATGGGCGACTACATGCGCTCGGCGCTCGATGCCGACGTGCAGGCACTGGTGCGCAAGGGCGAGCAGCATGTGTTCGTGCAACGCGATCTCTGGTACCGGGGGCAGACGGTGATGCATATCGCCGGAGCGACGCTCGACGATGTGCGCAATTACATGACCTCGCATGGTCCCGAGCTGGAGTATTTTCTGAAAAGCGCCTGGGACGAGCGCGAGCGCAAACGCCTGCTGCGCATGCCCCGCGAAGAGGACATCGAACAGCGTCTCGCGGAGAAGCACGGCTTCGGTATGTGCGTGATCAAGGATTGGTTTGTCGGAAAAGATTCCAGCGCCATTGGTGCCGTGCTGCTGCGCCGGCAGTCGCCTGCCGAAACCGAGCGCTGGGTGCTGGTGCATTATGTGGACAATGCGAGTCCGGAAATGCTGACCAACGACGTGGCCTACGCCACGCGCAACCGCCTCAGCGAAATCTTGTACCGCACCTACGACGATTCCTCGTGGGTGGTGATCGATTCGGTGAATTATCTGCAATTCGACGAAGTGAATTTCCAGGACCGCTTTGCCATTCGCATGAAAGGGCTGTGGCGGATGAACGATTATTCCATGGGCGGTCCCTTCGTGAGTTATCTGTTCTACGACGAGCAACAGCGCCGTCTGTACTTCATCGATGGTTCGGCCTTCGCGCCGAAGTATGAGAAGAAAAAGCTGATCCAGGATCTGGACGTGATGCTCTCGACCTTCAAAGCGCTGCCCCGCAACGAAAAAACGCCCTCCTGATGCGCGCGGCCGGCGGGCATCGGAGGAAGCTGCTGTTCTGGGCCGCGAAAATTCTCGCGGCCGCTCTGCTCCTCACCGTGTTGCTGCGCCATCTCGACGCGCGACACTTGCTCGAGGCGGCTTCGCGCGCCAACGCCCCGCTGCTCCTGGCTGCGGTGCTGCTGCTCCTTCCCAATCTTGCCGCACAATACGCGAAATGGGCCCTGCTCCTGCGCCGTGTGCGCCCCGAGGCCACAGCACGCGAAGTGCGGGATTCTCTTCTGCTCGGCTTCTCCCTCGGTTTGGCCACTCCTGCCCGCGTGGGCGAGTTCGGTGGAAGGGCCGCTGCTCTGCACCGCGACGATGCGCCACAGCTCATGGGACTCACGGCGGTGGATAAATTTCTGACGATGATCGTCACGCTCGTCGTGGGTATCGCAGGCACGGCGCTGTTTGCCGCACGCTATCCCTTTGTCGACGCCGTGGCGTTGATCGCAGCGTCGCTGCTTGCCGGTGCTGCGCTGGCTGTTGCGGTGCTGCTCCTGCTGCGCGCTCGCGCCGCGAGCGACTCCGCACGCCTTCTCCCGCGCCTGTTGCGCGGCGTGGCGGAGGGAATGCGCAGCGTGGACGCGTCGACACTCCGTCGGGCGCTGCTGCTGTCGGCGCTCTTTTATCTCACCTTCTCGGCGCAGTTTCTGCTGCTGTTGTGCGCGTTCGGTCCCTGCGATCTGCCGGGCACCGTGGCAGGCATCACCGTGGTGATGCTGGTAAAAACGGTGATTCCACCGGTCACCTTGGGTGAATTGGGTGTGCGCGAAGGAGCCTCGGTACTGGTGTTCGGCTTGGCGGGCATGTCCACCGCCGTGGCTTTCAACGCCTCGCTGCTGCTCTTCGTCATCAATCTGCTCCTTCCCGCCTTGCTCGGTGTTCCCTTGCTGCTGCGCTTGCGAAGGAGGGGACTCGCGTGATCGCGTTCGCCTGGCTGTCGATGCTTGTACTGCTCACCGCGGTGTACGCGCTGTTCACCGTGCGCATGCGCGCGGGTCTGCGTCTGCTGCGTGCCGATGCCTCGGTCGAGCATGACACGGTGCCGGACGAGGCGCTACCTTCGTTGACCGTGGTGGTGCCGATGCGCAACGAACGCGGCAACATTCCGCGCCTGCTTTCCTCGCTGCGCGGGCAGGACTATCCCGTGTCGCGGCGGGAAGTGCTTTTCGTGGACGACCATTCCGATGATGGCGGTGTCGAGCTGTTGGAAACTCTGGTCGAGCATGAACACGCCGAAAGAGTCTTGCGCATGCCCGCGGGTCGTCAGGGCAAGAAGGCCGCAATCGCCCACGCCGTCGCATATGCGCGGGGCACGGTGATCGTGAGCACCGATGCCGATTGCGTACACAAGGCAGGGTGGCTTCGCGCCATGGCGCAGCCCTTTGTACACGGTGCCGATGTCGTGGCGGGTCCGGTGGTGCTGGATGGAGAAGGAGGCATGTTCGGCCGCATGCAGGCGCTGGAATTCCTGGGCCTGGTGGGCGTGGGTGCGGGGTTCTTCGGTATTGGTTATCCGCGCATGTGTAACGGGGCGAATCTGGCGTACAGCGTGGCACGCTTCCACGAGGCGGGGGGGTATGCCGACAATCAGGACGTACACAGCGGCGACGACGAATTTCTGCTGCGCACCATTGTGTACCGCCTCGGTGGCGCGGCGCATTTTGTCACCGACGAACCGGCGATTGTACGCACGGCCGCACAACGCGGAGTATTCGCGTTTTTACGCCAGCGTGTGCGGTGGGTATCGAAAAGCCGTTACAACGAAGACGGGCGCTTCGTGTCCTTTCTCGTGCTGTTGTTTGCCTACTTCGTTGGACTCCTTGGCCTGCCGGTCATTGCCGTCACTGGATCCGCGGCGGCGGCGCTTTCCTTGCTGTTGTGGGTGGTGAAAATGGTATTGGATGGATTGGTCCTGTTTCCAGCCGCGCGGCTGTTCCGGCAGCCGATACGGCTCCCCGATCTGCTCGTTGCGGAGCTGTTGCATCCCGTGTATCTTGTGCTGGTGTCACTACTGGGTATACGAGGATCGTTTGCATGGAAGGGTCGCAGATTGAGGAACCGGCGCAGCCGCTCAGCAATTTCTGGTTGAGGGAAAGCGAACTGCGCTTTGGATGGAAACTGGCCGCTTTCGGCGGCGTCTTCCTTTTTCTCACCATACTTTTGACAATTCCCGCCTTGCTGGCCGAAGTGGCCGGCACCGAGGCGTGGCTGGCGGTGCAATTGCTGTCCGTGGCCGGCGCGAGCGCCTTCTGCATGCTTGCCATGGAGCGCGCGTCGGTGCTCGACGTGGGTGTGCGCTGGTCGCGTTCGGCCGCTCCCGCCTTGCTTGTGGGTTTGCTGCTCGGTATGCTCATGCCCGCGGTGATTGTGGCTGTGGAACTCGCCGCTGGTTTGGCCGGTATCAGTCGAATGCACTTCAACACCCTCCATATCCTCGCAGGCGGTTTCGCACAATTCACTATCGTCTCCGTCTCCGAGGAAGTGCTCGCGCGGGGATATCCCTTTCTCGTGCTGCAGCGGCGTTTCAGCGCCACCGTCGCGGTGCTCGTCACCGCCGCGGTGTTCAGTCTGATGCATCTCGGCAATCCCGGTATTCAGTGGTTCGCGTTGCTCAACATCTTCCTCGCCGGTGTCTGGCTGGGTGTGGCACGCGTGGCGAGCGGGGCACTGTGGCTGCCGATAGGACTGCATCTGACGTGGAATTTCACCATTGGCCCGCTGTTCGGACTGCCGGTCAGCGGCATTGTCGGACAAAGCGTGCTGTTGACGCGCAACAGCGGGCCGGAATGGATCACGGGTGGAATGTTCGGTCCGGAGGGTGGGGTGCTGGCCAGCACGGTGTTGGTGGCGGGTACGGTGTTGCTTGTATTGCCACCGCTGCGACGCTGGATTGCTCCACGCAATGATGTACCACAGGTGAATGAACAGGAAGGATGACGATGCCACGATTCGGTGTAGCCCTGATGTTGCTTGTTGCGCTCGCCGCGCCTCTGCGTGCGCAATGGATCGACGATCCCGAGATCGATAAAACGCTCAGCAAAGGAATTCGCGATACATACAATCTCCGTTTCGAGGCCGCCGATGCGGCATTTGCAACGGTCGTCAAAGCGCATCCCGACCATCCCGCGGGACATTTTTTCCTCGCGATGGTGGAATGGTGGCGCATTCTCATCGATATCGACAACGAATCGCGTGACGACAAATTCTACGACATGCTCGATGATGTGATCGATCTCTGCGACCGTCGCTTGAAGAAGAACGAACGCGATCTGGCGGGACTGTTTTTCAAAGGCGGCTCCATCGGCTTCAAGGGACGCTTGCTCGCGAACCGCAAGAGCTGGGTCAAAGCCGCGACCACCGGCAAGGAAGCGTTGCCCGTGGTGCTCGACGCAGCCGACATCGCGCCCGACAACGCCGATCTGGCATTCGGCACCGGCATCTACGATTACTACACCGCCGTGCTCCCCGGCAAGTATCCCGTGCTCAAGCCGCTGATGGTCTTCCTTCCCGAGGGCAGCCGTGCCCGCGGGCTGAAGGAACTCAAGCTTGCGGCCGAGAAAGGGCGCTTCGCCAACTGGGAGGCGAAGTACTTCCTGATGCAGACCTACTACAGCATCGAGAACAAGCCCTCCGAAGCGTTGACCTATGCGCGCGAGCTGGCGGGCGAATTTCCGGATAATCCCGTCTTTCATCGCTACGTGGGCCGCACCTTCGTGAAGCTGGGCAACTGGGACGACGCCGCGCGCGTCTTTGCCGACATCATCGCGAATGTGCAGAAGGGCAAACGCGGGTACAGCAAATCCATGTTGCGCGAGGCGCAGTACTACTCGGGCTATGCCGCAATGATAGCGCGCGATTACAACGCCGCAATGAAGGCGTTGGTGGAATGCGACCGCATCTCCCGCGAACTGGACGAGGAACCTTCGGGTTACATGATCATGGCGAATCTTCGCATGGGCATGCTGCACGACGTGCAGAAGCAACGTAGTTTTGCCAACAAACAGTATGACAAGGTGCTGCGTCTGCCCGACTTCAACGGCAGCCGTTCCCTCGCAACGCGCTACAAAAAGACTCCGTACACCTTTTAATCCGGATCGGTCGTTTGCGGTCGGATTCGAAGTAGCACCGGTAAACACACGCACCGTAATAAAAAAGCCGCACCCCTTTCGGGATGCGGCTTTTTCCACATTGAAGGGGGGAGTTTACTTCACGAGCAGCATCGGACGCGTCAGCAGTGCATTGCCGGCACGAAGTCGGCTGAAGTACGTGCCCGACGGCAATCCCGATGCATCGAAGTGCACGGTGTGCTGTCCCGCCGACATCTCACGATCCACCAGCGTCGCAACCACCGTGCCCTGGGCATCGTGCACGGTGAGCACGACGGGCATGGACTGTCCGACACTGAAGCGGATGGCCGTGGAGGGATTGAAGGGGTTGGGGTAATTCTGCTCGAGTGTCACCTCGTTCGGAAGCGCCGAAGCCGCGATGCGCACCTCGGGGGATTCGTACAGACGACCATCTGCGTCGATGGCGAACACGCGGTACAGGCGCGCACCGCTGTTCAGCGCATCGCCGAAGCGCAGTTGCTCGCCGGCGGCGGCCATCAGCGTTGCCGCATGCGACCAGCCCGCCTCTTCGCCTTCCTCACGCGACTCCACGATGTACGACACCTGATCGCCCGGCAGTGTGGCATTCCACTCCAACTGGGCGGTGGCGGTTGCGGCATCGTAGCTCGCGCGCTGAATGGCGAGCGTGCTCGATTTTGCGAACCAGCCATGGGCCAGAGCGAATTGACCGCTCAGGTTGGTCAGGCCGTTGACCTGCACGCGATTCAGGTAAATGTCGGACGTACCGCCACGGTCCACCCACATCGCTGAGGGCTTGCTCCACACGGTCAGTGCCGAGGGGTTGGTAATCATCGACGCAGCTTCCACACTGGTGTAGAAGAGGCGGACATCCACATTCGGGTTGGTCGCGGTGGTGGACATCGTGTAGCTGCGATTCACGTAGCGGATGCGCGTGATGCCCTGCGGCAAGGTGCACGGCGTCATGCTCACGGTAAAGCTCTGAATCGCGCCGCTGTTGCTCTTCACTTCGGCGATGGTCTGTCCGAGCGAATTCACGAACGGCGTCCAGGTGGTACCCACCGCCTGCGTCACCGTCACCGTGCCGATGGGCAGGATGTCGATGCGCACAGTGAGGTTGTATGGCGAGTTGGTGGCCGGCGACATGGTGCTGGCATTGTACGCGGTGATGGTGATCGTACGGAGATAGCTGCCCGGCGTGAGCAGCGAGCGCGGATCCACCGTAAACTGCAACGGCTGGCCCTGCATGCCGGAGGTGTTCAACAGCGTGATCTCCGAAGCGGAGGTGCTGGCGTTCCACATCATCTGGCCACCGGCGAAATTGCCGCCGCTGTTGTTGATCACCACGCTCTCCGAGGTCACGGTCGCCGTCTTGCACGCACCCGACACCACCACGACCGGTGCGACCGGCGCGATTTCGGGACGACGGGTTACGGTAAAAGTGGTGACGCAACTACTGCTGTTCAAATCGGCATCACGAATGGTGATCGTCACGCTATGCGCTCCGGCGGCCATGACCGTGCCCGGCGCGGGGGTTTGCGTACGCACAAGATTCGCAGTCGCGGTGCAATTGTCCGTCGCGCTGACCAGGGCACGGAAGTCCGGCATCACCGCGGTGTTCTGCGCGTTTCCTTCCACCGTTTGAGCGGGTGCGCAGCCAGTGATGGTGGGATTCTGGCGATCCTGCACAGTGACGGTCTGATTTGCCGAGCTGCTGTTGCCCGATCCGTCCACCGCTGTCCAGACCACGATGGTCACGCCCTTGGGAAATATCGCCGGAGCGTTGTTGCTGATGGTGATCGGCCACGGGCAGTTGTCCGTCGCCGTTGCCATGCCGATGCTCGGTGTGGCGCTGCAGAGACCGGTCGTGGTGTTGACCGTGATGTTCGCCGGCGCGGTGATCTGCGGAGGCGTGACATCCGGAATAAGCGTGATGGTGACGTTGTCTGTGGCGATGCCGCCGCGTCCATCGTTCACCTCCAGTGTCACCACATGCGTGCCGGGCAACAGATTGATGGTGGGGGAGACGCCGCTCGCCACCACTGCATTGTTGATTTTCCAGGTGTAGGTCAGCGGATCGTTTTCGATGTCGAAAGACGCCGTACCGTTGAGTGTCACAGCCGTGCCGATGGGGCGCACACAACTCTGGCTCTGATTCGGACCTGCTTCGGCCACTGGCGGATCGTTGATTTCAACCACCTGCACGCCACGCTTGGCGACGGCACTCTGGGTGGCGCCATCGTTGACCTGATACGACACCATGCGCACCGCCGTATTGGGCAGCACGTTGTTGCTGTTGCGATAGCGCACATTGCGCAGGGCCGTGGTGTAATTGGCCTTGCTGTCGACACCGGTCAATTGCAGTGTGCCGCCAGCGAAGTTGCCGGTGATAGTGGCCGTGTTGGTGAATTCGAGAATGTCCTCGGAGGGAATGAAATTCTGCGAAATCCACACGGTCGCTCCCGTGAAGGTCGTGTTGTCGATATCGTCCGCTGTGAGTGTGGCGGTGACGGCTGTCGCGGCGGCGCCTTCGTTGTACACGAGATTGGCGGCCTCGATGCCCGCGAGCGTGGGCGCATCGTTCACCGCATTCACGGTCAAGGTAAAGTTGCTGCTGGCGGTCAGGCTGCCATCGCTCACAGTCACGGTGATGGTGGTCGCGCCGTTTGCGTTCGCGGCGGGTGTGAGCGTGATGTTGCGATTCGCTCCGCTGCCGCCAAGCGTGATGTTCGCGTTGGGCACGAGCGTGGTGTTGCTGGAAACCGCGATGACTGTGAGTGATCCTGCGGCGGTCTCGATATCACCAACGGTGAAAGCGATGGCGCCGGTGGGCGTGTCTTCGTTGGTGACCTGCGCATTGATGGCGCTGATGGTCGGCGCGTCGTTCACCGCATTGACGGTGAGTGTGAAATTGGTCGAAGCGCTCAGACTGCCATCGCTGACGGTAACGGTGATTGTGGTCGCTCCGTTTGCGTTCGCGGCAGGGGTGAGCGTGATGCTGCGATTCGCTCCACTACCCCCAAGCGTGATGTTCGCATTGGGCACGAGGGCGGTGTTGCTGGAAACCGCGCTGACGGCAAGTGATCCAGCGGCGGTCTCGATATCACCAACGGTGAAGGCGATGGCGCCGGTGGGCGTGTCTTCGTTGGTGACCTGCGCGGTGATCGCGCTGATCGTCGGATCATCATTCACCGCATTGACGGTGAGAGTGAAATTGGTCGAAGCGCTCAGACTGCCATCGCTGACGGTAACGGTGATGGTGGTCGCTCCGTTTGCGTTCGCGGCAGGGGTGAGCGTGATGCTGCGATTCGCTCCACTACCCCCAAGCGTGATGTTCGCATTGGGCACGAGGGCGGTGTTGCTGGAAACCGCGCTGACGGCAAGTGATCCAGCGGCGGTCTCGATATCACCAACGGTGAAGGCGATGGCGCCGGTGGGCGTGTCTTCGTTGGTGACCTGCGCGGTGATCGCGCTGATCGTCGGATCATCATTCACCGCATTGACGGTGAGAGTGAAATTGGTCGAAGCGCTCAGACTGCCATCGCTGACGGTAACGGTGATGGTGGTCGCGCCACTGGCATTCGCGGCGGGGGTAAGCGTGATGCTGCGATTCGCTCCACTGCCGCCAAGCGTAATGTTCGCGTTGGGCACAAGAGCGGTATTGCTTGAGACAGCGCTGACGGTGAGTGATCCGGCGGCGGTTTGCGCGTCATCCACTGTGAAAGCGATGGCTCCGGTGGGAGTGTCTTCGTTCGTTGCCTGCGCCGAGATGCCGCTGATGGTCGGGGCGGTGTTGCCGCCGCCACCACCAATGCCGCGCACGATAATGTTGTCGATGAGATTCTGTCCCGCGCTCACCGGATCGCTGCCATTGGCGCCGGTGTTGCTGTTCATCAGCCAACGGAGGTACAGCGTGGCCTGGTTTTCGCAGGCGGCAGGCAGGGCGAGATTCGTGATGGTGCGGGTTTTCCAACCGAACTGTCCGTAATCAAGGTCGAGTGCATAAGCGCCGCCCGGTACGTCCACCCACGTGGAGTTGTCGAGACTGTACTGGATTTTAAAATCGCGGGGACCTTGATGACTGAAAAAGGTGGACTCGCTCCACTGCAACGAGGAGATGGTGATGGACGTGTACCCGGCTGTGGAGACGTTGATGCGCCAGTATTTCGTCCCCGAGCCGCTGCCCCAACTATTCGCATAGGCGTAGCTGCCGGTGGGAATGCCCACTGAAGTGATACCCTGATAGCTGGCGCCGCCATGCACGGAGAGCGTGCTGGCCGCGTTGGCGGGTATCGACACGCCCGGGGTGAGTACCTGATTCTCGAAATTCCACTCCGCAAGAGTGGTTTGGGCACGCAGCATTGTCGGCGTCAGAGCGGCCAACAGCAGCAGGGCCATCACCACCCGGGCAGCACGTTGACGTATAGCAGACGTGGTGGCGGAGGAGGGAGGCATGTATGGTAAACGAGACATACGGATCTCCGGAAATGAATGAAATGAACAATGAACCGAGAATACTCTTCACTGCGCGGATGCGCGGCGATGCGGTCGAGTCCGCATGGGCCGCGGTAGCGAATAATTCCACGAGGATATGTGGTGGATTGACGACATGGTAAAATAGCGCATTTTTCCCTAATAGTACAGACCGTGTACACATTTTTCCGATGACGCGCAGGGGGAAAATTCCTCCCCTGACCGGGGGAGACAGCGCGGGAACTCATGCCGCTTCGTTGCGCGATGATCGCGGCCTGGTAATGCAACGGGCGGCTTCGGTGAGGAAGCCGCCCGCTTACAGGGGATGTCGTCAGGGATCAGCGCACGACTATGGAAACCGTGTCGCTCCCCACGCCGCCGCGCGCGTCGCGCACGGTGAGTGTGGCGGTGTAGGTGCCGGGCTCGAGCACAGTGCTGGCTTTCGCATCCGTGGACAGCAGGCTGTCACCGATGCGCCATTCGAACTGCAAGCTGCTATCGTCGACATCGAAGGAGGCGGAGCCGTCCAGTGTGACCGGCGTGCCCTGCTTGCTTTGAGCGGTCACAGACAGGTCCTTACCCGCGCGCGCCACGGGATTGTCGTTGATTTCCAGCGTCTCGAAATCCGCACGCACGGTGGCGATGGCGCCGCGCGCATCAAGCATCTCCACTTCGAGGGCCTTTGCCAGCGAGGTCGGATGCTGTGCGTTGCGATTCGTGTAGCGGATTTCGCGAAGCATACGCTCGTACTCTTGAGCCGATGCCGCACCTTCGAGATACAGCGTGCCGTCGACGAAGCGATGTGCGATGCGGGGATTCGGTGAAACCTCCAATTCATCCTCGGAGGCGAGGTAGCCGTCCACGAAACGCACCGTGGCCGAACGTATCGCGTCCCCATCGTACTCGAGCACGCGCAGCGTAGGCATGATCGCCGTGGGCTGATCACCTTCGTTCCACAGCAGCGGCGTGGTATCCGACATTTCCAGCACCGTGGCATCGTCCACAGCGTCGATGTGTACATCGTAACTCGCGCTGGATGTTGCGAGTCCGTCGCTGATGGTGACGGTCAGCGTTGCCGCACCGGTTGCATGCGCCGCGGGACGCAGTCGCAGCGTGAGGTCGCCGTCGATTTCCTCGAAATGCACATCCTTCGCTGCGATGATGCTCTCATCGCTCGATTCCGCAAAGAGGATCAGGCCCGCGAGAGGAGAATCCGGATCACGCACGCCCAGGGCGATCGGACCAGCGGTTTCGTCCTCGTACACGTTGATCGTGCCCGCCACATTCGTCAACGCCGGGGGATCATTGATCGGTGTGACGTTGACCGAAAAGCGCCGTTCGTCCATACCATCGGCACCATCCAGCGTCACCGTCACCAATGCGTTGCCGTGGGCGTCGGGGCGCGGAGTGATGAACAGCACGCGCTGCCCGGCCTGATCGCCGACACCCAGTCCATCCTCGGCGAGCACGCTTTGATTGGACGAGTGTACCGCGATGGCCACTCGCGCAGGATCAAAGCCAGGAAGAAATTCGAGTGGAATGGCGATGGTACCGGCATCCTCCTGCAAGCGTACATCGGCGATGCTACCGAGCATGGCCACGCGCGCACGTTTGGGTGTGGGCGCGGGATCCTCTTCGGTGGAGCGAAGGCCGGAAGGGGTGTCGCCGCTCGGCGTCCAGAGACTGGCCGTGCTCTGCGAGAATGCGGCCGCGCTCATGGCGAACAGGCCGATGAGAAGCAGAAATGCGAAGCTGGAGATTCCGGAAAGGGGCGTCGCAAACGGTTGCGTGCGCATAAACATGACTTCTCCTGATGAATGTCGTCATTCGAATCAGAGGAAGGTACACCGCAGAGATGTGATCAGCCGAATCCCGGCCAGGATCGCATCATGATGAGAAGAGAGGGTAGAAAAATAGCGGAAAGTACGGCGCAATGCAAGAACAATCGTTCGAAACGCAAAAAAAAGTTTGCGTCATGGGGAGGCGTAGCTGGAACATGCAGCGTGTACCCCTCACCGGGAAGGAGGCTAGGCGTTGTTCCGGGCTTCGGCGTGCCGCCTCACAGCGTGGGCGAAGGCTGCACCCAGCGACGCGCTGGCGGGATGGGAGAATGTCAGACGTTCAGGATGCCAGTGAACGAGAAGAAGAAAGGGCTTTCCCGCCGGTTGCGCCCATTCAAGGGCCTCGGGTAGACCATCCGCACTGCGCGCGGAAACCCGCAGTCGCGCGGGAATGCGGTCCACACCCTGATGGTGTGCGCTGTTCACCGCCAGATCGCGCTCGCCGGTGATGTCTGCCAGAAGCGAATCCGCATCGATACGGAGCTCGTGAATCCTGTCCGCGCCTTCCAGGCGATGATGTCCATCGAAACCAGCCGTGGGCAGGTCCGGAATGAGGCTCCCTCCGAAGGCCACGGTGGCGATTTGCAAGCCGCGGCAAATGCCCAGCAGAGGCAGGGAATGCCGTACCGCTTGCTCGATGGCGTGCAGTTCCAACGCGTCCCTGCCCGGCTCCACCGCGCATAAGGATGCGGCTTCGGGCATGCCGTACAGTTCGGGAGCGGGATCGCCGCCACCGGGCAGCAACAGACCGTCCGCCTCGGGCAGCAGCGCGTCGAATTCCGTCACTGCTGTGACAAAGCGCACATCGACATCCGCAGCGATGTGCTGCATCCATCGAACATAATTGCCATGGAGAGCGGGATCGACAACGGTACAGAGAACGACGGGCATGAGTCAGGCGTGTTGTTCCGGGTCGGGATGGATGTCGGAGGCGGGGTCGAGGCGGCGCTCCAGCTCCAGCAGATATTCCCAGGAATAAATGCCTGTGTCGTGACCGTCGCCCCAGCTCGCCACGATTGCATAGTTGCCCATGGGAGCAAGCCGTTTCAACTCGTATTTCCCCGGTATGGCGATGGGCAGTTGCATGGGCATGCGGATTTCGCCAAAAATGTCCGTCTCGCCTTTACAGCCGGCGCAGGGACATTCGTCACGCAGGAATTGCAGGGGGATGTGGACGATATGACCATCGCTCCAGAGAATGCGCAGGTCACGATTCTCCAGCAGCTTGATTTCCTTCGGAATAGTCGGCATCTGTTATTTCTTTCGTGGTGCGGTGGCATCCAAAACGACCACCGGCATTTCACCTATCACCTCTGCGGAATGGAGCACGAAGGCGGGAACCAGGAAGCGTTCTCCCGCCTTGAGGATGTGATCCGTGTCATCGTAGGATATGCGAATCGATCCGCTCAACACCACATGAATGGTGTCATGGTCGTGTTGATGCGGCGGGAAGCACATGCCTCCGGGGTAACTGTACACGTAAATGTTGTACCCCTCGTCGCGGAGTTGCTGCTTTATGGCAGCGATATCGTCGCCGTCCATTAGTAACTCTCCGATTCATTGGGAAAGGTGCGTTGCTTGACATCCTGTATGTAAAGTCGAAAAGCGCGATCCATTTCCTCGGCAATCGCCGCGTAGCGGCGCACGAAGCGCGGACGAAAATCCTCGAACAAACCGAGCATGTCGTGGGTGACGAGAATTTGTCCGCTGCAATGCGGTCCGGCGCCTATGCCGATGGTGGGGATGTTCACGCTCTCGGTAATGCGCTTGCCCAGAGTGGCCGGAATTTTTTCCAACACCAGCGCGAAGGCGCCCGCCTGTTCGAGCACGACGGCGTCTTCAATCAAGGCCAATGCCTCCTCCTCCGATGTCCCGCGGGGACGATACCCGCCGAATTTGAGAATGGACTGTGGCATCAGCCCGATATGGCCCATCACCGGAATGCCTTCTCCGCTCATTTTTTCCACCACAGCCGCGATACGCGTGCCGCCTTCCACTTTCACGCCACCGGCGCTGGTTTCCTTCATCACGCGGCCGGCACTGCGAAACGCCTCCTCGGTGGTGACTTGATAGGACATGAACGGCAAATCCGTCACAACCATGGCGCGTCGCACGATTTTGCTCACGGCCTTGGTGTGGTAAATCATTTCGTCCAACGTCACCGGCAACGTCGTGTTGTTGCCCTGAAAAACGTTGCTCACCGAATCGCCCACAAGGATGATGTCGATACCGGCTTCATCCAGCAGGCGGGCCATGAGGTAATCGTAGGCAGTCAGGCAGGCGATGGGCATACCCGCATCACGCATTTCCTGAATGGTGCGCGTCGTGATGCGCTTGCTCGAGGGTTGCATTTCCGTGCTCATCGGGACCCCGCGGAATTTTCGCTGGAAATGTACTCAATATCGCGGAAAGAAATGCCATGGGCGCCCCAATTGGCGCGGAAGCCCTGGATAATCGCATCGCGTAGCTCGACCACGGATAGCGGACGTTGCAGCACTTCGTTCAACGTAATCGTATGCCGCAGCATGTCTTGCCGCAACTGCTCGCGAATGTCCTCCGACACGGCGAGATAATCCGCGAGCCGCAGGTGGGCTTCGCCGATCAGCATGGAGCCGTGCTGCAACACCGCCGATCCGATGCGACGCTGCGCGCTGCCCACGAGTTTGCGTCCCTCGAATTCGATTTCATAGCGCGCGCTGCTGGAAAAGCATGGAATGCTGCCGGCTTCGCGATAGAGCTTCTGAAAATCCGGTTGACTCTTCGCAATGCCGATGCCGGGTACCAGCAGTTGCAGACCGGTGGTAAGCGCTGCGGCGATGTCGCGATACACCTCCATGATGCCACGGCCATCCGAAGGCATGACCACACTGTAGGTCAGTTCCTCGGCGTGCAGAATCGCACGGCCTCCGGTGGGACGGCGCACAAGGCCGATGCCGTCGGAAGCGGTGCGGTCGGTGTCGATTTCGCTTTCCTTCTGATGTCTTCCCAGGGAAATGCACCAGGGTTGCCAGGTGTAGAAGCGCAGCATGGGCGCTGCCGTGCCGGCATCCACCGCCTCGGCGCGCGCGACATCGAAGTCCATGTTCCAGGCGCCATCATGCGCGCCGCTGTCGATGATATCGAATTGCATGTCAGGAAATCTCGTCTCGTAGATAGATGGTGGAGAGCATGCGACCGGAGCGCTGCGCATCCCTTCGCCACGAATGGAACAGCGTGCGCTCGTGAATGGTGCACAGGCCTTCGATCTCGATATTGTCCGCGGGCACACCGGCCTCGATGAGTTGATGCGCGTTCAGGCCCTGCACATCCAGACGCACGCCTGAGTCGTGCCGCGTCAGGTATTCCTCGGGGAACAGTGCCGCCACCTCGGAGCCCACATCGTAGCAGCAGGCGCGCGCAGCGGGACCGATCCAGGCGAAGATGTTCGCGGGATCCACACGATAGTTGTCGCACAGGTGGGCCACGGTTTTCGCCGTGACATGCGCCGCCGTTCCACGCCAGCCGGCATGCACTGCGGCGATTACCTGCTGGTCGGTGGCATACAGCATCACAGGGGCGCAGTCTGCTGTCCGCACCGTGATGCCCACGCGCGGCTGCGAGGTAACCAACGCGTCGCAGTCAGGATACAGGCCGGGCTCGCCGACATCCCGAATGGTGTCGCCGTGCACCTGTCGCATCACCGCGAGTTCCTCGGGAAGCAGACCGAGAGCTTCGGCGTAGCGAGCAATGTTGCCTGTGACGCGCGTATCGTCGTCGCCGAGCGCATAGCCGAGGTTGTAGGCGAATGGCGCATCGGGATGCTCGCCTTGCCGCGTACTCATGCCCACGCCGATGTTGGGAAATTGCGACAGCAGCGCGCTGCGCTGCAGGAGCAGGGGAAATTCGGAGCTAATCATCGCATGACCGCCGCACTGGGTGAGACAATGGCGCGCGGCGGTACTGCCGCGCGCCATGGAAAATTACACAGGAACGGGAAAAAGCCAATCCGCGCGTTACACCTGCGCCAGCGCTTCCTCGAGATCCTGGATGATATCCTCCGGCCGTTCGATGCCGATGGACAGGCGGATGCCGCCGGGATCCATGCCGCGCTGCACTTGTTCCTCGGCGGGAATGGCGGAATGCGTCATGCTGCCGGGATGCTCGATCAGCGTGCGTGTGTGGCCGAGACTCACTGCGAGCGTGATGGCATAGGCCCGCTCGGCGACATGGTCGATGAGGCGCTCGCCTTTGTCGCGGCTTTCCTGGGGAGAATCGCTCTTGAGGGTAAAATACATCAAGGTGCCCGGCGTGAATTCGCCTTCGTAATTCGTCATCTGTCGCCGCGCCAGCTCGTATTGCGGGAAGCTGGGCAACCCGGGATAGCTCACCGAACGGACCTTCGGGTGCGTCTCCAGGAATTCGGCAACAATCATCGAGGTTTCGATCTGACGCCGCACGCGCAGCGACAGCGTGGGCAGACCATACACCTGCACCGGCCACGCGGCCTTGGGTGACAGCACGCCGCCGAAATCCTTGCGATACAGCAGCAGCCAGTCCAACCATTTCTCCGGTCCGACTACCACGCCGCCCATATCCGTGCCGAAGCCGCCGATGCCTTTGGTGAGCGAATGCACCACGAAATCGGCACCGTGCTCGATGGGACGCTGACAGTAAGGCGTGGAAAAGGTGTTGTCCACCACCACATACAGCTTGGCTTCCTCTGGACGCCCGAGGTTGACCTTCTTCACCAGTTTTGTGACGGCGGCGATGTCGATGAGCGTCAATGTGGGATTGACGGGAGTTTCGAAGTAAATCACCCGGGTTTTTTCGTTGATGGCTGACTCCAGCGCGTCCACGTCGTGCAAATTCAGCAACTGCACGCCGATGTTGTAGCGGGGGTACCAGTTGCGCAGCAGCGAGAAGGTACAGCCGTACATTGTGCGATGTGCGATGATCTCGTCGCCGGTTTTGGTCAACACACCCAGCACCGCGCTGATGGCGGCCATGCCGCAGCCGAACGTCACGGCGCATTCACCGCCTTCGGCGTAGGCCAGGGTTTCCTCGAGCATGTCTTTGTTGGGCTCGCCCAGGCGGTCGTAAATCCAGATCGGTTGCTTGCGCTTGCTTTCCTCGGTGGTGTTGGCGAATTCGAGAAAGCCCTGCGCGCCGCGCTTGGCCGAGTCGAGCCGATACGTCGCCGATGAGGTGATGGGCGGTACCACGTGATGGTCGTAGTCCCATTTCATGGAATAGGACTTGCCATAGATGAGTTTCGTTTCCTTGGAATAGCGTTCGTTGGTGAGATCGTCGGCCATGATATGCTCCGCAATGCCAGGTTCGTGTAAGCGAAAAAACAGAAAATGCGCGAATCGCCCCGTGAACATCGGGGTTTCGGATAAAAAATACCCTGAAATCAAGGGAAAAACAAGGTGCGCGACAGCGCCACGCGATCGAGGCGGACGCAGGTCACTGTGGCGATGGCAATGCACTTCGGGCAAAAAAATGGGAGACGTCGTGTGCAACGTCTCCCGGAGTACGGAGCCAGGTGGAAGCTGCCAGGCGATTGCTGTCAGCCGCGGCCCTGCCGCCATTTCATACGAAGAGTTTTCAGCAAATCCCATTTCTCGGCTTGCTCCGCGGTGAGCAGGGCGATGATGGCTGCGTCCGTGTCGGCCAGCAGCGCTTTCAGCGCTTCACGGAAGCCCTCGGGATCGTCCTTGTAGGTTTCGCGCAATTCCTTGAGCGCATCGTGCTGTGCGAGCAGCAGTTCCTTGATCGCGGCGGCCTGTTCATCGCTCAGTTCGAGCACGTTTCTGAGCAGGGCCAGTTGGCGATCCACGCGGATATTCTTCCATTTCTCACGGAGTTCTTCGCGGAGTTGGCGCAGTTGCTCGACGAGTGTTTCCACTTTCTCCCGCTGTTCGGGCGTGAGCAGGGCGTTCATCTGCGCGATAAGGCGATCGTGCTCCGCCTTGAGCAGAGCGCGAAGCACCTCGGGATTGCCGAGATTGTCGCGGATGATCTGGCGGCGCGTGGCATTCGACGCTTTGATCAATTCAACCAGTGCCAGCTTGGTCTCTTCATCCAGATCGGGGTTCGCCTTGAGGATGAGACGCAGGCGCACCATCGCGGCGATATCGAAGGCGATGCGGCGCGGATCGCGCGGCGAAGCGAAATCCGGCGAGGTTGCGCTGATCACCGAATTAAGCGCGTCGAGCTGCGAGCTATTCATGCTGGCCGAGATGTCTTCTTCCAACCAGAACATCTCATCGATTTGCGCGAGTTGTTCGTTGTCGAGGTTCACCTGCTCAACCGCCTTGAGCAAGGTTTTTGCATCGAAACCGTCCGCCGGTGCGGAGGCTTCGTTGTCGCAGGCGCTGATGCCAACGGCCGCGAGCAGTGCGAGGAGCAGAAATGCACGTTTCATAAAACACCTCGTGTGTGGCGTGAGTGCGATGATGTTGTCGTCGGGAGTGTCGTCAATTGACCTTCGTGTGACAGCGGGCCTCGATGCGGGTTTAATGGCGGCGCCAAAATTTCCGTATTTTCCACAGGGACAAATCACCACCGCGTTCCCATCCCGGCGAATCCGCCTCACCCGCACGCATGGAGCAAGTATGATCACACGCATGGAAGCACTGGACATTCTGCACGAATTCACGGAAAGCGAGAGTCTGCGTCGCCACGCCCTGGCGGTGGAAACGGCGATGCGCGCCTACGCACGACGTTTCGGTGGAGACGAGGAGGAGTGGGGCATCACCGGCTTGTTGCACGATTTTGATTACGAGCGCCATCCTACCATGGACGAACATCCGATGGTGGGCAGCGGCATTCTGGAGCAACGCGGTGTGGACGAACACATTCGGCGCGCCATACTTTCGCATGCCGAACATACGGGCGTAGCGCGCGTGTCGATGATGGAGCACGCCCTGTTCGCTGTGGATGAACTGTGCGGCTTTCTTCTTGCGGTGGCCTACGTACGCCCTGATCGCTCCATAGCCAGTGTTCAGGTTTCTTCGGTGAAAAAGAAAATGAAGGACAAAGCCTTTGCGCGTGCGGTGAGCCGCGACGATTTACTCCGCGGTGCCGAGGAGGTGGGACTGACCTTTGATGAACATTGCGCGGCGGTCATCGACGCGTTGAGCGCCAACGCCGCCGCGTTGGGAGTGTGACGCCCGCGATCACTCTTGATGCGGGCGAATGTCCTGTTCTACACCGAGACCAGCGTTCCGAGCGCCTTTTCTATGGTCTCGTATTTGAAGAGGTAGCCGCTCTCGATGGTTCTGCGTGGCAGCACACGTTGGCCACCGAGCAGTGTTTCTCCGAACTCGCCCAGCGCCAATTTGATCACGAAAGCCGGCACCGAAAACCGCGCGGGGCGCTTGAGGGCATCGCCCAGCGCCATCGCGAAATCCCTGTTGCGTATGAGTCCGGGCGAGACGGCGTTGAGCACACCCGACACCGCGTCGTTGTCAAGCGCGAAGGTGATGAGGCCGACCACATCGTCGATATGCACCCAGGGGAACCATTGATCGCCATTCCCCACGGGACCACCTGCGAACATTTTGAACGGTGTGAGCAATTTTTCCAAGGCCCCGCCGTCGTCGGCGAGCACAATGCCGATGCGCGGCGTAACCACGCGCACGCCGTGCGAGAATGCCACGCGCGCCTCACGTTCCCATTCGTCGCACACGCCCGCGAGAAAATCCGTACCGGCGGGAGTGGCTTCGTCGACTTCGGTGTCGCCCGTGTTGCCGTAGTATCCGACAGCCGAGACGGAGAGCAGGACGCGGGGTTTGCGTTGTGCCGCAGCGATAGCGTTGACGATTTCGCGGGTACCGATGACGCGGCTTTCGTGAATGCGCTTCTTGTACTCCTCTGTCCATCGTTCTTCCGCGATGGGTTCGCCCGCGAGGTGGATGACGCCATCGGCACCATCGATGGCCGAGGACCACTCACCCTGCACGCCGGGTGCCCAGAGCAGCACCTTCATGGCATCGGGAAAGCGGGATCGGGCGCGCTCGGGGTTGCGGGTGAGCACGATCACATCGTCGCCGCGATCACGAAGTGTGCGGTAGAGGCGGCGGCCAATCAGGCCGGTGGCACCGGTCAGGACGTAGGTTCGGGACATGTCTCGGATCGATTGTTGCGTAAACGTTTTTCTAACATAGCGAATAAAACCCAATCCATGAATGGAGAATTCCCCACGCGCCGTCGTGTGACTGTACCGGCGCGCGCGGTGGTCGTTTCCCACGATGCGTGAATGGACATGGCGGCAAATCGATGCGGGATATGGTTTGTCCGGAAAGCCCGCGCGTCGTAATTTTTGACTATCCTTGTTTCATAACACTGTAGCGCCACCATGATCGACACCATCACGCAATTGCTGGGCTCCGATGCGGACAATCTGCTGAAATACACATGCACCGGGATTCCCAAAGAGACTTTGCACCTGCCCGGAGCGGATTTTGTGGACCGCGTTTGGAAGGACAGCGACCGCAATCCCCGCGTCCTCGCCAACTTGCAGCGCATTTACAACACCGGCCGATTGGCGGGAACTGGTTACATGTCCATTCTTCCGGTCGATCAAGGCATTGAACACAGTGCCGGAGCTTCGTTCGCGCCGAACCCCATCTATTTCGATTCCGAAAACATCGTGAAGCTCGCCATCGAAGGTGGATGCAACGCCGTGGCGAGTACCTTCGGCGTATTGGGAAGCGTGGCGCGTAAATATGCGCATCATATCCCCTTCCTCGTCAAGATCAATCACAACGAATTGCTCACCTATCCCAACAAGCACGACCAGATACTTTTCGGCAGCGTGCAGCAGGCATGGGACATGGGCGCCGCCGCCATCGGTGCCACCATTTACTTCGGCTCGCCGGAATCCGCCCGCCAGATCGTGGAAATTGCCGAGACCTTCGCTTACGCCCATGAACTCGGCATGGCCACGGTACTCTGGTGCTATTTGCGCAACCCCGGCTTCAGCAAGGACAAGGACTATCATCTCTCCGCCGATCTCACCGGACAGGCGAATCATCTCGGCGTCACGATTCAGGCCGACATCATCAAGCAGAAAATGCCGGAGAACAACGGCGGATACACCGCGGTGAATTTCGGCAAAACGCACAAGGATGTGTACGGCAAGCTCAGCACCGATCATCCCATCGACCTGACGCGCTATCAGGTCGCCAACTGCTACATGGGCCGCGCCGGCTTGATCAACAGCGGCGGCGCCTCCTCTGGCGCGACGGACCTTGCCGAGGCCGTGCGCACAGCGGTGATCAACAAGCGCGCCGGCGGTCAGGGCTTGATATCCGGACGCAAGGCCTTCCAGCGTCCGATGAGCGAGGGCGCCGCCCTGCTCAACGCGATTCAGGATGTGTACCTCGAAAAGGAAGTGACGATCGCCTGACACGCGCGCTCGCACATGTGATGTAATGAAAAGGGCACGGTACGCGACCGTGCCCTTTTCTTTATAAAGGAAATGCCCACGGATCAGAGCTGTTTGAGTTCCATCTCCAGTGTGAGTGAAATTCCGATGCGTTGTTCCTTTTCCCTGATGTCGGGGGATTGCGAGAACAATCCGCCCCCTGATACATGCCGGGAGGAGAAGAGCATAAACACTTCGGGGCGCAGCGTGAACAAGGAGGAGAATGGGTATTTGCACCCCAATGCGACCAAGGTGTAAATATCCACCTCGCTCAGAAGCTTGAATGACGATCCATGATTGAGCAGGAGATATGGCGCCAGTTTCCGCTCGTGATCGTTCCACAGATGCAGCGCGGCAACAATACCATAGGTTCCATTCTGGGGCTTGTTGGACCACTTGTCTCCGAAGCCCGCGGAGAAGCCCGCGAACACTATGTCCCCGAAGTTGTATCCGATCTCCCCACGCATACCGATGGTGCCGCCATAGCCCGCGGCGAGGTAGACGCTGTTCTCCCAGGGAAAGGCGATACCGTTCTCCGTTGTCTCGATGCGGGGCGCGTGACCTCGCGGATCGGGTTCTGCGAAATCAGTCTGGGCCATCGCGGTGGTGGAAAGCAGGATGAGCAGGACAAACATGGTTGCTCGCATGGTAGTGTTCCCTGATTGTGGTACAGATGTGGGAGGACGGATGCCCCGTCCTCCCGATAGTATCGAAGCGAACGTACCCGTGACAGCGCGCGTTCAGCGCGTCAACATAAACGATCCCACGACCGGAGTCTGAGAGGAGGAGATGATACGGTAGAGATACATACCTGCAGGCAGGTTCCCCAGCGGTAATGGAGCGATGCGATTTCTCCGCGCGAGGGTGAGGCGGAATTGCTCACGTCCAGCTGGATCGACCACGAGCAACGTCGCGTCGGAATCGAAGGCCCGGTCGAGAGTGATGTGTGCCGCGCCGCGTACGGGATTCGGATACACTCGTGCGGTAATTGCACCACTCCGCTCTGGTAGTGGCGCGGTAGAAGTGATGTTTTCTATGCGCGCTTCATTGGCGTGAATCACCTGACGTTTTTTCACATCGCTGTCGTGATAGGATAGAAAGGCGACCAGGGACACGACTTCGGGTCGGTTGAAATTGCAGGGATCCCACACCTCGGTGAGAGGTCCCGCCCAGGTGTAAGTGTACGTGATACCCGCTTGCGGTTGCGAGGGTACGATACCAGCCACACCCCACGAACCCGTGGGAGCGCCACTCACCACCCGCAAGTGAGCGTAGCCCACGACGGGGTCGCCCTTTTGATACATCGGGTGATTGCGGTCGCCGTTGTAGTAGTTCTTCTGATCGTACCCTGTACCAAGACCCTTGACGCTGTCCTCGACAAGGAACAGGTTCAGCCGAATGTCGCCCGGTGCCGGTATCGTTCCGAACACCACATCCACCGTGACTGAGAGAATGGTGGTTTGCGCATCGTACTGCGACCGAATGCGGATATCGGCGAATTGCTCATCCGCAAGATGCGCGGTGACAACGCTGTCCCACTTCGCCCGGATTGTTGCGATTTTGCCATACTGCTCGATATATGGCGACACGTGGATGGGAAACACTCCGCGATCGATGCAGGCACCTGGCGCGAAATTCGTGAAGGCCGATGCGATATCCTTGCTAGCAGGCACTGTCATGGAATCAGTACCGAAGCCTGCGTGATGCGTCACCCAAATCACCGAGGGGTGGTCGTGCACCAGTTTTTTTGCCACTACCGTCCCATCGGGACAGAAGCCGCATTGCGCGGTGGAAAATTCCTCGAGCAGAATGCGACGCTGACCCTGTTGGGCGAATAGCGTAGCGGTCGACAACACAAACACCAGGGCGACGAACAGTACGGTGCGGAACAGCATGGGACCTCCTGTTAGGGTTTTTCAACCACGAATATCGGATATTCAGCGCGTGAAGGCAAGAGCCATATCAGCCCACACCGCATCGATGGTGTGATTGACCGAATCACGAAATTGCTGCGTGTTAATTCGGCAGTATCTCTGCAGTCGGTTCAACGATGCAGCAGCACGTACTGAAGGGAGACGTGGCGTGCGGTGCGCAGTTCCACCAGGTACGCCCCCTGCGCGAGAGCAGCCGTCGGTATGGCCAAAGTATGCGTTCCCGTGCTGTACACCTGATGCTCGGAAACCTCGGCGACTACCCGTCCCGTGAGATCGAGCATGCGCATACGTACAGTTGCCGCTTCCGGTAAGTCGAAACACAGGTTCACCTCACCTGAAGCGGGATTGGGGAACAGCGGATGTAGCATCGGACTCTCGCCGGGCGTCGCGAGCGCCTCGTTGGGGGTGACGCCCTGCCAGCCGGCGAGGCGCGCCATCATCCACCAGAACGCCTTGCCCTTTTGTTGACAGTTCAGGCAATGGGAATGCGCGCAGGAGCAATCCGAGCACACACCGGGGTTGCGCTCACACCACTCGTCCGCCCAGTTGTGCTGCTGTCCATCACTGCCGATGTAATTGCAGCCATCATCCGCGAAGCGTTGCAGGAAGGCGTTTCCGTCTGGATCGAAACTCTCGATATCAGCGAAATCGAACAGCACCTTTCCTCGGCTGCGACACCACTGCCGTATCTGTTCGTTGCGTTGATGCAGATTTCCCGCACTGCCGCTGCCATCGAGGTGGCCGGTCATATAGATGAAGGTGACATTGGGATAATCCCTCTCGAGGGCTTCCATCGCATTCAGATACGTCGCGATACCCTGTTCCGTGTTATCGGAGCAACCACCGCACCAGGACCACATCACCACGTTGCGATTGCACGAAGGTTGCTCGAGCATCTGACGGGTGGCCTGTTCCCAGGTCAAGTCGCCCGCGTGGCCCAGATCCCCTCCCGGAGTGGCGTCATACAGTGAAAGCGATCCAGCCGTCCCTTCGCGAGTGAAGGTGTACATCGATGATGGGAGGTCGTTGAGCAATTGCATGCCTGAGACAATCTGACTGCCGTGGGAAGTATGACCATAGGATAAGCGGAAGCGTTGCTTCGCGGCGAGGATCGCGCTTTCCGGCACAAGCGACAGGTTGGTGCAGTGGTGGTCGATGATGATTTGTGCGTCGAGTGATATGGAGAAGCAGAGAGCGAGCACGAAACAGGCGATCGCGGAACGCATGACGGACTCCTTATACATAAATGATACCCCAATATACGCTTTCAACAGACACATCCATCCACCAGGGGTTTTGCTGGCAGGAATATCCTACCATCGAAGTGTGGAGTAGCCTGGATGTTGACCCCGGACTGTCGTGCGCACTTGAATTCCTTCGTGCGCCGTGCTATCATTGCACTTCGCAACTGTTTCACGCAT
>DAOSDL010000022.1:0-26703 GCA_035362335.1 Bacteroidota bacterium
TGCACCATTTTCATTCTCCCGGGTGTGACGAAGGAACATGAGAGACTGTGGTTTTCCCCCTGAGCCGACCCCACCCCGCTCCGACGATAGCATGACACCCACACCATAACCGCCACAAGAACGAAGCCCATAACTTCAACCACGGCAAAGGATTAGCACTCCAGGTCATTGAGTGCTACCTTGCGTCGCATTGCCCGGTGTCGTATGTTTCGGTTTGTGAACCTTGAATCGTCGCATTGCACGATGAATAGTACGGCTCCACATATCGAACCCGAGCGGCCAACGCCCACACTGCACGAGCTCAACGAGCGCGAGCAGCAGGTGTTGCTGTACATCATCCGCCAGCACGTGCTCACGGCGCAACCCATCGGATCGCGCACACTCTCGAAAATCACCGACCTGAAACTGAGCTCCGCATCCATACGCAATGTGATGGCGGATCTCGAGGAGCGTGGACTGATCGGCCACCCGCACACTTCCGCGGGCCGTGTGCCCACCGACATGGGTTACCGCTATTACGTGGACAGCATGATGCAGGGCGCGGCACTGTCGCAGGACGAACGGGCCGCAATCGACGCGCAGTTCCAGGACGCAGTACCGGCGGGGCTGACCGAGTTGCTGCGCAGCAGTTCGCATCTGCTCAGCCGCATCACGCAACAACTCGCCGTGGTGGCGGCGCCGTCGCTGTCCAGCGCCGTGCTCGAGCGTGTGGAACTGGTGTCCGTGACCAGCGACAAACTCATGGTCATCATCTCCGTCCGTTCGGGGATCATCAAAACCATCATTCTGAACGTGCGCAGCGAAGTCAAACGCGAGCAGCTGGACAGTATCGCATCCCTGCTCAACGAACGTCTCGCCGGCCTCACCTTTCAGCAAATCCGCGAGTCCTTCGCCGACCGCCTTCGCGACAGCGAGGAACGCGACCGCGATATCATCCGCCTGTTCATCGATTCCTCGGACCGAATGTTCGCCGAGACCATGGACGCCGAGTCCGTCTGCATCGAAGGAATGAAAGGCATCACGCGGCAACCGGAGTTCGAGGACGCCCATCGTCTGCGCAACATCATCGAACTTGTGGAGAATCAGGATATCATCGTGCATGTGCTGCACACCGTCAGTCGCGAGCGGGCCTTGACCATTCGCATCGGACAGGAGTTGCAGGAAAGCAAATTGGCCGACTACAGCATCATCGCAGCGCCGTGGCGCGTGGGACAGCTCAATGGCACGGTGAGCATTGTGGGTCCCAAGCGCATGGACTACCCGCGCATGGCTGCCATTGTACAATATCTGGCACGCATGATTTCCACATGATGTTTATCCACCGTTCCGCTTATCGAGAGGATACCCATGTCTGAGCAGGATTATACCGAAGCACCACAGGATAGCACCTCCGGCGAGACTGCCGAGGTGAACGCGACCCCCGAGAGCAACGAGGCCACGCAGCGCGCAGAGACAGCCGAGCCGCGGCAAGAGATCGCAGCACTCAAAGATCAGCTGTTGCGTAAGGTCGCGGAGTTCGAGAACTTCAAGCGTCGGACGCGCGAGGAAAAGGATATACTCATCAAGTACGGCACGGAGGGATTGATCTACGATCTCCTGCCCGTGCTCGACGATTTCGAGCGCTCACTGCAAGCAGGACGCGAGCATCCCGACTTTGAGGTTTTCTACAAAGGCATCGAAATCATCAACGGCAAATTGCTGCGCACGCTGGAGCAGCGTGGCGTCAAAGCCGTCGACGCCAAGGGAAAGCCGTTCGACGTGGATTTCCACGACGCCCTGCTGCAAATTCCCACACCCGATGCCGAGCCCGGCACCGTGATCGATGTGATTGAAAAAGGATATATGCTCCACGACAAAGTCATTCGCCACGCCAAGGTCACCGTGGCCATCGACAGCGCCGATGCCAGCGCCTCCAGCGAGAAGGCGGACGCATGAAGCGCGACTACTACGAGGTGCTGGGCGTGGCCCGTCAGGCGAACGCCGATGAAATCAAAAGCGCCTATCGCAAGCTCGCCATGCAATTCCACCCGGATCGCAATCCGGGCGACAAGGAGGCCGAGGACAAATTCAAGGAAGCCGCCGAGGCGTACGAAGTACTGAGCAATCAGGACAAGCGGGCGCGCTATGACCGCTACGGCCACGACGGTCTGCGCGGCGGTGGCGCCGGACCGGGTTTCACGGATATCAACGACATCTTCAGCCACTTCGGTGATATTTTCGGCGGGAGTTTCGGCGGAAGCATTTTCG
The DNA here is from genome assembly GCA_035362335.1 of Bacteroidota bacterium. Classification (GTDB taxonomy): domain Bacteria; phylum Bacteroidota; class Ignavibacteria; order SZUA-365; family SZUA-365; genus JAOSJT01. Next base: position 2,248 of record DAOSDL010000022.1, read on the forward strand.
AGGAAATGTTCGGTGGCGGACGATCGCGTGGACGCGGCGGCAACCGTGGTCAGGCCGGATCGGATTTGAAAATCCAGCTCGCGCTCACCCTTGAGGAAATCGCCACCGGTGTCGAGAAAACGCTGAAAATCAAGCGTCAGGTGGCCTGCGAAACCTGCAACGGTTCAGGTGCCAAAGCGGGGACATCGCTGGAGGAATGCCGCGTCTGTCACGGCACGGGCGAATTGCGCCAGGTGTCGCGCTCCATGTTCGGTCAGTTCGTCAACATCGTGCCCTGCACCAACTGTGGCGGCGAGGGACGCGTCGTGAAAGAACCGTGCATGACCTGTCACGGCGACGGCCGCGTCCAGGGAGAAAAGACGATTTCGGTGAAAGTCCCGGCTGGTGTGAGCGAGGGGAATTACATTCCCATGCATGGTCAGGGCAACGCCGGACGCAAGGGCGGTCCGGCGGGCGATCTCATCGTCTACATACGCGAAAGCGAACATGCGGAATTCGTGCGCCACGACGACGATGTGCTCTACGATCTGGTGATCAGTTTTCCTGATGCGGTGCTGGGCACGGATGTGGAGGTTCCCACACTCACGGGTCGCGCCCGCCTGAAAATTGAAGCGGGCACCGCATCCGGAACGCTCTTGCGCATGCGCGACAAGGGCATTCCGCATCTCAACAGCAGCGGACGCGGCGATCAATTGGTACGCGTGCATGTGTATGTTCCCAAACGCGTCGGAGCGCGGGAGAAAGAATTGCTCCGGCAACTGAATGACATGGACACTTTTCACTCGGGAGAAAGCACGGAAGAAAAGCGCAGTTTTTTCGGCAAGCTGTTCGACTCTTTTTCCTGAAAATCGACCCGGTTTTTATTCTTGACGCTTCTCCCTATTTTTGGGAGATGCCTTGAGCGCGTCGCATGGAGATCCTATGTGGAACACGATTGTAGCACTCGCCCATCGCATCGGCTTCACGCGGAACGAGGCCGCCGTCATCCTCTTTCTGGGATTGGCGATCGTGACAGGAACGCTGCTCAGCGCCTTTCGCGAGGCCCCGCCGCACGGTGCGGATTTCCGCGCCATGTACCGAGCGCACGATTCCGCTTTCGCGCATCGTGCGAGCCAAACGATCGAGCCCGTCACGGCAACGACCGAAGCAGTGAGAACCGGGCGCAGCAAGGCAGCGGCATCCGGTTCATCGAAGGCCGCGGGTGGCATGGTAAACATCAACACCGCCACCGCGTCGTCGCTGGAAACACTGCCGGGTGTCGGCAAGGCCACCGCGGAAAAAATCATCGCGTGGCGAACGGAACATGGCAGGTTTTCCCGAGCGGAAGACATCATGAAGGTGCCATCCATCGGCGAAAAGAAGTTCGAAAAGATGAAGCATCGAATTACAATCGAATAATTTCGCAGGCAGCACTGCACATTCCTCGGAGGCATGCATGGCACACAGACAACCATTCGGCATTATCGACGCGGGGCTCATCCTCGTCATCATCGCGCTCTCGGGCGCACTGATCTGGGTGATCTGGTCACCCGGTCAGGAACTCGCCCGGCAGGACGACATGAAGTGGGAAACGCGCGCGCGCATGTCGGCGCTGCGCACGGCACAAATCGAATTTTACAACGCGAAGCAGCGCTACACCGCCAACCTCGATTCGCTGCTGCAATTCGCGCAGGACAGCATCCCCGCTGCGCGTCGCGACAGTCTCTTCACGAAGCTGTACATTTCCGCCTTTTCCTTCGATTCGCTGCGCTTCTCCCCGATGAAGCGTTTGCCGTATGAAATCGCGGTCAACGACACCTCGGCGATCAAACGCTATCAGATCACCGATCCCGATGGCTTCGGCTACATCTCGTCGCTGATCAATCCCGACGAGCACAATAAAGCATCCTGGGAGCAGTAAGCCTCCTGTCGCAAGGCATGCCCGTTTCGCACCATATCGGCCTGGAAATTGCAGAACGCTGTTTCCGCTTGGTAGAACTTCAGCAGCAGGACCGCCACACAGCGGTCCTGCGCGCTGAGGTACATGCCAGCACGCATGATTATGCGTCTCAGTTGCTCTTCGACCTCCCATGGCAGCGCGAACTCGCAGCGACGTTCATCCGCGACCTCGCGAGCGTTCTCACAGCCCAGCCCCTCAGCGCCGACACTGTTTCATTGGTCCTCCCCGCGTCCCTGCCGCTCGTGACCACCGTGGCCATCGATGCGGATAGTCCCGCAACTATGCAGCGCGCCCTCATGGAATGGGAATGCCAGGCTCTGGCCGCACCCGTCGGGAACGATGCCCTGGTGACACTCACCCACCCCCTGGCTCCCGACAACCGACATGCACGCTCGCTGGTTGTCGCACTGCCCAACGCCGTCATCGAGTTTCTCGGCAGCACATTCGAACACCTGACCCTGAATCTCACCAATCTGGATGTGAATCATTTCGTGGTGGAAAATGGCGTCCGCAAGCTGTATCCACACGACAGTGGCGACTGCTTCGCCGTGCTGGGCATTCACTCCGGACATGTGAGCGCCGGGGTGTACCGGGGCGGCACGTACCAGGGTTTTCGCATCTCCGAATTGTCGTGGAAGCAGCAATACGCCGCGCAGGCATGTACCGTACTCGAACGCGTGGCCGGTGAATGGCTCGCCGAACTGAAGCACGTGTACTGTTTCGGGGAACATTGCGGCAACGCGGTGGTCGAGGGCCTGGAGCGCCTTTTACCGGCTCGCGTCACCCGCTTCATTCCGCTTGTCGGCGACAGCATTTCCTACGGACCCTACGACGCGCATACCGCCGACAGTGATGTGCTGCTGTGCTCCGCTGCCGCGGCTGTCCTCGGCCTGCCATGAGACTCACCGGCGGGACTCTTGGAGGACGCATCCTGCACGTACCAGCGGGCGCGGCGTTCCGTCCCTCCACGGATCGCGTGCGCGAATCCCTGTTCAACATTCTTTCACAGCGACTCGACTGGGAAGGCCTCACCGTTCTCGACCTCTTCGCCGGCAGCGGCAGTCTGGGAATGGAGGCGTTGAGCCGTGGCGCTTCGTCGGCGACCTTTGTGGAAAGCCGCCGCGAACACATTCTCGTACTGCGCCGCAATCTCGATACGCTCGCACTCACGGGCCGCTGCACAATCGAGGCGCAACCGGTCGATCATTTCCTCGCGCGCAATCCCGCGCGTTTCGATCTCGTGCTTGCCGATCCGCCGTACGATTACAGCGCATATCCGGAGTTGTTAGCGTGCATGATTCCCCTGCTCCGCGACGAGGATGGCATTGCGGTACTCGAGCATCGCGGCGGAAAGCATAGCCCCGATCTTGGGCCGTGGATTCCTTTCGACCGGCGCGAGTACGGCACCACCGGCATCAGCTTGTTTCATGGATTGAACGGAGCGAAGCAATGAAAATAGCGGTGTATCCCGGATCTTTCGATCCCGTCACAAACGGCCACATCGACGTGCTTGAGCGCGCACTTGCGCTGTTCGACCGCGTTATCGTCACCGTGGCGCGCAACTCGTCCAAAACCCCGCTCTTCAGCACTGATGAACGGGTCGAACTGTTGCGACTTGCGGTGGAGCATTTACCCGGTGCTGAGGTGGACACTTTCTCCGGTTTGATTGTGGATTACGCGCGTTCGAAAAACGCGGTGGCCTTGGTCCGCGGATTGCGCGCGGTATCGGATTTCGAATACGAATTCCAGATGGCCTTGATGAACCGCAATCTCGCTGGCGACATCGCCACGGTATTTCTCATGCCACACGAGCGCTTCACGTACCTGAACTCCTCCATCGTGCGGGAACTTGCCCGCCACCATACCGATGTTTCAGATTTTGTGCCTCCCGTGGTTCTGACTGCGTTGCAGGAGAAATTCGGTCCACTGCAACCGCGAGGTATTTGAAAACATCCAACACTTATGACGTACATCATCCACCCGGAGATTGACAATGCCAACCTATGATTATGTGTGCAAAGCGTGCGGCCATCGTTTCGACACGTTTCAACACATGAGCGATGCGGCACTTACTCTGTGTCCCAAGTGCAACACCGAATCCCTACAGCGTTTGATAGGCGCAGGCGCGGGCCTGGTGTTCAAGGGCAGCGGATTCTACCTGACGGACTACAAGAAAACGAACGGCAGTCCGGCGGTGCGTTCCTCTTCCAGCGATTCCTCCACGAGCGCTTCCAGCAGCGACTCCAGCTCCTCGAGCACTTCCTCCTCCGGTAGCGGCGACAGCGCGTAACAGGCCACAACGAACGCGGCCGGACTCACTCCGGCCGCTGCTGAAACGTTCGATTTCCCGCCTCCACTTTTCGCAGCGGATGCGTTTCCTCCATCGCATACCGCTGCCGACACTATAGCAACACGCACAGCCAGCAGAAATCACAGCAGACCGGGCACTTCCCTGCCACCTCAGGAAGGATGCGGCCTTAGCGCTCCGCGAGCAGTTCCATAGCCGCTTCGAACACACGGCCAGGTTGCAGTGTGGTCATGCAGGCGAAATGACCTTGCGGGCAGCGCTCGCCTCCGTGAATTGCGCAGGGTTTGCAGTCCAGTCCCTCCACCTCCACAATGCGATGGCGCACGGCGAAGGGAGTGAAACCGAAGGCGGGCGAGGTCGCACCGTAAATTTCCACCACCGGCGTACCAACCGCCGAGGCAATATGCACCGGAGCACTGTCGTTGCTGATCAACACCTCCGCGGCGCGCAGCAATGCCGCCGAAGCAAGCCAGGACAGCTCTCCCGCCACGGAGATGCAACGCACATCGTTGACCGCGGCCGCAATACTGCTGCACAGCACGCGGTCGTCGGCGCCACCTAGCAACACCACCGCATGCGTGGGTAGCAGCATGCGCACAAGGTTGATAAAGCCGTCGGTGGTCCAGCGCTTCGTGGGCCACACCGAGCCCGGCGCAACGCATATGAAGGCACGTCCCTGCAGTCGATCGAGAATCCGTGCGAGTTCGGCATCCTCCCGTTCACCGGGATACACACGCGGTGGTGTGTCCACATTCACAGAGCATCCGACCGCAGCCAGCAAGGAGAGATTCCTGCGCACCTCATGCGCGTTCGGATCGTAAGGCACGCGATGCGTATGCAGAGGTCCACCAGCCGAGCGGTCGAAACTCACACGTATCGCTGCGCGCGACGCACGAGCAAGCAGCGCGCTGCGCATAGAACGATGCGGGGTGAGGCACAAATCATAGCCGATACGCGAAAGTCTGCGCAACACACTGGTCAGGCGCTCGCCGCCACGTTTGTCGTAGGCGATACAGTGACGGATGCGCGGATTGTTGCGCAGGAGACCCTCGGTGGAAGGAATGCACAGCACATCGATGGACGCACCCGGCAGGCACACCGCGCATGCTTCTATCAAAGGCGTGGTCAACACCAGATCGCCGGCGAACGCGGTTTGTATGATCAGCACACTGTCGATCATGGCCGGGGATCCTCCACGAGAACGCTTTCCGCATGCGGCTGATGCTTCCACCTCTTGTGTTGCCAGAGCCAATGGTCGGGATGCTCTGTCACCGCCGCCTCCAATGCGCGCACGTGCCGGCGTGTGAGTTCGCGCAGATGTTCGTCGGTGAGCCCCTTTAAATCGGAGGTTTCGATCTCCTGAACGCTTATATCATAGCCACCATCGTCGCGGCGAACCCCGAACCCCATGATGATCGGCGCTCCCGTGCGCAGGGAAAACATAGCCGGTCCCTCATACGTGGCAGCCCAGCGCCCGAAATAGCGCACATACAGCGATCCGCTCGGGCCGCTCTGATCCGCAAGCATGGCCACCACCCCGCGTTCACGTAGGGTTTTCACAATCTCACGAATGGAAATGCCCATGGGCACCACACGATTTCCATGCATGCAGCGCCAGTGTTCCACGAGCGCGTCCACGCCGGGGTTGTGCACGGAGTGCACCACCACCGCGTAAGGATGTCCGAACAGGCGCGCGGATGCGATCGAGAGCCATTCCCAATTACCGAAATGTCCCGACATAAGTATGACCCCCTTGCCGCGGCGGATAGCGTTGTCGAACACCTCCCGGTTCACGATGCGAATCTCCCGCGCAATCACCTCATCGGTCAGGCGCGGTGTCCACATCAATTCCAGCAACGTTGTGATGAGGTTCACGTAGCTACCGAAGCCGATGCGACGAATGTCCTTTTCGTCGTGTTCCGGGAAGGCTTTGCGCAGTTGCTGCAGCGTCAACGCGCGGCGAATGGGCAGAACGTGGTACAAAAACCACGCGAGCAAGGTCGCCACACGCCGGACGGCGCCCAGCGGCAGGACCTGCACTATGCGCGCCACCGCGAGGAAGAGCAGGTATTGGAAGGTTTGCATGACAGCGTCTAGTTCGTCAGCGCGTTGCCGCGTTGCGCTCCCAGTCGGGATTGTTCAGTTCGTTGCGTTTGGTCGAATGCACGAGTTCATAGTCGTTGAAGCCGCCTCTGTCCACGAAAATGAAATCCACACCGCCCTCGATATTGTCGTAGCGCCATATTTCATGCGGTTTCATATCGCTTTCGTTGGACCGACGCTCGATGTAGTCGGGTGGACCGTAGAGCACGTACACACGCCCGCGATCCGATCGCCAACCTTTGCGGTAGGCGGTGCGGAACTGCTCGTTGCACAGCGCGATGCGACGACGATATTCCTCGAACAATTCGTTGTTCGGCGTCACCGCATCGGGATCGCGATCCCGCCAGAATTTCGTGAGGAATTTGCGCTTCGACTCGGAACCACTCAGCGATTTCCATATTCCGCGCTCATCCGACGAAGCGATGTATGCGGCCATGGCGAACTGCTCGTCCAGGTCGCCCTCGCCCATGGAGGCAAACTCCGCCGCCACCATATCGGCAAACGCCACTGCGGCCACCGTGTCGAGTGGGATATCGGGATTGTAGACGTAGAACGGCTTGCTCTGCGTGACCTTCATCTTCCCGGTGGTATCGCCGCAGGATACAATCAGGGTGTACACACCCGATGGCAGGGAGCCGATATTCATACTGCCGACTTCCACGCGCGAGGCATGCTTGCCGGAGCGCTTGCGGGCGCCGCTCAGCATGGTCTTGCCGTAGGAACTGACCACTTCGTTCTTGACAATGAAATGCTCCTCGTCGACGTTGTACAACTCGGCGTAGTAAAGCAGGCTTGGGAGCTGTTTCCCGTAGAGTAACGAAGGATTGGGAATGACCTCGAGCGTGTTTTTGTAGAAAATGTTATCCGGATCCTCTTCGGCACGCTGAATGGACGACGCCAACTCGATATCGCTGAACTGCACCGATTTGCCAGTGAATGCGCGCACTTCATACGACAGTTCCACGCTGTCCATCACCGCCGGATTTGTCTCGTCCCGACCGATAACGGCGAATTTGTAACGTCCGGGATCGAGTAAAAACATCACGCGGCCGATCAGCGTCTTCTCGTCCAGCCCAACTGTGTCTTGCAGCACCACGGGTACACGCCAGGATTTCAGCACGGGATCGCCCGGAGCATCCTGATCGCGGATCACCGTGTGCATGATGGCCGCGCCTTTGAACAGTCCCTCCTCTTGCGCATAGGTCAGCGCGGCGCGCGGGAAGGAATAGTACATTTCAACAAAGCTCGTGTCCTTGCCGAAGCGGAACGAGGAGATATCGATGTTCATGCGCAAGTCGCGCGAGGATTGGGCATGAACACCTGTCGCAACGAGCAGACCGAGGCAGATAAGAGCAAAGCGTGTCATGGATGTTCCGTCGACGAATGGACGATCGAAGTTTCAAGAGATCAATTCATCAAAACTACGAATGTACGGCTGTAAGTCAAGCCGTTTTGTGGCCCCTGCGGGAATTATCCAATGCGGCATGGCGCGGCGAGTGCCGCCATGCGCGCGGTGTGTCGCTTGAAGCGTCGGATGCACCGTGTGCTCGGGCGCTGCGTGCCTGCGCTACGCTCTCGAACATAGGCATCCATGCATTTCCGTCCGGAGGACGAGAGCGCCTTGTAATGCAGCGTGTCCATGCAGGCGTTACGGCATCATGGATATGCAAAAGGCCACCCGCGCGGGTGGCCTTCTGCATTCCGTACGGGAAGGACTAGAAGCCGAGATTGACTGTCAACACGTGGTTACCGTCAAACACCTCGGCCGCGCGATATGCATAGTCGACACCGATATTCAGATCGCCCGCGTCGAGATTGACACCGGCGCCGAAAGCGGGACCGAACACGTAGGCCGTCTCACCGAAGGCATCATCCTTGTTGTCGCCAGCAAGGTTGAAGGAGCCGCGCAGGAAGAGGAAATTCCTGAACGAATACTCCACGCCAATGCGATACTGATCGGTGAGGAAGTTGTTGTTCTCGAACGCACCGCCGAAGGTCAGGTTGTGCACGTCGGCAAAGGCCTGCGTGTAGGCCACGGAGAGTTCGAGCGAGGTGGGAAGACTGAAACCGGCGGCTTCAATGCGCAGCAATTGCGGATCGCGCTTGCTGTCCACTTCTTCCACCAGACGCGTAAGACCCGCGCCTTCGTATTTCATGTTGCCACCGAGGTGACGCAGCGTCACGCCCATGGCCAGGCCGCGCACGCCCGCCAGACCCAGATACTGCACACCGATATCGAAGGCAGCATTGGAGGCGGAGACGCGGTCCACGGACTCGCTGATCAAATACGCGCTCACACCGGCACGGATGCGGTCGGTGAGGGCGCGGGAATAGGTGAGTCCGAGAGTGACAAAGGTCGGCGAATACGTGGCGCCTGTGCCGTCCGGATTGCGTTCGGTGGTCTTCTCGATATCGCCGAAGGACAGCGATTTCACCGTGAAGGCCAGATGTCCGAAGCCGCCGAATTGCGCACCGACACCGACGTAGTCCACACCAATATCACCGAAGCTGTTCATGTGCGAAAACATGGCTTCGGCATTGTTCCTGCTGCCCGAGAGGCCGGCAGGGTTGTAGTAAATCGCGTTCAGACCGGTCATCCCGGCGCTGTACGAGCTGCCCAGAGCGATACCGCGGGCACCGACAGGGACCAGCAGCTGATCGCCGCCGGCCGTACCGGTGCGGTTACCGCCTCCGGCCGTTGCCGTGGCACTGATCAGCGCGAGCGCCATCAGAATCGCCAGACAAGATGAAAGCGTAGTACGCATGGTGTATCTCCTTAATGATGTACCTTGTTCACAACATGTCGGGTCGTCATCATTCATGCGGCCGCATCAGATGCGGTCGAGATACTGCGCCTCGGTGACAACACCGAGTTTCAGCACTTTCTCGACCCCGAGATCCGGCATTTCGAGATGAATGATATACATGCCGCTGGCTACCGGCAGACCGTTGTCGTTCTGCAGATCCCAGGTGGCAAGCTGCGTCATGTCGTTCTTCTCGAACGAGCGCACGAGCGTTCCGGACACAGTGTACACCCGGAAATTCACACGCTGCGGAAGATGATTGAACGTCACGAAACGCTGATACTTGTTTAGCTCCTGCTCGTTGGAACCGAGATACGGATTCGGGAACACCTTGATTTGCTCGATGTCCTGCGCCGCAGCTTCCTTCGTGAATGCGGGAGCCGTTGTTGTGAAGGTGAATACATCACTCTGGTCGAAGGGCACCAGCGGTATCCAGACTTGCTTGTCGCCATCTTTCCACGGGAATTGCTCCGCACTGGCAGTGGCGGTCTTGATTGGCCAATACGCGTAGAGAATGGGGAATTCACTCGCGTTGGCGTTGAACTGATAGCCATCGGCCGACCAGGTCGGATTCGGCGTATCGCTGTAAGGATAGTCGAGAATGAACAGATACTCGCGATCTGCAACCGCGTGGGGATCCCAGACGAAGTTCTGGTGAGGACCGGCATTCTGCTCGACGAGCACCCACGACAACTGCTTGGGATTGTTCTTGTCCGTCACATCCCAAATGGTGATCGGCGACTCGTAATAGCCCTGATAAGCGTAGTTCGGAGTCGCACCACGGAAGTACACATACCCCTTCGACTTCACGTTGCGGTTGAAACGAATTTCCACCGTCTTCTTGACGTCGTAGGATTTGATGCTGCTTCCGAAGAAGTCATAGCCGACGATCTGATTACCACCGTAGGCTTCGTAGGGCGAGGGACCGTCGCCAACCCATTTCACGTCGAGGATCTCGTGACCGACCTGGTAGATACCCGCGCCGGTCAGACCGATCTGGAAGCCATCGAGAATGTAGCCCGTCTCCACACCGCCATAATCCGGTGCGTCCTTGATGAGCTGAACACCCGTCTTGATATCCTTCAGATTCCAGCCGTAGTAATCGAGATTGAGGATTTCCTCGTCGTGGAAGTTTACTTCCTGCTTGCCGAGGGACTTGAAGGTCACCTCATAAGAGTGCCCGGTCAGTGCCACCGGATCGATCACCTTGACCTCGACGCTACCCGTCGCGATGCCTGCGGTGTGCATCACCTGAAGCATCTCGTTGTAGTCGGCGGTCAGACGGAGGCCGGGACCGGCCGCTTCCGGACGGATTTCCATGATGGTCGGAGTGGACTCCAATTGACGCGGTGTCGCTTCCGGATCGTCGTTGTAGGCGTAGGCCGTGACGGCGAAGTAATACGGTTGGTTGTTCACCAACGGACGATCGGTGATGACATCGTTGGTGATTTCGATCAGGCGCTTGATGCCCGAATCGGTGCCGAACTGCACGGGAAGAACCACCACGGCGCCGCTCTTTTCATCAACCACTTCATCGAAAATCGTCGCGATATTATCCACGATATCGAAGGTGGCAATACGGCGCGCTTCCTGGAAGGTGGATTTCGCTCCGGGGAACTGGTACACATTGTAGCCCTGGAAGTTGAAGCCCGCGTCCGAGTGACCCTCGGTCGCAAGCACGCCGGCCTGCTCGCCCCAGCTCAGCGTGATGGTGTTCGGCTTGACATAGGCCGTCACCTTCGGCGCGGGTGGCGCGTTGGGCAGATCGAAGTTGTTGTCGAATGCCAACTGTGCGAAGCGATCGTAGTACTTGAGCACCTGCAAGCTGGAGAGGCGGTCGGAGCCGAGACCGATGAGGCGGGCCACCACCACTTCCTGACGGTTGATCTTGCCATTGGCGAGATCGAGTTCCTTGTTCAGTGTGAAGGGTCCCGTCACCATCATCATACGGCGGTCATCCGGGGCGTTCACAATACCATCGATCCAGCCAGTGCGGGTGATGGGATCGCCCGCCAGCGTGATCTTCACTTCCTCGTTGGTCGTGGGATCCACAAATGCCTGACCGTCGTAGAGCTTCGACTGCAGATAGTTGTACATCTGCTGACCACCCTCGACCGTACCGAGATCGGGATCCTGATACACGGGATCGCTATTGATGTAATAGGCGAAACCGGACACCTCAAGGTTCTTCCATCCGGCAAGCTTCTGGAAGTTGTAATGCGCTTCGTCCTCGGGAGCACCCGGCACAACCGGACCCTGGAAGAAGTCGTACCCCGCTGCCGGCGGCGTGCCGTACACACCGTCGTTGGCGAGGCCGTTGTACACGAAGCCGAGCGACAAGGTGGTATCGATACCCACGAAGTCATCGCCGGCGTCACCGAGGTCGGGATCCGACCAGACGGCGAAGTATGCGTCCTCGAGATCGTCCGTACCCTTGTTGATCACGGTGTATTTGGCAAACACCATGTTCCCGAGTGGACCGGTCTGATTGTACCCCCACACCATGGTGTGCACTTCCACGCCGATGGGTGGCGAGCCATAGAGATCGCCGGTGCGCTGACCGTCGAGGTCGTTGGACACGAACCACAGCACTTCGTCACCGATGAACCACGGCGAATCAACGTTGCCGCCGTCCAGCCAGGCCTCGAAGTTGGGATTGTACTGACCGTCGTTGTCGGCGTCGGTGTACGGCGCTTCAAACTGCGTCGGCCATTCTTCGAAATCCTTTCTCAAGCGCGCCTGTTGGTCGGCGGGCATAAGTGCGAATTGGGCTTTGCTGACCTTGCGGACTTTGAACACGCGATGGATGGGATCGGAAGGATCCGCGGTTCCATCACCTTTGATGTTGCCCGCCTGCAAGCCCTGGCTGTAGGTGGAACCACCGATGCGGATTTCACCCTGCACCAGGCCGCCCCATACCAAACCATCCTGGAAGATTGCGTATTTGCCGCTGCCATTCGGCCATTCGAGGCCGGAACCGTCGGTGAGAGGGTTATGCGAGGTGGAACCATTGTTCGAAATCCACATCAGGATCTGGTTGATCGAGATGAAGTCGTACAGATCCGCCTGCGCCTTATGCATGCTGTTCTTGCCCTTGTCGCCGCCCTTGGTGTGTTCGCCCGCCTGCAACGAGGAAGCGAAGCCCAACAGCGCGAGAGCAAGGAACAAACGTCCTATCAGTTTCATGCTCAGTCTCCTTGTATTACTTCTACGTTCATTCATGAATCAGACCTCCACCTGATCAGAAGTCTACACGCAGACCGAGACGCACCTGACGCGGCGGACCATAGAAGTCGGCGTTCATGATGTTCGTCTGGTAGTAGTACTCCCGATACAGATCCGCGAACACCTGTCCGTACGCTGCCAGTGTCTGCAATTCCTGGCGGCCGGTGACGGTGGAGAGGTATCCGTTGTCGCTGGCGCTGCCCGACTGCATGAACACGTCGGTTACGTTCTTGGTGTCGAGAAGGTTGATGGCCCAGATGTAGAAGTTTACATCGAGATTGGCAATGCTGACGGTTTTGTCGATGCGGAAATCGACCTGGAAATTCCAGGGCGTACGGGACTCGTTGAGCACTTCCACCGGCTGACGGCGGTTGGCGTACGAGTTCTCGTCCACGAGTGTGTAGGGGTGACCGCTGTTGAAGGTAAACAGCAGGTTGAGACCGAGGTTCTCGAGCGGATGCACACCGCCGAGTTCCGGTCCGTCGCTATCCGAGAAACGATAGTCGATATTCAGCGAACCACGATGGGTCTGGTCGAAGGTCAACGGCGTCGTGTACTTCGGCAGATACGGGGTTTCGGTCGGAGCGAGCCAGATCGAACGGAAGGCCGTCGATGGAGCCGAACCGGTACCGCGGGCGTCGCTGTAGGTGTAATCCACAGAGGCCTGGATGCGCTCGACGCGACGGAGGTCGATCTTCAGGGACAGACCGGTGGTTGTCGCGAAATCGCCGTTCACCCACGCGTAGTAAGCGAGGTGTTCCGCACCCGGAGCGGCGGGAATCTGACGCTGCTGCACCTGATCGCGGATATCCTTGTAGAAGGCACCGATATCGAAGGCCAGGAAATCGCCCACCTGCTGGCGGAAACCGAAGTCGTACTGAATCGTGGTTTCCGGCTTCAGGCCAAAGCCCACCGGCGCCTCGATGGCGTAACCACCACGAATGTTGTCGGCCGACAGCGCGTAGCCCAGATACACGTCACGAAGACGCGACTGTTGCACGAACTTGCCGTACTGCGCATAGAACACGGTCTGATCGGTGACCGGGAAGGAGAAACCGAGGCGCGGGCTGAAGGTCGAGGTGGCTTCCACATCCTCCAGGTTGTCTTCGGTTTGCTTGATCATACCGTTCTCGTCGAAGAGCACGTTGTTCGGATTCTTGAAACGCTTGGTGTCGGTGTCGATGAAGTCGTAGCGCAAGCCGACGTTGATCACGAGATCCTCGAGTTCGATCTTGTCGAGAACGTAGGCAGAAGCGAACAGCGGCTTTTTCGGTCCGTTCGTGTCGTCGTCGAGCGTCCGGCCCCACATGTCGTAGCCGAAGTAATTCGTGCGCGCGCTCACCGATTGCTGTACTTCGTTCACATCGGGATTGCTGCGGATGAAGCTCTTCAGCGTGAAGGCCGTCACATCGTACTGACGAATCTGATACTGCTGCGCTTCGGCGCCAACTTTGACCTCATGCGTGCGACCGATCTGATGCACGAAATTGATCTTTCCGTTGATGGAGCTGTAACGATCCTTCTGATAAGCGTAGCCCGTCTCGGGCGAGCCGAAGGGGAGGAAGCGATCGCCGAACAGCTGCACGGGGAGGGGACCAACACCATCGCTGCGATAGTTGTAGCCCAGCGGGGCATTGGCAATGGAATCGCCGTAGGCGAAAATGTTGTGCTCATGATCGGCATCCATCTGCAGGGCGAAATAGCCGGTGTAGCCGAGGAACACTTCGTAGAATGTGTTCTGGCTCAGCAGATGCGTCATCTTCAGGTTCAGGCCGTAGTTTTCGGTCTGATCGTACAGAGCGCGATGCTGGTTGCCATAGCTGATGTTGCCACTGTTGACCGAGTACACACCGTTCTCCAACGTGGCGGTGCGGCCAGTCTGGTAACCGGAGAGAATGCCCGCGCCGTCACGATCGGTATAGTAGTTGTACTGTCCACCGATGCGCACATTGATGGGGTTGAAATCGAAAGTCAGATTGCCTTGCAGGGTGTAGGATTGTGACGCGTTATTGTGCACAAACCCTGCGGGATACGTGTAGTCGATTTTCTGCGCGGACGAACCGAGACGCGGATCGAAGATACCGACCTTGTCGCGCTCCGTGGGCGAGAGCAGCGCATGGGCGGGCGTCTCGCGAAGCAGGCGGTCGTATTTGTCGGCCAAATCGTAGGCCGAACGGTACTGAATCGGCGTGCGCTGGAAAGTGTTCTGACCAGCGACGAAGAAGCGCACCGGACCGACGAGCGGACCGCCAGCGGTGAGCACGTACTGGCTGTTTCCATAATTGTAGGAACCGAGGAAATTCTCCTCGCCGGGCGTGCCCCAGCTGTCGGTGAAGGCCTCGAAACCGATCTGGTACTGTCGGCCACCCGTACGCGTGGTGGTGGAAATAAGACCGCCGCTGGCGCCACCGAATTCGGCGGAATAGCCACCCGCCTGGAAGTTCACTTCGGCGATGGCGTTGTTGATGACGGAAATGTTGCGACCGCCATACACGGGGTCGTTCGCCATCATGCCGTCCACGACATAGCCCGTGGCATCGCCACGGCTGCCGCGCACGTAAATCTCGCCGCCTTGCTGCACGATACCGGCCTGCAATGCGACGATACCCTCGACGCCACGGACAGGAAGATTCTGTATGTCTTCCTGCGTGACGGTCGATTTGCTGTTGGTTACGTTTTTATCAACCAGCGGTTTTTCGGCAATGACTTCCACTTCGCCCACCTTGAAGGCGTCGGAGGGAAGTTGAAAATCCACCGTCGAGGTCTCATTACTCTTGACGAGAATGTCCCTGATGGTGATGGCCTGATAGCCGATGTAGCTGGCAACAACAGTCGCCTTCCCGATGGGGACGTTGAGAATGACAAATTCGCCGTTGATGTTCGTGGCTGCTCCACGATCCGAGCCATCAATGACAACGTTGGCCCCAATGAGAGGTTCTCCTGTCTCGCGATCCGTCACCTTACCCGCCAACTTACCCGTCTGAGCGTGCACGAGCGCCGGGAAGAGGAGACAGAGGACTGCAATCAGGATCCGTTTATGCATAATATCCTCCTTCAGAACTAGAAAGGCCGTGAATTATGAGTGATCCGGACTTCGGGATGAGCTGGGACTGTCGGGAGGGAGCGAGGCGAATTCTTCCACCAATCCTGCCTCGACCTTCCGGGAGTCCTTACTTCGGCTCGTCCTGAAGAGTCAGAACTTCACGCTGCAGCGAGGTTCCGACCACGATCAAACTGTAGCGATAGCCCGGCTTCTTGAAGTCGAACGGGAACGTGATCACGCGCTGACTGCCTTGATTGACGATGTAGAAATCGCCCGCTCCGGACAGAACACGGCGATACGAGGACAGCGATCCGGCAGCGATCAACGGGATGAGATCCTCCGATGTGGTCTCGCCGGTTTTCCTCGCCAGTTTCACCTGCTCGCCACCACCGAGGTTGATCAGCTTGACGTCGCAACTGTCGACCAGCATGCTGGTTTCGTCGGCGTAGGTGAAGCGCTCTTGCGTGATGAGTTGCTGCACATCCGCCGCGGTATTGTAGAACGCCATCGTCATTTTGGTGAGCGAACGTACGCTGACCAGGCGACGGAATACCGCCGAGCCTGTGTCCGCGCCGGCGGGAACCAGACGGATGAACCTGTTGCCGGACTTCACCACGAGGTACGGGGAAACCCCCTTGAACCCGACGTTGGAGACCATTTTCTCGCCATCCACCCAGATGTCGACGCCGGGAGCGTCGGGCACCGCGTGGACAAAGCGCACCTCCGAGGTGATGCGGTCCAGAACAGGCGGATTGGGTTCATCGATGCATCCCGTGAGAACCACTCCCGCGGTCAGCACTGCGACAACCATCAATCCGGCTTGTCTTAGCAGCTTTTGTTGCATGTTTCCTCCTGTGAAGATTGAGGGTAATGAATACGTCTGCGATTGCTGTGTATTGCGTGAATTTTTGCTTCGAGGGAAATGTCGACTAAGCGTCACCGGCTCCCGGTGCCGAATGCCGAAAGGATACTCCTGTGTCAACCTGCGATGTCAGAAGCGCACAACCTTGGAAACGCGTAGCATAGAGCCAATCAGTACGGCAGAACATAGCACCTCCTGCGGTAAAATGCAACCGGAACACCGCGGCGCCGCGCCCCGTGATCCGACTCGTCTTCCACGTCATGCCTGCATCATCCGCTCCCCCGGGGAATGCGGGAGAAGCGGGTTGTAATATACAGGGAATTCCACTGAAATGCCCAGAACTTTTCACTGATCTGTCGCAGCTCTCTGCCCCGTTTCTCCGCGGCGCGTTCGTCCGCTGGCACGGAAAAAAACACACCCGACGCTTGACACGCGCCCCCCGTTTTTGTATAATTGAATCTCTACTTTCCTCGGTAGCTCAATGGTAGAGCATGCGGCTGTTAACCGCAGGGTTGCAAGTTCGAGTCTTGCCCGGGGAGCACGAAAAAGGCCACCAAGCGGTGGCCTTTGCTGTTGCGGCGTTTCAGACGTGCCCATGCCGCCATACAGCCGAGCGCCCATTCATCCGCTTTACGCGTGCCTGCTCTCGCCGGGTTCGGTCAGCGTTGTCCAGATATCCTCAACGTGGAGAGGATTGAAAACGCGGACTCCCCGGACATCGAAGCGCTGCTCGCCGTTGTACAGGACAGCGCCGGGCAGGACCCGACTGACACCCAGCGTCTGGAACCATTCGATTTTTTTGACAAAATCCGGGGAGAACGTCGCTGCGGACTTGATTTCGACCGGCAGAAGCATTCCCTTTTCCCTGATCAGCAGATCGATCTCGTTGCCGTGGGAATCCCGGAAGAAATACATCTCGGGCCTGATTCCCTTATTGAGCGCGGCTTTCATGATGTCGGCTATGACGAGGTTTTCGTAAAGATTTCCCCGCAGAGGGTCGCGGGAAGCTTGCTCCTTCGTGTGTATACCGAGCAGAAAGGCGGCGAGCCCCACATCGGTGAAGTAAATCTTGGGCGACTTGATCACGCGCTTCTGAATATTTTCAAAGTACGGGGGCAATTCGAACACGACATACGAAGCCTTCAGCACCGAGAGCCAACTTCTGATCGTCGTGCCGGAAGCGCCCACATCGTTGCCCAGAGAGGCTAGGTTGACCACCTGCCCCACCCGGCCGGCCAACAAGGTCAGAAACTTCTGATACAGCGACAGATCACGCAACTGTATCAATGCGCGGACATCCCGCTCGACGTAGGTCTGCAGATAGCCGTTGAAAAACCTGCGCGCGTCCAACCTTTCGTCATGAAGTCTGGGAAAAAATCCGCGACAGATTACATCGAAGGGGTCGGGTACCGGATTGTATCGGCGGATTTCGCGCAGCGAGAACGGCCAGAGCGCCAGCATGGCCGTCCGACCCGCCAGGGACTGGCTGATCGCTTCATGCAGCTGCGGCTGATGGCTGCCAGTCAGTATGAAGGATCCGCGTCTCCCGGGCTTGTCCACCATCCCTTGAATATAGGAACGCAGAAGCGGCAGCCGTTGCACCTCATCCAGAACTCCGCCTCCTTCCATGCGTGCGAGAAAACCCCGCGGATCGACCTCGGCCGCCATGCGTACATCCGGATCCTCAAGCGAGAAATACGGCATGTCGGGAAAAATCATCCGGGCCAAGGTGGTCTTGCCCGACTGCCGCGGCCCAAGCAGAGTCACTACAGGGTACTCGGCGGCGGAGCGCAGCAACTCCTGGGTGATATCTCGTGTGATCATAGCGGGATGATACGGCAAGCTCGTGCAAAATGCAAGTTGAACTTTCGATTTGCACAACTATTGGCCGCCAACAGGCAACATCGCATCGCACACGGACCGCTGCGGACACTAGAAAAGCATGCTCGAGTGGAAGGAAACGCTTGAACAGCGCCTCCTCCACCCCGCAAGCCTCTGTGCAGCACTCTCTCTATCGACTGGTCTGAACCGATGGCGTATGCTTGGAGCCCGAAAGCATTTGTAACTGTCGAAAACGCGCCCGTGGGATCAGGGGATTTCCACTTCCACCAGCGCGGCCAATGCCTCGAGTGATTCCTGCCAGCCCAGGTAGCAATCATGCACCGGGATGATATGGGGAATACCACTCTGCGTGATGCGCAACTCCGTGCCGCAGGACACCGCCTTCAGTTCCACCGTCACCTCCATTTCGCCGGGCAGATTCGGATCGTCGAAGCGGTCGATGTAGCGCAAGCGTTCATGCGGAACGAGTTCCACATACTCTCCGCCGAAGGAATGCGCCTGTCCCGTGGAGAAATTGGTGAAGGACATGCGATACGTACCTCCCACGCGTGCGTCGGCATGCTGCACCTCGCCGGTGAAGCCCTTCGGCGGCAGCCATTTGCACATGGCCGCCGGCTCCAGAAATGCGCGATAGATTTTTTCCGGTCGCGTGCGCAGCACGCGATGCAGTTGCACCGTCCCACCTGCCATATTCCTGTCCTTTCTCGATGTAGTGAAAGCGTGAAGAAAGAATATAGGAGGATTCGTCTTTTATTGAAAGCGCCGGCGCTCCACCCGGGGTACCGCCTCCCCTCCACGGCCTCACTCTCCAGCGATCTCCCGGGCCAGCGTGCGGGCGATGCGGCCGATGAGTTCCAGGGGGATTGGTTTGGACAATGGGAAGCGGAGATTCCCCTTTTCATTGCGAAAGGGAGCGAGTTCCTTGATCAATGCCTCGTCCCATCGCACGGGGGGGGTAAATGCCGATGTGCTGCTTGAACGCGGCGAAGTAGAAGAACACCTTGCCGGCCCGATACGCCGGAAGATTGTAGCTGATACAGCGCGTGGCTTGCGGCACGGCGCGCTCCACCTCGTCCTGTATGCTTCGCAGTATCGGCTGCAACTCCTCGAGCGCGGCGGCGATGTATTCCTCGTGTGAGGCGAAGGTCGTGCCGGGGGTCATCTCTTCTCCGAAATCGTTGTCGCGCGTCGGGCCTCCGCCCTCACCGATGCTGATCCACGAGAATCACATTGCCGTCGGGATCGGACAACATGAAGCTTGCGGGACCGCTGCTCTGCTCGTCGGCTTCGCTCATCAGGGTGAGGCCCGCATCCTTGAGGTGGCGCTGCAACACGCGCACATCGGTGAACTCGTCCATCGGCTGGGCGTCCTGGCCCCAACCGGGGTTGAAGGTGAGGATGTTGCCCTCGAACATGCCTTGGAACAGTCCGATGATGTGGTCGCCATTTTTCATGATCAACCAATTCTGTGCCTGATCGCCACCGAACACGGAAAATCCCAGTGTCTGGTAAAAGCGCTTCGATGCTTCTATATCCTTCACGGACAGACTGACGGAAAACGCGCCGAGATTCATGACTACTCCTTGTGTATTGTTGCGTGGAGCAAGATACGGGAATTCGCCCGCGTACAAAATCCACAAGCGCCTCTAATGCGCGGCGCCTCAACAAAGATTCCCACCGCGTCAGATCAGGCCCGCTCCCAGGGCCAGTGCAATGCCGATGAGCATGACACCGGTAATGGTTTGCACGGTGTGCATGGTGATTTTATGCAGGAAACGCGTGCCCAGCAGCACGCCGGCGAATGCGGCGAGTATGCCGGTGAGTATCAGCGGCCATTGATCCGCGCCGAGGGGATTGTCGGCACTCGCGAACACGAACAGAGCCAGGTACATCGCGATGCGCGCGGCATCCACCAGGAAGCCGATCACGGCGTTGGTGCCGACGAAGGCCTTGGTGTCGATACCAACCTTGGCAAGAAAAGCCGAGCGCAGCGCTCCCTGATGTCCGGAGAATCCGCCGAAAAATCCCGACAGCAGGCCGCCCAGCAACAGATACCGCCGGTCGAAGGTCAAGCTGCGGAGGCGCGGGAGCAATTCGAACAAGGCGAAGACGAGCATCATCACGCCGAGCAGCAGTTTCACCGGAGTGATCACCGCTTCACGCTCGCCCAGAGAGTAGCGGGCGATTTCATCGATATGCGCCACGAAGCCCAGCGCCGCCGCTCCAGCGAAAGCGGCGAGTATGGCGGGTAGGCCGAATCGCAGGACGATGGAGCGGTCCGCATGCCCGCCCACCATAAAGAGCTTGAACACGTTATTCGCGCCGTGCACCACGGCGGTGGCCGCCACGGCGGCTTCGATGGGAAAGAACAGAGCGAACACCGGCAACAACAGCGTGCCGAGTCCGAAACCGGAGTACAGCGTGAGTCCGGCGGCGAACAGTGCCACCAGCGCCACGACGACGAAGGACATCATCGCGCACCTCCTTGCTTCACTACCGTGTTCAACCAATCAGCGTCCACTTCGCGCAGCAGCTCACGCAATTGCACACGCGCGGCATCGAGCAAACTCCTTCCCTCGGAGGTGAGTGTGTACCAGCGCGGCGCGCGCGAGCCAAGTGCCGCGTCGGAGCTGCCTGCAAGCAGTCCCGCCTGCTCCATGCGATGCAGCATCGGGTACAGTGTGCCCGGACTGACCGAATAGCCGTGATGCCGGAGTTCGTCCAGCATCCATTGGCCCAGCAAGGGCTTCTCGGCTGCGTGATGTAGAATGTGCAGCTTCCAGAAGGACAGGAGGATTTCCCGCTGCAGGTATTTTCTCTGCATTGCGTTCATGAGTTCACCGCTCCATTATTACGATAAATGTAAACGATAGCCGTAATACTGGCAAATGCGCATCCCGTTTACCACACGATGCGAGGAGTGCACGCGTTCGGGCACGCTGGCACTATCCAGATCTCGTGCGACCGGGACGATGCAGCGATCAGAGTGTTTTGTGTTCAGGGTCGAGGATATGGGGTGGCAATCCGGCGCGTGGCGCGTTGCCGGTTTTCACCGTAGCGGCGGGTTCGAAGAGCAGCACGTGCGCTTCCTCGTCCGCCACTGGACAATGCTCCACGCCACGCGGCACGATGAGGAATTCCCCTTCGTTGAGCACGATCTCTTCATCACGGAAGAGCATGCGGATGCGCCCCCGAATCACGAGGAACAGTTCATCCTCGTTCTCATGCGCGTGCCAGACGAAGTTGCCGAGGAATTTCCCCAGACGCACCACCTGTCCGTTGAGTTCGCCCGACACGCGCGGCGACCAATAATGTTCGATGGCCGCGAATTCCTTTTCCAGATTGACAGGTCGCATGCACAGCTCCGATGGTTGTGCTTCAATATAGTTGGAAATCCGGCCCTCTCCGTCTACTTTTGAAGGAAAACGCATATCGTCGGAAACAGCATGCTCATCGAAACCTTCGAGTCCGGTCCCTACCAAACCAACGGTTACATCGTGGCGGACGAGCGCAGTGCGCGTGCTGTGATCATCGACGTGCCTTTGGATGCGGCGGCACCGATGCGTGCGTGGCTGCGCGAGCGCGACTGCGCCGCGGTTGCGATTGTGTTGACGCACGGACATTTCGACCATGTGGGCGAGGTGCGCGCATTGTCGGAGCAGCTTGGTGTACCCGTGTACATTCATGAGGGTGACGCCAACTTGCTGCGCGAGCCCATGGCGGCTTTCGCCGGATTGGACGTGCGTGTGGAGGGCATGGAAGCTCGCGCCCTGCTCGCGCATGGACAGACGGTGGAATGCGGCGTTCTGCGCTTGGAGGTGTTGCACGTTCCCGGCCACACGCCCGGGCACATCGCATTGTACGAAGCCGCCCAGGGCAGATTGTTCTGCGGCGACGTGTTGTTCTACGGCAGCATTGGCCGCACCGATCTCCCCGGCGGCGATTATCAGACGCTGATGACCTCCATCACCGAATTGCTGCTCACCCTGCCCGACGACACCATTGTGTATTCCGGGCACGGCCCCACCACCAGCATCGGCTACGAGCGGCTGCACAATCCCTTCATACTCGATTACCTCGATCATTTCTGAACACGCGGCGCCGCGGCGGACAAGCACCACGCCAGCCCGCGCGCCATTCACGAACGCGCCCGTGGCGAGCCCCGTCCCGTGGCGAACTCCGCCAACATCTTGACATCGCCACTTCGATGTGCTATATTTGAAGACTAGGCACCCATCGACTAGAGGCCTAGGTCGTCACCCTTTCACGGTGAAAACACGGGTTCGAATCCCGTTGGGTGTACCAAACGATCAAACGGCATTTCTCTTCGGAGAGATGCCGTTTGTCGTATGTATGAAAATGCGTTTTCAGCACTGCCATGCATTCGTCCTCAGCGCCACCGATTTCTTTCTCAATTCCCACCCTGAGGCGCGATGATCATGCATCTCGTGAGTGTTTCTGTTTCGGAGCGAAGGCGGTAAAAGTACAATCCCGCAGGGAATTTCCCTGTTCGGAGGATGGCGCTGTGGGACCCGGCCGCTGCAATCCCCTCCATTACCGTCGCAATCTGTCTCCCCAGGAGGTCATGGACTGTTAGCGAAATCGCGCTGCTGTTATTCAAACGAAAGGGGATTGTTGTCGCCGATGTGGCAGGATTGGGGAAGTTCTGCTCCAGGATGTTTCGTTCCGGCAGGACAGGATTGTCCGCTGCTCCGGATGTACCTCCCACCGTCCTGACACAACGCACGTAATTATACACGTAGCGAACGTCTCCCTGAGGGCCGAAGAACTGCGGGTACGCTTGTGCGTCCCCTGCCTTCGGATCGCTTCGCTGCGCTCCCGCGCCATGCACATCCATCACCGTGTTGTTCATTTTTCCCAGTGCCTCACCAAAGGCCACATAAGCAGCCGATGCATACGGGTTTGCACCGTCGAGATGTGTCGTACTGCTCCAGAAAAACGGATAGTGTCCGGGTCGCCCGTCTGGATCATTAATGCTTGTCGTGTTGAAGATGGGGTCGAGCGCGGCACTTCCGGTAGCTTGCGGACAACGCGAGTAATCCACGATGCTTTGCAGTTCCTTGATGTCGGGCAGGCGCCAATCCGTGTATCCAGCGAGGGTGGCTTGTTCCGCGTACTCCAGAGCGTGTTCCCAATCGCGTGCGACGCCGTCATCGCTCTGCTGCCACATCAGACCCGTTGCGTTGTCGGTGATCGAGCCGTCTCCATTGTCGACGAAATCGTTGACGCCGTATGCGGTATTCCCCCGGACCATGCGGAAGTACATGACGTTCGGCCGCGCAGTCCCACTACCGGGCTTGTATAGCGGATACCCCTTGATGCGCCCGTCAATGAAATTGACACCGAATACTGTCGAGTCCCTCTGGAATGTCAGACCGCGGTACCGTGTTGACGACCAGGTCTGCGCATCGATTTCACGCTCTCCAAGGCTTGCATCTCCCAACGGCTGGATAAATACGGTAGTGTCGATGAACACCTTGATCGCACTTTCGCCTTTCACCTGTCCAGTAAACAGGATAAGAGAGTACAATTCCTTGATCGTGGGGATTCGCCAATCTTGATAACCTCCCAACGTCATGGTATCCGCTTTGACGTGGGCAGCAGCGAAGGAAATTTTCGGTCCCATATCCTTCTGCCACATCAAACCTGTAACATCGTCCGTAACCGTCCCATCGCCATTGTCGGTGTACGTCGGCTGCCTCCCTTCGTAGTGGGCATCCTGTCCGTAAAACGCCTCATTCTGCGATGGTGCAGTAATGACCGCGATGTTGTTGTAGAACGTATGCACTCCGGTATCAACGATTCTGTACGATTGCGCCGGCGCTGATGGTGTTATTCCACACATGAGCAGCATCGCCAGCAGTAATACAGGGACGCTATTTTCTCTCCGTTTCACTGTTGGTATCCACATTCGTTGTTCTGCGAGAAAATTGGCACCCGGTTATGACAGGATGATCCATGGGCAGGTTTCATCCGCCGCAGCGATCCCTCCATATCTTTCTGTCACGCTGCATGTTCAGAGAAGCAAATACTACTGCCGCATTGCTGTCGCCCGTACGTTCGGTCCAACACGCAACACCTCATTGCCATGCGCTTGCGACGATGTCGTCGGCGAATATCACAGGACTCGAAATGTATTTCCATGCTCATGGTTTCTGTGCGGATGGCATCGGCCTTTTAGGGTGGATGCAGAGGGCGGATACAGAGGGCGGACACGCAGGTCCGCCCGGACGCGGCGGATACAGAGGGCGGACACAGAGGGCGGACACGCAGGTCCGCCCGGACGCGGCGGATACAGAGGGCGGACAC
>DAOSDL010000022.1:26803-78478 GCA_035362335.1 Bacteroidota bacterium
CACGCAGGTCCGCCCGGACGCGGCGGATACAGAGGGCGGACACGCAGGTCCGCCCGGACGCGGCGGATACAGAGGGCGGACACGCAGGTCCGCCCTTACAGGGTGAGGCGCTGGGGGGATGGACTCGTTATAGTTTGAGGAGGCGGCCGGTGCGGATGCCGTGGTGGCTGCGGTGTACGATCATGTACACGCCCGGTGGGAGTGCTCGCATGCTGAGCTTGCGTCCGCTGCCGAGAAGGCGCCTGACGCCGAGCATATCGTACACTTCCACAGATCCTTCCTCGCATAACGCGTCGAGGGTGAGTTGCTCCCGTACCGGCTGGGGCGAAAACTCCAGCGGCGCCGGCAGCGTTTGGTGGCTGTGCTGCAGCGCGCTTAGCGTCGGTCGAATCTCCACATGCACCAATCCCGCAGGAAGCGTGGCGCGCAGTACGAGCATGCCGTTGCTGTCTGCTCGCGCGCTGCCATGCACCTGGCCGTTCAGCAGCAACTCGTAACGCAAGCTGTCGAGATCGAAAGCGATCATGGTCAACAAGCGCGATCCCGGTACTGCGACGACATCATAGCCGGACACGCGTTCTTCTCCAGCCGCAGGAAAGAGCAGCAACGTATCACGGCTGTCCACCCCCAATGTGGCAGTGCCGCGCAGGAGCTTCCCCTCGGGTACGGCCGCCTGTCCGCTGTCGCCCACGGTGATGCTGTTCACATACACCACAGTGTCGCTGGCGATGGCGGGGCGCAGTTCGATGCGCCATGCACCCGGCGTGTAGCTGCTGTCGGGAGTGACCGACGGAGGATAATTCATTCCGTTCACCCAGTACTCATACCCCGCTTCGCCGATGCGCGTGCAAAGCAGCTGTTCGGGCAAGAGCGTGCGCAGCGCAAGCGTGGCGCCACCATGCGCGACGCGGGTGTCCCGCGCGGCAAAGGTTTCCACATGCCCGGGCACAGTGGCCTCGAGTAACGCACCGTCGTGCTGCGGTTGCGAGGCAAAGTGACCAAGCCAGAATACATCGCGCTGCCGCGTCGCCCTGTTGCGCAGCTGTATGTGATCCACGACCAGCACGCGCTCCGGCGGAAGGAAGAGCACGCGGCGGCGAAACAGCGACACTTTCGTGCTGTCGTAGGAAAGCTGCGCATCGGCCATGCTGTAAGAGAATCCCGCGCCCGACGCATGGCGCAGCCAGCGTCCACGCTGGTTGCGGGGACGGAAAATGTCATCGAAATTCATCAGCGCGTCGGACTCCACCTGTCCTCCGTCATTGCTTGCAGGGCTGCCGAAACTGCCGTAGCGCTCGGTTGAATCAAACACACAGATAGTGTTGTGCGCTATACTGCGCTGGTAGTAGTTGCGGTAATGCTCGCTCGCATAGGAATCGTAGTATCCGGCGTCGATCAACAGCGGTGCGCCGCGAAACACGGTGAACGAGTTGTTGTCGCGATGCTCGTGCGCCGCGCGTTTGCTCGGCGAGCAGAAGAAGGTGACCATGGTGGCGTCGGGCTCCCACGAGGAGAAACTCACGGCGAGTCCCACTTTGTCGGCCCACCAATGCAGGGGATTCGCCGGACGCTCCACCTCGGGCAGATCGAAATCCTTGTACAGCAGCGTCGTCCAGCGATCCATGGTGCTCCGCAGCCGTGATGGTTGCGACCAGTACCGCGCCAGCCACTGGCTGCGCGGATCGCGAAAATACCGCGCATGAAGGTGCATCACGCGGTCGCCCGCGATGGTGGTTTCGCCGTCGCCGAGGTGGATGCAGCGCCCGTTGGGCTGCATGAAATAGATGTACTGGTTGATGCAATCGCGCAGCCAGGGGATTTCGGAGAAATAATTCCTGTTCGTACCCACACGCAGGTTCTCGAAGAGCTGGAACTGATCCACCAGCGACCACATCGCATAGGCGGCACCCCAGTTCCATCCGCCGTCGTCATCGCGATAGTAGGTCCATACGGGGAGGAACTGCGTGGTGAATTTATCGTGAATATCGCGAAACCACTGCCGCACGGTGTCGCACCGTGCGGCATCGAGACCATCCGCCTCATGCAGTACGAGCGCGTTCTGATTGCAGTAAATCGTGTTCCAGGTGTTGTGACTGGACACGTAACTGTTGCCCGCGGAGGAGTAAATGTAGCTGCGCATGAACTCGTCGTTCAAACGGAACATCGCGCGGGCCAGGCGCTGCCGCAGTTCCACCGGCAGGCGATCATAGCACCAATCCAGCAGCAGACCGCCGACATCGCTCATTTGGCGAAGCAGTTGCTCCTTTGCATACCACTCCATGGTGGAAAAATCCGCGGTGTCGATGCGACGCGCGGCCTGCTCGGCGATGAAGCGACAGCGCTTCCACTCCAGCGAGTCCTCGGTCAACGTGGCGATGGTGACGGACAGCACCGTCTGCCAACCCGCCCACTGCGACGACCAATCCCAGTGCCATTGCGTGCTGTCTTCACCCAGCACGTACAACTGCGGATCGTTGATCCACCAATTCCTGTACGCGTGGTTGATGTCGAGGAAGGTATTGCGCGCTTCACCGGGCTGGGCGATGCGTTGCCGAAGCGCAGTCAGACGTGCGGCGTCGGCGACAATGCGCGGTCTGCCGGCATTGATCACGGGATACTGCGCCGCGGCTTCGCAAAGGCACAGCAAGAGGAGGACCGGCAGCAGCAGCGGCCTGAAACCTGGTAACGCGTGTTTCACTATCGAGGCCATGCACTGTCCCAATACACCAGCACCGTATCCCTGTCGAGACGCGAACGGAGCCATTCTTCCACCTTCCGCCGCTCGGCCGCGGATGGCAGTCGCTGCACGCCGAACACCACGAGCGGCCGTTTCTCCGAAGCAGCGCCATCGCGCGCGAACACCGGCGCCTCCGCATAGACGCAGGCGGTGACGCGCGGCTCAAGTGGCGCGATCTCGCGCAGCAGTTGCCTGCCGATGCGCGAGCGTTGCTCGCTGCTGTCGGCGCGGCGATTGCTGTCGCGCAGCATGAAGGTGAGGCGGTTGATCTCGCTTTTGAGCTGCTCCTTCTCGTTCATCGCACCCGGCATTTCACCGAAGGCAATCCCCTGCCGCACCTGAATTTCAGCATCCGCGAGTCCGAATTCCCGCGCGCGCAGGCGCAATCGTTCCTTCTGCAGCGAATCGAGAGCATTGCCCGCGTACACGAGCGTAATGCGCTCTCGGCGCGGCTGCATCTCGGAGCGCAGCAGATAGTTGCCCTCGAAAAGTCCCACAGCTCCGATGAATCGCTCGGCGTTGCTGCTGAAGCGCTCTTCCTGCACGAGCCCGTAGCCGAAGTACACACTCGGTGTGATGGTGATGATGATGACGATGGAGATCCAGCGATTGACACGTGTCTTGTGCGCCTCGTCGCGCAACGTGCGTATGGGGAATTTCAGGATCTGCGAAATCACCACCGACGACAGCGCGATGAACACGGTGTTGATGGTAAAGAGATAAAATGCCCCGAAGAAGAAATTCCACTGCGCCGTGGCCAAGCCGTAGCCCGCCGTACACAGCGGCGGCATGAGCGCGGTGGCAATGGCCACGCCGGGAATGACATTGCCCTTGCTCTTGCTGCTGATGGCCACGATGCCCGCGAGTCCGCCAAACAGCGCGATAAGCACATCGTAAATGGTTGGGCTGGTACGGGCCAGCAACTCCGAGTGCGCGGTGGACACGGGACTGATGGCGAAATACGCTGTGGACGCGAGCAGACTGGCGCCGACAGCGAAGGTGAAGTTCTTCACCGCAATGCGCAGCAGGGGAAAGTTGTACGTGGCCACGCTGTACCCCATGCCGTTGATCGGTCCCATCAACGGGGAAATGAGCATGGCGCCGATGATTACCGCGGTGGAATTCATATTCAACCCCACCGAGGCCACGAGTATGGCGAAAACGAGGATCCAGAGATTGGTCCCTTTGAAAATCACATCCCGCGTGATGGTTTCGTGGATGCGATCATAGTCCTCGAGATCGCTGTCGAGATTCAGATAATGCACGATCTTTTCGATCATGGATGCTCCTGCTCGTTCACGATGCGCTTGTTGGGAAGTTACTAATTCCATGCGAGAGTTGACCGCGAAGGACGAGCAAGAACGCTGTTTCACCGTGTGTGTCGTTCATCCCCTCGCAGATGTGTGCAAGGACACTGGCGGTGTCGCAACATCGTATACGGCCTTCCGTAGTAGTAAACATGTGCCCGCGCAAAGGGTACGCGCATATTCACCTGTTTGGAGACTATTGATGTTCCGCGGATTGTTTTCTTCCTTCGCCGCCGTGCTCTTCTTCGTCACGTTGCACATAGCGCAGGCGCAACAGCAGGAGACCCTGTTCGACGCACCCATCGACCATGGCGGCTACGGCGCCGTGGTCATGAAATTCACTCCGGTGCGCGAGGAAATGGCCATGATGATGGGCGGATACGGTGGTTGGCTGATTGATCACCAACTGATGCTGGGCGTGGGCGGGTATGGTCTGGTAACCAACGTGCGTGCGAGTTCGGTGTCCGAAGCGCTGTACAGCCGCTTCAACGAGCCGCTGTACGTGAACTTCGCTTATGGCGGCTTCGTCACCGAATTCACCGTGGCTCCCACCAAGCTTGTGCATGGCACGGTGCAATTGCTCGTGGGCGCCGGTGGCGTGGAGCATCGCGACGACTGGTACGACAATATGCTGGACGACGATGGTCCGGATGGCCGCCGTTATGGTCCGGTGGACGCGGTGTTCGTACTCGAGCCCAGTCTCAATGTGGAGATGAATGTCACCACCTGGTTCCGCATCGCCGCCGGAGGCAGCTATCGCTATGTGAGCGGCATGGATGAGATTGTCGGACTCGACAACAAGGATCTCTCGGGACCGAGTGGTTCGCTGACGCTGAAATTCGGAGCGTTCTGACCGAAGCGCGAAGCGCGGGACGCCACCGCGCCACCGATGTCCGTGTACTGGAGGATCCGCCACCGCGGGTCCTCTTTGTTTTATCCGATGCTTCCGGGGAAAATGTCCCGCACATTGGTTCGATCCATCTTCCCCGCCGTATCTTGCAACGAACAGCGACGAGGTCGACATGAACATTTCACGCTTCGGAGTTTCGCTCCCCGAGGATCTCATACAGGAATTCGACGAGCACATCAAGCGCAAGGGCTACACCTCGCGCAGCGAGGCGATTCGCGACATGATACGCCGCGAGCTGGTGCAGGACGATATAGACAGCGACGGCATCGTGGCGGGCGTGCTGAGCCTGCTGTACGATCATCATAAAACCGCCATTTCCGAAACGCTCAACGCGCTGCAGCACGATCATCATCGCTCGATCATTTCCACCACGCATGTGCATCTCGACCACGACAATTGCCTCGAGGTCATTCTCCTGCACGGTCGCGCGCGCGACATCAAAGCCTTTGCCGACGGTATCATTTCGGTGAAAGGTGTCAAGCACGGCGGCCTGCACCTGACATCGACCGGGGGGTGACAGCCATGCCCTCAGGGGAGCGATTCAGTGCTGGACTGATCGAGCCGCATCCTCTTGCCGCAGCTGTTGCCCTGATGTGCACGGTTGCGACCATCAGTGTGGCGGCGTTCGACGCTCGCATGCTCCTGTTTGCCGGCGCGACGCTCGGCGCGGCCGCTGTGTTGAAATTGCATTTCCGTCTCCTCAAACGGCTGCTGCTCGTGCTGCCGATGTCCGCAGGCATTGGCGTTTCCGTCCTCATCCTGCGCGGCATCGATGCCTCGGCGTTGGCGGAGGCGGCGGTGCTGACCGGCCGCATGCTCCTGATCGCCGCTGTTTCGCTGTTGTTCGGACTCGCTGTTCCCTTGCGTACACTGGTACCGGTGTTACAGGCATTGCACGTACCGGCAGTGCTCGCTTCGGTACTCTGGCTCAGCGAGCGCTATGTGCTGCTCTTCGGCGGCGAGGCGCTTCGCATGCGTGACGCGGTGCGAGCGCGTTCGGTGGCGCTCACTGTTCCACTACGGCTGTTCGTGGCACGCAGCATGACATCCACCTTGCTGCTGCGCGCGGTACGCCGCGGCGACCGCCTTGGCGACGCCATGCTGCTGCGGGGATTCGACGGAACGATTCCCTGCACTCCCGCGCCGCGATGGCGCGCACAGGACACCATCATCCTTGTTGCTGCTGTCGTTCTCTGCGCCGGAGTGCTGTCATGGTAGCCGCGGCATCGGACGGCCCGGGCGCCGCTGCCATCCATTGCCACGAATTGCGCTGCGCGTATCCCGATGGTCGTGTGGCCCTCGAGGGTGTGACATGCTCCATCGCGCATGGCGAGCGCGTGGCTTTGGTCGGGCCCAATGGTGCGGGAAAAAGCACGCTGCTGCGTGCGGTGGCGGGTGTGCAGGAATTCAGCGGTGACCTGCGCATTGATGGCGTTGCGCGCAGTGCAGCGACGCTGCACGCCCTGCGCTCTCGTGTGGGTCTGGTGTTTCAGAATCCCGACGATCAACTGTTCGCGCCGACCATCGCCGAGGATGTGGCCTTCGGCCCTCGCGCTCTGGGTTTGCCGTCCGAAGAAGTTGACGAGCGCGTGCGCATGGCCCTCGAAGCTGTAGGCCTGCGGGCCAGCGGCGAGCGGAGTCCTTTCCACCTCAGCTTCGGCGAGCGCCGTCTCGCGGCCATCGCCGGAGTACTGGCCATGCGCCCGTCGATTCTGCTGATGGACGAACCCACGAGCAATCTCGATCCGCGCAGCCGTCGGGCGCTGATCAGGTGGATCAACGATCGTCGCGGCGACACCATGCTCATCGCCACGCACGATCTGGATTTCGCCCTCGATACCTGCTCGCGCGTACTGCTGCTGCACCGACGGATTATGGCCGACGGTCCCGCCTCACAACTTCTGTTGGATGAAACCTTATTGCTCGCGCATGGCCTGGAACTCCCCCTCGGGCACGCCACATGGCGGAGCGGTGCATGAACTGAGCCGTGCGATGAGCATGCCACGCGTCACGTCCGGCTTGTCGGAGCTGAATCGAGGCGCCGCGATCAGACCAATCCCGCCTGCTTCCTGATATACCATTCGGTGGCGAAGAGCACGATGGCGGCGCCGAGAAGCCAGAGAAGGTTCCAGAGCTGCACATCCTCTTTTCTTGCCCGCTCCGTGGGTGCGAAACGTTCGTGCTCCCTCACAATCGCGGGCAGCGACGACGCCTCGTCCAGCGTGAGGTAGCTGCCTCCCGTGCTTGCGGCGATTTGCCGGAGGAGAATATTGTTCATGCGGGTATCCTGAAACTCGATGTTCAGTTCACCCACACTGAAGCGCCCATTGTCACTCCCCAATTCCTTGCCATCGAGCGTGGCCACGCCGCTGTAGGAGTAATCGCCTTCCCTCCCGAGATCGAGGCTGCCGATGTAGCGACCCGATCCCTGCGGCGACAGCACCAGTTCGCGCTCGTCCTCGGCCTGGCGCACCTTCACAGTCACCGTGGCGTTGTCCACGGGTTCGTAGCTTTCGTTGTAGACCTGCGCGAGCAATTCCACATTCTCGCCGCTGTCGAAAAATTCGCGCGCGGGACGGATGCGTACACGCTTGTCGTCGTCACGCGTGGTGAGCCAGCGGATACTGTTGGAAAGCAGCATTTCCGGCACACTGCCCTGGGCCACATCGAAGGCGAGCTGCCAGCGCCAGAGCCCGTAGCCAGTCCAGGCAATCATCTTGCCGCGGCCCACGCGGCGCTGCAGCAGCAACGGTTCGTTGAAGGTGATCGAATTCAGACTCATGGTGCCCAGCACCTGCGCGCCCGCACGCGCCTTGAAACTGGATTCGGTTTTGAACAGCGGCGGCAGTTTGCCCCACACTTCGGCGGCGATGCCCGTGGACATGACCGGATTGAGCCGCGCCTCCGCACCCGGCACAAAAAAGACTTCCACCTCCTCGCTGCGCGTCTTGAGCACATCGTAAGGCAGCAGGGCATCGAGACCCTGTTTGAGCAGGGTGAAGTTTGTGGCGCGCGATGGGATGTGCATCACGGGCACGGCGCGTTTCTCGGCCGCTTCGGCCACGGCGCGCAGCACGGGCATGTCCTCCTGCGCCACCGGGAAACCGATGAGGATGATGCAGTCCGCCGCTGCGAGTTGCTCCTGCGTCGGGCGCTTGTCGTACCATGCGCCCGCAGCTTTCTGGACAAAGAGCGTCGTGGTGATGTTTTTGTCCTTGCGCAATTCCCGTTGCACCAGAGAAACATCGGGACCGGGTGCGGCTGCAAGCAGCACAATGTTCATGCGGCTTTTCAGCACCTTCACATACATGGTCTTGCTGTTGTTCGCCGCGGTGAGTTCCCCGGGCAGGGACTCCACGCGCAACGTCAGTTTTTTCACGCCTTCGCCACGCGGCTCCCAGGAAAAGGATAGCGGATATTCGTTCACACCGGGGCGCAGTTCCACCGCCGCGCTCCCCACAGTGTTGCCGCCTTCGAGCAGCGTCACGCGCGCGCGTCCGCTCTCATATCCGGCGCTGCGAATGGTGGCATCCACCGGAATGCTGCTCTCGACGTATGCGATGGAATTGGCGAGCACGCGGCTGACCAGCACATCCTTTTTCTCCGTCGAATCGCCCACGGCCAACACATGCACCGGCACTCCAAGTGCGCGGGCGGCGTAAAGCGGATTTTTCCCACTGGTGTACACGCCATCGGTCACCAATACAACGGCCGCGAGATTGCCATTCACATTGTCGTCGTAGGCGCCCTGCAATGCGCGGCTGATGTCCGTCTCCGCGCCGTTGAAGGCGAGCGAATCGGGAGTGAGCGCCTGCATGGGAAAAAGCTTGCCCGCAAAGAGATAGGGCTTCAGTTCGCCTTCACCCGCGAGAGAAGCGTAGGACGAGGACGCGATAAATTCCCGCAACTTCGCCGCACGTTGCACACCGGCGTCTTCCACCGTCATGCTGCGCGAATCGTCCAGCACGACCGCCACACGCGGAGGCAGCACCTCGCTGTGCTGGAGATTGAGCACGGGTTCGAAGAGCAGAAACAGCAGCACCGCCAGCGCCAGCGAGCGCAGGGTGATCAGCACCGCTTTGCGCCGCGGTGTGATGTCGGGGACAGTGCGCCGATACGTCCACCAGCTCACCGCCACAGCCACGAGGATGAGCGCGAGCAGAAGCAGCACGCTCGCCGAGAAGGACAGCGCGATGGAGGAGAACGCCAGGATCGTACTCATACCGATGGCATCACCTCACAATCAGCATGCGTCTGAAGATGCGCGTGTCGCCGGAGGAAAGACTGTAGTAGTACACACCGGTCGCCAAATCCGCCACATTTATCACGGCGCTGTACGTGCCCGCGCTTTTTTCGCCGGTGGCGATGGTGCGCACCGCACGGCCAAGCGCATCGTGCAGCATGAGGGTTACGCGCGCGCCGGGCATGGGCACGCCGTAACGGATGGTGACCTGCGTGCCGTCGACGGTGTGCGTGGGATTCGGAAAACTCTGCTCGAGCGAGAAGTTTGCGGGCAGCATGCCCTCGGCACCCAAGGTGCGGCTCTCGCCCACGGTAAAGACATGGTTTCGCGCGGGCGCCCCGTAGGGCGACGTGCGCGTTTCGCGGCTGTCCGTCGCGGCAATGGAAAATTCCACGATGGTGCCCTGCGGAAATGCCAGCACCTCGCCGGAGTACAGCCCGGAGCCGGCGCCGAGTCCTTCGGCACTGTGCGGGGCAACGCGCGTCATAGCCACTGTTCCTCTGCTGCCGCCCGCGTTGTAGGACAGCGTCACGGGACCGCTGATCGCATGTGGCGACACAACCCAGGCCATGATGGTGCTGGCGCCGCCCGCATAAAAAATCTTCGGATTCGTGCTGATCACCATACCGTGATACAGTACGGCATCCCATGCGTTGATCAATCCCCAGCCGCGACGATTGTCGGGCTGCGCAGTGTTGTCGGCTGTGGCGCGAAGCGCTTCGCGGACCTGAACGGGCGTGAGTTCGGGACGCGCCGAGCGCAGCAGCGCCGCGACGCCGGCGGCCAGTGGTGTGGCCAGCGAGGTGCCGTTGCTGCGTTCGTAGGCATCGCCACCGTAACGGCTGGCGCTGTAAACCTGCACACCGGGCGCGCAGATATCGGGCTTGATACGATTGTCGCTGGTGGGTCCGCTGGAACTGAATCCCGCGACGCCGCCCTGATACGTTACTGCGCCAACGGAGATCACAGAATCCGCATCGGCCGGTGCGATAATCGTACCGATGGCGCTTCCTTCGTTGCCCATGGCCGTCACGAGCAGAATGCCGCGCTTCGCCGCCTCGACGGCCGCCCTGGTGGTCACCGCGGTGCGACCATCCAGATCGCCCTGTTCCCAACTGTACATGGTGCCGTCGTCCCAGTCCAGATAGCCCAACGAGGCGCTGACGATGCGCGCGCCCCGCGATTCCAGCCACTCCAGACCTTCCACCCAGTAATCTTCCTCGATCTGCGTTTCCGAACCGTTGACTTCGGTTTTTGCCAACAAAAATGCCGCGTTGAACGCCGGACCGATGAGTTGCCCCTGCTTGAAGCCACCCAGCGCCGAGAAGGTGAGCGTGCCGTGACTGTCCTGTCCAGCGGGATCACCGGCTTCGTTCTCGGTGAGCGAATCGCCGTTGATCACATCCAGTTCGGCCACGATGTTGCTCATCGCAAAGGCCTCGTGTCCGCGCCAGCGATAGCCATTGTCCAACATTCCCACCATGATGTCCGTGCCGTCGATCCAGATGTCGTGCACGCGCGGCACGTTGATCATCTCCACCTGTTGCAGCGAAAAACCGTAGTCGAGTCCGTAGCCCTGCGTGGCCCGCGTCTTGGGCAAGGCGGGAGCGGCCTCCACCTTCGGCAGATGATAGCGCCGCACCGCTTCCACCGAGGAAACAAAAGGCAGTGCGCGTATGGCCGCGAGCGCTTCGTTGTCGGCAGACACGCTCACGGCGTTGAACCACCGCGACCGCACATGCGTCACCGCGCCGGCGCGCTCCAACGCGCCGATGTACGCCGCCGACGGAGGCGCGTCGATAGCGCCCGCCGTGCCTCTGTCGGTGAAAAACACCCAATGCCGCTGCTGCGCATGAACGGACACACCCGCCACGAACAGCAGGGCCACACTCACATACACGAAAGCGAAGCGACGCATGCGACCTCCTTGTCAGCCTTCCTGGAGCAGTCGATCGATAATCTGAATTGTTGTCACGCCCTCGGCTTCGGCGTTGAAATTTTGCACGATGCGATGGCGCAGCACGGGACGGGCCACGGCCTTCACGTCATCCACATCGGGCATGGCGCGGCCGGCGAGAATGGCGCGCGTCTTGGCGCCGAGAATCAGGTACTGTGAGGCGCGCGGACCCGCGCCCCAACGAATCCAATCCTTGATGAACTGCGGTGCACCCTCTTCGGTGGGACGCGTGCGCGTCACCAAACCCACGGCATAGGAAATGACATGATCCGCCACCGGCACGCGGCGCACCAGATCCTGGAAATACACCACATCCTCGCCGGTGAGCACTGTCGACAGCGAAGCGGTGAGAGGACTGGTGGTTTGTTTGACGATGCGCTCCTCTTCCTGGCGTGAGGGATAGTCCAGCCAGAGATTGAACATGAAGCGATCGAGCTGTGCTTCGGGCAAAGGATAGGTTCCCTCCTGCTCGATGGGATTCTGCGTGGCGAGCACGAAGAAGGGTTCCTGCAACACGTAGCGCGTTCCCGCTGCGGTGACGTTGTGCTCCTGCATCGCCTCAAGCAAGGCGCTCTGCGTTTTCGGAGGCGTACGGTTGATTTCGTCGGCGAGGACGATATTGGCAAAAATGGGACCTTTCACGAAACGGAAGGCCTTGCTGCCCGTGCTGCGATCGTCCTCGATAATTTCCGTACCGGTGATGTCACTCGGCATGAGATCGGGTGTGAACTGGATGCGGCTGAAGGACAGGTCGATGACTTCGGCCAGCGTTTTGATGAGCAGGGTTTTCGCCAGACCCGGCACGCCCACCAGCAGGCAGTGTCCTTTGGCCAGCAGGGCCGTGAGCAATTGCTCGACGATTTCCTCCTGTCCGATAATCACCTTGCCGATTTCCTTCTTGAGCCGGGCATGCGTTTCGCTGAGCGCGGCCACGGCCTGCACGTCGTCCTGATATTTCGGTTGAGCTGTCATAAGTCCTGTGCGAGAGGTGAAACGTCGGGAATGATGGCGCCGTCGGTGTCGTACACCTGCACCGCACCGAAGCGCTCGAGAGTGTTGCGCAGTTGCTGGCCGCGACCCGATACCACAATGGCGGCGGTGTCGGGATGCAGATAGCGTTGCGCCGTTTCCTGTATGCGTTCCGGCGTGAGCGCCATCACGGAACTGTTGAAACGATTGTACCAAGTTTTACCGAGGCCGTACAGCTCGATGGCGATGATGCGCTGCGCCACCTGCGTGGGCGTTTCGATCTGCAGCGGGAAACTTCCGGTAACGTAACGTTGCACGTGTTCCAGTTCCTCGGGCGACACCGGCTCTTCGCGCAGCCGGTGCATTTCGCGCAGCATTTCCTCGATGGCGAGATCGGTGATTTCGCTGCGCACTTCCGCGCCTGCGGCGAAGGGACCGGCATGACGCCGCGCATCGAAGCGCGAATGCGCGCCATAGGTGTAGCCCTTGTCCTCGCGCAAATTCAGATTGAGCCTCGAGCCGAAATAGCCGCCGAACAGCGTGTTCATCACCGATACGGCAATATAGTCTTCGCTGGTACGGCTGATGCCGCCATGTCCCACCACCACGGAGGTTTGCACGGCATTGGGGCGATCCACGATCTGCACCACGCGCTCCTCGGCCGCTGCGGGAATTGTCTCGCCGTCCATGGCCGCATCGCGGATTGGCCAATCGCCAAACTGCTGCTCCGCCAGGCGCAGCACCTCGTCCGGATCGGCATCACCCACCACCAGCAGAAAGGCATTGCCGGGGTGGAAGCGCTCGGCATGCACACGCCGGAGATCGCTCACCGTCATGTGTTCCACGCTGTGCTCATCGCCGTCCTGCGGCAGGCCGTAGGGATGCGCTCCGTACAAGGCCGCGCAGAAGCGCTGCCAGGCGAGCACACCGGGGCTGGATTTTTCCTGAAGAATGTCCGCCAGGCGCTGCTCGCGCATGCGCTGCAATTCTTCCTCCTGAAACGCCGGCTGCCGCGCCACATCCGCCAGCACATCCATGGCATGCGCGGTGTGGCGACTCAGATGCGTAATGCCGATGGAAATGCTGTCCCAGCCCGCGCCGCTGCCGATGCTGCCGCCGCGGCCTTCGATGGCTTCCACAATATCCTGCGCACTGCGGCCGGGCGTGCCCTTGATCAGCATTTCGCCGGTCATGGAGGCGAGTCCGGCAAGCGCACTGTCGTGACTGGATCCGCCTCGCAGCACGAGATTCATGTTCACCAGCGGCAGCGTGCGTTGCGCATGCACAAGCACACGCAGGCCGTTGCCCAACACCAGTTCATGATAATCCGGAAAGGTCACATCCTTCGGAATGCCCGGCGTGGGCGGAAGCTTCGGGTCGTTCCCGTTGTGCATACTCATACGCCCTCCCGTGATTGCTGCTTGGGATAGGGCACATAGTACAGGCAGGTCGTATTGTTCTCGGTGAGATAGGTCGACGCCACGCGCTGCACATCCTCGAGCGTCACCGCGCGGATATGGTCGAGCTGCCGGTTGATCAGCGACGCATCGCGCGAGAGCACGCGGAAGGTGTTGAGCATGTCGGCACGCGACTGCAGCGAGGTGATGGAGTGGACGAAACTCGATTCCATGCGGTTCTTGGCTTTTTCCAATTCACGCTCGGTCACACCATTGCGCCGCACGTCGTCGAGTTCGCGCCAGAGCATGGTCTCGAGCATGTCCGGCGACTTGCCCTGCTGCGCGATCAGACGGAAGAGGAACAGTCCGGGCATTTCCAGGTCGAAGGCGTAGGAAACGATGGACTGCGCCACGCGCGCTTCGTACACGAAGGAGCGATGCAGGCGCGAACTCTCGCCCGAGGTGAGGATCTGCGACAGCACATCCAGCGGCAGGAAATCCCGATGGTTGAGATCCGGAATATGCATGCCCAGCATCAATGCGGGCAGGGGGATGCTGTCGTACACGTAATCCCGGATTTGCGTGGTCTGAGGAGGCTCGTGCACAAAGGGCCGGTACAATTCCACATCATCGCCGACGATGTCGCCGAAATACTTCTTCACCAGACGGAAGGCCTCGTTGCTGTCGAAATCGCCCGCCAGGCACAAGGTGGCGTTGCGCGGCTGATAGTACATGCGGTGAAACGCCTGTACGTGTTCGAGTGTGGCGGCACGAATATCGGCGATGGAACCGATGGTGGGATGCTTGTAGGGCTGCAATTTGTAGGCGCGGGCGAACAGCTCCATCAGCATGGTGCCGTAGGGTTGATTGTCGTAGCGCGAGCGCCGCTCCTCGATCACCACGTCGCGCTGGTTTTCGAGATTCTCCTCGGTCACCGCCAGCGCGCGCATGCGATCGGCCTCCAGCCACAAGCCGAGTTCGAGTTGATGCGCGGGAAGGGTTTCGTAGTAATTCGTACGATCGAAGGATGTGGAGGCATTGAGCGTGCCCCCTGCACTCTGCACATGCTGGAAATGCATGTTGGCGGGCACATTCTCCGAGCCCTGAAACATCATGTGCTCGAACAGATGTGCGAAACCCGATTCGCCCTCGTGCTCGTTCTTCGATCCCACATGATACCAAAGATTCACGGCGACAAGGGGAATGGAGCCGTCCCTGTGCAGGATGACGTGCAGGCCATTCGGCAAATCAAATTCTTCAAACGTCAGGTCGATCGTGGCCACCTACAGGTTATGCATTCTCAACGGTTCAGCTAGCAACGTCCCGCACGCGGGAATCATTCCACGACCGGACGATGCGACGCGTGTTTCTTCGATCAGCGTGGCCTCGCCTCCGCTGAGCTGTGCACGCGTACCGCGCGGGACATCAGTTATTGACTTTCCAGTACACGTTGTTACGTATCGAAGCGAGCCATTCGCTGTACAGGCGATTCGTCTTGTACATGCGGGCCAGGTTTGCGATGCTCTGATAATCCCCCTCCAGCGTCGCCGGATGCTGCGCGATGCGGCGCTGCAACTGCACGATGGCGTAGGCGTAATCGCGCTCCATGGTGATTTTCACCGGCGCCGAAATTTCACCCGCGCGCAAATTCTGCTGCACCAGTTTCATTTCGTCCGTCAGCTTTTCCACTTCAACCACTCCCAGCGAACCGCCGCTCTTGCGCGAATCCTCGTCCTCGGAATACCGGAGGGCCAATTCCTCGAAAGAAGCGCCGTCGAGTATGCGCTGGCGCAAGGCGTTCAGCGAATCGATCACAGACTGATCGCTCTCGCCGGTTTTCTGCACTTTGATCAGAATGTGCAGGGGCACGATGGCTTCGCCTTTGCGCTCGGCCAGCTTGATGATGTGAAAACCGAACTGCGTTTCCACCACCTCGGAGAGCTGCCCCACTTCGAGATTGAAGGCCGCTTCCTCGAATTCCTTGACAAACACACCGCGACGTGCGAGTCCCAGACTGCCGCCATTGCGCGCGCTGCCCACATCATCGCTATAGCGCTTGGCCAATTCCGCGAAATCGGCGCCGCCCTTCAGCGAATCGAGCAATCTCCGCGTCTTGTCGCGCGCGGCATCGCGGAAGGCGTCGGTAACGCGGGGAAACATGGCGATTTGCCGCAGCTCGACTTGCTCGGGCACGGGCGGAAGACTGTCGGCATAGGTCTGGAAAAACTCCACCACCTCGCGATGGGTGACTTCCACCACGCCGAACTTCTGCTGCTGAATCATCTCGATCATGAGGCGCTTGCGGATGTCCTCGCGAAATTCGCGCTTCATCTGCGCGATGCTCATACCAGCCGCCTGCTCGAGTTTCTGTTCGGAGCCGTAGCGACGGGCCAACATCTTGACCTGCTGCTCGAGACGACGCGTGACTTCCTCCTGTGGAATGTCCACACTGTCGAGCACCGCCTGCGCGAGCACCAGTTTGTCGCTCATCATCGCATCGAGAATGCGGGTACGCAACGACGCATCCTCGGTGCCACGTGCGCCGGCTTGCAGCAGTTGCAATTGCAATTCGGATTCGGTGATGATTTCGTCGCCAATGACGGCGACGATGCGGTCGAGCACGCGCGCGTCCTGCGCACAGAGCGTGGCGGAGAAGAAGAACGCGAGGACGAGGAAAATGGCACGCATGGAGTTATCCAAAAAAATGCACAATACGGAGTGCGGGCAATGCGCCGCAAGGCGAAATCACTTCCCCTCGGGTGCGGGAGGAAACGCGTTGTCGAGATGTTCGGGATGCAGCTTCACGCCGAATTTGTCGCGCAACGTGGCCACCCATTGCTGGCGATACTCGGCGGCGCGGATTTCCTTCAGGCGCGCTGTGGCAGAGGGCTTGGCCTCGTCCCACGTCATTTCCCGCGCGGGATGCTTGTCGAGCACCTTGATCACGGAAAAACCCGTCTGGAATTGAATCGGCCCCACGATGGCGCCCACCTCGTTCTCATGGGCGGCACGCGAAAGATCGTTGGCGTTCACGTCCACGAAATCCCACACACCCTTGCGCTGGAAATAGCCCGGGCGCTGAGTGTAGCGACCGGCCAATTCCAGGAAGTCCTTGCCGCTGCGAAGACTGTCGAGGTAAATATCGGCCATGCGCTGCGTGTACGTGTAAATCTCGGCGAAGCGCACACGCGCTGGCAGTATGAAAGCGTCGCTGTTCTGCTTCCACCATTCCGCCACTTCGGTCTCGGGAATGTCGATGGCCTTCCATACCGCCTCCTCTTCGAGACGCGTCACCAGCGAGGTGGCGCGATACTCGTCGAGCAAGCGGCGGAATTCCGGAACTTCGCTCTCGAAATTCGCGCACTGTGCCAACGCCAACTGCTGATCGGCGAGCATCATGGCAACGGTATCGAACAGTGCCACGGTGAACGGCCGCATTTGCACGGTGCTCTCTTTTTTCATGAACGACACCGCGACGTCCACGGAAATCGGACCGACAGCGGTGCGCAGCAAATACGCCGCGCGGTCATCCTGCGTCAGCCGCTGATCCCAGCCCGGAGTGGATGTGGTCATGTCCGCCGTCATACGCGAGATAATCCTGTCCACCACGTTGCGCTGTACGGTGAAGCCATTCTCCTTACGCAGTCGCGCGAAGTAGTTCAGAAAGTCCGTATTGAAGCGCTCCTTGCGATACACGCGCCGCAGATTCTCCCGCTGCTCATCGAAGGGCAGCGCGGGTTCCTCCGCGAGAATTTTCACCAGATGCATGGCGTAAGGCGTGCGAATGGGACGCGACACCTCGCCCACATTGAGGGAGAAAATGGCTTCCTCGAAATGGGCTTCGATATTGGTCCCGCGATTCATCCACCCGAGATCGCCGCCGATGGCCGCGGTGCTGCTGTCCTGCGAATTACGCTGGGCCAGTTCACCGAAGCCCGCGAGTCCCTGTTGCAGCGTGTCGAGAATGCGCGAGAGATGCTCGAATGCCGCGGTGGTGTCGTTGGGATTGTCCAGATCGAGGCGGTACAGGATATGCGCAGGACGCAGGCGCAGGCGCGCGGGTTTGCGATCCATCACGCGGAAGAGGTGATAGCCGAACACCGTGCGCAGCAGATGCGGCGTGATGCCTCCCTGCGGCAGAGCGTACATCATGTCGTCGAGTTGCGGAAAACTCGTTCCCGCGATGAACCACCCGATAAAGCCGCGCGTGCGACTCTTGCCGCCGTCGTCGCTGAATTCCATCACCAGCGAATCGAAGGCCTCCGGATGCGCATTGACAATCGCCTGAATGACGCGGGCCTTCTCATAGGTCTGAATGGTATCGACACCATCGCCGCCCTCTCCGGGAACCCATTTCACCAGCAATTGCTGCAGCTTTATTTCCTCTTTCCTCCGCTCGAACAACGTTTTCACAGCGGGTTCGATAAAATCGCGTTCGTAGAGAAAATTCACCGCGAGATCGTTGCGATACTGCTGATACTCCTGCTGAAATGCCGGCTCGGTATGATAACCGCGCGCTTCGGCTTCCTTTTGTTTGACGTGAAAATCGACGAGCGTTTCCAGGAAATCGGGTTTTTCGCTGTCGACTTTCGGCGGGCCAAGACGCGTGCGCAGGAACATGCGCTCGTACTCGGCAACACGCAGCGAATCGCCGCCGATGGTGGCGAGGACGTCCTCCGGAACGCTCGAGCAACCATATGCCACAATGCTGGCCACAAGCGTGGCCAGCAGGGCAATCCTGTTCGTGGGAGACATGCCTTTCCCCTGCGTTGAT
The DNA here is from genome assembly GCA_035362335.1 of Bacteroidota bacterium. GTDB lineage: Bacteria > Bacteroidota > Ignavibacteria > SZUA-365 > SZUA-365 > JAOSJT01. The sequence continues at coordinate 45,098 of DAOSDL010000022.1, forward strand.
AAACTGCTCATGGCGCGGAACGAGTCCTTAGCGGGCCAGCGTGCTGAAGGCTTGTTCCAGCAGTGCTTCGTTGACCGTCACGCCGAATTTTTTCCGTAGCCCGTCGATCCATTCATTCTCCATGCGCTTGCTCTCATGCTCCTGATACTTGCTGGAGATTTCGGACTGCGCTTCTTCGAAGGTTTTCTCGCGGGCAACGTCCTTGCCGGTGACCTTGATAATGGAGAAACCGTACTGATACTTCACCGGACCTTCCACCGCGCCCACCTGCAGTTTGGATGCGCGCGTGGCGAGTTCGTTGGCATCGGTGGCCGTGAGGCCCCAATCGCCCTGCTTGGCGGCGAAGCCACTGCGCTGCGTGTGGCGCGCGGCGAGTTCCTCGAAGGGCACACCGCGATCCAGACTATCGCGCATCACGCGGCTCATGCTGTCGCTGGTCACGAAGATTTCGCTGAAGCGCACGCGCTCGGGCCATTGATACTCGGAAGCGCGGGCTTGCCAGAACGGCCGAAGACCGCTTTCTTCCACTTTCACCTGATTCCACACCGCATCCTGCTCGGCACGGAACAGCAGCACGCCTTCCTGATATTCCTGCATGAGCGAACCGAATTCCGGATAACGCGTCTCCAAATCCGCGGTTTCAAGGCGCAGCGCTTCCTTGCGGCCGATCAGTTCGGCGACAGTGCGCAGCGAACTGCGATTGAGCGGCTTCGACTGCAAATCCTGATTCCTCTCGATGGTGCGGATGGCGTCGTCGATGGTCACGTTTGCGCCCTTCAGGACGATCAGTCTTTCCTTCTTCAATGCGTCGCCCACCTTGTTGTACCAGCCCGGCGCCGAGGTCGTGGCGGTGGTGTCAACCGAGGCGATCAGTTTTTGCAACACCGCGTCGTCCACGCGAATATCGTAGCGGGCGTAAATGCCGTCGAGGAAACGCGCCTTGTCCTCGTCGAAGCTGTAGCGACGGTACAGTTCCTTGGTTTCCTGCTTTGCTTCCTCGAAGGACTTCGGCGGACGCTCGCCCGTGATGGAGATAATATGGTAGCCGAACTGCGTGCGGACGGGAGCGCTGATGTCGCCTTCCTTCATGGAGAAGGCGGCCATTTCAAATTCGGGCACGAATTTCCTGCGGCCCACCCAACCGAGATCACCGCCACGCACACCCGAGGTGGGATCCTCGCTGTTGCGCATGGCGAGATCGGCGAAGCGTTCGCCTTTCTTGAGCGAGTCGGCGATGCTGGTGATTTTCGCAAAGGCGGCGGCGGTGTCGGTCGGATTTTCCACCGGGATGCGCACGAGAATGTGGCTCACCTGCAACTCGCCACGAGCGGGGCGACGATCGAGCAATTTCACCAGGTGATAGCCGAACATGGTTCGCACCGGGGTGGGAAGCACGTCGCCTTTATTTTTCAACGAATACACGGCATTATCAAAGCTCGGTACGGTCATGCCGGCGGTGAAGAAATGCAGATCGCCGCCGTTTTCCGCTGTGCCTTTATCCTCCGAATGCTTCGCGGCCATCTCCTCGAACGAAGCCCCGGCCTGAATTTGCTTGAGCAGGTCGTTGGCCTTCGCGAGTGCGGTCAGCGTGTCGGGACGTCCGAGCGTATCGTTGGTGATGCGAACAAGGATGTGCGCGGCGCGCACCTCGTCCCTCTGCATGTCGTAGAGTTCCTTCACCTTGCCATCGGCAAGGGCGCGCTCGACGAAAAAGGGTTCGGCCAGATTGTTGCGATATTCCTGCAACTCCTTGACGATATCGGGATCCTTGTCGAAGCCCTTTTCCCGGGCCTCGAGGACTTTCAGACGGTACTTGACGAGGAGTTGGAGAAACTCCTTCCGTTCGTCCATGCTGGAACGCGCGGCGGCGGCTTCGCCCCCGTTGTTCCGGATATACTGCCGCTCAAATTCATCGAGGGTCAGCGAGTAGGTCCCAATCGTCGCAACGACGTTTTGCTTTGTCGGTGCAGGGCTTTTGGACTTCTTTTTCTGCGCCTGTGCGGTTCCCATGCACAGAAGCAGGATGAGGATCATCACCCATCCCATGCGACGCGAAGCCGCGTGATGCGCTGACATGATGTGCTTCATGAGGCTGTTGAATCCAGAATTGATTGACAAAACCAGTCAAACCGTATATTACCACGACCAGCGCTATAAATGCAAGGTAAGAAGCGGCCACCAGGCCGTGCCGCTGGCCCGCTGCGGGAGTATCCGCAAGCGTCCGATACCGAGGCGATTGTGCTTTCATGGCGATATTCGGTGGATGCATTGGCGCGGAATTCATATCCCCGTTCGATCACATGGGTACTCACACCCCGCCCGCGGGAGCGTCGATGGAAGGCGCCGCATCATGATACCACGGCCACAACGAGAGAGACACGTGACTTACGCCATTCGCTACATGCCCGTTCTGCTCCTGTTCATCATCGCCTGCGGCGATGGGCAACGCCCCGACAACGATCCTCTGATTCGCTTTGCCCATGCCTACCACGAGCGATATCCCGAAGCCGAGGTGCAGGATATGTACAAGACGCTGTTCCAGGAGTTTTTCGGGCCGGGACACATTATCGTCTCCCGCGAGGCCGCACTGGAAATGTTGCTCTCGGAGATCGAAAGCATGCCCGATGGCGAGTCGGAGGAGGTCACGGAGTACTGCGGACCCGACCGTGCGATGCTGCGCATCAATCTGCGACCCGCGCTGCGCGACGGGCTCACTCCCGACACCATCGTGAGCATGATGCTGGAAAGCACGCACCTGTTACGCCCCGACACCCTGGCATTTCTGGAGCATTGGGACCATTTACTGGAGTGCTCGAGACAGGGGCGATTGCCTTGGAAGTCCGATGAATTCGAGCATTTCGAGGCCGGACTCGATCCCTCCGGCGTAGAGGTGATGCACCACAGTCCGCGTTTTATGCGCAATTATTTTCCGGCGTATCGCATCGTGCTGACTTCGGTGTACGAAAAGCATTTCGGTCCGATCAGCGATTGAGCGCTGACCCCGTCGCGCGTGCTTACGGCAGGGAGCGGGCAACAAGAGAGACAAAACGAGCAACGGCGCGACGTTCACCACGCCGCGCCGTTGCGCAAGTTGTCACACAGCGATCGTTACCAGCTGCACACCGGCGACGGTTGCACGATGTTCATATCGGTCAATTCCTGACGCATTTTGGCGAAATTCCGCTGCAGCGGCAATCCGCCGCGCAGCAGAATGAACACCGCCTCGGAGCCATCGATGAGTGCGAGACCGTAAGGACGCGTGAACCAGAAATCCGCCTTCTCATTGATCAGCAGCGGATTGAGAATGTTGGTCGGGTCCTCGGGATTGGGGAAACGCGCCTCGATAGTGATCACGGTGTGGGCGCATTGTTTCAGTGTGCCGCGCTGCGTTTGCACATCGCCCGTGCCCAGGTAGCGGCCTTTCACACGGAAGTAGATGGGGAACAGCGGAATCTGGTTGAACTCGATGGTGATGATATCCCAGGTGGCCTGGAAGCCCGGGTTGAAGGGCATCGCGAGGTATTCTTTCGGGATTTCGATGGCGGGAAAACCCGGAATGGTGGGAATGCCGCCCAGGTTCAGCAGCCCGGGACTGGATAAAAACACTCCCACGTCATTTTTTCTCACGTACTGCGTGTCCGCTTCCGTGCGGCCACCGCGGAGAATTTCATTGGCCTGCACCGCATAGAGCAACGAATCGGTCTGGCGCGAACCCGCCATGCGCGCGGTGATGGTGGCCACGCCGCTTACGCCCGCCGAATCGAGACGGTACGTCCATGTCGTGCCCTCCAGAATCGGGTAGTACTGCTGGTCGGCGAAGAGTTCCGCTCCGCTGTTCACCACGGTCGGCGCATCCTCCGCGCAAGCGATGAGGAGCAACGACAGCAATCCAAGTATCCATGATGCACGCATGTTCACCTCGGTGATAATTCCATGTCAATGTACCACATCGCCGCCGCCGAGCCAGGCACGGAATTGCGCCATGGCCCTGCCGCGGTGACTGATGGCATTTTTCTCATCGGCAGTCAACTCCGCGAAGGAACGGTCGAAACCGTCGGGACGGAACAGCGGGTCGTAGCCGAACCCATTGCCGCCACGCGGCGCAAGCAAAATGCTGCCCTGCACCATTCCTTCGAATTGTTGTTCCAATCCCTTCGCCGCCAGCGCGAGCACGCAGCGAAAGCGCGCCTGCCGCTTGCGGGCCGGCACCTGCGTCATTTCACGCAGAAGTTTGTGGCAATTGTCGGCGTAGCTCGCAGCCTCCCCCGCGTAGCGGGCGGAATGCACGCCTGGTCGTCCGAGCAGATAGTACACTTCGAGGCCGGTGTCGTCGGCCAGCGCGGGCAGTCCCGTGCAGGCGTGCGCCGAGAGCGCCTTCTTCCACGCGTTGTCCTCCAGCGTTTCACCGTCCTCCTCCACATCGGGACATTGCGGAAAATCACGCAAATCCTTGATGGCTACCGGCAAGCCCGCGAGCAGGGCTTTCAACTCTTCGGTCTTGTGGGGATTGCGGGTTGCGAGTACAAGTGTATCGAGTTTCATGCCATTGGATCGTTGTGAAACATTCATGTCCATGCCGAGTCGTGCGGAAACACGCTCAACCCTGTGGCGCGACCGTGGTGACTTCGGCAACGAGAATATCGAGCACGCGTCCACCCGAGGCCATCAGCGAGCGCGAGACATCTTTTCCGCTGGCGGATGCGAAGGCCGCGTTCATGGCATCCTCGCTCTCGAAGCAGGCTTCGACCACGGTGCCCGCGGTGATGGCGCCGGTGGCGCTTCCGATGATTGCGCAGGCTTCGACGCGCAGCACGCCCGGGAGTTGTGCGAGCAGACGGGCCGCGCCCGCGGAATCGAGCGCTTCGGCTTCCGTGCGCGTATCCGCCGCGAAATACCAGGATTGCCTGAACATCACTTCACCTGTTCGTGGTTGCCTCTGTAATTCACGCTGTGCGAAGCTGTAATTAACATCGCCGATGCCTGACAAGCAATGCACCGCCGCCGAATTGTCTATTCTCCCGGAACAGTTATATTGAGGTGCTACGGGCAGTTAGCTCAGCCGGTTCAGAGCGTCTGGTTTACACCCAGAAGGTCGGGGGTTCGAATCCCTCACTGCCCACACAATCGTTGTTCCGATGCGGCTCCTTCCTTCCGCCTCCGTGGCGGAGGGCCAGCCGTGGCGGACATTCGCAACAGAAGAGGAAGCATCCATGCGCACACGTTATATCGTCCTCTCCGTCCTCGCCCTGCTGTTTGTCGGCTGCGGCTCGGATGAGGGTTCGCAATCCCTGAGCACCACGCCGCCGGCGGTCAAATTGTACAAGACCGCCAATGCCCGCATCGAGTACGAATACAGCGGCGCCGCCACGGGCAGCAAGGTGCATATCATCGGCAATTACGGCATGTACCAGCGCATGGAAGATGAGCTGAACCTCACCATGGAAGGAAACACGCGCAACGTGCATGTGCTCGACATCATCAACGACACGGTGCAATACCACGTGGAACTGGCCGAAATGACCGGCACGCGCCAGCGCTTCGAGTCGGGGAATCTCGTGCAGATGACGAAGGAATACACGGAAGCGGATCTGGAGGACTTCCAGCAATCCTACCTTCTCAAGAGCGGTGCGGTGAAGAAAGGCACGGAAACCATTCTCGATCGCGAATGCACGGTGTATGAAATCCCTAACGCGGGGATCTCCGTTTCGCTCTGGAACGGTCTCACCCTGCGCACCCGCATCAAGATGGGTGAATCCGAAATAGTCATGACCGCCGTGAAGGTGGATGAGGATTATAGCCCCAGCATGGAGGATTTCCTTCCGCCGAAAAAAGCCAAGATCGAACCGCCGCGCGTGATTTCGAGCTTCCCGGAGGGACATCCGCCCGTCGATGGCATGGGTGACCAATCCGGTTCGCAGCAACTGCCCGAGGGACATCCCCCGGTTCAGGGCGGTTCCACGCAACAGGGCGGCGCCATGCCCGAAGGACATCCTCCCGTTCAGGGCGGACAGTGAGAACTTTCCGTCCCCTGTCCCGCGTTGTGCAATCGGTATGTGTCATTGAGACAGGAGAATGAACGATGAATTCCGGTAATCCCATGCTCGGCAAAGGCCGGTTGCAGGCGATACAGCAGCTCGGCATCGGCAGCGAGCCCATGACCTTCAACGGTGCGCTGAATAAAACCGCGCTGCTGTTCCTGCTGTTGTTGCTCGGTGCCTCGTGGACCTGGGCGGACATGTCCTGGTCCGGCGCGCCCGCCTTTTCGGGAAAAATGATCATCGGCCTGATCGGCGGTTTCGTTCTGGCCATTGTCACCGCCTTTAAAATGGAGTGGGCGCGCTACACGGCGCCCGCCTACGCGTTTCTCCAGGGCTTGTTCCTGGGTGGACTCTCCGCCATGTTCGAAGCGATGTATCCCGGCATCGTCATCCCCGCCATCGTGCTCACCTTCGGCATCATGATCGGCATGCTGGTCACCTACCGTTCGGGATTGATCAAGGTGACGGAGCGTTTCCGCATTGGTGTGATCAGTGCAACAATGGGCATAGCGCTCTTCTATCTCATCGCGATGGGCCTGGGCTTTTTCGGTATCAGCATCCCCTTTCTCTTCGAAGGCGGGATGTTCGGTATTCTTTTCAGCGTGTTCGTGATTGTGATTGCCGCGCTGAATCTGGTGCTGGATTTCGACATGATCGAGCAGCTTTCTTCCGCCGGCATGCCGCGCTTCATGGAGTGGTACGGCGCCTTCGCGCTGATGGTGACGCTGGTGTGGCTGTACATCGAGATTCTGCGTCTCCTGGCGAAGACCAGGGAATAACCCCCGACAACATGTTCCGCGACAACTCCGGGCTCTGCCCGGAGTTTTTTTTCGCCAAACGCGAAGCGAGAACGGTACGCTATTTCCCTGCGGCGATATTGTCGTATCCCCGGCCATCGTCGTATATTTCACCGTCCCATCATCATGCACCCGGATGAACACGCGGAAACATTTCCACGTAACGATCGCCCTGCTATCGGCAGCGCTGCTGTGCTGCTGCGCCTTGCCATCACGGTCACAGGCGCAGCAACTGCCCTTTCACACCCTGTCGCTTCGCGACGGATTGGTGTCGAATTACATCATGTGCTTCGCACAGGATCATGCGGGACGCCTGTGGATCGGCACCCCGGAAGGCCTGAGCGTATTCGACGGGATCGCCTTCAGGAATTACAGCGATGAGCACGGACTCCCACCCACCACAGTCACCGCGATGCGCGAACACCCGCGCCAGCCGGGAGCCATGTACATCGGCACTGCCAGCGGTTTGGCGCTGATGCAGCACGGACAGTTGCGCATGCTGCGCCTGCCCGATGATCCCGATCCGTGGGTCACGGCCTTCGCCGCCGGACGCGACTCCACCTTGTATGTCGCCACCGCGCGAGGATTGTATCGGCTGCGGGGCGAACAGGCGCAGCGGGTGATATTGCCGGAAAGCATGGGCGGCATCGCCGCGATCACCATCACCGACGACGGAACGATATGGATGGTGGATTGGCATGGCGTGCACACCTTCAATCCGTCGACGAAAGCGTTCCGCACCGTGGACAGCGAGGCGGGGGGATATCCCTCGGCGAATTTCATCATGCACGACAGGCGGGGCGATGTGTACGTCTGCGGACGGGACAGCTCGATACTTCATTTCGGACATGGCATTCTGAAAAAGAAAATCCCCGTCCCCGGCGAGCAGCCGATGTTCATCATTCAGGACAACCACGGCATGTACTGGATTGGCACCTCGAACGCGCTGTACGCCTGCGATGGACCCGTGCCCGATCCCCGACGCGGCGTGCGTTACACCACGGAGAATGGGCTTCCCGCCGTGGCACTGAACGTCGCCCATTTCGACAAGGAGCACAATCTCTGGTTGGGCACCGAGGGCAAGGGCATAGCGCGGCTCGAGGATTGGCATGTCACGTATTTCGAGAACATCAACATCACCGGACTCGGCGTGTTTGATCGACGCGGGCATCTCTGGCTCAGCGCGGTGGATGGCATTTGGGAATACTGGATGGAGCGTGGGACGCAGTGGAAGCGCGTGCTTCACGAGACCGAACCCGATTGGCCGTCGGGCTATCCCTATGCGGTGAGCATCGATGATCGCGGGCGCTTGATCGTGTCCTTCGCCGCCGGCAGCTTCGTGGCCTTCGATATCACAACGCGACGGTCCGGAGACATACGTCTCCCGCCTCCGGAAATACTCGCACCGCGCGGCCGTATCCCGAAGCCGGATTCCTTCACCGGACGCCCCGACAGGAAGGGACGACTGTGGTGCAACTTCCGTGGCGGGCGCGTCGGCGTGTTCGATGTGCACCGTCCGGACAAGCTGCTGAGGGAATTCACCGGCCTCCCGGTGGACATCCGCACGATGTACGAGGACAGGAACGGCCGGCTGTGGATCGCCGGCTACGGCAGCGGAGTCTGGTATATCGATGGAGCGGGCGATCTGGCGCGTGCAGTGCCGCGGCGCATTCCCGCCCTCGATAGTTTGTCCGTGCGCGCCTTCCACATGGATCGCCGCGGTCGGATGTGGGTGGGCACGCTGCGCAAGGGTGTGGCGATCATCGACGGGCAGCGCATTCATCGATACGATCAATCGCATGGACTGCCCAGCGATAAAATCTTCAGCTTCACCGAGACGCTCGACGGGACTGTGTGGATTGGCACGCAGCGCGGAATGGCGTACGCGCGCAACGGCGATGCTCCTTTCGGTTTGGAGCAGGAACTGGCGGACAGCCCCGTGTACAGTTGCGGTGTGCGTGACGACGGTATGATGTTCATCGCGACGCGTTACACCTTGACTTTGTATCACGCGTCACGAAGTACACGTGAAAGCGCCCCTCCCGAAGTGTTGATCACGCGCATGCAGGCCAACGGCAGGGATGTGAATTTGCGCGAGCGCATCGAACTCTCCGCACGCGAAAATAATTGCCGCATCGAGTTCACCGCCATTCAACTGCGGCGCCCGCGAAGCATTCGCTATCAGTATCGCATCGAGGGTGTGGACAGCGCATGGAGCGCCCCTTCGCGCGAGCGCAGCCTGACCCTGGCCGCTCTGCGTCCCGGCGCCTACTCGGTGCTGATCCGCGCCATCAACGATGAAAACATTGCGAATACCACGCCCACCCGACTCACCTTCCAGATCGCGCGTCCCTTCTGGCAGCAGTGGTGGTTTTTCGCGTTGATGCTCACCGTCATCGGACTGGTGCTGTATGCCGTGGTGCGCAGCCGCGTCCGTCGTCTGCTGGAAATCGAGCGCATCCGCTCGCGCATCGCCGCCGATTTGCACGACGATATCGGCTCCGGACTCACGCGCATCGCACTGATGACCGAAGTCATGCAGCGGCAGATGCTGGTGCTGAAGCGCGTGCCCGGTGTGGACGAGGCTATTCCCCGCGAGGTCATTGGTACGATGGAGCGCGTCGGACGCATCTCGCGCGAGTTGGTGGAAGGCATGAGCGACGTGGTGTGGTCCATCGACCCACGCAATGATTCCATGGCGCGGCTTATCGACCGCATCCGCGTATACGCGCTCGATGTATGTGAATCGCGCGACATTGCCTTCCATCTCGAAGTGTCGGACGCATTCCGGCACATGCACACAAGTTCCGACCGCTCCCGCTGCCTGCTGCTGGTGTGCAAGGAAGCGATCAACAACGCCGTGCGGCACAGCCGCGCCAGGACGATTTCCCTGCACCTTTCCATCGACACCGAGCTGCTCCGCGTCCGCATTTCCGATGACGGTGTCGGTTTTGATGAAGCCGGATTGTCCCGCATCAACGGCCTGACCAACATGCGCAATCGTGTGGAAAAGGCCGCCGGTACACTGGCACTCGACAGCGCTCCGGGAAATGGAACGCGGATCACCGTGGAACTTCCACGCACGTTACGAAACTGAACACCTGTACAGTTGTCCGGAATACCATGTCCACCTACATTACGCCCATGGAAGCCAAGCGCAACGACGACATCATCAAAGTTGCCATCGTCGACGACGATGAAGACATCCGCAACGGCCTGCGGTGGATGCTGGAGTACTCCGAAGGGTACAGCTGCACCGGAGTGTACAAGAGCTGCGCCGATGCGCGCGAACACATCGGTGCCAACCTTCCCGACGTGGTGCTGATGGATATCGGACTCCCCGAACAGAACGGCATCGAGTGCGTGCGCATTCTCAAGGCCATGTATCCCGACATTCAGATTGTGATGCAGACGGTGTACAGCGATGATGAGAAAATTTTCGAATCGCTGCGCGCTGGCGCCGTGGGATACATTCTCAAAAAATCGCAGACGGTGAAGGTGCTGCAAGCCATCAGCGACGCGCACGCGGGCGGCGCGCCCATGTCGGGAGAAATTGCCCGGCGCGTGCTGAACTTCTTCAGCCAGCCGCAACCCGTCGACGAAATCGGCACGCTGTCCGATCGGGAAATCGAAGTGCTGGAGGCTCTTGTCGAGGGACACAGTTACAAAGCCATCGCCGAGAAGCTGTTCGTCAGCGTGCATACCGTGCGTTTCCATTTGCACAACATCTATGAAAAATTGCACGTCACCTCACGCGCCGAAGCGGTGGCCAAGGTGATGCTGCGCAGGGGTTCCTCACCTTCACTCGGCGGCTGATCACCGCGCCACGTTCCCATACCTGAGGTCCGCTACACAGCGGACCTTTTCATTTCCTCCCCCCTCCGCGCTATGGCGACGCAGCCAGGCAGCGGCACGATAAAACCGTACATCCGTCCAGTTGAACCGCCCTTCGGAACAGGACTAGCTTTGTACTGTCACTTTTTGGACAGAAAAAGCAACCTCATGTTCCATCGAATCCGGAGACATCCGATGCGCCAGGCGCAGATCGACATCATTCGAAGCACCCATTCCCTCATCGCCGACCAGCCCGACGCCGTGGCGACGCTGTTCTACGCGAATCTCTTCGCGCTCGATCCTTCGCTGCGGGCCATGTTCCCGTCGGACATGGCCGAGCAGGGCAAGAAACTCACCAGCGCGTTGACGCTTGTGGTGGCGAAGCTGCACGAGCCGCATGCGCTGCTCCCCGCATTGCACAGCCTGGGCCAGCGCCACGTCGCTTACGGCGTGCGCGACGAGCATTACGACACTGTGGGAGAGGCGCTGCTCCGCACTCTGGAGCAGGGACTCGGCAATTACTTCACCGAGGAAGCGCGCGAGGCGTGGGCAGTCGCGTATCAGCGTATTGCCGGCCACATGATCGAAGGCGCGGAACTCGCAGCCCGGAACGAAAGCGAGGTCGCGCGGGCATGACAGCCGACAGCAACAGCCCCTTGCGCGAGCGCCACGTCCGCACCTCCATGCGCTTCGTATCGCTGGTCATCGCGCTCTGCCTTCTCGTCCTGCTGCTGTACTCGCTCAGCATGCGCGCCCAGGCGCAATCCGTGCGCGTGAGCGGCTCGGTGGGACTGAGTACGGAAGTCTACAGCTCGTCCAGCAATGACGCGCGCTGGAGTCCCCGTCAGGATCAACACGTGTCGCGTGCGGTGCTGCGCAGCACGGTCACCTTGTTCGAGCAAATCGACCTCCCGTTCGAAGCATACATCTCCACACAATCCTCCGGCTACCATCAGCCGTTCAATCAATTCGGTGTGAGTCCGCTCATCGGCGGGTGGCTGCGTTTGCACGGAGGATATTTCAACGCGCGGATTTCCGAACTCACGTTCGGAGACGAACGGCTGCTCGGTGGTGGCGTGGAAATGTCGCCCGGCGCCTGGCGGGTCTCCGCCGTGTACGGACGGTCACGCCAGGCCTTGGCGGCGGACAGCTCGGCGGGCTTTGCAGGTGGATACCGGCGCATGCTCGCCGCGGCGAAAGTGGGCTATGGCATGGAAGGCGAGTTCTACCTGCATCTCAACGCGGCGTACGGGCAGGACGACACGTCCTCCATGCGCAGCATCGAAGGCATGCTGCCCTTGGCCGCTCGCGAGAACGCCACCGCGTCTCTCGCTTTCGGTGTGCCGTTTGGCACGCTCGTGCGTGTCAATGGCGAAATGGCATTCGCGCACACCATCAACGATCTGCGTTTGCGCGCACGCGAAGGATACACCGCGCAGGTGGATGGTGCCGCGAAGCTCGCCGTGCTCATCGTTCCCGCGCAGCAATGGCAGGTGGGCCTGCACAGCCGCTGGGTCGGCCCGGGCTACTACACGCTGGGATATGTGCAGATGCCCAACGACATCTTCGAATTCACCGTGGCGCCCATGCTGCGCCTGACCGAACAGCGCGTCAACGTCCGCGCGTCGCTGGGCATGATGTTCAACAATCTCCGCAACAATCGCCTCTCGCGGACGACACGCGTCATCGGTTCGCTCAACGGCAACTGGCAGATCACCGAGCAGCTCGGCTTCTCGGGCAGCTACAGCAACTACGGCATGCGCTCGCTGCATACGCGGGACTCGCTGCGCGTGGACCATCTCACGCAATCCGTGTCCATCGCGCCCACCTACACCTTCGAAGGCCTCGGTGGCAGCAATGCGATCAATCTGAATCTCATGCATCAATCGGCGACCGACGGCAATCCCGTCACCACCGAGGGCAATCGCAACAGCGCCAGCGCGGCATCGCTGATGCACAGTCTGACGCTGCCGTCCACATTCAATCTCACCACAGGGCTGTCGTGGAACGGGATGCGCTCATCCTTTACCGACACCGACATTTTCAGCGTGAGCGAAACCGTGGGGCAGGGCTTTTTCGACAATGCCCTGACCACGTCGGTCACGGTGGGATACAACGTCATCCGCTCGGAAGTCGGCACCGACGGGCAGTTCAGCGGCCGGCTGATGCTCGGCTATGCCATCGAGCGTTATGGCACTTTTTCGCTCTCCCTGAGCAACAACAGCTACAGCTATGCGCAATCGCACGACCGTCCGTCCTTCGACGAATGGTACGGCAGTATTCAGTACTCCGCAGGATTCTAATCATGAAGAAGGTGATACCCACGATGAACCGAAGCTTCCTCTCCGCGTGCGTGCTCACGCTGTTCGTTCTCCTCGGCTACGACAGCGTCGCCCAGGTGACGATGAACGCTCTCATCCGCAAACCGACTCCCACGAGTCTGACGGAATGGCGACGCGATCCCACCATCGTACGTCTCAACATCATCAACGCATCGCGTGATCGTCACGAGAACACCATGGTCTCGATCACCATTCGCGACACCCGTAGCGACGCCATCGTGGCACGCACGAAGGACTACTCCCCTTCCATGCCGCGCTTCACGCTCATGCCGGGACAGACGCTCACACTGTCCGGACCGGATATCATTCGCCAGGATGCTCTGGAAGTGGATCAATCGCTGCGCACCATCGCCGCGACCACCGATGCGCTTCCCGAAGGCGACTATGAATTGTGCGTACGCCTGCTGGCCGCCGATGGCGTCACGGAATTGGCCGCGGTCAGTCCGCTGTGCATCCCCTTCGAAATTATCATTCCCGATCCTCCGCAACTCATCGCCCCGTGGGACGGGCAGGCAATTGCGGTGAAGAGCTATCCAGTGTTTCAATGGACACCCGTCGCCCCGCTGCCGACGGGCATGCGCGTGATGTATCGTCTGCGCGTCGTGCCCATGTTTGGTGGCCAGACCGCGCGGCAGGCCATGGAGAGCAACACGGAGTACATTATCGACAAGCGCGTGAGCAGTACCACGTACATGTACTCGCCCACCGAGAAGCCCTTCTCGGCCTACCCCTCGGCGACGGGCTGGGCCTGGCAAGTGCAGGCCCTGGATGTGAGCACAGTGCCGAATGGCATACCCGCCGCCAGGAACGAAGGAAAAAGCGAAATCTGGACTTTCGCCCTCGGCGGCAAGGGGAGCGGCGCTCCCGTGGCCCAGAACTCCGCGGTGCAACAGCAGCAGAATGCCGGACCCGAGCAATGCTCCGCCCCCTGCATCACTCAGGCACCCACGGAGAACAGCATTCTCCCCGGCACGCTGGCGGTGGGCGACAGTGTCACTGTCGGGCTGTTCACGATGGAATTGACCGAACTCACCAATCCCTCCGCCTCCTCGTTGAGTGGCAAGGGATTGATGCACGTGCCCTTCCTGCGCTCGCGCATTCATGTGCAATTCAACGGCGTACGCGTCAACATCAACAAGCAAGTGCTCGATCCCGGCGTGCAGGCCGAGTTGCAGGCACCGATGTCCATTCCGCAAGCCAACAACATGGCGCAGCGCATTGGTATCAATCCCCAGACCATGCAGCAAATTCAAACCTGGGTTGGTCAGGCGGGACGGCTCGTGAGCGGTTTGAGTGGCGCAACGCCGGTGTACCTTCCCATCGGTATCGACAATACCATCCCCACCACGGGTCACCAGTTGGTGGTGTCCATCATCGGTGCGGTGTTCAATCCCGATGGCGCGCAGTTCAATGCGGTGTGCCAGCTGCCCTTGCCCTTCCTCGGTCCGGGTGGCACGCTGGGCTTCGGCGTCAATGGCATCTGCATGCATCCCGGCGGTGTGGGTGCGGGCAACAATCCCGTGCGAATGTATCTCATCGACGACTTCGGTTACGATCCGATGAATGGGTCGTGGAGCCTGCAACTGCTCCGCGAAAACAACGGTCAGGGAACCTGGGCCGAAATGGATTGCACGGGCTTCAAGAAACTGCACGTGCATGGCGAAGTGGGCTTTGCGCGCAGCGCGCTCGTGCCCGTGCCCGACAACGGCCAGACCGTGAAGCTCAACCTCATCGCCGATATTCAGAAAAATGATGTGATGAACTGGCTGTTCCAGCTCAGTCCTTCCGGTCCCTTCGCGCCTGCGGCGCTGAAGGATTTCGCCATCAATGTCCCGGCGATGTATCTGGATTTCGCGGATGATAAAAATCCCCCGCAAATGGTGTTCCCTGCCGATTACAAGGGTCCCAGCAAGGATAGTCTGGATTGGCACGGATTCTACATGCCTTCGGCCACAGTAACACTGCCCGCGCAATTCAAGACGGGACAGAATCCGGTCAGCATCAGCGTCTCGTCCATGCTCGTGGACAATACGGGCTTCACCGCCGGCATAGCAGCGAATGATATTATCGCCTATCCCGGCATGAATGTGTCGTCGTGGGGTGCCAGTCTCGACCATATCGACGTGCAAATCACCAACAGTTCGTTCAAGCATGGCTCACTCAACGGCAAGCTGCAGATACCCATCAGCACGCAACCATTGGACTACTCCATGCTGCTTGCGCAAACGGACAGCGGGATGAGCTATCTCTGCAATGTGATACCCGGTGCCGACATCGACGTGCCGATGTGGATGCTGACGTTGACCATTGAACCTACATCGATTTTCCAGATGACGGCGAACAGCACGGGCTTCGAAGCATATATCGAACTCAACGGCATGCTCGGTTTCCAGAAAACCGTGGGGACCATACCGCTGATCAATCTCACGGGATTGAAATTCTCCAAACTCAAGCTCACCACATCCGAACCGTATTTCGAGTTGGGGCAAATGGCCCTTGCGTCACCGCAGCATGGTGTGGGAGGATTCCCGGTTTCCCTCACCGGCATCAAGCCCGTGGTGCAGGATATCATATCCAACAAACCGAAATTCGGCCTGCAATTCGGTATGGCGCTCAACCTCATGGGCGAAGGCAGTGAGGCCTCGGCCATCAGCGGTGAAACACATTTCACCGTGCTGGGCAGTTATGACAAAACCACGAAGAACGCTGCGTTCGAGGATGCCTATCTCGACGATATCACACTGAACGCACAGCTGGGCGCGGCGGTGAATATCAACGGCACCATCGTGTTCTATCGCAACCACGCACAGTATGGCAACGGCTTCTTTGGCACCGTACAGGCGCAGTTCCTGGAGATGGTGGAAATCAGTGCCACAGCCATGTTCGGATCGAAGAAAAAGCAGTCCAGTCAGGAAACCTATCGCTATTGGTTCGCTGACGCGAAGGCCATTCTGCCGACGGGAATTCCGCTGGGCGGCGCCCTGGTGATACGCGGCATGGGCATCGGCGCATGGTATAACATGTCGGCGCAGCTCCCCGCTTCGCCCTTGACCATCTCCGAAGGCGAGGAGAGCAATACCGCCTCGACGCAGATCGGCGTCACCAACTCCGGCATCGTGTACACGCCATCAGATCAGGGCGAATGGGGCTTGAAAGCAGCGGTGGTAATTGCCGCGCCGAGCGACCAGTTGTTCAACGCGGATGTGGAGCTCGGGGCCTCGTTCGTCAATGGCGGACTCGCGAGTATTTTTCTCAGCGGCAAGGGTTACATGCTCACCAGCATCTACGACCGCAGCGATCCCTCCATTTACGGCAGCGTGCTGTTCTACTACGACAACGTGAACAAGGAATTCACCGGCAACCTCGATATAAAATTCAATGTGAACAACGTGGTGACCGGCGGCGGCAATGTGGTGCTCTTCGCCAGTCCCGACGAGTGGTACCTCTGGATGGGACGCCCGACGCAGCGCATCGAGCTCAAACTGCTCGGCGTGTACGCGGCGAACTCCTATTTCGAGATCGGCACCACCATCGACAACATCGCGGAAATTCCCGCAACGATACTCAATCACATGAGCCATTCGCTGCGGCAAAAATTCAGCACATCCAACCGCCAATCCGCCGTGGACATGGCGGCGAATTTCGGAGGCGCGGCGTTCGGCGTGTGGTCGGGTTTCCCGAAAAAGAAATTCAGTTTCGGGCCGTTCTACGCCTCGCTCGAGGCCGGCTATGGCTTCGACGCCTCGGTGATGAATTATGGCGATCTCAAATGCGGCAACACCGGCGAGGTCGTCGGCCTCGATGGCTGGTACTGCCAGGCGCAGGCCTACGCCTATCTCAGCGGCGCCGTCGGAATTTCGGTGGATCTCGCCATTATTTCCGGTGATTTCGAAATCCTCGGTGTGGATGCCGGCGCGGCGCTCAAAGCGCAGCTCCCCAATCCCACCTGGCTCGGCGGCGTGATCTATGGATCGTACTCCATTCTCGGTGGCCTGATCAGTGGAAGCGTGACCTTCGAGTTCGAGATCGGCGAGCAGTGCAAACTGCCGCAGTCGAATCCGCTGGACAATATCAAGCTGGTTTCGGATTTCCGTCCGGACGGCAAGGAAATCGCGGACGTGTACACCGTGCCGCAGGTGGCCTTCACCTTCCCGGTGCACAAGGAATTCGAACTGCCGATCACCACGCCCAGCGGCGATCCCTCCACCCGCGTCTTCAAAATCAAAATCGACGACTTCCGTATCGAGCGGAAGGACAACAAGGAAAACGTCGCTGGCCAGTGGGCGATTCAGGAAGGTGGCAGCTCCGCGGTGTTCCTCCCGATGGCTCAGTTGCGCTCCAACAGCAACTACAAAACCCGCATCGCCGCGTCGGCGTGGGAGAAAAAGAGCGGTCAATGGGCGAAATCCCTGTACTCCCCCAGCGCGAAGAACGGGGTTCCGGGTACGCATATCACCGAACGCGACAGCGTGAGCTTCACCACCGGCACGGCACCCAACTACCTGCCTGTGGAAAATGTGCAATACAGTTGGCCGCTCGACAGGCAGCGCTTCTTCCTGCAAAATCAGATCCAACCCAAGATCGGATTGATCAAAACCCGCATGGCGCCGGATGAATTGTTCTCCTACAACCGACCCGGCTTCAAGAGCAGCTATCTGGCGAAATTCCAGCCGCTGAACAATCGCGACAGCATGAAGGTACAGGAGTCGCCCATCACCTATTCCGGCGGCGAGATTCGCTTCCCCATTCCACAGCTGGACAATAACACCACGTACAAACTCACCATCGTCCGACGCGATGAAAAGCTGCAAAGCAATACCACGAACAATATCGTGATGGGCGGAAGCGGCCTGGATAAGCTCAAAACCACCACGCAGAAAACCACGCTCGTCGACTCCCGCTCCGACAAGGTGCAGGGCGGTACCACGCTCGGCAACAAGCAGGGCGGCGTGCAGGTGAGCGATGTGAGCACGTCCACCTACAACACAGGCGACAGCACGTGGACCGACAAGAGCTTCACCGTCGGCCAGCAGCTCGCCACCAGCACCGTCGCGGTAAGCAGCAATGCCCTGCTCGCCAACCTGGTTTCGGGCGGAGATAAAAAGCTGTATGAGCTGCATTTCCGCACCAGTGCCTACAACCGCATGATCGACAAGCTGAACGCGGCCACGGTCAAACCCAGCACGTCGGAAAGCAAAGGCGATCAAATTCTCGTGCGGGCGAATTTCACCATGCCCGAACCCCTCGAGGATTACGAGGTGCTCGGACACGTGTACAAGGGCGTGGTGATGAAGGACGGCCTGTACTACGAGCAGAACGTCAATGTCGGCCCGCTGCTGGTGGTGCAATCCGATGAACAGACCAAACCCTGGCACACCAGCTTCGCACTGCCGAACATGTACACACCGTTCAGCAAGATTAAAACGGTCATGGCCAGCACCAAATCGCCCTACTTCAAGAAGGCGTTCAAGTACTGGAATACCACCTATTTCCACTACTGGCGCGATCAAATGAAAACCCTCACACACGTGGATCGCCAGAAGAGTCGTATTCTCGATCCCCTCGGCGACAGCGAGATCAATCCTCCCGCACCCGCCGGACAGGTGCTTCCATCTGGAGGGAAATACGGCTCGCCGGGTAGCAGTATGAATCTGCCACAGCAGCAGCTCCCGATAGGTCAAAGCGGATCGATGTACCTGTCGTCGATGAGTGTGAACTATACACAGGGTGTTGCGGCGGCGCTGGATTACCAGAACCTGCAAAACCGTCTGGCCAAATTCTTCACCACGGTGATTTACACCAACAACCAGAATCCCGACGAGAACGGCGAAATCGAGTACAGCAAGGGCGGTCCCAAGATCGAGAAGAGCACGATCAAGGAGGTCGGTGATCCCAAGAGGGATTACAGCGGGGCCGTGTACAGCATGCTGGAGAATCTGTGGAAATCGCCGTTCAAGAAACTGCAGCACGGCACCTACCCGCTGCGCTTCGGCTTCAAGTTCGGCACCAGCACCACCACGATAAAGAACACCTCGTTCACCTGGTAAGCGCAGGCGGGGATGGAGGCCGCTCCGGCGGTCTCCATCCCCGTTCCTCCGGGAAAAAACCGTACATCTGTCCGGTTGATCCCGCGGCACTTCGAGAAGTAGATTTCATTCATACAACAGCAAGCACCTGTTCCTCATCAATCCCCCCGTGCGGCAGCGCGGTCAACACCATCGAACGATTACAAGGATTACTCGCATATGAACCGCATCGCTTTCCTGCTCCTGTTCCTGATCGGTACCTGTACATTTGTATGGGCACAGGATCCCATCGAGGACGAGCGCAGCGCAGAAGAGGGAGCATCGCATGACGCCAGTATCATGGTCACCAGCAAGGCAACGCACGATGGCGTGATCCTGCGTTGGGCGCCGGACAAGCCCGGAGCGTTTCACATCCTCAACAGCTACGGCTATCGTATCGAGCGCACCCGCATCGCGGCGGATGGCAGCTTCAACGACGCATCCACCACCTTGCTCACGCCCGAGCCCCTGCGCCCCTGGCCGATCGAGGAATGGCGCCGTCGCATCATGGCCGACACCTCGCAAATCTCGCTGGCGGCCGCGGCGCAGATGTTGTACGGCACCGCCATCACGCCGGCAAAGAATCCCAACGACGACCTCGAGGTGCTGCGCAATGGCGTGCGCGACGCGGAGAACCGCTTCGGCTTCGCTTTGATGCTTGCCGATACCGATCCGCTCATAGCCGAGGGCATGGCCCTGCGCTTCGTGGATCGCGATGTGCGGCGCGGCGAACGCGTGGTCTATCGCATCATGCCGGCACGGCAAAGCAGCGACTATGTGATCGATACCGCCGTCGTCGTGGTCGTGGTCGAACCCGAAGAGGACAACATCGCCCCGCAACATCTGCGCTTCACCTCCGGCGATGGCAGCGTGACTCTGCAGTGGGATCAGCATGAACTCTCCACATGGTCGGCCTGGCATGTCGAGCGGTCGGACGACGAAGGCAGGACATGGACGACGCTCACCAAACGTCCGCATGTCATCATCGCTCCGCAGGGCGAGGAACACAGCATTACACCGAGTTATGAGGATAAAAACCTCCGGAATTATCAGCGCTACACCTATCGCGTGCGAGGTATCAATGCATTCGGCGAACGGAGCCGCGCGGCGGAGATTGTTGCATGGGCTGTGGATAACACCGCACCCAACTCGCCGACGATAACCCGAGCCGAGCAATTCGCACGCGATGGTGTCGTGCTGACATGGGAGCATCCCGGCAGCGGCGACCTCAAGGGCTTTGTCGTCTCCCGGGCGGCTAATCCCAAATCGAGCACGCCGTTCACACCGCTGCATCAGGGTGTGTTGACACCGGATACGCGCATGTTCATGGATCACGGTGCCAGCGACCGCGAGGCCTGGTACATGGTGTCCGCCATCGACACCTCCGGCAACAGCAGCGAGTCCGTGCGCACCTTTGTGCAGATCATCGACTCGCTCCCGCCTTCCGCGCCACGCAACGTGCTCGCAACGGTGGACAGCAACGGTGTTGTCACGCTGCGGTGGAACAGCAATGCCGAGGACGATCTCGCGGGTTACCGCGTGCTCTGGGCCAATGCGCGGGATCATGAATTTTCCCAACTCACACCGCATATCCACGCCGACACTGTCATCACGCACAGCATTACACTCAACACGTCCACGCCATCCGTATTCTACAAGGTCGTGGCCGTGGACAAGCGCTACATGCACAGCGCACCCTCGGAGGTGATCGAATTGCGGCGGCCCGACATTCTTCCGCCCGATGCGCCGGTGTTTACGGACATGCAGGTGTCGGATCTCGACGTTCGCTTGCGCTGGGCGCGCAGTGGCAGCGAGGATGTAGTGGCGCAGCATCTGGAGCGTCGCGAAGCGGGAGCGGTGTGGACACGCATCGCCACTCTGGATACCGCGACCACGACATACACCGACAGCGCCGTCAAACGAAGCATCGAATACGAATACCGCATCACGGCTGTCGACGCGGCAGGCCATATCTCCGTCAGTCCACGCAACATCAAGGCGCGTCCGTACGATGCCGGTATCCGCGAGGAAGTGCGCAATCTCACCGCAGTGTACGACAAAGAGCGTCGCAGCGTGACCTTGCGATGGGACTACCCCGCGAGTGAGCAAGGCACGCATTGGTTTGTGATTTACCGAAGCATCGGCGACGGCAAACCCATGCAATATGCCACCGTACCGGCCGACAGCACGAGCTGGACCGAGCCGGTGAGCGCGGGCGAGACGTATCGCTACGCGGTACGCGTGAAGAGCGGCACGGGCGAATCCCGTCTCTCGCCGATCGCGGCGGTCTCCATCGAGTAATCCCTCCTTCCACCATCCCACCTTCGGTCAATCAGCACAGCATCCCCGGCACCTTCGCCGGGGATGTTTGCGTCGTCACCTTCGCAGACGCAACTCCAATCGCGGCGTCGCCTGCTCTGACAATAGTCTCGCCGCCCGGACCCTATTCATTTGCGTGCTACGGACTTAAGAGTAATCAGGTCCTCGCGGATTTCCACGATTCATCTGTGCTAATCTGTGTGAAATCTGTGCTATCTGTGGTTTTGAAACTCTTTTGAAACTCTGTTGATCCGCTCCGACAATTATCAAAGCACCCGTACCAATTTTCTTCCCCTTGTTCCTTTCGGGGGATTTCGCAGATTAGTAATTCCACTTCAATGCAACGGACCGATGGAACAGTTCAAGCTCGTTTCGGAATATTCTCCCACCGGCGACCAGCCGGAAGCCATCCGCCAACTGGTGGAAGGCGTGCATCGCGGCGACGCCTTCCAAACCCTGCTCGGAGTGACCGGCAGCGGAAAAACCTTCACCATCTCCAATGTGATCCGCGAGGTGAATAAACCCACGCTGATCATCTCGCATAACAAAACGCTTGCCGCCCAGCTCTACGCGGAGTTCAAATCGTTTTTTCCGCACAACGCGGTGGAGTTCTTCATCTCCTACTACGACTACTACCAACCCGAGGCCTATATTCCGACCACCGACACCTATATAGAAAAGGACATGTCGGTGAATGACGAAATCGATCGCCTCCGTCTGAAAGCCACCACCGCGCTCGTGGGCGGCCGCCGCGATGTGATCATCATCGCCTCGGTGTCCTGCATCTACGGTATCGGATCGAAGGAAGCCTACGCCGATCAGCTGCTCTTCGTGAATGCCGGCGACGTGATCGAACGCAATGCCTTCCTCCGCAAGCTCACCGACATCCACTACGTGCGCAACGATGTGGATTTCAGCCGTGGCACCTTCCGCGTTCGTGGCGATGTGATAGAAATCATCCAGGCCTTCGAGACCGAAGAGGTGCTGCGCGTTGAATTCTTTGGCGATGAAATCGAATCCCTCGCGCTCGTGGACCGCATGACCGGCAAAGTGCTGGAAAAAGTCTCCTCCGGCGTGGTGTATCCCGCCAAGCACTTTCTCACCACCGAAGAGCAACTCAAGCGGGCCATAGTCACCATCGAAGAGGAATTGGAGGAACGCCTCCGCCATTTCCGCGAATGCGGAAAGCTTCTGGAAGCGCAGCGCCTCGAACAACGCACGCGCTACGACATCGAAATGATGAAGGAAATCGGCTATTGCTCGGGCGTGGAGAACTATTCCCGCCACCTCGCCGGACGCAAGGCGGGCGAGCGGCCCGAGTGCCTGCTCGATTATTTCCCGGAGGATTTCCTTCTCGTCATCGACGAATCCCACCAGACCATTCCGCAAATCCGCGCAATGTACAACGGCGACCGCGTCCGCAAGGAGACCCTCGTCGAACACGGCTTCCGCCTCCCCTCGGCAATGGACAACCGTCCACAGCGCTTCGAGGAATTCGAGCAACTCATCTCGCAGTGCATTTTCGTGAGCGCCACTCCGGGACCCTACGAACTGACACGAAGCACGGGTGTGGTGGTGGAGCAAATCATTCGTCCCACCGGACTCCTCGATCCTCCGATGGAAGTTCGCCCGGTCAAACAGCAAATCGATGATCTCATCGCCGAAATCCGCATTCGCACGGAGCGCAACGAACGCGTGCTGGTCACCACATTGACAAAACGCATGTCCGAGGATCTCACCGAGTATCTGGAAAATATCGGCATCCGCGTGCGCTACATGCATTCGGATATCGACTCGCTCGAGCGCGTGGAAATCCTCCGCGATCTTCGTCTCGGCAATTTCGATGTGCTCGTCGGCGTCAACCTCCTGCGCGAGGGGCTCGATCTACCCGAAGTATCGCTCGTGGCGATACTCGATGCGGACAAGGAAGGATTTCTTCGCAGCGAAAGCGCCATCATGCAGATTGCGGGACGCACAGCGCGCAATGCCGACGGCCTGGTGATTCTCTATGCCGATCGTATCACGGATTCCATGCAGCGCGTGATCGACGAAACACGCCGCCGCAGGGATGTGCAGCACGCCTACAATCTGGAACATGGCATCAATCCCGAAACCATACGGAAATCCATGGAAGACATCCTCCACGCCACCACCATCGCCGATGTGAAAGCGAAGCGCGATGAACGCCGTGGAGAAACGAAGCAGATCCGTCTGGTCGCCGAACCCATTCTCAAATTCATGACAAGGGAACAGCGCGTGGAATTGATCGACCAGCTCCGCGGAGAAATGATGGAAGCGGCAAAGGATCTCGAATACGAGCGAGCCGCACAACTGCGCGATGAAATTCTTCGCCTCGAAAAAGAGCTCTGATCTGATCGTATCCCGCTAATACCACAACGGGCGGCACCATGGCCGCCCGCTGCTTCTTTCCTTCGCCGCGCTACTTCACATGCGAGGCCACCCAGTCCACCGTACGCTCCATCGCATCGATCCACTGATTGGGAAAGGTGCGCAAGCCATGCCCCGCACCGTGGTAGGTGACGAATTCCACCTTGCGGCCCAGTGTTTTCAGCGCCTGATACATTTCCCGCGAATTGGAAATGTTGGTGTACTGATCCTTGTCACCTTGCAAAATCAGCGTTGGTGTCGTGATGTTCCGCACATGGGTCTGCGGTGCGCGGCTGATCCAGAGACTGTTCATGTCGAGCGGCTTTTCCCAATAATGATGCCCGAGAAACATCAGCTCGAAATCGGGTTGCCATGAATTGCTCCAATCGGTGAGCCAGCTGAAAATGCCGAACATGGACACCGCCGCCTTGAAACGCTGTGTCTGCGATATGGTCCAGTTCGTCAGATAGCCGCCGTAGCTGCCACCCATCACCGCCAGACGCGTGCTGTCGGCTATTCCCTTGCCGATCAACCAATCCACCACGTCCATCGCATCATGGTAGTCTCCTCCCCCGAGATCGTAGCGATTGGCTTGTCCGAACACATCGCTGTATCCTGAACTGCCGCGAACGTTGGGCATGACCGTGGCAATACCCTGTGCCGCGAGAATATGTGCCGGATAATATTGCTGGAAGCGATGATCGAAATCACCGTACGGGCCGCCGTGATACGCCAGCACCAGCGGCACCGCTGCTCCCGGCTTCCTGTCCGCCGGCGTGATCAGCACCGCCTCGATGTCGAACAGACCATCCCTGCTGCGGACGCGAATGACTTCCTGCTTGCCGATACGCATGTCGCGTATCTGATCGCTGAACCGTGTTACCGCCGTGGGTCCACCCTTATGCGTCATATATACTTCGAGCAGGGATTGCGGTCCATCAGCAAGAAACGCGATATCGCCGCGCGTATTGACCTGCGGCGCCGATACCACCATCCCGGGATCGGTGACCGCACGCAGTGTTCCGGTTTTCACATCCACCTCGCGCAGCACGGCGCTGGTCCCCTCATTGAACAGCGCGAGTATGCTGCCGTTCGAAAGCCAGGCAAAGCTCTCCACGGCATGCACGGCCTCGCCGGTAAGGCGTCGCGTGGCGCCGCTGGCGAAATCGAGCAGCGAAATTTCCGTCTTGGCGAATTCGATATCGGGCACAGTCTGCGTGATGAAAGCGAGTACCCTGCCGTCGGGACTGACACTGGGTTGCGTTTCGGGACCCGCCATGGCAGTCACCTGCCTCGTGCGACCGTTGATCTCCACCTGCCAGATATCGTACTTCTGCTCATCGTTGTACTCCCCGGTGTAATTCGTCTGATAGACGAGGGATTTACTGTCGGGCAACCAGCGCAGCGCGGACACACCCGCATCCAGTTCGGCCACCTTCCGCGGCTTACGCCGTGCACTCTCCATTATCCAAAGCGCGAGACCGGGCTTGCTGTCGCTGGCCACGGTGATATCGAGCTTGCGGGCTTCCCGCCGCAGAGCCTCGGCCTGCGCCACAGGAGGCAGCGCTCCACCGGTAAGGATGGCGATGTACTGTCCGTCGGGCGACCACACATACTCTTCGATATCGCTGTCGAACGACGCGAGCAGTTGCGCATCGCCGCCGCCGTCCAGCGGCAATGCGAACAACGAGCGATTGCCCGTGGCCAGATCTCCATCACGTCCCTGCGCTTTGCGGGTGGAAAGGAAGCTCAGCATACTCCCATCGGGCGACCAGGCCGGTGCTGTGCAGGACTCCTTGCCGAAGGTCACCTGCCGCATGGGTACTCCGGGTGCGGCAAGCCATACATGCGATCGCCAGGAGTTGCTGCTGGTATCGGCGGCGCGTATCACAAAAGCCACCCGTCCGCCGTCCGGTGCGAGCGCGGGAGCGGACGGCTGTCTCCACAATGCGATATCGGCCGCGGTGAGCGTCTTCTGCTGCGCGGGAAGCGCGGAGAAACATACAGGAAAAAGAAGTATGAAAAACAGGTATCGCATGATGATCACTGCGTTCTGTGAAACAAGTTCAAAATTCTGTCGACGTCCGCTGCGTCGACGTGGCGGTGCCGGCACAGCTATCCATTCAGTGATGCGCCGAACGCGGCCCCGCCCTCATTCGCTTCGCGGCGCTCCGGCTTCGTCGCGCTTCCATTGCTCCTCGCTCAGCAACAGGGATGCGGGCAACGCCATGCAGCGCGCAATGGGGTACAGGTTGATGCTGCTGTCGTACCAGGGTGAACGCTGGTAGAGAAAATCCAGCCGAGCGCGCGGCGAGGCGGCGAAGGCCGAATCCGTCGCCACACGTTTCTCGAATTCGCTCCGAAGCGCGGCATCGTTGCGCAGCATGTCCGGCGCCAACGCCTCCATCATGTATTCTTCGTAGTATTCCTTTTGCTCGAAAATGGCATTGAAAAAACCCCAGAACACGAAGGAATCCGGTGCGTCCGCTTCGAGAAGATTCAATGCAACGCGACCCTGGCTCTGCGCCATATCCACCACAATGGTGCCGGCGGGCCAGCTAACGGTGTCGTCCACCAACTGCGACTGCACGGTGAGAGGCAATCGCCCCTCGTATGGCCGATTGCGCCAGACGGGATTGCTGAAGCGCACACGCTGCACGGGCAGCCGCGTTTCCTCGGCAAGGCGGTGCAGGCGAACATCATGCAAACTCAGGATATCCGCGATGTCCGTCCACTCTTGCGGAATAAGGTAGTAGCGCGACGGCCGCACCGCTACCGTTGTTCGCACATCGTTGAAAAGCGGAATATCCACTGTCTGCGGCTTGCTGTGATCCCACCACGTGTAGCTGCCTCCTGAAATCACACTGCGTCGAAGCTCGGTGGCGTACCCTTTGAAGCGTATACTCCCCGCGCGATCACCCGCCTGGAAACGCAGCGGAAACGCCGTCGTATCGCCGGAGGAAAAGCGACGGATATCGTCCTCCTCCGCATCGCGCACCGCCCTGCGCAACGTCCCCGGATGCGCGCGCACGTACGAGAGCACCGCCTCGATCATGCGATAGGTGGCGATGACCCGATCTTTGTAGGGCTTGAGCATATGCGTTTCGATGAGCAGATTCGCTCGATTGCACACGGCGGCATATCCCGTGCTCAAGCGCGGCGACGAAGCCCAGTCGATTACACCTTTGGCGATATCGCTTTGCTCACGGGGAAACACGTACGGGAACACCGGATCACCTTGCTTTTCCATGGCGTCCAAGAACCAATACTGCAACGTGCGATGCCACGCGGCCACGGCAGGATGCATGTTTCCGTACATCTCCATGGCATACGACAGGTTGTATTGAAAATCAATGCCATCGGTGACGTGACAATCGATGAGCATGTCCGGTTTCCACGCGTGGAACATGCGCAGCCAGGCCCGCATCTCAGGCGCGTCGGCCTTCATGTAATCACGATTGAGATTGAGATTGTTGGCGGTGACACGCCAACCCGTGACCTCCGGCCCGTTCTGATTGATGCGGCTGTACGGACTCCTCCGCTCGTGTCCATCCACATTGAAGATGGGGATGAAAAGAATGATAGCGTGATCCGCCAGGGCGGCCTTGGTCCGCGTGATGGCGATTTCGCGCAAGAGCATCATGCCCGCATCCTTTCCGTCGATTTCGCCGGCGTGAATTCCCGCCTGTATCAGCACAATGTCCTTCCCGCTCGCCCTGGCTGCTTCAGGCGTGAATGCGCCGTCCTTCGACAACACCAGCAGAGGCAGCGCCCGACCCTGCGGCGTGGAACCGAACGACTGCAAGGAAATCCACGCGGATGCGCTGTCGAGACGTCGCAGCCATTCCATGCTGCGCGCATAATCCGGCGTGGCAACAAAACCGGATTGCTCGAAATGTGTCAGCCAGCCCTGCTGTGCCCGCAGTGGAGCAAACGAACAGGCGAAAACAATAAGGATAATCGGAGTAACGGAAAGTCGATGCATGGAGTAAACAGTCCACGGCGGATGTGAAAAAATCTGCAACAGCGAAAAATGAGTATTCCCGCATCCTCGCGCAAGGCGTTGTTAATCGTTAATCGTTAAGCGTTAAGCGTTAAGCGTTGAGAACCCTTCCCGGAGCAGGATCCCCGTTGACCCGCCTCGACCTCGTCCCCGCCTACCCATTTCTTCGCGCCTTCGCGACTTCGCGTGAGGAATTTCCCTCGCGCCTTCGCGACTTCGCGTGAGGAATTTCCCTCGCGCCTTCGCGCCTTCGCGACTTCGCGTGAGGAATTCACTTCGCGACTTCGCGACTTCGCGTGAGGAATTCACTTTGCGCCTTCGCGCCTTCGCGTGAGGAATTCACTTCGCGACTTCGCGTGAGGAATTTCCCGGCACCCTACAGCGTTACGCTTGAGTAAACAGACAACAGGAGTTGCCATGTCCAGAATATACATCCCCCTGGCACTCGTGCTGGCAGTCGCCACCACCACTGCCATTCTGCACGCACTGCCCCGTGCGCAACAGCTCAACCCTCCGGCGGAACGCATCACCACCACCATGGATGGAGAGGAACAGCCCGACTCCTGCCAACGCGCGGCAGCGATTTCCCGAACCTATGGCATCGCCAGCGCCGAACAGCGAAGCATGGCGCTGCGCTTGCTCGGTAGTCTGCGTGGCGTCACCTCCGTTACCGACGACAGCAAGGCGGGCACGGTGACGGTCACAGCGCTGGCTTCCACCTTCTGCCCCTGGACCGCCGGAAAGGTGCTGTCGCTCCATGGCATCGAGGCCACCGTGGCGGACGAACAAACGCCCACCGACTCCGATGCGTCCACACCTCCCGCCTCACCTCGTGGCACTTGCCCGTACAGCGGCGCGGACAGCCCTCCCACGGATATGCGGCGCATCTGATTCTCGACCGCGCGCGGAATGCCGAGGAAGCATCGTGCCTCGCCTGAAGCATTGCGAGAGAATTCGAACGTTCTTTCGTCCCGGAACTGTGATTCGTGCTATGCCGCGGCACCGAATGATGTACGTTCCTGCTCTCCCCGATGCCCTGGAGCCCATGGAGACACGCTCTGTGCGTACATGCGTGCGCTAGATTCAGATGGTGAAACCAACGACTTGAACACCACAGCTCGCATGGATTCCCACGGATTCTCGCAGATACCACGGCTTATCTGTGAGAATCCGTGTGCAATCTGCTCTGAACATAGTCTCGCTGCCTGCATCATGCTCATCCGCGCGGTAAGTGAGTAAAGAGTGAAGACTAAAGAGTAGCGCTTTGACAGTCGCCAGGAGTCAACCCGCCGCCGCCGCAGGCAATGGACATCGATCCGCGTCGCTGCCGTCAGCGGTCGTTGGATGGCTTCATCTGCGACGATTCGCCCGGCACCTCGCCGACTTCCACGATCCATCTGTGCTAATCTGTGTGAAATCCGTGCAATCTGTGGTTTTGAAACTCTGCTGATCCGCTCCGACAGTAATCAAGGCACCTGCACCATTTTCATTCTCCCGGATGTGGCGAAGGAACATGAAAAACTGTGGTTTTAACCCCTTCTTGTATCCGCACACGTTGCATCCGCATTGTTGCATCCGCATACCAAGCCCCATTGCCCCCCGCCCCGCATTTGTGTAACTTGAAAGATTACTCAATCAGAGAACATATCGCACATGACAGAAGCAATTCCCCCGACTCCGGCGCTGGACAATGAAGTACTGTTCGAGCCCGAGGATCGGCTCCCCGATTTTTCCTTCGATGACCTCCCCCAGGCGCTGAAACAACGCGTCGACGAGCTGGGTTGGGAGCAACCCACCTTGGTACAGCGCAAGTCCATCCCCTACCTCATGGCCGGACGCGATATCATTGTGCAGGCCCGTACGGGCAGCGGCAAAACCGCCGCCTACCTGCTCCCCATTATCCAGCGTATCGATCCGTCGAAAGCCTGGTGCCAGGCGGTGATCCTCGTACCCACACGCGAATTGGCGCGCCAGGTGCATACCGTGCTGCTCGACTTCACCCGCGATTCCGATATCCGCACCACAGTGATTTACGGCGGCGTGCGCTACAACAATCAGATTCGTGAACTCAAGGAGGGCGCGCACATCCTCGTCGGTACGCCGGGACGCGTGCTCGACCATCTTTATCGCGGCACACTCACCCTGATGCGCATCGAGATGTTGGTGCTGGATGAGGCGGATGAAATGCTCTCCATGGGCTTTTATCCCGCCATGCGCAAACTGCGCAAGCAAATCCCCGACAAGCGCAACACCTTCATGTTCTCGGCCACCATGCCGTACCATGTCGAGCAACTCGCGCATGAATTCCTGAGCAAACCCGATCGCCTCAGTTTGAGCAAAGGCAATCAGTCGGTGACGGAATTGGAGCATCTGTACTATCTGGCTCCCGCCTTGCAGAAGGACCGCGTACTCATCAAACTCATCGAGTACGAAAATCCGGAAGCCGCTCTCATTTTTACCAACACCAAGCGCGATGCGGAATATCTATCGGCATTTCTGAAAAATTACGGCATCGACGCGCAGCATCTCACCGGCGATCTCCCGCAAAGCAAGCGCGAATCCCTCATGCAACGCCTCCGCAGCGGTGAATTGCGCTTCCTCATCGCCACGGATGTGGCGGCGCGCGGCATCGATATCAGCGATCTCAGCCATGTCTTTCTCTATAGCATACCCGAGCATGTGGAAGTGTATGTGCATCGCTCCGGACGCACCGCGCGCGCGGGAAAAACCGGCATCGCCATCACCATCTGCGAGAAATTCGAGGAAGGAAAATTGCTCGGCATCGCGCGCCGCTACGGCTTCAGCGTAGAACAGCGCGAAGTGCCCTCCGACGATGAAATCCAGCAACGGCTCTTCGAGCGTCTCGTGGTGTATCTGGAAAATCAGCTCAACGATCTGGCGATCATGGATCGCGAGCGCACCACGCGCTTCCTTCCATTGCTCGACAGCATGACGGAAGACGAGGATCAGAAATTGCTCATGGCCATGCTCCTCGATCGGGCCTATGTACAGGGCGTACACGGACGCGTGTTTGAAGGCCGTCCCCTGCCGCCCGCGCATGGCACACAAGGCGCAGCGGCCGCCGATGGACAGAAGAAGAAACGTCGACGCGGCGGGAAAGGTCGACGCGAGGGCGAGGCGGGCGAAGCGGGCGAAGCGCCACCATCCGAAAGCTGATCCATCGCTGTAAATGAAAAACCCGGGCACACGACCCGGGTTTTTTCGCTTCAGGAATACTCTAGGCGGTTTTTTTCTGCTCGTCCACCGAGTACACCGGCTCGGCGCCGTTCAACACGGTCTCACCGGTGATGAAACAGCGCGTCACGCCTTCGCGCGTCGGAAGATGATACATGATATCAAGCATCGACCGCTCGAGTATCGATCGCAATGCGCGCGCGCCCGTTCCCCGCTCCATGGCCTTGTCCACAACGGCTTCGAGCGCATCCTGTGAAAACTCCAGCGTTACCTGCTCCATCTCGAACAATTTCTTGTACTGCTTGATCAGCGCGTTCTTCGGCTGCGTGAGAATGTTCATCAAACCCTCGCGCGAAATCGGATGCAGTACCGATGTCACCGGCAGTCGACCGATCAACTCCGGTATCAGGCCGAAACGCAATAAATCATCCGGCTCCACCTGCGACAGCACAAACAGGCGCTCGTGCTTCGAGCCCGAAGGACTGTCAGATCCGAATCCCACAGGCGTCTTGCCGATGCGACGCTGCACGATGGACTCCAGTCCCTCGAAGGCACCGCCGCAAATGAACAGTATATCGCGCGTGTTGATATTGATCAGCGGCTGCTCGGGATGCTTGCGCCCACCTTTCGGCGGTACGCCCACGATGCTGCCTTCGAGAATTTTCAACAGCGCCTGCTGCACACCTTCGCCGGACACATCGCGGGTGATGGACATGTTTTCGCTCTTGCGCGCGATCTTGTCGATTTCATCGATGTAAATAATGCCCTGCTCGGCGCGCTGAACATTGTACTCGGCGTTCTGCAGCAAATGCACGAGAATCGACTCGACATCATCGCCCACATAGCCACTCTCGGTCAATGTTGTAGCATCGGCAATGGCGAAAGGCACATCGAGAATGCGCGCCAGCGTGCGGGCGAGCAGCGTTTTACCCGTTCCGGTGGGACCCACAAGCAGGATGTTGCTCTTCTCGATTTCAACATCCGTGTCGGAAAAAAGCTGCTTGGATTCGAGGCGCTTGTAATGATTGTACACCGCCACCGCCAGCGTGCGCTTGGCGGATTCCTGTCCGATCACATAGTCATCGAGCGCTTTCTTGATGGCCTTCGGCTGCTTCAGCGCGGAGGTGCGATTCGGCGTCGTGTTGATGGCGGCGGCGTTGCTGCGGAGAATGTCCACGGAACTCATCACGCAGTGATTGCAGATGAATACCTCCGGGCCGGCGATCATGCTTTCCACATCGCGCGAGGATCGGCCGCAGAACGAACATTTGATGGTATCGGGCTTGCGAGTGCTCATGGTCTCTTTGGGTCACAGTGCTGCATATACAGAAACTGGTTCCCGCTGGCGCAAACCACGGGAACCAGTAATGAAAAGTACGGAACGCGCCTCTATCTTCCAATCTTGCGGAGGAAGTCGGCCTCGGCTTTCTGGATCAGGCGCAGATATTCGAGACGTGCTTCCAGCATGGCGATCTCGCGATGCACCGCGTCGCCGCCCAGCAATGGCGCGGTCATATCGAAACTCGGCAGCACATCCGGCATGGCCTGCTTGCCGCCGCGCTTCGCCTTCGCGCCCTTCGCCTTCACAGCGGGAGCGGCGGCTTTTTTGCCACGCTGAGGAGCGGCAACCGCGACGCCCTGTTTCGCGGGACGTCCACGCTTCTTCGCCGCGACGGGAGCCGCCTTGGCGGGCGCTGCGGTTTTAGCGGGCGGAGCCGCTGCAACCTTCGCCGGACGTCCACGCTTTTTCGCAGCGATGGGAGCAGCGGCGTTCTTGGTCGAAGCCGTTCCTTGTTTCTCCAACCACGAGTTGAAACGCTTCGCCACACTCTCGGTCACGCGCTTGGACTTGCCCGCGCGAATATTCAGCAGTGTGAGATAACTGATGCCACTGGCGCTCGCGATTTTCCGAATCGACGTGTCCTTCTCCAAATTCCGCAAGGTCGTGACCATGTTCTGAAGCTCGTCCATGCTTCCCTCCGATGTAATGGGTGAATGCTATATCGCGTGCAATATAGCATCATTTTTCCCGAAAAGAATAATGACGTGTAAACACCGGGACGCAAGGAAACAACGACGCAGAGACACGCGCTCCGGTGTGCTACCAACGCTGCACCTGCGGTGCATGTGATAGCGTTCACCGTGCCGGTATCCCGTGTCTGTCATTTCATTGCCGATCACAACGGCGGACTTCCACGATCCATCTGTGCTAATCCGTGCGATATCTGTGCAATCTGTGGTTTTAAACCCATGTCGAATCCGAAGATTCCTATCGCCGCACCATTTTTATTCTTCCGGGTGTGACGAATGAACATGTAGACAGTGGTTTTGAACCCGTGTTCAACCAGCACCCCATCGCACGGCACTCTACCACACGACAAGCTTCTTGATGCGTGTCTC